>CALWCE010000001.1 GCA_944376295.1 uncultured Clostridia bacterium
GGCTTGTCCTCGAGGTCGTTATACGAGCCCGAAATGGCGACCGCCGCAAGCCCGAGATCGTACTTCCCGATGGTGACCGCGCCCGTCTGCCCGTTGACGGAAGTCACCGCGCCTGCCGCGGGCTTGTCCTCGAGGTCGTTATACGAGCCCGAAATGGCGACTGCCGCAAGCCCGAGATCGTACTTCCCGATGGTGACTGCGCCCGTCTGCCCGTTGACGGAAGTCACCGCGCCCCCGCCTCCGCTCCCGCCCGCGAGCCCGGAGATGGGTTCGAGCTCGCCGCCCGAAAAGTAGCAGAGCGTATATCCGCCCTCCTCTTGTTTGAAAAAGAGACCGCCGTCCGCGAGCGACGCGCTCGGCTGCGCCTGTCCTTCCGCACCCACTTCCACGATCTGCTTCCCGCCCGTCACGAACCCGTAAGCGTTGACGTCCACGGCGGAATAGCAGCCGGGGTCGACCTTGCGCGTGAGCGCGGAAAAGTCGTACTCATTCAGAAGGTCGAGGATCTGTTCGTGCAGCGTCTTTTGCGGCACGTCTTCCGGTTCGCAGTACGCCCCCGCAAGACAGCGAAGGCGCACGAAAGAACTTGCGATGCGCCCTCCCTCTCCGTCCGCGCTGTAGACCCCGACAAATACCGTATCGCAGTCGGAGGACAAAACGGCGGGCATATCGCAGGAGCTGCCCGTAAAGAGCTGCTCGCGGCAGCCGCCCGCCCACAAAACGACGGCGACACGCTGAGAGTAATCATCCCATTCTCCGTCAAATTCAAAATAAAGCCTGTAACTGTTTTCGTTGAAGGAAACGATGTCATGAAAATCTGTTTCGGCATGTTTCCCGTTCACCCGGATGGTGATCGTCTGCTGCGCCATAGTGGCCCTCCCGATGTCTTTGCCCCCATGATAACAGAAAGAGACGGAAAAGGTCGGCTATATGACAAAAACCGCGGAAATTTCCGCGGTTTTTTAAAAGTCTTCAGTTTGGACGGAGGACGGACGCTCAGACGCGCACTTCGCCCGTGGCGCCGAGGACGGCGCGGTGCTTTTCGAGGATGGGGTCGATCTCGTTTTTGATGAACTCCTCCGTCTGATGAGGGGCGCGGCCGACAAATTTCTTGGGCTCCAGGATCTCTTCGAGCTTATCGTGCGCGGCTTCGAACATGGGATCTTTGCGGATGCGATCGAGAAGGTCGTTCTCTCCGCCGTTGACTTTGACGTTGGCGCCCGCTTCCTGCGAAAGTACGCGGATGCGCTCGTGCAGCTCCTGCCTGTCTTTTCCCGCCTTGACGCACTCCATCATGATGTTCTCCGTCGCCATGAATGGAAGCTCCTGCGCGATGTGCTTTGCGATGACCTTCTCGTAGACGACGAGGTTTTCCGCGACGTTCATGTAGATGGTGAGGATGGCGTCCGCCGTGAGGAATGCCTGCGCGTTGACGATGCGGCGGTTGGCAGAGTCGTCGAGCGTGCGCTCGAACCACTGCGTGGAAGCCGTGACCGCCGAGTTCATGGGAAGGGAGACGAGATAGCGGCAAAGAGAGCCCATGCGCTCGCAGCGCATCGGGTTGCGCTTGTATGCCATCGCCGAAGAACCGACCTGCGTCTTTTCGAAGGGCTCCTCCACTTCCTTCATGTGCTGCAGAAGGCGGATGTCGTTGGAGAATTTGTAGGCGCTCTGCGCGATCTGGGAGAGCACGCAGAGGACGTTGTAGTCGAACTTGCGGGGGTACGTCTGCCCCGTGACGCCGTACACCTTTTCATAGCCCATCTTCGAAACGACGCGCTTTTCAAGTTCTTTGACCTTCTCTTCGTCGCCGTCGAAAAGCTCCAAAAAGCTTGCCTGGGTGCCCGTCGTGCCCTTGACGCCGCGGAGCTTGAAGTGCTCCTTGAGATTTTGCAGGCTCTCGTAGTCGAGCATGAGATCCTGCAGCCAGAGCGTCGCGCGCTTGCCCACCGTCGTGAGCTGCGCGGGCTGAAGGTGCGTGAAGCCGAGCGTCGGGAGATCCTTATATCTGAGCGCGAAGGAACGGAGTTTATCCATGACGTTGACGAGCTTTTGTTCGATGATATCGAGCGCGTCGCGCATGATGATGAGCTCGGAGTTACAGTCGACGAAGCAGCTCGTCGCGCCCAGATGGATGATGCCCCTTGCGGAGGGAGCGACGTCGCCGAATGCCGCGACGTGCGCCATGACGTCGTGCCGCTTTTGGCGTTCGTACTCTTCGGCGCGCTCGTAGTCGATGTCGTCGATGTGCGCTTTGAGCTCTTCCACCTGCTCTTTCGTGATGGGAAGCCCGAGCTCCATTTCGCTCTCCGCGAGCGCGACCCAGAGCTGCCTCCACAGGCGGAAGCGCTTTTCATCGCCGAAGTTGATGAGCATCTCGCGGCTCGCATAGCGGGTCGTCAAGGGGTTTTCGTACAATAGTTTGTCTGACATAATACTCTCCTAACAGTCCAAAAACAAAAGTTTTACCCCAATTATGTCACGCATAATCAAGATATTGTGCTATTTCAGACGATTTTTTCGGGCTCGGGATAGCTTTCGCCGAAGGTTTCCGCCGTGACCTTCTTCATCTTCTGCTCCTTCAAGGGCTTATCACGGAAGTCGGTCGGCGTTGTGGCAATGGCGTCCACCGTCTCCATCCCCTCGATGACTTTGCCGAAGGCGGCGTACTGCCCGTCGAGATAGGGTGCAGCCGCGTGCATCACGAAGAACTGCGAGCCCGCGGAATCGGGGTGTTGTGCGCGCGCCATGGAAAGGACGCCGCGCTCGTGCTTCACGGGGTTTTCCACGCCGTTTGCCTTGAACTCCCCCTTGATGTGGTAGCCGGGGCCGCCCGTGCCGACGCCCTTGGGGTCCCCTCCCTGGATCATGAAGCCTTCGATGACGCGGTGGAAGATGATGCCGTCGTAAAAGCCCTTCTTTACGAGGGACAAGAAATTGTTGACGGTGTTGGGCGCGAGCTCGGGATAAAGTTCGGCGCGGAAGACGGAGCCGTCCTCCATTTCAAAGGTGACGATGGGATGCATGTTATTTCTCCTTGCGATCTTGAAGATCGGAATATTTTTCGATGACGGTCCCTGCTTCGCGGAAGAGCTGCATGGAGAACTCGTCGGGATAGCCTTCGTCGTAGACGACGCGCCTGATCCCTGCATTGATGATCATCTTCGCGCAGATGACGCAGGGCTGGTGGGTGCAGTAGAGGGTCGCCCCCGTGATGTTGATGCCGTATTTCGCCGCCTGGATGATGGCGTTCTGCTCGGCGTGGACGCCGTAGCACAGCTCCGCGCGCGTGCCGCTCGCGATGTTGAGCTTTTCGCGCAGGCACTCGCCCTTCTCCATACAGGAAGGGATGCCCGACGGCGCGCCGTTGTAGCCCGTCGTCATGACGCGCTTCTCGCGCACGATGACCGCCCCCACCTTGCGGCGGAAACAGCTCGCCCAGCCGCCGACGTGACGCGTCAGTTCCATGAAACGTTCATCCCATTTATCCACGAAATACCCCCTCGGAGCAAAGAAATGCCCCTCTTATAGTTTGATTATAACAATTTTTCAAGGAAAAGTCAACTCGGCTTACGCCCGCGCGGCAGACGCTCGCAAAAAATTAGGAAAATTTCGCCAAAAAAATGACACTTCCCCGTTTGAGCGCACTTTTCGGGCGTTTATAATAGAAGGGAAAAAGGCATCGAGCCAAAATACGGCGCCCTTCGGCGTCCGTTCAACGTTTAAGGAGGTCAGTATGAACATCAAACCATTGTTCGACAAAGTCGTCGTCGAAGCGGCGAACGTCGAAGAGAAGACGAAGAGCGGGTTCATTCTCCCCGCTTCCGCACAGGAGAAGCCGCAGACGTGCGTCGTCGTTGCAGTCGGCCCCGGCGGGGTCATCGACGGCAAGGAAGTCACCATGCAGGTGAAGGTGGGCGACAAGGTGCTCTGCTCCAAGTATGCAGGCACGGACTTTAAGGTGGACGGCAAGGAGTTCACCATCATCAAGCAGAGCGATATCCTCGCCGTGGTCGAGGACTGATCTTTCTAAAACAAATCTAATAAGGAGTTTTGTGTTATGGCAAAGCAGATCAAATACGGAGATGACGCAAGAAAAGCCCTTGAAAAGGGCGTGAACACGCTTGCAGATACGGTGAAGATCACCTTAGGGCCCAAGGGCCGCAACGTGGTGCTCGACAAGAAGTTCGGCGCACCCCTCATCACCAACGACGGCGTGACCATCGCAAAGGAGATCGAACTTCCCGATCCCTTCGAGAACATGGGCGCGCAGATCGTGAAAGAAGTTTCGACGAAGACCAACGACGTCGCGGGCGACGGCACGACGACCGCCGTGCTCCTCGCGCAGGCCATCATCAGAGAGGGTCTGAAAAACCTCGCGGCAGGCGCCAACCCCATCATTTTGAGAAAGGGCATCGAGAAGGCAGTGGACGCCGCCGTCAAGCAGCTTCAGTCCATCTCGAAGAAGGTGGAAGGCAAGAAGGCTATTTCGCAGGTCGCTTCCATTTCGGCGGGCGACGAGACGGTCGGCGAACTCATTGCGAATGCGATGGAGATCGTCGGCAAGGACGGTGTCATCACCGTCGAAGAGGGCAAGACCACTTCGACCGAGCTCACCACCGTCGAAGGCATGCAGTTCGACAGAGGCTATGCTTCCGCCTACATGGTGACCAACACCGAGAAGATGGAAGCCGTGCTCGATAACCCCTACATCCTCATCACCGACAAGAAGATCAGCAATCTGCAGGAGATCCTGCCCATCGTCGAGCCCCTTGCTCAGCAGGGCGCACGCCTCCTCATCATCGCAGAGGACGTCGAAGGCGACGCGCTTGCCGCCCTCATCGTCAACAAGCTCAAGGGCGTGTTCAACTGCGTTGCCGTCAAGGCGCCCGGCTTCGGCGACAGGAGAAAAGCGATGCTCGAAGATATCGCAGTCCTCACGGGCGGTACGGTCATCTCGTCCGATCTCGGCTATGAGTTCAAGGATGTGACGACGGATATGCTCGGCAGAGCCAACCAGGTGAAGGTCGACAAGGACAACACCACCATCATCGACGGCGCGGGCGACAAGGAAAATATCAAGGAACGCGTCGCGTCCATCAAGGCGCAGATCGAGGTAACGACTTCCGACTACGACAGAGAAAAGCTGCAGGAACGCCTTGCAAAGCTTGCGGGCGGCGTGGCAGTCATCAACGTCGGCGCGGCGACCGAGGTCGAGATGAAGGAGAAGAAGCTGCGCATCGACGACGCCCTCGCAGCGACGAGAGCGGCAGTCGAGGAAGGCTTCGTGCCCGGCGGCGGCAGCGCCCTTCTTTCCTGCGTGCCCGTCATCAAGGAACTCGTCGCAACGCTCGAAGGCGACGAAAAGACGGGCGCTTCCATCATCCTCAAGGCGTGCGAGGAGCCCGTCCGTCAGATCGCGGCGAACGCAGGGCTGGACGGCTCGGTCATCGTCGAGAAAATTCTTTCGAAGGGCGACGCAAACTTCGGGTTCGATGCTCTGAAGAACGTCTACACCGATATGGAAGAGAGCGGCATCATCGACCCCACCAAGGTCACGCGCTCGGTGCTCCAGAATGCGGCTTCCGTCGCTTCGACGCTGCTGACGACGGAGTCCATCGTCACCGATATCCCCACCCCTCCCGCAGCGCCCGCACCCGCAGGCGGCGGCATGGACGGGATGTATTGAGCCGAATAACAATTGATTCTCTTATAAAAAATCGGGGGCTTGCCGTTTCGGCAAGCCCCCGATTTTTTATCCCGCAAAACTCGCTGCGCGACTTTTGCGGGAGATATGAAGAGCCGTAAGGACAGACGGCAGCGGGATCAACAACCCCTCCGTCTTGCCTTCGGCAAGCCACCGTCTCGCGCGGTGGAAAACTTTCACTCCCTCCGTCACGCTGCCGACATGCGTCGGACAGCATGCCACCTCCCCGAAGAGGAGGCTAAAATAAGGTGCAGCTCATCGCCGCAGATATTTCGCGCTTGACGATCAGTTCATCGTTTGGGTGATATCAATAAAGCTCATCGCCGCGGAGGAGATGCAAGCAAGACAAGGAGCGCGCGGAGTTCTCCCCTTTCTCGACGACAAAGCCCATCGTTTGGGTAATAGTCGCGGCTGAGACGAGGAGCCTGCGCAAGCGACGAAGGGAGCTTAACCCCTTCCCCTCCCAAAAAAGATTTGCAGCGCAAAGATTTTTTGGGAAGAGGAGGAATTGGCATTGTAAGCGCGGTGTTTGCCCGAAGGGCAGACACCCGCAAAATGCGCCACATTCCGACGAAGGAGTGCGCAAAGGCGACAAAGTATTCAGCCGATGAATATTGCCCAAACTCATTTGCCGAACATGATGCGCTCGCTGCCTAACATCTTTGCCACCAACAGGATGAAGAGCGCCGTGAAGACGAGGTTGATACCGATGGCGATGAGACCGATAAGGAGCGCGGCTCCGCCTTCCAACACCGTCTGGATGGCGACCACGGTGCCGAGCACGGGGATGACGGCGACCCAATCGCCGATGCCCGAGAGGAACGCCGAGACGAGCGAGAGCACCATGACGACGATCATGATGACGCCCGTGTAGGAGGACGCTTCCTTCACCGACTTGGCGTACGTCGAGATGGCAGTCATTGCCGAGACGATGAGCGGCACGATGGAGACGATGAGCGCAAGCAGCAGGATGTAATCGCCAAAGGCGTACTCCACGAACATGCCGCCGAGCGAAAGCCCCATGAGTTTTGGCATACTGAGGGCGATGCCCAAAAAGCTCGAGAGCGCGCCGAGCGCCGCGATGCACGACAGCGGCAGCACCTTGCCGAGGGCGATGTCCGTGCGCTTGACGGACGTGACGAGGATGGTCGCGAGCGTCCCCCGCTCCTTCTCCCCCGCCACCGATTCGAGCGTGATGCTCATGCAGCTCGAGAAGATGAGGGTGACGACGAGGAAGGGAAGGAGCCCCCCTAAGATGGTCATCACGACTTCGGACGTCGACGAGAAATCGTACTGCTCGCCGCCGAGGTTGACATCAAAGGCGTTGGAGATCTCCCCCTCGTACGCGGAAAGCAGCGACGTCGCCGCCGTGTAGAACGCAGAACTCGCATCGTCCGCCGAGCGGTAGAAGATCTCGATCGCGGGCGCCTTCTCCCCGCTCATGGGGTCGTATTCCGAGACGGCGTTGTCGAAATCTTCGGAAAAGGCGATAAGCGCCGTTACGCTGCCCGCCTTGACCTGCGCTTTGGCGTTCTCCTTGTCCTCGGTGCGGGTGAGGGTGAGACTTTCCCCGAAGGAAGCTTCGAAGAGCGCCTCGACTTTCGGCGAAGCGCCATAGACGAGGACGTCGTAGGAATAATTCTTCTCGCCGTCCCAGATGGCGCTGCCGAGGAGCGAATAGATAAAATAGATGAGGACGCCCGGGAGAACGAGCGTAGCGATAAGTTTGGGATCGCGGAAGAACCGCTGAAATTCCTTTTGGATGAGCGCTTTGAGTTTCATACGATCTCCCCCTTGATGTTGCGGTAAATTTCAAAGAACTTATCTTCGAGGCTGCATCCGCCGCATAGTTCTTCGAGCGTTCCTTCGGCAGCCATCCTGCCGTCGATGATGACGCCCACCCTGTCGCACAGTTTTTCGACAAGGGAGAAGATGTGCGTGGAGAGGAGGATGCTCTTCCCCATGTTTTTGAGCTCGATCAAAAAGTCGGTGACGACCTTTGCCGTGAGCACGTCGAGGCCGTTCGTCGGCTCGTCGAAGATGACGACTTCGGGATCGTGGACGATGGCGACGACGAGCGAGACCTTTTGCAGCATGCCCGTCGAAAGATCGCTCACCTTGACTTCGGCGAAGCGGTCGATGCCGAAGCGAGAAAAGAGCTCCTGTTTGCGGGCGGCGAGCGCATCTTTCCCGACGCCGTGCATCGCGCCGAAAAAGTCAAAGAGATAGCTCGGGGTAAAGAAGCCCTCGAGCTTTAATTCGCTGGTCATGAAGCCGATCTTATCGCGCACCTTCTCCCCTTCGCGAAGGACGGAACAGCCGCCCACGAAGGCGTCGCCTTCATCGGGGCGGATGAGCGTGGAGAGGATGCGGAGCGTCGTCGTCTTGCCCGCGCCGTTGGGGCCAAGAAGCCCGTAGATCTCGCCGCGGTAGGCAGAAAAGGACAAGCCGTCCACCGCGACTTTGCGCTTTTCGGCGGTCTTTTCGAGCTTCTGCTGTTTTTGCGAGAGCGTGAAGGTCTTTCTGAGCCCTTCCGCCCGCACGATGGCATTTTCTTCCATATTGACTCCTTACTTGGTTTCTTGTGTATTGTCCGCATCTTCGGGCACGCGCTTTGCGATACGATGCGCATAGACGAGAGAGATGACGGTGACGATGAGGATGAGCGCGACCGTCACGATGAGCGCGACAAAGTCGAGCCCGAGGACGGAAAAGAGGACGGAGGCGGCGGCACTCAGCGCCCCTGCCGCGAACATAAGTATGCCCGAAAAGCGGTTGGCTTTCTCCCAGACATAGTCGCTTGCAAGCGTCTCCTTCGTGCGGAGGCCAAACCACTTGTTGCGCCCCGCAACGGGCATATAATTTCCCATCACCATGATGAGGATGGCAAGGGGCAGCAAAATGGCGGCGGCAAAGGGAAAGTTCAGCTTTTCGCCGAGCTGCGTTCCCTGCGCCCCGAGTGCAAAGAGCACCCAGCCGAGGACGGTCAAGACCGCTCCCACCACAACGAGGCAGATGTTGAGGATGCGGGCGTTTTTATCCTCCTTCAAAGCGGCGGCAAACAGCCCGCCCGAAACGAGCGCCGCGGCGGCAGGCAGCGAGATATACACCCACGGGGAGCCCATGCGGTCGCACACGCCCTCGTAGTTGAAGTGGACGGCGACCTCCTCGGGAAGGAAGAGGATCCCGACCGTAAACGCCAAGAGGCTCAAAAGAGAAAGTACGGTATAGAGGATGGCGGTCTTGAAATGCTGCATAAAGCTCCTCCTTGTTCTTTTTCGTTTTTGTTCCGCGCAAAGCGGAAATTCGAAAGCCCGCTAAGGGCGAAGTGTGCGGATCGGGCGGGGCAAATGCTCGCCGAGCACTCAATCCAAGAGCCCCGCCAAGTCGCACGGAGCGCGCTCAGTCCAGGAGCCCTGCAAGCGCGCGCATCATCTCCTGCACGACCGTCGTGTTGAGGTGATAGACGATGGTCTGGGCGCGGCGCTCGCCCGTGATGAGCTCGCTCTCTTTGAGGACGGAGATGTGATGCGAGACGGTCGCGGGCGAAAGCGAGAACTGATCGCAGATCTCCCCCGCCGTGTGCGGGCGCGATCTCAAAAGTTTTAATATCTCCCGCCGCGTGCTGTCAGATAACGCCTCCCATACGTTCTTCTTCATCTACCCCCCCTTTTTGCACTTCTTTCGATATTTTTCGAAACAAGGATAGCACACATTTCGAATTTTGTCAACCCCTCGGCGGCATTTTATTTCGACAAATTTCGAAACAGGGCGTTTGGGGCGGGCTGTTTTGGGCAAAACGGCGTTTTGCGGCAGAGTTTTGGGCGGAAAACAGGCGCATCTCCCCTCCCCCATTGACATTTTGCCGCAAATGCGTTAAACTATATATAAGACCGAAGAGAACAGGAGGAGTTTTATGAACTACGACCCCGCGAAGTACCCCAAGTGCACCGTTCCCCAAGCCGAGGTGACCCGCCTCAAAGGGCTCGGTTTTTTGCGCGACAAGACGACAGCGGACTGTTTCAACGTCCGCGTCATCACGGCAAACGGAAAGATCACCTCGGAAGAGATGAACGCCATTTCGGAGGCGGCCAGGAAGTTCGGCGACGGAGAGATCGCCATGACCGTGCGCCTCACCTGCGAGATCCAGCGCGTCCCCTATGCGAACGCGGAAGCGCTCATCGCCTTTTTGAAGGAACGCGGGCTTGAGACGGGCGGCACGGGCGCAAAGGTGAGACCCGTCGTCTCGTGCAAGGGCACGACCTGCCAATACGGGCTCATCGACACCTTCGCCCTTTCGAAAAAGCTGCACACCCTCTTTTATGAGGGGTACCGCGGCGTCGCTCTCCCCCACAAGTTCAAGATCGCGGTGGGCGGCTGCCCCAACAACTGCGTGAAGCCCGACCTCAACGACATCGGCATCGTCGGACAAAGAATGCCCGTGCCCATGCCCGAGCTGTGCCGCGGGTGCAATGCGTGCGTCAAGGAATGCCCCATCCATTCGGCAAGCCTTACGGACAAGAAGTTCGTCCGCGACGACAAGACGTGCAACAACTGCGGCCGCTGCGTGAAAGTGTGCCCCTTCCATGCCATCGACTGCGTGGACGGTTATAAAATTTACATCGGCGGCAGATGGGGCAAGCGCGTGGCGCAGGGGAGAGCTTTGAGCGTGCTCCTGCATTCGGAAGAGGAAGTTGTAAAGACGGTGGAAAAAGCCATCCTCTTCTTCAAGGAATACGGGAATAAGGGCGAACGCTTTGCGGACGTCATTGCCCGCATCGGATTCGAGGAGACGGAGAGAATGCTGCTTTCGGACGAGCTGCTTGCCAAAAAGGAGGAGATCCTTGCTCTGTAAGCGGCGCATTGCCCTTGCATTGGGGACGGCGGCGATGATGTTCCCCGCCCTTCTTTCGGGCTGCACAAAAAATTGGGATGAGCCCATTCTCGTACCACCCGATCCGCCCGCCGCTTATGCCTCTTTTCAAGACAGCGCGGGAGAGACCATCGTCCTCAACGAAAAGCCCGAGCGCGTCGCCGTGCTCTTTTCCTCGTTTGCCGAGCTTTGGCAGCTTGCGGGGGGCACGGTCGCCGTGACCGTGGGCGAGAGCGTGGAGCGCGGGTTCGTCCCCGAAGATACCCCTCTTGTCGACGACGGCGCGGGGAAAAAGATCGACCTCGAACGGCTGCTCGTCGAAGAGCCCGACTTTGTCATCTGCTCGGGCGATATCGCGGCGCAGGCGGAGACGGCGGAGACGCTCATGGAGCTCGATATCCCCGCGGCGCAGTTTGTCGTCGAGAGTTTTTCGGACTTTTCAGACGTTCTGAAGATCTGCACCGATATCACGGGAGATGAGACGGCGTTTGAACAGTACGGCGCGGCGCAAAAGCAGGCGATCGATACCATTCTTGCGGAAAACAGCTTCGAGGGCGTCGATATCCTCTTTGTCCGCGCGGGGTCTTCGGCGCGCTCGGTGAAGGCGAAGACCTCCGAAGATCATTTCGCCGCCGAGATGTTGAAAGAACTCGGAACGCACAACATTGCCGACGATTCGCTGCTTGCGGGCGCCGTCCTTTCGGATACGCTGAGCATCGAATATATTTTGCAGGAAGACCCCGACTATATCTTCTTCACGGCGATGGGCGACGAGGAAGCTTCGCAAAGTTTCGTCAAAGAAATGCTCCAAGAGAGCGCATGGCAGCAGCTTAGTGCCGTCAGGCAAGGAAATTACGCCTTTCTTGAAAAGGAGCTCTTCCACTTCAAACCCAACGGGCGGTGGGCGGAGGCGTACGAAACGCTCGCCCGGTTGTTACACACCATCGGATGAACGCAAAAACGCGCAACTTCATCGTCTTTTTCGCAGCGGGGGCGCTGCTGCTTGCCTCCGCTTTTTTGGCGCTGCGGCTGGGGAGCGTTCCCCTCTCTTCTGCCGAGTTCTGGGGCGGGATGCTGCAAAAAGAAGGCTATGAGACGTACACCGCCATCTTCTATTCCTCCCGTCTGCCGCGCGTTCTGGGAGCAGTCCTCGCAGGCGTTGCCTTTTCGCAGGCGGGAACGCTGTTGCAACGGGTGACGGACAACCCCCTCGCTTCGCCGAGTATCTTAGGCATCAACGCGGGGGCGGGGTTTGCGGTCCTGCTGCTGCTAGTATGTTTTCCCCTCGCCTATGCCTTTCTCCCTTTGGCGGCGTTCTTGGGAGCGCTCCTTGCGACCATTCTCATTTTGGGCGTGGCGCGCTCGGCAGGAATGAGCCGCGCCGTCATCGTGCTTGCGGGCGTCGCGCTTTCCGCCCTCTTTCAGGCGGGCATCTCCTTCCTTTCCGTCGTCGACCCCGACGCGCTCTCCTCTTATATCGATTTTTCGGTGGGCGGGCTGCACGGCGTGAAGACGGAAGACCTTCTCTTCCCCGCCGTTCTCATCCTTGCCTGCCTTGTGATAAGTCAGCTGCTTTCGAGGAAACTCGCCCTCTTCTGCCTCGGGGATACGCTCGCGGGCTCTTTGGGCGTTCCCATCAAGCGGGTGCGGCTCATGAGCCTTATCGCGGCGGCGGCTTCGGCGGCGGCTGCCGTCTCCTTTACGGGGCTCATCGGGTTCGTCGGGCTCATCGTGCCGCACACGGCGCGCGCCCTCGTGAGGGGCAATATGCGGGGAGAGCTCTGCCTTTCCCCCATGCTGGGCGCGGCGCTTTTGCTGCTTGCTGACCTTCTCGCCCGCACCCTCTTCGCCCCGACCGAGATCCCCGTGGGCGTATTTACGGCGCTTCTCGGCGTCCCCTTCTTCTTAGCGCTCGTGTTGAGGAGGAAACGCCATGTTTGAAGCGCACATCTCCTCCGCTTACGGCAAAAAACAGGTACTGCGGGACATCGGGTTTTGCCTTCCCGAGGGCGTCATTGCGCTTTTGGGGCGCAACGGTTCGGGAAAATCTACCCTCCTTCACTGCATCGCGGGGGCGCTCCCCTTCGAGGGCAGCGTGAAATTGGACGGAAAGGAGCTCAAGGGGCTCCCCGCGCGCGAGAAGGCGAAACTTTTAAGCATTTTGCCTCAGATGCTGCCTTCGCCCGACCTTCCCGCAGAGGAAGTCGTCGGGTTCGGAAGGAGCCCCTACTCGGCGCGGCTGAGCGCCAAAGAACGCGAAGAGGTTGCTGCCGCCATGCAAAAGCTCGGCATCGGGGAGCTTGTAAAGCGACGCGTTTCTACCCTTTCTGGCGGGGAAAAGCAGAAGGTGTTCCTCGCGATGCTGCTCGTGCAGGATACGCCGCTCGTCCTTCTCGACGAGCCGACAACATACATGGACCTCCCCTTCAAGAGCGTGTTCTTTTCTGTGTTGCAGGAGCTGAAGGAGAAGAAAAAGACGGTGCTCTTTGTCTCGCACGACCTTTCGGACGGCATCATGGCTTGCGATCATGTGCTCGTCCTCGAAGAGGGCGGCATCCGCTTTGCGGGGAGCAGGGAAGAATGCCTGAATGCCTGCGTCCTCGAGCGGGCGTTCGGCGCCGCGCGGTATGAGGTGGAAGGCAATATTTTGTTCCGATAATGAGGGGGCGGCGGCGCAAAGCGCCGCCGCCCGTAAAAGAAGCCGCCCGCCGCGCATTCGCGCGGCGGGCGGCCTTTCGTTGATTTGGAAAACGCCCCTTATGCTTCGAACTTGTAGGCGGCGGTGAAGGAATACACCTCGCCGGGCGAGAGGAAGGAGCTGCCCTTTGCGGCATACTCGGGCACGTTGACGTTGTTGGGGATGCACTGCGTTTCCAGGCAGAAGCCCGCGCGCTTGCCGTAGTAGATGCTCTTGCCCTGCTGGTGCAGCCCGTTGCCCGCATAGAACTGCACGGCGGGCATATCGGTATAGCACGTCATCGTGATGCCCGTCTTGGGGCTCTTTGCGACGGCGTATCTGACATATTCCCCGCACTTGTTTTTGAGGACGTGGCAGTGATCGTACCCGTTGCCCTGCTTTAAGTCGATATCGTCCGCCTCGATGTCTCTGCCGATGGGCTTCGCTTCGTTGAAGTCGAAGGGCGTGCCCTTGACGGCGCGGAAGCCGCCCACTGGGATCATCGTGGGGTTGGTGGGCGTAATTTCATCGCAGTCGAGCATAAGCTCGTTGTCGAGGATGGAGCCGTCGTTTTCGCCGCTTAAATTGAAATAGGCGTGGTTGGTGAGGTTGAGCGCCGTCTTCTTGTCCGTTTCGGCATGGTAAGCGATCTTGAGCTCGCCGTCTTTGAAAGTGTAGGTGACGGTCACGGAAAGATTGCCGGGGTAATTTTCCTCGCCGTCGGGGGAGAGGATAAAAAGCTTCAGCTGATCGCCGTCCACTTCATGCGCCCAGATCTTCTTGTTGAAGCCGACTTTGCCGCCGTGGAGGTGGTTGCCGCGGTCGTTGCAGTAAAGTTCGTACGTCGTGCCGTCGACGGTGAGCTTGCCCTCGCCGATGCGGTTGCCGAAGCGGCCGATGAGCGCGCCTAAGTAACCGCCGTTGTTTTCATACCCCGCCACATCGTTGTAGCCGAGGATGACGTCGGTGGGCTTGCCGTCCTTATCGGGCACGACGATGCTCTGCACGATGCCGCCGTAGTTGAGGATGGTGGCGCGGCGCGCGCCGTCCTCGAAGGTGAAGGCAAGGACTTCCCTGCCGTCCGCCGTTTTGCCGAACACTTTTGTCTGAATCATAATAAATCCCTCCGATCAATGATTTTATCCTGAAATTTGCGTGGCGCCCTCGGCACGGAGATCGGTCAGGAAGACGTTCTCCTTCCCGAAAACACGCGCCATCTCGCGGCAGTAGCGCTCCTCTCCCCCCGCGGGGCAGAAGGCGAGCACGGTGCCCGTGAATCCCCCGCCCATCATGCGGTAAGCGCCGCTTTTCAACAGCTTTTCGCTGAGCTTCAAAGCGATGACGACGGGCTGATAGCTGTCACCCGGGATATAGCAGTTTTGAAGATACTTCAAGCTGCTCTCGCCGCTTGAAAGCACCTGTTCGAAAAAGAGCGAGGTGTCCCCTTCCTGCAGCGCGCGGGCGGCGAGTTCCACCCGTTTATTCTCTTCGAAGAAGTGGAAGGCGCGCAATATCGCCCTGTCGCTCACCTTTTGGCGGAGCGCGGGGAGCGCTTCTAAAAGATCGCGCTCGGAAAGTTCGAAGAGGTATTTTTTATGGAAGAAGGCGGCGACTTCGCCCATCTCGCGGCGGATATCCGCATAATGCGCGGTGAGCTTGGCGTGCGAGCCGCCCGTGTTGGTGAGGATGAGGCGGTAGCCTTCGGGCGCGGGAACGGGCGTGACAAAGGGTTCGCGCGGGGAAAAATCGATCGCGTTCAGCCCGCCGAAGGCGATGCCCGCCTGATCCAAAAGCCCGCAGGGTTTGCCGAAATAGTCGTTTTCCGCATACATGCCCGCGCGCGCCTTTTCGATGGCGGGGAGACTCCCCCCGAGGTAGAGCACGTTGACGATCTCCGCGATGAGCACTTCGAACGCCGCCGAGGAGGAGACGCCCGCCCCGCGGAAGATGGTGCTGTGCGTGACGCAGGAAAAGCCGCCGAAGGAAAGCCCGAGCCCCTTCAGATAGCCGAGCACTCCCCTCACGAGAGCGATAGACTTGCCCTTTTCGCGCTCGCGCACGGAGAGTTCGTGGACGGAGAGGCGGATGGGATAGTACGCGCCCGAAGCGATGACGACGTTGCCGTCGCTGCGCGGCGAGACCGCCGCCATGACGTCGCAGGAGATCGCGGAGACCAAGACCTTCCCGCCGTTGTGGTCGGTATGGTTGCCCACGATCTCCGCCCTTCCCGGGGAGGAAAAGAAGTACGCGGGCGTTTCACCGAACTGTTCTTTGAAATCGGCAACAAGGCGCCCCTTGCGGGAGAGCTCTTCCGTGCCGTAAACGTCTTGAAGACCTTGCATGTCCGTATTATAGCATATCTCGCGGCAAAAGTAAATAAAATGGCGAAAACAAGGCACACTTTTGATATGCAGAAACGATTTCTCCCCGCGGCGCTCCTGCTTTCGGTGCTGCTTGCGATGTTCGTCGCCTGCGGGCTGCAATTGGAGCGCACGACGGCAGCGTTCTCCTTTGCGGCGGCAGAGAACGCGCGGCGGGTGTACCTCACCTTCGATGACGGGCCTTCGACCGTCGTGACGGGCCGCGTTTTGGACATTCTGAAAGAGGAACATATCAAGGCGACCTTCTTCATCGTCAGCGATATGGCGAAGACGAGACAAGAGACCCTCCTCCGCATTGCGGAAGAGGGCCACTCCCTGGGCGTGCATTCGGCTTCGCACGACTATCGGCGCATCTATTCTTCGGACGAGGCGCTGCTTGCCGACATCGACGAGTGCGCCGCATACATCTTTCATACGACGGGCGTGACGCCGCGGCTCTATCGCTTCCCGGGCGGCGGGCACGAGCGGCAGAAAGAGCTCATCCGCGAGCGGGGCTATGAGATCGTCGGCTGGAACGCCGTGTGCGGGGATGAAGAGATCCCCCATGCGAGCGCAGAACGCCTCGTCAAGGAAGCCTTGCGCACGGGCAGGGGCAAAGACCCCGTCATCCTGCTTCTGCACGACTCCGCCCGCCACAGAGAGACGGCGAAGGCGCTGCCCGAGATCATCGCGCGCTTCCGGGAAGAAGGGTGCGTCTTCTGCGCTTTCTGAGCGGACGGCGCGCCGTCCGACGCCTTTGCAGCCTGCGCCAAAGCCATCCCGCGGGCAGAATGAGAAGGGATGCGCACGCCACGAGCGCCCATGCGGGGAGCGGGAGCGCGGCGAGCCCGAACAAAGCGGCAAGAGGCGGGAGCGCGGCGAGAAGGACGGTGGATAAAACGCCCACAAGTTCCGTTGCGATGAGGACGCGGTTGAAGGCTCCTCCGCGCACGTTGAAGGCATGGAAAAGCTCTAAAAGGGAGAGCGTTAAAAAGGCGCAGGAAGAGGCGACGGCGTTCCCCCAAAGGACGATGCCGATCGTAAAGACCAAAAGAACGAGCGCCGTCTGCACCCCGCCGTAAACGGCGATGGAACAAAGGGAGCGGCGGGACAAAATGTCGTCTGCACGGACGGGCGGGCGCTCCATGACGCCGACGGTGCGTTCGACGCCGAGGGCAAGGACGGGCAGCGAGTCCGTGATGAGGTTGATCCACAAAAGCTGCGTCGAGGTGAGAAAATCGAACTGCCACAAAAAGAGCGTCGCAAGGAGCACGGCAAGCACTTCCGCAAGGTTGGTGGCGAGGAAGAAATCGATGGTGCGGCGCACGTTGAAAAAGACGCTCCGCCCCTCTTCCACCGCGCGGACGATGGCGGAAAAGTTGTCGTCGCCGAGCACCATGTCGGCGGCGTTCTTGGTGACGTCGGTGCCCGAGCCCATCGCAACGCCGATATCCGCCGCTTTCACCGAAGGCGCGTCGTTGACGCCGTCCCCCGTCATGGCGACGACCTCACCCCTCTGTTGCAGCGCTTTGACGATGGCGAGCTTGTGCTTGGGGCTGACGCGCGCGAACACGCGGCAGCGCCCGATCGCTTGGGCATTTTCCCCCGCCGCGTCGAGTTCTTCCCCCGTCATGACCTCCTCTTTGGAAGCGGCGATGGAGAGCTCTTTTGCGACGGCGAGCGCCGTTGCGGGACTGTCGCCCGTGATCATCACCGTGCGCACGCCCGCCCGCTTGCACGCTTCGACCGCCTCTTTGGCGCCCTCGCGCGGCGGATCGAAGAGCGCGGCAAGCCCCAAAAAGTCAAGTTTCGTCTCCTCCGTTCCCTCGGCAAAGGCGAGAACGCGCATCGCCTTCTCCTCGTAAGCGGCGGCTTCCTTGCGGATACGGGCGCAAAGTTCCTGCGTCAAAGCCCATCCGTCCGCCGTGCGGCAGTGGGAGAGGACGACGTCGAGCGCGCCCTTTTCGAGAAAGACCGCGCCCCCTTCCGCCTCGGCGCGCACGCGCATGAAGCGCGCTTCGGAGGTGAAGGGACATCCCCCCGCGAGCAGCCGCCCGCCCCGCTCGCCGCGGGCTTCCGCATATTCGGCGAGCGCCACTTCGGTGGGATCGCCTACATAAGAGCCGCTGCTCCCCTTGACGCTCCCGCACAGGCGCATACAGCGCAGGAGCCGCTTTTCGCTCCCGTAGGGAAGGGCGGCGCCCACCGTCATGCGGTTTTGAGTGAGGGTGCCCGTCTTGTCCGAACAGATACAGGTGCAGCTGCCCAGCGTTTCGACGGCGGAGAGGCGGCGGCAGGTGACGCGGAAGGCGCTCATGCGCTGCACGCCCATCGCAAGGATGACGGTGACGACCGCGCCCATGCCTTCGGGGATGGCGGCGACCGCGACGGCGATCGCGGACATCAGGTTTTGCAAAATGCCCGCCCGCTGCGACAGAACGCCCGCCACAAAGAGCGCCGCCGCGACGGAGAGCACGGTGTAGGAGATGATCTTCGCAAGGCGGGAGAGCACCTTGTCCAAAGGAGAAAGGGCGGGCTGCGCTTTTGTAAGAAGGTCGGCGATGGCGCCCATCTCCGTGTGCATGCCCGTCTCCGTCACGACGCAGCGCGCCCTGCCCGAAAGGCAGAACGTACCCGAAAAGAGGGTGTTTTCCCGCTCGGCAAGGGCGGGCTTTTTCACGGTGCAGTCGCGCTTTCTGACGGGGCGCGACTCCCCCGTGAGCGGCGCTTCGTCGCACTTCACCCCTTCCGAGGAGAGGATGCGGCAGTCGGCGGGAATGCGGTCGCCCTCTTCCACTTCGACGATATCCCCGGGAACGAGAAGGGCGGCGGGCAGGACGCGCACCCTCCCCCCGCGCACAACTTTTGCCGTCGCCGTGGAGAGTTTTTTGAGTTTTTCGATGGCACTGTCGGCGCGGTACTGCTGCACCACCCCCACCGCCGCGTTGAGCGCGATGATGAAGAGCAGGATGGCGGTATCGGTGAGTTCGGACCTTTCTCCCGTGACATAGGCAAGCACGCCCGAAAGGACTGCCGCCGCCACGAGGATGAGCGTCATGAGATCTTTGAACTGGGCAAAGAAGAGGGCGGGGATGCTCCGCCGCTTGCCCTCTTTGAGCTCGTTTTTTCCGAATGCAGCAAGACGGCGCTCCGCCTCCTCCTGCGTGAGCCCCCCTTCCGTGCTGTTGAGCGTTTTCAAAGCGTCCTGTTTGGGACGGGCGTAGAGTTCCATACGCTCAAAGTATGAGCGCATGAGAAAATTTAGAACGAAAAACAGGCGGCAAAAGCCGCCTGCCAGAGAAGCGCGCCCATGCCGCAAAGAGAGCGGGCGCGCTTTGAAATGCTCACTGTTCGTTTTTCGGGAGGGTCATATCCAGCTTTTTCTTGTGCTTGAAGTACCAGAAGAGGAGCACCGCGCCGCCGACGCACAGGACGCCGAAGACGATGGTGAGCGCAAGATACACCCCGAAGCCCGCGTCG
Organism: uncultured Clostridia bacterium; assembly: GCA_944376295.1. Classification (GTDB taxonomy): domain Bacteria; phylum Bacillota; class Clostridia; order Christensenellales; family Borkfalkiaceae; genus Gallimonas. The sequence continues at coordinate 19,098 of CALWCE010000001.1, forward strand.
TACGCGACGGCGTACTGCGTCTGCACGGAAGTGATCGAGAAGACGAGATAGTCTCCTTCGCGCGTCGATTGGACGGCGATATGCCCGCCGTCCTCCGCAAGGCGGAAAAGCGTCACGTTCTTGTTCGAGAAGAAGCCGTCGATGCGGATGCGCACGGTAAGGGGCGTATCGAGCTCGGTGACGATGCGGCCGCCGTCGCGAAGGGAGAAGGAGAAGATCTGACGCGACTCCATGCTGCCTCCCAGCTTGGGCGCCGTTGTCTCCTCCGTCACGTCCTCGATGACGAGCTCCCACGAAAGCGGGATGCCCCCCTCGCGCTCCACGGTATAAAAGATCGTGCCGTCCTCGTTCGTCGCCGTGAGCGAAGCATAGTAGACGGTCAGCGTCGCCGTACGCGGCCCGCCGATAAGTTCGTAATTTTTCTCGTCCGTCACATAGAACGTGATCTGCACCGTGTAGATACCTGCGGAGAGATTTCCAACCGTCCCGCCGTCCGAAAGCGCCGCTTCGGAAAGAACGCCCGCAGGGAGGGAGGGCGTGAATGCCTCCGGAGAGACCCCCCATGCCCCCGCGCGCTCCACTGCCACCGCATCCGTTACGGGGATATCCGCAGTATCGACGACATGTCGGGAGATATTGACAACGATGTTTGCCGAGCTGCCGCCCGCCTGTACGGAAACGGTGACAGCGCCGTCCACATGCGAGGCAAGATCGCCCGAGAGCGTATAAAAAGCCGTGATGTAATCTTCGCCCGAAAGCGTCTGCGTCTCGGCGGCAGTCCTGCCGAGAGGGCGGGAAACGCCGTCGTTGAACAGCCCCGTCACCGTCAGATCGGGAACGAGCACGTCGAGAGAAGAGTCAAAATAGACGGTCGCCGTCTGTTCGAACACCGCCTCCACGGAAGTCAGGGAAGGCGCGATCACGTCGACATAGAAGGAAGCGGACGCCGTTTCGCCCCCCTCCCCCTTCGCCAGCACGAGCACTTCCGCCCGTCCTACCGCAAGGCGTTCCTCCCCTTCGGGCAGCGAAAGTTCGAAGGATATCCGGGATGCGGGATATTCCGTGCCGTTTTGGTTGACGCCCGTCACGGCGAGCCCTTCCCGCAGCGCTTCGAGCTCCGTCGTCGGATAGATGTTCCCGACGGCAGAGTAGACCGCCTTCACCGAGGCGAGCGGGGTAAGGCTCAAAGAATACTCGCTCCCCGAGACCACGACTTCGAACGCGGAGGAATCGGAGAAAAAGCCGGAAGCCGACCCCGTTGCAAAAGGTCCGCTCTGCGACATGGAAACGCCGACGCGGCCCGTGAGCCCGTCCGCACGGATGCTCGCCCCGGGAGCGAGATAGAGGTTTTCCGTCCCGTCCGCCCCCTCGTTCCCCGAAACGGACGCACCCCCCGAAAGAGTGACTTCTCCTCCCGCATACACGCCGCCGCCGTTGCCCGAGCAGGCGTTGTCCGCGATCCTGCCGCCCGTCATGCGGAAGGACGAGCCGGGATAGAGGCACACGCCGCCGCCGTTGCCGCCGGAAAGATTATCGATGATGCCGCCGCCCGTCATGACCAGGCTGCCGCCGTCGCTGACCAGAACGCCTGCGCCGTCCTCGGACGTATTGTGCGTGATATAGCCGTTTTCGAGCCTGAGCGAACCGCCCCGCTCCACGCGGACGCCGCCGCCCGTCAGTTCGCCGCCGCCCGATGCGCTCCCGTCCGTCACGACGAGCGGTCCGCCCGTCACGCGCAGCGTCCTTCCCGAACGCCCGTCCAGCGTAAAGCCGTTGAGATCGAGGGTGCAGGAGACGGAGACAGTCACCGTCGAAGCAGTGACGTCTTTAAGCAGCGTGAGCGTCGCGCCCTCCGTCCATGCGGCAAGCGCTGAGGAAAAGTCGGCATATCCCGTCGTGCTGCCGCCCGAAGTGACGGTCGCGACGTTCTGCGCGGGGGCAGGCTCTTCGCCGCCCGTTTCGCCCGAACTTCCGCCCGTTTCGCCGCCCGATCCAAGCGTTTCGTCCGGGTCCGTCGCCGCCTCGGCAGGCCGCACAGGCGCAAAAAACAAAACGAGCGCCGCAAAAAACGCCGCAAAAAGCAGGATGAAAATGGTGAGCCTATGCCGCTCCGTCCTCATGCGTATCCCTCCGAAGATGGTTTCTTACGCGTAAAACGCTATATTTCGACAATATGTTACTTTGATTATACCATATCTTCCGTGAGAAGGCAAGCAAATGAAGAAAACTTGCGGGCGCGGGAGCTTCCCTTACATATTTTCCCAAGCCTTCCGCATACTTGCTGCATGAAACTTTCGGGCAAAATGGAAGAAGACTTTGCGGCGCTCAAAGAGATCCTGCCCGCCGAGGACATCCTTTCCTTCGACTTCGCGGCGGAGGGCGGGATCGCGTTCCGCATCCTCTTTTGCGACCCCGTCACCGATAAGGAGCTTCTGGGCACGCTCGTAGTGCGGCCGCTCATGCACTACCGCGGCGGAAGAAGGGCGGAAGAGGTGGGAGAAAAGCTCGCTTCCCCCGAACTGCGCGCCTTTTCCGAGCTTGACGAGCTTGCGGGCGAGGTGCTTGCGGGGAACCCCGTTTTGTTGTGGGACGGGATGGACGAAGCGCTCGTCGTCGGCACCAAGAAGGTGTTCCTGCGCGCCGTCACGGAGCCGCCCACGAACGTCGCCGTCAAGGGCCCGCGCGAGGGATTCATCGAGGACGTCAAAGTGAATACCTCGCTCATCAGGCGGAGATTGAAAACGGGGGAGCTCAGGATCGTATTTTTGAAGATCGGCAGGCGGTCACAGACCTTCGTCGCCCTCTGCTATCTGGAAGGGACGGCGGAGGAAGCGGTCGTCAAAGGCGTTGAACAGCGGCTCAAAGCCGTCGATATCGACGGCGTGCCCGATTCTTCCTATCTTGCGGACTTCCTCTCGTCGCGGCCGCACGCGCTCATCAAACAGGCGGGGACGACGGAAAAACCCGATATCTTCTGTGCAAAGCTGCTCGAAGGGCGGGTGGGCATCCTTGTGGACGGCTCCCCCATCGCCCTCACGCTCCCCTATCTCCTGACGGAAGACCTGCAATCGGCGGAAGATTACTTCGTTCCCCCGCTGAGAGCGACGCTCACCCGCCTTGTGCGCCTTTTCGGGATGCTCGCGGCAATGTATCTGCCCGCCTTCTATGTGGCGGCGCAGCTGTTCAAACTGCAGCTCTTTCCCCTCAAGCTGCTCCTCACCATCGCGGGGAGCATCCGCGACATCCCCCTTTCGCCCTCCCTCGAAATGCTCCTCGTCCTCCTCATTTTAGAGATCCTGAACGAGGCGAGCATCCGCATGCCCAAATATGTGGGGATGGCGCTCTCGGTGGTGGGCGCGCTCGTTCTGGGCGAGACGGCGGTACGGGCGGGCATCTTTTCGACGCCGACGATCATCATCGTCGCACTCAGCGGCATCGGGCTGTATGCCGTGCCCGACCTCATCGAAACGACGAGCGTGATGCGCCTCTTTCTGCTGCTCATGGCGGGGAGTTTGGGCACCTACGGCATCCTGCTCGCGACGGCTGCCGTTTTATACGAACTGACGGCGACGGAGAACTTCGGCGTGCCCCTCATGGCGCCCTTCGCCCCCGCCGATCCGCACGACATGAAGGACAGTATCGTCAAATTTTCGCTGCGCTCCCTCAAAGAGCGGCCGCATACGCTGTTGAGCCCCAACAAAAGGAGGATGAAATGAAAACGCTCCCTTCGGCGCGCACCATCGCGCCACGCCAGCTCCTCTTTTTCCTCGGGTGCGTCGCGCCCCTTGCAAAGCTCGTTTTGCTGCCCGCGCAGCTTGCGGCAGACGCAAAGAACGACCTTTTGCTCTCGGCGCTGCTTCCCGTCGTTTTGGAGAGCCTTTCCGTGTTCGCGGCGGTGCTGCTCTCCAAGCGCGCGCTATCCTTCTTCGCCCTGCTAAAGCGCACCTTCGGGCGGTCGGTGGCGGCTTTTGGAAGCGTCGTCCTCTCCCTCTTCTTCCTTCTCGCGGCGTATATCCCCCTTTTCGAACAAAAACTGATGGTGCAGAGCGTCTTTTACGACACCCTGCCTTCCGATCTTCTGTTCGCACCCTTCTTCCTGCTCTCCGTCTACTTCTGCTTAAAGCCCCTTGCAAGCTTCGGGCGCGTCTTCGACCTCTTGGGGCCGCTCTCCGTTCTCTCCTTCGCCGTCCTCGTGCTCTTTTCTGCGGGAGAGGCGGACTTTGCGGCGCTCCTTCCTGCCGGGATCTCGGGCGCGGAAGGCATTTTTGCGGGTGCGAAGCACGCCCTTGCCTGGTTCTTCGACGGGGCGCTCGTCCTTCCTCTTCTGGATAAGATCGAATATAAAAAGGGGCTCGCGTGGAAGGCAGCCGCCGTGCATCTTGCGGGCGGCGGGGCGGTGCTCCTGTTCCTCGCCCTCTTTTACGGCATCTTTCAGGACATCTCCCCCGTGCAGTTCTTCGCCTTTGCAAAGACCGCCAAGTACTTCCCCGCCGTAGGCATCTTAGGAAGGGTGGACTATCTCTTCATCTATGCCCTCGCGCTTGCGATGATCTTTTCCTCGCTCATGCCCATGCTCTCAGCGGCGGAACTGCTCAAAGAGGCGTTCGGGGAAAGCAAACAGAAGTGCCTTTTGTATTCCCTGCTCTTGAACGGGTCGATGATCGCCTCTTCCGCCGCACTCGGCTTTGCCTTCCCCGCCGCGGAACGCTTTTTAACGCGCACGCTCGTGTGGCTCTTTCCCCTCTTTTCGGCGGCGCTGCCCCTTGCGCTGCTGCTCCTGCGGGAAAAGCGGAAAAGGAGGGAAACATGAAACGCCTCTTGAAGCGCGCCGCGCCCAAATTTGCCCTCTTTTTGGGGGGAGCGCTCCTCTTTGCCTTCTTTTCCAACGACTTCGGGCTCGTCGATATCCAGAAGACTGCCGTGATCCTGGCGGCGGGCATCGACAAAAGCGGGGAAGGATACGAGCTCACCGCGCAGATCTCCGTGCCCAAGGGCGGGGAAACGGCGGGCGGGACGGCGAGCGTGGAGCTTTCGGGGAAGGGAGAGACGGTCGCCGACTGCCTCATGATGATGTACGCGGACTCTGGCTGGATCCCCAAGTTCGACTTCTGTTCGCTCGTCCTGCTCGGCGAAGAGGCGGCAAAAGAGGGCGCCATGCCCGCTCTCAACTACTTCCTACACAATGAGTATATGTCGGACAACTGCGCCGTTGCCGTTGCGGAGGGCAGCGCGGGCGAGATGCTGAAACAAACGAGCGCCATCGACGACACCCCTTCCCTCGCCATCCATAAACTCTTTTCGGGGGCGGCGGAAAAAACGGGCGCCGCCGTCAAGAACACGCTGCGCGAATTTGCCGTCGGCACGCTGGGCGTTTCCAAAAGTTCCTTCATGCCCTTCATCCGCACCCTGCCCCACGAGAGCGGCACGGGCAGTTCGGGCGACACGGGAAGTTCGGGCGGCACGGGCAGTTCGGAAGGTTCGGGCGGCAAAAGCGAAGCGGAAGGTTCGGGCGGCAAAGGCGGGGCGAGCGGTTCGGAAGGGTCGGGCAGCGAAAAGGACGCGCCCGTGCTCTTCCGCGCGGAGGAGACCGCCCTCTTCCGGGAAGGGAAGATGACGGGGCTGCTCTCCGCCGAGGAGACGCTCGCCTTCAACCTCGTCCGCGGGAAGGTGAAAGCGGGCATCCTCACCGTGAAGGGAGAGGACGGCGAGCCCGTCTCGCTCAGCATCAAGCGGGGAGGCGGCAGCGCAAAGCTCGGCGATGAGAGCGAGCCGCGGGCGAAACTTTCGGTGCAGCTCAAAGTGCTCGTGAGCGACCGCACGGAGGAAGACTTCATGGCGGGCACCGAGACCAACGTCGCGACGGACGAGGACGAACGCCGCGCGGAAGAACTCATCGCGTCGCATATCGCCTCGCTCTGGGGGAAATGCAAGGCAAGCGGATGCGACCTCTTTTTGTTTGCGCGCGAGCTCTACCGCAAAGACCCGAAAGCGTTTGAGGCGAACGTCGGGCTCATCCCCTCGGGCATGGGAGCGGATATCGAAGTTTCGGTGAGGGGCGCGGACTGAGTTTTTCGGGGGGCTATCCCTCCCCGCCGACGCCGCGCCGAGACCGCCTCGATTTGCGATACGGGCGCCGCGGAAAACACCGCCTCGCTGCGCCGCGAAAAAAAGCGGGAAAAACGCAAAAAAATTTTTTCCCAAACGCTTGACAAATTCAGGATATGTGTTATAATGTAGCCAAGAAAGAGAAAGAAACACACAAACAAAGTTACTTTCTCACAAATAACCACAAGGGGACTACTCCAATGTGCACGTAAACCGATGCAACTTTAGGACGATCTCACAAGGAAGGAAAGACCAATGCACAATTAACGCGATAACTTCATGAGGCGGAAATTGAATCAGCGAGGGCTACTCCAATGACCATGTGACCCAAGTGGCAAAGGCAAGCGGGGAAAGCAGGCTGGACCCGCAAAGCGGAGATTCTACTCCGAGAAAATCTCATATCGGGAGGTACGCTTGATATGACAAACTTCATTCCCCGTGAGGCGAGGAAGATCTCGGATAAGGAGGACAGACCAACGTACAATTTCACCGAAGGGGCGCAAAGCTGATCGGATGAACAGAACTTAAAGCGATCGACCCACTTGATCGCACCGGAAGTTTGATTCCACATTGAGTTCAAGCCGAGAAGTGCCGAAACGGCCCGCCCCGGTCACAACTGAATTTGGCAAATAAATCCCTCCTCCGTGCGGCCGCGCGGAGGAGCTGTTTTTTTGTTGTTTTCGAGGGCGGGGGCTTTGCCGCCCCTTTTCGTTCGGCGGGACGGGATGTTTAGGGTTGTTTTCGAGGGGCGGGCTCTTTGACGCCCCCTTCCGCTTGTTTGAACAGCGGGAGAGTTTTTCGTGTTCCCCCTTTTTTCCTTATCAGGGCGACGAGCGAACTTGTTATCCCCACTTCCTTTCGTGCGCAGCGGGGAGATGTTTGGGGCTGTTTTCGGGGGCGGGGGCTTTGCCTCCCCTTCCGCTTGTATGAACAGCGGGAGAATTTTTCATATTCCCCCTTTTTTCCTTATCAGGGCGATGGACAACCCTATTTATATCTCCCCTTCCGTTCGGCGGCGGGGGGATGTTAGGCGTTTTGTCCTCCCTCCCCTTTTCGGAGAAGGGAGAAGCGTTTTCCGGAGACGAAGAAAAGGGGTTGGAGTTTTTTGGCGGAAGAAGAGAACTGCCTTGATCGGAAACGAACTTGAAAAATCAAGGCGACTCCCTCAGTCACGGTGTCGACTTTCAGCCGAACGCCGTGACAGCGTCTCGCGCGGTAGAGACCGCGCTCGGTCAGGAAACGGCACGCTCCATGTGCCGTTTCCAAGTTCGCAGGCGGCAAAGAGCCCACCGGGCTCTTTGCAAGAAAGCGCCTGCTCACCCCCGAGGAGGCGCCTACAATATGGAATTGTACACAGTAAGAAAGCGCTTTCTCACCCTCAAGAAGGCGCCGAGAAAAACATTCGTCAGATACGCTCGGCGGAGAGTAAATCGTTTCCACGCTCCAGAATGTCTGCAAGCTTTTCCTCCGTCTCGTCGATGACGGGCAGCAGCGCTTTTGTTTTTTTGGAGGCGAGCCTCTTATAGATCGGATAGTTGACGCCGCAGAGCACGATCCCGATCATTCCCAACACGATGCCGCCGACAAATGCGGGGATGCTGCCTTCAACGAGCAGGGTAAGGCTCATCCCTCCGCCCAAAATGAGCACCGCAATGCAGCCGAAGAGATAGGAAAACACGCTTGCCCCCCATGTTTTGGCGCGCTCGAGCCCGCCGATGCAGACGAACGTATCCTCTGCCTGCCGCTCAAGCTTTACGAGCTCCTGTTTATGGGGGGTATGCCTGTCGCGCTTCAGGGAGAGCGTGACGCCGTCGAGCGCGGGCGACGTTCCCGTCACTTCCCAGCCAAACGCCTCGTATAGGTCCATCGCCCTCGTCTTGTCCTTTGCTTTGACCGATACCGTCCTGTATTCATAGGACACATGATCTTTTTCCTGCATCAATATTACCTCTCTTTGCAAAATATTCCTGCGGGAAACTGCCGACACGCGTTTCGGTTGACTTTCCCGTAAGACAGGTGTATCATACTATCAACGGCGGAAAAGAGCAATCGTCCGAACGGGCGATAAGACACAAGCACCCGTTCTGTCGCCGAAAATGAAACATACGGGGGAATTTGTCTCATGCAATACGCACAGCCTGCACCCGAAGACTACACGCGGCACTACATCGTAACGGCGCTTTTCAAGCTGATGCACGAATATGAGTACGAAAAGATCGCCGTCACCGACATCGTCCGAAAAGCAGGGGTGGGACGGGCGACCTTCTACCGCTACTTCCGAAGCAAGGAAGACGTCATCGTCTATTATTTCGAGCGCAATACGCGCGAATTCGTCTTTGCCCGCCGCATCTATCCCCGCTGCAGAGAGGACTACGTTCAGGTAGTGACCGATGTTCTCGCCATGTTCCAAAAGCAGAAAGAGCCGTTCAAGCTGATAAAACAGGCGCATCTGAGCGATCTCTATCTCGATTTCCTCAATCAGAATTTTGTACGCACCTTTGAAGAGGAACACCCCGGGGAAAACCCCTACCTTCCCTATCTCTATGCAGGGATGCTATATAACGTCTCGATGAAATGGTTGGAGGGTGACTGCCGCGAGGAGATCGGCTTGCTTGCGGAGCTCATCGTCGATGCCATCTACACGCGGGACGAGTAAATTTAATGCGGCGCGGCGGCGGGCATATGCCCGCCGCCGCGCCCGCCGTTCTGTTTCGCTCACCCCTTGCGGGGATTTTTGCTTTTTCCGACAAACAAAGACGCAACTTGCGCACGTTTCCCACCTCATCGCCCTTATAATGAAGGAAATATCGCCCGAGGTGGTCTATGAAAGGAACCGTCTTCACGACCCCGCTCACGCTCAGGACGGCGGGAAAATACTGCGCGCTGCTCGCCTCCATGGTGCTTCTCAACTTTGCGCTGCCGCGGAGAGAGCCGCTCTCCTCAGCGCTTCTTTATGCCGCGCTCGCCTGCGGATTCGACCCGCTCCTTGCCGCCGCTTCCCATCTTCTCGCCGCAACAGCCGCCCTCTCGTGGATGGCGGCGCTCTCCGCCCTCTTGCAGGCGGTCCTTCTTTCGGGCGGCTTCTGGCTCTTCAGGCGCTTGAAGCGCAAGATGACGTGGGAAAAGTATATCCTGCTCGTCCTTGCCCAGCTCCCCTTTGCCTTTTTCTTCCCGCATGCGGGGTATGCGCTGCCCCTCTCTCCCGTCTGGCAGAAGGCGCTGCTTTCCCTTTTGACGGCGGCGCTTGCCCTTTTATTCGAGGGCGGGCTGGACGCGCTTTTAACGCGCGCCTTCCGCTGCCGCCTCACCGCCGCTCAGCTTCTGGAAGTCTCCCTTTTGTGGCTCTTTGGAGGCGCGGGGATATGCTCGGCGCTCGGCGAGCCCGTCTTTTACGCCGTCTCGCTCACGGCGCTCCTGCTTGCCGTGCATCTTTTGAAAAACGCCGCCGCGGTGCCCCTCTCCGTCGTGCTCTCGCTCCCGCTCTGCCTTTCGCACGCCGATCTTCTGCCGATGGCGACCTATTCCGCCTGCGCGTGCATTGCCCTCCTTCTCACGCCGTACGGGCGCATCGCCTCGGCGCTCTCCCTGCTTCTGTGCTTCCCCGCCGCAATGGCGCTCGAGGGGCTGTATGCGGAGAGCACGGCGCGCATCGTCTTCACGCTCGCCGCCTGCCTTGTCGCCGTCATTTTGACCATCGCCCTGCCCGAAAAGCTCTACCGCCGCGCCAAACATACGCTGCTCTTTTACCGCGAACGTACCCTTCCTCGCATCGCCATCAACCGCAGCCGCCGCGCCGTCGGGGAACGGCTGTATGAAGTTTCCTCCCTCTTCCGCGAGATCGAGACGGCTTTTTCGGAAGAGGACGGAAAGCGGGATACCGCCGCCGCCCTTGCTCAGGAGCTGAGATATACCATCTGCACGGACTGCGAAGGAAGGCAGCGCTGCGAAAAGGAAGGGCTGTTCGCCTCGATGGACCGCCTCGTCTCGGTGGGCGCTGTCAAGGGGCAGGTGAGCCTCGTCGACCTTCCCGCCGACCTCGGCGCGAAATGCCGCAACGCCGCGGGGCTGCTGTTCGCCTGCAACCGCCTGCTCGCCCAATACCAGGGCACGGTGCGCGAGGAAGAGAGCGCGCGCGAAAGCCGCAGGATCCTCGCAGAGCAGGCGCACGGCGTGAGCGAAATTTTGCGCGACATCGCCCTCGAACAGAGCGAGGAGTGCGTCTTTTCGGAGGGGGAAAACGCGCTGGCGGGCGCGCTGGCGCAGGCGGGCATTTTAAGCTCGGAAGTGTTCGTGTACGGCGAAGGAGGTTCGGTCACCGTGAGCCTCACCCTGCCGCAGACGGTGAGCGCCAAGCGGCTGTGCTCGGTCGCGAGCGCCGCCCTCGGGGTGCCCCTCTCGCTGGCGGAAAAGATCGTCCTCTCCCCCACGAGCGCCTGCTTTGTGTTAAGAAGAAAGCCCGAATTCGACGCGGCGTTCGGCGTTGCGACGAAGCCGAAGGAGGGCGAGACGCGGAGCGGCGATACTTACTCCGTCTTGAAGATCGACGAGCGGCGCTTCCTCGTCGCCCTTTCGGACGGGATGGGCAGCGGTGCCGAGGCGCGCGACGTTTCCGACCGCACGCTGACCCTGCTCGAAAGCTTTTATAAGGCAAAGATGCCCTCCGAGACGGTGCTCTCCACCGTCAACCGCCTCATCTCCTATTCGGGCGAAGAACGGTTTTCCTGTCTGGACCTTGCCGCCGTCGACCTCGACACGGGGGATGCGGATATCGTCAAGATCGGCTCGCCCGTCGGCTTTATCCTGGCGCAGGAGGAACTGAGAGTGCTCGAAGGCGAATCTCTCCCCTTGGGGATGCTGGAAGCCGTGCACCCCGCGACGCTCCGCGCGACACTGCATGCGGGGGACTTCATGCTCTTCATGAGCGACGGCGTAACGCAGGCGTTCGGCTCTTCTGCGGAGCTTTACGCTTACTTAAGCGCGCTCCGTCCCATCAACCCGCAGTCTCTCGCCGAAGAAGTGCTCAAAAAGGCGCTCGGCTGCTATCGGGGGAAGGCGGAGGACGACATGACGGTGCTTGCCGTCAAACTCATGAAGACGGCGTAAAAGGAATATAGGGAATGCCGCCGCGCGCCTTTCGGCGCGCGGCGGCAAGAAATAAGAAGCGCCCGCGGGCGGCTGACGCCGCCCGCGGGCGCATACTGCTGAATATTCAACTGCGGATGAGGTCGCAAAGTCCGGCGGGGATGGCGCTTTTCACCGCCTCGAACGTCGTTTCGAGCTGCACGCCCACCTTGCCCGCGCTCATCATGAGGGGGCCGTCCTTTGCCGTCTCGTGGAAGAAGGTCGGGAAGAGCTTCTTCATGCCGAGAGGCGAACAGCCGCCGTGAACATAACCCGTGAGCGGGAAGAGCTCCTTCTGCGGCAGCATCTCGACGGACTTCTCCCCCGCCGCCTTCGCCGCCTTTTTGAGGTCGAGCTCTGCCGCCACGGGGATGACGAACACATAGTATTTTCTCGGGCTGCCCACGGTGACGAGCGTCTTGAAGGCGCGTTCGGGATCCTGCCCCAGAGCCGCCGCCACTTCCTTGCCCGAAAGCGCGCCGCCCTCGTAGGTATGCACCTTGTACTGAGCGCCCGCCCGTTCTAAAATGCGCATGGCGTTGGTCTTTTCCATCGATCTGCTCCTATTTGCTCCGAGAAAAGCGGGAGGTCTCCCCTCCCGCCGTGTTGTTGCGGCGACGTGTTGTTGTGACACCGTGTTGTTGCGGTGCAGCCCGTCCTCAGCCGAGATACTTCCTCAGCTCCTTGATGACGAGGTCTGCAATATAACGGCAGCCGCGATGCGTGGGATGCACGCCGTCCGTCGAGAACTGCCTCGGGTCGATGTCCTGCGTCACGCCCGTGAAGATCTCGTCCACGGGGATGAGGGTGAGCTCCTGCTCTTCTGCGATGGCGCGGATGATCGCAAGGAACTTGTTGAGGAAGGGGCGGAAGCGCTGCTTGTCGCCGATGGGCAGCACATAGGGCTGCACGAGGAAGAGCGTGGCGCCCGTGCCTTTGAGCTCCTTGACAAGTTCGCGGTAATTCGCTTCGAACTGTTCGGGGGTGACGACCTCGCCTAAGGAGAAGCGGCACCACACGTCGTTGACGCCCGCCTGCAGCACGATGAAATCGGGGTGTTCGTCGATGACGTCCTCTTTGACGCGCGCCAAAAGGTCTGCGGTGCGGTTGCCCCCCACGCCGCGATTGACGATCTCGATCTTTTCGTCGGGGTAAAGCAGGCGGAGCTTGCCCGCCGCGATCTTGACGTAGCCCACGCCGAGATCGTTGGGATCGAGCAGGTTGCGGCCGGACTCGGTGATGGAGTCGCCGAAAAATACGATCTTCATGGCTCCCCTCACTTTGCGTACTTCGCGTTGTACGCCTTGATGCACTTTTTGATGATCTCCACGGCGTCGTCGCGGTGCGCGATCTCGCGCACGGTCGTCTTCTTGTGTTCGAGCGACTTATACACTTCGAAGAAGTGCATCATTTCCTCGAAGATGTGCTGAGGCAGCTCGTGGATGTCGTAATAGGTGTTGTAGGTGGGATCCTTGAACGGGATGGCGATGATCTTCTCGTCTAAAGCGCCGCTGTCGATCATCTTGATGACCCCGATGGGATAGCAGTTCATGAGGGTCATGGGATAGATGGACTCGTTGCAGAGGATGAGGACATCCAAAGGGTCGCCGTCGTCCGCCAGAGTGCGCGGGATGAACCCGTAGTTGGCGGGATAGACGGTGGACGTGTAGAGCACGCGGTCGAGCTTCAAAATGCCCGTCTCTTTATCGAGCTCGTACTTCGCCTTGCAACCCTTGGGGATCTCGACGAGCGCTTCGAAATTGCTCGGCGTGATGCGTGAGGGATCGATATCGTGCCAGATGTTCATAGCAGTTTCTCCTTATTTTGACCTTGCTTTCACTTATCCCGTCTATTTTAGCATACTTTCCCGCCCGCCGCAAGAGGAGAAAGAAATTTTTTCGGATTTTTTTACTTTCTTCGGAAAAAACTTTGACTTTCGGGGCGAAGTATGCTATATTGTTACAGTGCCTGCGGGGTGAACAGGAGAAAGCCTCCGCGGTGCGGAAATGAATATTTTTTACAAACTTGACATGCGGTGATACCCAAGAGGCTCAAGGGGCGCCCCTGCTAAGGGCGTAGACGTGTTACAGCGTGCGAGGGTTCAAATCCCTCTCACCGCGCCAAGACCCCGAGATGGCATTTATGCCGTCTCGGGGTCTTTGTTATTGTGAGGGTTTGAACCACAGCCGCCGAAACGTTTGGGAATGCGGCAAAGCTTTCTCGGCTGTCGGTTCACGCGCCCGCCACGAGCAAGGGACGCCCGCTTGCGGAAGCATCCCGCAGCCGTGACGCACGAGGGTGCAGCCCGAAGTAGGCGCGAAGCGACGACGCTCAGCCGAGGGGTCCCCTTTAGGGGTGTCGGCTGAATCCCTCTCACCGCGCCATGGAAAAGGGAGTTGACTTTCGTCAGCTCCCTTTTCCGTTGTACCGTTTTTGAGAGGGATCTGAGGGTGGAGGCGCGAGCGCCCGCCGCGTCATGCCCTTCTCCTTGCGGAACCCGGGCAGTCGCTCGGGGGAATACTCCGAGAAAGCCCGATCCGCCCTATCGCAGCCCGCCCTCCCGCGTGCACGCGTTCAGGATCATCCGCGCGAGCAGCATGGAGCCGATCGCCCCGGGATGCACCCTGTCCCACGAAATGCTCATGCCCGAGCGGTGCTCCATGTAGGCGTCGAACTCCTTCTGCGCATCGAGCACGGGTAAACCGAATTTCTGTGCCACCTTGTGCATGATCGCGGCATAGCGCTCCGTCAGAAGGCGCATTTCATCCGAACGGTTCCGTTCCATGAAATAGGGCGAGATGAAAACAAAGCGCTCGTACCGCTCCGCCTTTTTGCAGATCTGAGTCAGATTGCGCTCGTATTCCTCTTCGGTCACGAGCGGCTTTTCGGGATCCAGGCGGTCGAAATGCCGCCAGACGTCGTTGGCGCCGACGAGGCAAAAGACGACGGAGGGCTGCTTTTCGTCCACGTCCTTTTCCCACCGCGCCAGAAGATCGCGAGAATTGTCTCCGCTCACGCCCGCATTCAGAACGCGGCAGCCGATCTCGGGGTAAAACGCCGCAAGCGCATCCCGCACCAGCCGCACATACCCATTCCCGATGCCGTCCCATGTGGTGTTCTTGTCCGCATCCGTGATGGAATCGCCCGCAAAGACGATGACATCGCCATCCTGAAAAAACATAATATGCCTCCGAACGATAAATGTATGGCCGCCCTGCCCGTTTGCGCAAGGCGGCCGATCTTGTTTATTTTGCAAGGAGCACGACCGCGCTCAACGGCGCCATCATGCCGCCCTCGGGCGCTTTACCGACGCTGTAGAGCACTTCGCCTTCCAACGGGAAGGGCAGCGGCTCCGCCCTGTCGGCAGGGTTGAGCGCGACAACGATGCGCTCGCCGTCCGCCTTCCGTTCATAGATAAAGGGATATTTTTCCTTTTCGGCATACAGCGGCGTGAACTCGCCGAACGATCGAAGCGCCTTGTGCGCGTGGCGCAGGGCAAGCAGATCCTTCACCGTGTTGAGGAGCGAATGACTGTCCTTTGTCTGCTCTTCGACGGTCGGCGCGTCCGCGCTCATGTCGAAGGGGATATAGGACGTCGCGGAAGAGGTGAACCCGAAGCCCGTCTTCTTTTCCCACTGCATGGGAGAGCGCGAACCCGTGCGGTCGTAGCCGCCCTCCACCGAGGTAAGACCTTCGAGATAGCGCATCCCGATCTCGTCGCCGTAATAGAGGAAGGGTGCGCCCGGCATGGTCAGAAGGAAGACAAAGCAGAGCTTGAGATCGAGCGCATCCCTTTTGAAAGCGAGGCGGAACATATCGTGATTGCTCGACGGGATGCAGATGAGCCCCTTCCCTTCGGTGGACGCAAGATAAGCGGTGTAAGGCTCGACAAAGGCGGTGATGTCCCCCTTCCCCTCTCTGGAAAAGAAGGGACGTTCGCTGCGGAACAGCGACATATACGCGGGAGGACCGAAGTGCAGCAGGAAGTCCATATGGAAGCCGCCCGCGATAGATTCCTTCGGCACGCCCCATTCGGAGACCATGGCGCAGTGCGGGTATTCCCTTTCGAGGAAGGCGCGGATATCCTGCCATAAGAGGATGTTCGCGGGATGCCCGATGTCGTCCTCTTTGATGAGGCTCGCCGCCATATCGACGCGGAAACCGTCCGCGCCCAGATCGAGCCAGAAGCGCATGACGTCCTTGATCGCCTCGCGCGTTGCAAGCGCGGCGGGCGAATCGACGGGCTGCTTCCACGGGCGGTCGGGGTGCGCATAGCCGTAGTTGAGCGCGGGCTGATGCGAGAAGAAGTTGACGACCGCGCTGCCGTTGCGGTCGGAGATCCCGCGCAGGGTCGCCGCCTCGCCGCCGCCCTCCCAGATGCTGTCCGTCCAGACATAGCGGTCGGAATACTCGTTCTTTTCCGCCTTCATGGACTCTTGGAACCACGGATGGTCGATGGCGGTATGCCCCGGCACAAGGTCGATGAGGACGTGCATGCCGCGCTGATGCGCCTCTTCGAAGAAGCGCTTTGCGTCCTCGTTCGTGCCGTAGCGGGGAGCGATCTTCTTGTAATCGCGCACGTCGTAGCCCGCATCGCCGAATGGCGAATCGTACCACGGATTCACCCAGATCGCGTTGCAGCCGAGCTCCTTGACGTAATCAAGGCGGGAGATCATCCCCGGGATGTCGCCGATGCCGTCGCCGTTCGAATCCTGAAAGGACTGCGGGTAAATTTCATAAAATACCGCGTCCGAAAGCCATGCGGGAAGCGTATTCCCTGTTTTTTCCATATTGTTCACCTCAAAGTTTGTTTATTTTTCAAAAGAGCCGCGCCGTCAGAGGCGCTTGAGATAGTCTGCGACCGCTTGAGCGAGAAGCGCATGCCCCCTGTCGTTCGGATGGAGCCCGTCGCCGAGATTTTCTGCAACGCCCATGACGGTCGGGTCCCGGCGGCACATTGCATAAAGATCGAGCACCTTCCACCCCTGCCGCAGGGCGCAGTCTTTTACGGCAGCCGCATAGTCCGCAAGCGGATGCTTCCCTTCGGGCGGCGTATCTTCCCCGTCCCTGCAAAGGGGCGTGAGCGCGACTTTCACCGCCGTGGGGAATCTTTCGTTCAGCCTTTGAAACAGGACGTTGCAGGCGCCGCAGAAGGTTTCCGCCCTCTCGTCTTCCCTCCCGCCGAAGGGAGCGTCCCCGTGCCCGTAATCGTTGGTCCCGCCGAAGACCACGACGATGTCCGCGTCCCGATCGAGCGAATCGACGCGCGAGAGGAAATCATGATCGTCGTTTTCCCCGACCCGCTTTCGCTGCGGTGCGATACGCGTCGCGCCGATGCCGAAATTGCGCGCGTCCGCGCCCTCGTTCGCCCCGAAAACGCTGACAAAGCAGGTTTCGGGCGAGGAAGCGCCCGCGCCTTCCGTAATACTGTCGCCCAAAAAGACGACCTTCTTCCCTTGCAATTGCATAGATCTGCCTCTTAAGATACTTTTACCCCAAGTCACGCCGCATGAAACCTCATGCGGCGCGATTTTTCGGTATTTGCTGCGTTATTTCAGGTCGTAGACATAGCATGCGCCCGAGAGCCACATACCCGTCGTGAATTCCCTGCCGAGGAACACGACCTTATCTGCATATACGCGGACATACCAGCCCTCATGGCGCAGAGTGACGCCGGGAGTGATCTCCTTGTCGATATACGCCGTGCCGCCCGTCTGGATGAAGTTGTTCTTCTGCGCGGTGGACGCGGGGAAGACGGCGCGGTAGGAATCGAGCTCCCTGTGGTTGTGCCCGCTCACGAAGAATGCGTTCGGATACTTGCCGAGGATCCTCTTGAGCCTGTCGGCGCTGCGCACGAGCCAACCGTTTTCTTCCATGATCTTGACATGATCCCAGCCCTCGCCCGGAAGGGTACCCGACGTGGTATCGGTGAGCGGCTGATGCAGATAGACGAACACGGGTTCCCCGTTGACCGCTTCCAAGCGCTCCTCGAGCCATGCGAGCTGCGCCGCAGAGAGATGCGCGCACACCCAGTCGCCGTCGGCGCCCTCGGTGTTGAGGGAGATATGATGCACGCCGTTCACTTTGACGTCGTACCAAAGCCCGTCTCCGCCGACCGTCATTGCACCGCCCGAAGCCGCCGCCTTATCCGTCACCCATCCGGTGAAGGGCGATACCGCCGTTGCGAAATCGGTACCCTTCTGCCAATCGCCGCGGTCATACACGGCGTAGTAGTCGTGGTTGCCGAGCATATAGTAGACGCTGTCCGCAAATCCTTGTTCTGCCGTGATCTTATCGACCAGCGTCCATTCCTCTTCTCTGCCGCTCTCCGTCACGTCGCCGACGATGAACACGTCGCTGTTTGCGCCCAAGACCGTCTTGATGTCGTTGAGCGCCGCGGCGTAGTTATTGCTGTTGCGGACGACTTCCGTGCCGACCGTCTCGCCGTTTTCGAGCCGATAATCGGTGTAGCCGACGTGGATGTCGCTCAGATAAGCGAACTCGGAAAGAACGGCCTCATCCGACCCGAACGCCTTTGCGTTTTCGGGAAGGTCGACGCGGAAATAGCTGTCGCCGAGCCCGTCCGCATTCTTGCCGTAGAAGCGCAGGTTGGTCGCGCCCTCGGGGATCATGACGTTCTCGAAGGCGTAATAACGCTGCGGGTTGCCCGTGACGCGCTGTGCGCCGAAGGGAAGATAGCCCTCGAGCACGCCGTCCTCATCCGCCCAATAGGCGACGACTTCCGAGGCGTTGAAGCGATCGGGGGCGAAGGAGCAGAGCACTTCCCCGCTCAACACGCCCTTTTCCGCGCCGTACGCGTTCATATAGACCGATTCGGGCGCATACGCCTTGCCCGTTCTGCCTGCGGTGACGGTGAACTCCGTCTTGGCAAGCACGTTCGAGTACCCGCCGTCGCCAAAGAGCACGAGCTCATAGGAGCCCGGCTCCCAGACGGCTTCCGCATTGGCGGCGCGGGCGGGATAGACGGAGCTCCAGCCCACCGAACCGACTTTGTTCTCCTGCAAAATGTAGCCCTGACCGGAGATGAGCTGGTTGCCGCACAGCGTGACCCATTTGAGATAGTCGCCGCCGTAAGAGCCGCCGTCCTGCTTTTTGTAGAGTCCCAGCCAGCGGTAGCTCCCGCCGTTTTGCGACGTGTTCGTCGTATCGGCATAGAAGGAGAACACGATCTGCTCGTTCTGGAAATACTGCTTCTTGTTGGTGAGGACGGCGCCTCCCGTCACGGTGAAGGCAGCCGTTGCACGCGGAGTCGCGGCGTCCTCGGTCTGAAAGAGTGCGGCGACATAGTCGCCTGCGGAGAGGCTGTTGGCGGGGAGCGCGTAACGGAAGCCATTTGTGTCCGCAAGCTTATACGTCTTTTCCGCCTTTTGAAAGCTCGTATCTTCCGCCTTGTAGACGCCTACCCATGCGTCGCTGCCGCCCGACGCCGTGATATAAACGGTCTGCTGACTGTCCTCACGGCCGGTCGTGAGCCAGCTCTCGTCGGCGTTATACGACCCGCCGTAGTACATCTGCGCGTCGGTGCGGATATACCATTCGGGAGGGGTAGGGGTCGAGACCGTATCATCCCCTTCCGTCTGTGGACTGCCCGAGACCGACACGTTCGGGTTTTCGCTCCCCGATCCGGGCTGAAGCTCGTTCTTCATGCCGTTATTTCCTCCGACTTCGGCGCATCCCGCAAGCAGGAACGAACAAGAGAGCCCTGCCGCAAGCATCATCGCGCCTATTTTCAACATCTTATTTCTCATAGTTTTCCCTCCTTATTTCTGTCCGCCGAGTTTCTTTTTGCGGACGACGAGCACCACGGCAACGACAACGCCCGCCGCAACGACGACGGCTGCGACGACGATCGCCGCGATCTGTCCGCCCGTCAACCCGTCGGATGCGCCATCGCCGGGATCCTCCGCGCCGCAGACGGTGCAGACGCCGCCCTCGAACTTGTGACCCGCTGCGGGCAGCTTCATGCTCGATTCGTCGATCTCCATTTCGCCCTTGTCGTCGGAAGTGCATCTGCCGCATTCCGAGCACTTGTAGTAAGCGCTGTTGCCGTCCTCCGTGCAGGTAGGCGCCTTCGCGGGGACCTGCACCATGTTGTGCTGCCCCGACGTGGGAAGAGCGACTTCCTCTTTGCTCGTCTCGGTCTTGCCCTCCGCGTCAAGGAAGAGCTTGCCGCAGATCGAGCATTCCCAATAAGCCTTATTGCCCGCTTCCGCGCAGGTGGACTCCTTCGCGGGGACCTCTTTGAGCTGATGTCCTCCCGTGGGGATGACGATCTCCTCTTTGCTCGTCTCCGTCTTGCCCTCTGCGTCAAGGAAGAGCTTGCCGCAGACCGAGCAGATATAATAAGCTTTGGTACCCTCTTGCATGCAGGTCGACGGCTTTTCCGCGACCGCAGTCAGCGCATGAGGAGCAACGGGGATGACCGCCTCATGCAGATCGATGTAGCGGTATCCGCCGAAGACGACGGAAGCCTCGAGCACCTTCTTGCCCTCTGTCTGACAGGTGGCGTCCACGCTCTCTTCTTCCGACTCGACGACCTTGATCTCTTCCGTACACTCCGCTTCGGCGTCGCAGTCCTTGCAGTAGAACTCGACCGAAGGCGTCTCGCCGTCCCAGGTCCATTTTGCCCAATAGGTATGTGCGTCGGGATCGATCGGCAAAGAGAGATCGGTCAGCTCTTCCGCACAGTCCGCATCTGCAAAGTACTTGTGGCAATACAGGCACTCCCAGCATGCCCTGACGCCTTCCGTCGTACACGTCGGGTTGATCTGCTCGTTATAGGAGACGCTGTGTGCGTTTTCATCGGCAGGAACGACCCTTTCAAGAGCGTTTCCGTGCACGCAGGTGAACAGCCCTTCGCCTTCCGAGATACAGGTCGCGGGCTTGCCCGAGACGAACGTCGCATAATCGCAGACGTGAACGGTCAGTTCTTTGACATAAGGAACGCCGTCCGCCGTGACGGTATAGCGCAGGATATGATCGCCCTTATCCGTCATCGAAAGTGTGCCGCCCGGTTGGGTCGCCGACTCCGAATTATCGGGCTTGACCCATGCGACGGTAAGCTTGGCGTCCTTGCTCGCCGTGTAAGTAAGTTCGGGAACGGTGAACTGCGTATCGCTGCCCACCTGCACGCCGGGAAGAACGGGGATGTCGTCGAAGACGGGCATCGCCGTGCCGCGCGTATACCAGAGCGGCTCATAGGCGACGGTCTCCGTATCGAAGGAGATCTCGCCCTCTTCCGTCGTCACGTCATAGAGCAGGAAGTCGATGGCGCCCGTCACCTTGACGGAGACGGTGTAGCCGTTTGCAAACGAGATCTTGGGAAGGTTGGATTTACTGCCCGTACCCTCCGTGGCAGGTGTAAAGCCATCGAGGTCGTTTACGAAGGAGGCGAGGATCTGCTTATTGCCGCTCTCGTTGGTCGCCATGACGTTCAGGACGTCGCCGTTCCACTCGAGGCCAAGAACGCCCGAAGAACTTGCGTCGCCGATCCAGGGCTGATACTGAATATCCCAGTTGTCGGCGATATCGTCCTTATTGTGATCCTCGCCCGTACCGAGGACATAGTAATAAGTACCGCTGTTGTTTCTGCCCTGTGCGCAGTAGAGCGTCGTGCCGTTATAGACATATTCGACATATGCTCTGGTCTGATCAGGCGAAAGCCATACGACTTTGAAGTAGTTCTCGGGGTTGCCCGCCTCGGCAACGGTGAATTCCACCCTGCCGTTGACAGACCAGCCTTCCTCTGCCGCCGTGCCCCAGCGGAACTCGGTATTGCCCGTAAAGCGGCCGACGAAGTCGAAGGAGTAACTTTGTTCGATGGTCGGCTCCAGCAGCAGACCGTTTTCGGACTGCTTTTCACCCGAAGCGCCCTGCCCGTTTGCCGTCACCTTGACGGTGGGCTCCTTCACGTTCACGACTTCTTGTGCCGCAAACGCCTCCAGGTTGCGGACGGAGAAGGTGATGCTCTCGGAGATCGTTAAGCCGTTCCAGGAAACGCTGTAGCGCACTTCCACTTCATTGCCCGATTTGAGACCCGGGATCAAACCAGCTGCGGCGCTCGTCCAGCCGCTGCCGCCGTCTATGCGGTACTCGATCTTCTCGACGGAGTTTTTCGCCGAAGGGTCTCCGTTGGTGGTATAGGTCGCCTTAGGCGCGGTGAGATCCCCCGCCGCGACGATCTTATCGTACTGCCCGATCGTGATGGAAGGGAACGTGAGCCATTGCTTGTAGAATTCCGGCTCTTGTTCCACCCCTGCGCCGTTCAGCGCATAGACCGTGCCGCCCGCATACGGGTCGCCCGTTTCGCTCGTCGCGATGGACTCGATGAGAAGGTCGAAGCTCTTGGCATCGTCGTTGTCGCTGTTCTCGATCGAGATCGTATAACCTTTGCTCAAATCGAGCTTGGGAAGGTTGGGCGCGGTGCCGCTCGCTTCCGTCGTCGGCTCGAACGTCGTCCTCTGTTCGCAGAACGAGGCGATCGTCTTGCGTACTCCTGCATTATGGGAACTGATGAGCACGACGTTGAACGTGCCGTCCGTCTGCATCTCAAACCCGATATAAGGCTCCCTGCGCCCCAGATCGGTATCGCTCAAATGCCCTTGCACAGGCAGATACTGCGCAGCACCGATATCCTTCACGTTGCTTTCCTGATAATAATAGGTATCATTCCCCTCATAGGAGTTGACCGTGCGGTAAAGCGTCTCACCGTTCCAGTCGTACGTCACATAGCCATAGCTCTGATATCGACCGCCGATATGAACCTGGAACTTTTCTTCGGGGTCCACAGCAGAGGCGACCGTTATGACCGTCTCTCGCGTAGCTTCCCAGAAGCCTTCGCCTGGGAAGTATGCCTTGATGCCCGTGGAGCCCGTGAAAATGCCGTTGAGTTCCACGCCGTAGGAAAGCGACTTGTCCGAAGGCGCGGAGATGTATAACCCCGCAGGCGTCGTATAGTCGCCCGCCGAGGTCGTATAGCTCTTTGCCGCAGTTACCGTTGCGCCGTTTGTTACCGTAACAAGATCGGAAGCCTTGCTGCGGACGCGCAGCGTGATGGTCTCGGTAATGGTCTTGCCATTCACATTGGCGGTATAGAGCACTTCCACGTCATCGCCCGTCGCGCAGGCGGGGATGCCGTCCGCGGGAACAGCCGACCACGCGCCGCCGTTCACGCGGTATTGAATATCCGTGACGGGGTTTGTCGCCGTAGGGTTTCCATTGGTGGCGTAGGTTGCCTCAGGAGGCGTGATGACCTGACCCGCCGCGACATATTCGTCATGGTCTTCGACCTCAATGAAGGGCACCGCCTGCCATTTCTGATAGAAACTAACGGTACTCCAATAAGTTGCCGCATTCGCCTCATCCGCACATTGCGCCTGTTCCCCCGTTGTATCAACCTGCATGGCAGGCCAGGTGTTGAACGGCTCGTTAGTCCAATAGTTGTTGTAGTCATTATCCATGATCTCCCCAATGGAAAACACCATAAACTCCAGGCCTTTGGAGACATGGATCTTGACGGTATAGCCGTTGTCGAAGTTGATACGGGGAAGGTTGTAACCGATATTGTAGTTTGCATCGCCGCTGGGATCCCACCATTGCTGCACGGCATAAACTTCCATTTCCGCATCGGTCGGGCTAAACGACTCGGGATCGTCGCGGAACGAGGCGATCGGAACAGTACCGCCGCCGTTCGACCATCCAACCACATTGACGACCGCGCCATCGGTTGCCGTCGAACCGGCGGTAGCATCCGTTAACGAGTTCTGCACCCGGACTTCGGTACGCGAAAATCTCCTATCGGTTACACTCTCATTCGCAGTCAGCATAGGGGAAAATAAGATGTCGGAACCATCCGGGCTGTTGACCGAGCCATCGATGATGTCTTTGGAATACACCATTCGTGATGTACCCTGATAACCTAAACCATAGGTGCGATAGAGCGTCTGCGTATCGCCGTTGCTGTCCGTATAGTCATATTCGACCCATGCGCTGCTCTGCCATAAACCTTTATAATGGATCTCGAACTTGTTGTCGGGGTTGCCGAACTCGGCGATCTCGAACACAACTTCCGCGCCGCCATCGATCCACCCGTCGGCAGGAGCAGACCAGTCCAGACCGAACGAGCGGTGGAACACGCCGTTAAGTTGGATGGTGAACGCCTCGTCGTTCGTCGACTGAAAGCGAAGCCCCGTACTGCCGACCGAGGTTCCGTCCGCTTTTTGATACTGCGAGGCGGGCCGCACGTTGACGCCCTCAGACGCCGTGAACAGCGCAGCCGACTGCACCTGCAATTCCGCCGCGTCCGCCTTGAGCAGAAGTCCGCCCGCAAAGGCGCTTAAACCCATGCAAGCCGCAAGCAGACAGGAAAGCAAGGTCTTCTTCTTGCTCACTGTGTTCATAAAGTTTCCTCCTATCAATAATTTCTTATATTTGTCTTGGCAAGCGCCCCGCTGCCGTTGTCGGGGAGCCGCCTTTCGACCGTTTTTCCTTCTGTCCGACGGCGGAACGCGCCGCCGCCCTTGACAAATGTTTTGTTTTTCCCTATAATAGTCACACGACCGATCTTGCGGATGGTACTTATATGGAGTTATCTCAGTTCGAACGGGAGACGCACACGCTGACGATCACGGGCGCCGCCTCGGAAAACACCGATATCAACGTCGAACACTACGGGTTCGAGAACACCCTCCCCGATAAGCCGCGCGTTTCGGCGGGGAGCTACCCCGCCTTCCGCCTGCACTTCGTCATCGGCGGGAGCCTCACCTTCTTCTCGGGGGAGAAATCCGTCCGCCTCAAACGGGGAGACTGCTTTTTGCTCCGCCCGGACGCCGACAGCGCCTATCAGACCAACCCCAACCGCCCCGCCAGCTTTTACTGGGTCTCGGTGAACGGGAAGAAGTGCAAGACGTACTTCGCGGAGATGGGCTTCGGCACGGAAAGCGGCGTCGTTACGGTGCCGAAGGAGCTGCGGCGGGAACTGCAAAAGACGTTCTTTGCCAACTTCGCCGTGCACGGGCCGCTCAGAGAGATCATCGACAGCGTCTTCCTTTCCAACTTCTTAAAGATCTATCAGCTGCTGTATCTTGCCGCCCACCGCGACAAAGAACCTCAGAAGACGGGCGTCAGGCGGAAGGAATATGTGGAGCAGGCGCTCGAATATATCAACCGCCGCTATTCCGACCCCGAGCTCTCCATCAAGGAGATCGCCGACGCCATCCACATCCACGAAAACTATCTTTCGCACACCTTCCGCGAGGAGATGGGGCTGCCCTTCCGCGAATATCTTTCGCAAAAGCGCATCTCCATGAGCTATGTCCTGATGGAGAAGGGCATGACTTCCGTGAGCGAGATCGCCTATGCGGTCGGGTTTTCCGATCCGCTGTACTTTTCCAAAGTGTTCAAGCGATATAACCACATCTCGCCGTCCGAACATCTCAAGAAAATGCATACCCCCCCCCCTTACTTAAATTCCTGAACGCTTTCCCGCGCCGCCCAAAGCGGCGCTTTTTTCTTGTTCCAAGCGGACGAGGGGGAGCTCCGTCATGCGCAAGTTGGTGCAGCCGTACGGGATGAGGGTGACTTTCTTCCTGCTACCTAAGGGGGTGCGGCTTCGGGGCGTTTCGCGGCAGACCGCCTTCTGCCCCTTCCGATACCCCCACGCGATGGGAACGGCGTCCGTTTCGAGGCAAACAGGCGGCGCTTCGGGCGTGAAGGGAGCTTCGAACGCCCGCTCCTGCACGGAGAATTCCTCCCCGCACAGCGCGAACTGCCATTCGCCGACAGGCAGGACGTCGTAATCGCAGTAAGGATAGCGCCGTTCGACGCCGTCTTTTTCGTATTCGCGCCGCTCCCAGCGTTCGGGGATGGGCAGCGCATACACCAAGGGGCCGCGCGCAACGGCATACAGCCCGCGCGGACGGGGCATGAGCCGCACTTCAAAGCGCAGTTCGACTGTCAGCGTCTCCTGCCCGCTCCAACGCTTGCGGACGGTGTAAAAGCCGTCCTCTGCCTTCTCCTCCCTTCCGTTCACCGTAAAGGAGACGCAGGAAGAGGGGATGCGCAGTCTGAGCGCGAATTCGCCCTCCCCTTCCACCGTGTAAATAAGCTTCCCGCGGAAGGGATATTGGGTATCGAGCACGACATGCACGGGCGTTTTGCCCAAAACAGTTCTCACCTCGGAAGGCACGAGCGCCGCCGAGACGAGGGTGTCTTCCCCCTGTTTGAAAAACGCCGAGAGCGCAAATTTGGGGAAGCCCTGCCCGAAGTTTGCCGTACAGCACCCGAAGTTGGGCTCCAACCCGAACACGTTCGCATCGGGAGAGTTGGTGTTGAAGACGCTCGGTTCGTTCTGCACCGTACAGGCGATCTGATTGCTCTGCTGATCGTATTGGTGCGACCACATATCGGGCGAGACCGCTGCGGGCAGCGCGTTGAAGGCGAGCATTTCCAGCCTGTCTGCCCAGACGCTCTTTTCCGTCAAAGCGAACAGCCATTCATAGGAATACATCGCCTCGACGACGCCGCACAGCTCGGTGCCGTGGATGGGGCTCGTGCCCGAGAGGCACTCGTCCCCTGTGAAATGCCCGACCGCCGTGCCGTGATACTTTTCAAGCAATTGGAACATCCGCTCCGCATCTTTGTCCGGAACGCGGCCTTCCTTTTGCAGGAAGCGGCGATAAAGCGGCCCCGCTTTGAGGCTCATGGCGGCGTTCACGACGTGCGTATACATCGTCCACTTCTTGTCCGTCTTCTTCCAGAGCGGACCCGCCGCCGAAAAGTCGGTCCCTTCGATCTTCAAAATGTGCGCAAGCTCCTTCATCCACGGCTCGGGGCGGCGTTCATACAGCCACAGGAGCGGGATGAGGCATTCGTACCACCTTGCTGCCGCCCAGCCGTGCGGCGCGTCGGTGCGGATATGATCGCGGTACTCAAAGAGCGCGCGGTAGACCGCCTCTTCGATGCGCCCGTCGTCCGAGCATTCCTGCCATACGACGAGCACTTTCAGGATGAGGAAGAGCGCCCAGACGTCGTAATTCTTGCGCTCCTCTTCGGAGCAGGGGCAGATCCAGCCGTCTTCGCACTGCCCTGCCAAGATCTTGTCGATATATCGTTTGGCGCGGACGATCATGTCCTCATCCCTCAGCAGAAAGGCGAGCGGGATGAAGCCGTCCAGCCAATAGGGAACGCGTTCCCAGCCTTCACGGCTGCCGCCCACCCATTTGCTGTCGCGCACGTCCGGCCAAACCTTGTCGAGATTGCCCGCAAGCCCGCGCGCCTGGATCTCGAGCTGTTCTTTCAGCCAGCCGCGCGGGGAGATCTCCTTTGCCGTCAGCCGCTGCATACCGCCTCATCCTCCGCTTTCAGCCACACGATCTGCATGGGCGCCAGGGTCATTTCGCACGATCTGCCCGAAGCGTCGAAGAAGGTCGTCTTTTGCTCCTCAAACGTGTTGTTGACGAGCGCATACTCCCCGCTTGCCGCGTAGTAGTGGCAGTCCACGGCGACGTTCGTGCTGAATATCCTGCGGGCGTATTCTTCCTTCTGCGCCGTCCAAAGGAGGGCGCGGTATAAAAGGCGCGCGTTTTCAAAGGAGTACGGGAGCCCCGTGATATAAAAGCTCCTGCCCTTGCCGTATTCGTTGACGGCAGCTTTCACTTCGCCCACGTTCACATTGCGTGTAAAGCGCTCGGAAAAGGCGATCTTCAGAACCTTCGCCCCGCTGAGCGCGTAGATATTCTTTTTATCCTCGCCGAAATCGGGCGCGGGCGTATCCGCAAAGATGAAATGCCCCTCTTCCGCCGTGATGTTGTATTTATCGGTGTTGAGGGAAAGCCCCTTCTCTTCGTCCACGCCCAAAACGTCGGCAAGCGCGAAGAACCTGCCCTGCTTTGCATACGCCGTCGACTCGCCCACGCCCACGAACCCGCCGCCGCGGGCAACGAAGGCGCGCACTTTCTCCTGCACTTCGGCGTCCTGCCAATTCTCCCCGCCCGACCACGCCGTGTATGCGTCGCCCGCGTTGAGAAGGACGTCGGTCTTATCGAGCGCGCCCGCCTTTACGTCGTCGAAGTCGATAAAGGAGACCTCGACGGGCAGGCCCGAGAGCGCTTCCATGATGCCCTGATAGGAATATGCCTGCTGATACCAAAGCTCGTGCGCCGTCATGAAGCACTGCCAGCTCCTAAGTTTCCCCCAGCAGTTGAGCACGGCGACCTTTACGGCGCTGAACGGCTGTTTGCCTTTGACGCCCGCGTAGATGCGGCGGAACTCTTCGCACACCTCGCCCGCCCGTGCTACGAACTTGGGGAACTTTGCCGCAAGCGACAAATACCCGCCGAAGCCGATGCGCTCCAAGGGTGCGCGCATCATCGCGCGGCGCGCCGTCATCCAATTCTTGTTGAGTTCGGCGACCGCGCCTTCCTCGTTCCCCTCAAAGAAGGTATCGGGGAAGAAGTACGGCAGCATCCGCCCTTCCACATATTTGACGCCCGGCATATCCGAGAGCATCCTGACGGTCACGCCGCCGCCCACGCTGCCCACGACCGCGTCCAGCCCGATATCCGCAAAATACTTGCCGTACGGCTCGGTGCCGATCCACGAATCGCCCAGAAACATCATCGCCTCTTTGCGGTAAGCGTGTACGAGCGCAACGAGCTCCTTCACCGTCTTTGCCACATAGCGCATGGTGAAGTCCATATAGTCGCGGAAATGTTGGTTCGGCACGCGGTGCGGGGAGTTATAGTATCCCTCGTCCACGAAGTCCTCCGCCGTGAGACGATAGCCGTATTCTCTTTCAAACTCGTCGAGCGCGCGCGGCGAAACGGAGGCGTTGTAGCCGAACCAATCGACGATCTTCTCCTTCCCCGCCTCGTTGAACACGAGGAAGAAGTGATACAAAAACGTCGTAAAACGCACGACGGTGACGTCGGGATGCGTCTTTAACCAGCCTTCCAAGACCTCTTTGATGTGCGCCGCCGTGAGCGGATAGCGCGGGTCGTACGGGCTGTGTTTGTCGGTATCCCAGCCGTTGGTGATGTAGTTATACATCTGCGTGGAATCCCACACGTTGTGCGCGAGGAAGGAAACGGTGTACTCGTGGTAAGGCTGCGCGTGTTCGATGACGATACAGCCCTCTTTCTCATCCGCTTTCCATTCCGAATGCTCTTTGCCCGTCGTGCGGTCGACAACTTGCCAGAAACGCAATGCGTCCTTGCTGTAATCGGGCTTGACCTGCTCGGAAAAGTACCCTTCGGCGGGGAAGAGCTTCAGCGTTTCGCCCTGCGCCGTCTTTCTCTCGCTCAGTAAAAAGAAGTGCTGCAATTCTTCGGGATGCGCCTTTGCCCATGCGACGTCGCCGCGCGTGACGAAGTACGTTTCATATACCTTGCCTGCGATCTCGCCCGCGTTGGCGGGAAGTTTTGTGCCGTCGCAGTCTCTTACGGCGTCCGCGCCCCAAAGCTTTGCGATCTCTTTCGTCCCCTCCACGAAACTCTCGTCCGTGGGGATGGTCACCCGTCCTTTCATACTTCTTCCTCGTTGATCTTTTTGATCTCTTCTAAGGGCACTTTGGGCGTGCGGTCCTCTTTCAACAGCCCGTTGACTTCCTGCTGCACGTCGCAAAGCTGCGTATAGCAATAGCCGAGAAGCAGCATCTTCTTTGCCGCCGTAAACAGAGAGCGCAGGCGTTCAAGGTATTCCGCCTCGTCCTTGACGGCGCTGCCGTACCCCCACGCTTCGCCCTTCTCGTCCGCACGGAACGCCGTGCCGCCGAACTCGGAGAGGACAACGGGCTGCCCCGCATACTCCCATCCCTTCGCCAACGCGAACTGCGTGCCCGTGCGCGCGTCGCCTTCCGCGATCTTTTCGAGATCCGAATACATGGAATACAGCTTATCGCCGTCCTGCGTGTACTGATGGACGGTGAGAAGATCCGTGAACGTATGCGCCCAGCCATCGTTGCCGATGACGGGACGGCGCGCATCGTACGCCTTTGTCTGCCAATACAATGCGGAGACAAAGTTCTGCGTGCGTTCGTCCTCCGCCAGCGCGCGGACGCCCCAGCTCTCGTTGCAGCACACCCACGCGATGATGCTCGGGTGGTTATAATTCTGCCGCACGATCTCCGTCCACTGCGCCGTGAGTTTTTCCATGTTCTCTTCGGTGAGGAAATAGGCGGAGGGCATCTCGCACCACACGCCCAACCCCATCACGTCCGCATAATAGAGGTATCTCTCGTCCTCGATCTTCTCGTGCTTGCGCACCGCGTTGAAGCCCATCGCCTTGGTGAGTTCGATGTCTTTTACGATCGCCTCTTCGTCGGGCGGCGTGAACCCCGACTCGGGCCACCAGCCCTGATCGAGCACCATCTTCAAATACTTGGGGATCATGCAGTGCGAGAACTGCCCGCCGCGCACCGAAAAGTCCGTCATGGCGAAGTAGGAGCCCACCCTGTCTACAAGCTTCCCCTTCTTTTTTACCGTGAAGGTAATATCGTAAATGCTCGGCCAGTCGATGTAGGAGATATTCACCTGCTCCACGGCGCGTTCGGAAGATACGCGCACGCGCACCTTCTGTTCGCTCGCGTCCGCCGTGACGCTCCCCGCGCACACCGTTTCGCCCCGGAACTCCACTTCGTACTCCACCGTCACGTCTTTTTGGGGCTTCGTGACGGAGAAAATAAGTTCCAACTCCCCTTCGTTGGGGTACGGCGTCATGCGGAGGGAAGATAAACGCACCTCGTCCGCATACTCCATCCACACGCTCTTCCAGAGCCCCGTCATCTGCAAATAATTGCAGCCGTGGTTGTGAGAGACCCAGCGCTGTTTGCCGCGCACCTGCAGGGGCGTGAGCAGATCGTCGCAGCGGATGACGAGCAGGTTTTCCCCTGCGTGCAGAAGATCGGTGATGTCCAGCGAGAAGCGCGCATACGCTCCTTCGTGGCTGCCCGCCTCTTTGCCGTTCACATACACCGTGGCAAGATAGTCCGCGCCGTCTACGTTGAGGATGTTGCGCTTGCCCGCGCGCTTTGTGACTTTACGCGCGTACCAGACGGTATCGTGCGGCGTTTCGTCCCCGATGCCGCTCTTTTTCGTCTCATAGGGGAACGGCACTTCGATCGTGCGCGGAAGTTTGCCCGCGAGCGCTTCGCGCTCTTTCACTTCCTCCCCGAACGCGAACGCCCATTCGCCGTTCAGGTCCTCCCACTCCTCCCGCACGAACTGCGGGCGCGGGTAATTCTTTTTGTAACACTTTGCGTGACGGATCATCAGATCATTCGCTCCTTGTCGATATACACCATCTGTCCGGGGACGATCCACACGTCACAGCTGCGCGGCGCAAGTTTTCCGCCGAACACAAGGCGCAGCTTGGTGGGGAGTTCCCTGTCCATATTGACGAAGGTAAAGACGGGATCGCCCTCCTTGTCCTTCCAGCGGGTGACGGCGACCTGCGTCTCGTGTACCACGACGGAGACGGAGAGCAGGGTATCGTCCTTCGTGAAAAGCGGGAACCCGCCTGCGGGGCGGCTGAAATAGCGCACCCACTCCCACGAACACGCCGCAAGTTTCTTTGCGAAAAACTGCAAGAAGACGCGGTCTTCATAGGAGATCGCATCGAACGTGCGCGTCCGCTTCCCGAACAGATCGACGGGATTTTCGCGGTAGTTGCCGTCCAACGTCGCCTGATAGAAGGAAAACCAATGGAAACCCGTCGCCCCGTGCGCGGCAGCCGTATAGATCTGCCAGCGGATGTCGTCCTGCGTGGGTACGCGGTACCCCCAATGCCCGACCGAGAGGAGAGAGACGAAGAGCCTCACGCCCGTGCGGCGCGCCGCCTCTCCGAAGATGCGGAAATTGAGGATATGGCAGTCCTGATAGTACTCCCTGTCGAAATAGGCGCACTGACCGTAGCTGTCGAAGGAGAGCAGCGTCGCTCCGCTGCGGCGGATGAAATCTACGAGCAGCTCGGTATATTCTTCGGGCGTGCTCACCCCCATCGTCTCCTCGAACCCGTGCCAATAGGGAAACATATTGAGGAATGGGGTCAGACGGGGCGCCGCTTCGCGGACGATCCTGTATGCCGAAACGGCATATTCCCAACCATGCCTGTCGGGCTCATCGCCGACATGGAAGCCGAACACGGCGGGGTGACCGCCGAAATCGGCAGCCGCCGCCGCGACGTCTTCGCGGAACTGCGCTTCCCCCACCTCGCGGAGATGGTGATAGCGCGTGCGCGCATCGCAGACGATGGCGCGCATGCCCGCCTTTTCGCATTCGTCCAGAAGGCGGAGCATCCTCTCTTTCTCGTGCCGCGCGGGGTCGTATTCGAACGTCATGGGGAGGGTGATCCCCGCGTCCTTCCACTCCGCGACGGCATCTTGTTCGTCTTTGAAGCCGACGGGCTGATAATTCCAGAAACTAAAATCGTAACGCATAGTAATCTTGTTTATGTCACAGCCGTTCAAAATACGGCAGGACTTCGAGCGGCGCGCCGACGCGGACCGTCTGCCCGCCTTCATATTCCGCCCCGTCGGGAACATACTTCCAACGGCATCCCGAAGGAAGGATGACGCTGCGTTCCCGCATCCCCTTATAGAGAACGGGCGCGACGAGGAGTTTATCGCCGAGCATGAACTGATCGGAGACGTCGGAGAGCCCCTGCGCGGGGAATTCATATTCCATATGCCGCATGATGGGGTCGTTGAGCTTGGCAGCCTGTGCGAGCAGAGAACGCAGGTATCCGCCGTACTTTGCGCGCAGGCGCACGCAATTGCGCACGATGGAACGCACGTCCTTCGAGCTCCTGTTCCAAACGGCATAGGAAAATTGGATGCTGGGCATGAGCGCGGCGCACTGACAGGAGCGCACCATGAGTTCATCGTCGTGCTGTCTTCCGTCGCCGAAGTCGGCCTCCTGCCCGCCGCCCACCATATCGGGGCAGCAATATGGATACCCCGAAAGCCCCGCCTGGAGCATATTGGGGATCAGAGAGAGGATGCCGCTCTTGCCCTCCCAGCAGCTGTTCTTGTCTGCAAGGCGCTGCATCACGGGATAGCCGCCCAGCCCGACGCAGGCGCGCAGCTCGGAATACTCGTATTCCGCCGCGAACTGCGCCCAGAGCTTGCTCTGATCGTTGGGCGTGACGTTCCCGTAAGTCAGATCGTCCGAATCGTAATAGCCCGCGTCGCCCGCGTCGAACTTGAACCCGTCCGTTCCCATCGCCTTGAGGGCGTCGAGCTGAGAACGCAGCCACGTTTGGGCGGCGGGCGAGCTCATGTCGAGGACGGCGCTCGTCCCGTTCCACCAGCGGCGCATGGCGATCTTTCCCGTGCGGTCGCGCACGAGCGCGCCGCTCTTTGCAAGCTCGCCGAACCCGGGGACGGCTTCGTTGACGAACGGGCACACCCACAGCACCAGCTTGAACCCGAGCTCGTGGAGATGCTTCATGAGCCCTTCGGGGTCGGCGATCTTGCTTTCGTCGAAGCGCCAATCGCCGTAATCGCGCATCCAGCCGTCGTCCACGATCATGATGCCGGGGTCCATGCCACTTTCGATGATGCTGCCCGCATACCGTTCGAGTTTTTCCGAACTGACGTTGCGCAGCATCTCCACCCAGGTACTGTACTGCGGCCGCAGGATCATCTCTTCGGGAACGGACTTCCCGTGGGCAAAGTGCTTTGCGGAAGCGGCGCGGAGCGCCCCTTTGAGCGTTCCGTGCCCTTCGGAGATGTCCGCCGTACCCTTCACCTCGGAGAGCGTGATCTGCCCGCCCGCTTCAAAGCGGAGGATGCAGCCGTTCTCCACATAGATGTATCTGCCTAAGCTGCTCACGAAGAGCGCGTTATACTGATTGTCCGTGCGGTTGATCGTGCCGTTCAGCTCATAATCGCTGGACTTTGTGAGGGGCATCTGCATGCCGTGTGCGACCACGCCGCCCCACCACGCCTCATCCGGAAGACATGTAAGATAATAGATCAAGGCAACCTCCTTATCCTCTCAGGGATTCGATAAAGTCGCTCGTACTGCTTCCTTCTCTGTAACAGGTCCCCTGCACGATCTCGGCATCCGCCTCGAAGGCGTCCAGCATCGTCATTTTGAGCTCGCTGTTCCCGGGGTAGTAGGTATCGAAGTTGGAGAGGATCATGTAGCGGACGCAGACGCTCTCTTTGAGGACGCGGTTGTAAAGCGTCTCATAGAGGACGGGGTCGCTCTCCCGAAGGGGAAGATATGCCGCCTGCGCCTGTTCGAGCAGGTCGAGCGCCTGCTCGAGGATGCGCTTGGGCCAATACTGCACGATGTCGCCGGGGTTCTGATAGCACAGAAGGTGATAGCCTTCCGTCCTCGTCTGAGCCATCATGTTGACGTTGGAGCGCATGAGGTCGATATACCGCTGCATATAGGGCGCGCCCTCTTTATAGAAGTGCTCCATAAAGTCGTCCATGAGTTCGCCGACGTTTTCATCGGGATCCCACATGAGCTTGGCGTTGAGATAGGTATCGAGGTCGACGAGCGAACGCAATTCCGAACCCGTCGTGTTCTCCCTGTTCAGATAGACGACGCCGATCTCATCCTTGTAGAACTTCAAGTTGGTCTTCAGAGAGTCGAAGTTGTCGTAGAAGAAGTAGTAAGCGCTGTAATTGGTGTTATAGTCCCAGACGGCGATGTTGTCCGTGATCCCCTTCCAGCCCTTGAAGTACTGATAGATGTTCTGATTGTAGGTGCAGTCGGGGTCGGAGAACGCGTGCTTGTAGCACACGGGGTTGAGGGGCGTCACGCGGACATACAGCTTGTCGCAGGGGCGGCAGCTCTCGTCGACGATCTCTCCCGTATCGAGGTTGACGGGCGGGATGATGC
This sequence comes from uncultured Clostridia bacterium, assembly GCA_944376295.1. Lineage (GTDB taxonomy): Bacteria > Bacillota > Clostridia > Christensenellales > Borkfalkiaceae > Gallimonas. The sequence continues at coordinate 53,195 of CALWCE010000001.1, forward strand.
TGCCGCTCGCCGTGTAGCCGAACATGCAGTAGACGAGCCCGCGCGAAGCGATCTCGGGATCTTTTTCCACCTCGTTGACGACGTCGTTCATGAAGCGGACGATATAGCCGCTCAGACCGTACGCGGAACGCTCTTCGGCGCAGCTGCACGCTTTGACGGTGTTTCCGTTCTCGTCCGTCTCCGTCCTGCCCGAGCAATAGCCCGTGCCGTCGTTTTCGCCCAAAGAGACGATCTTGCCGTAGGGCGTCTGCTTGATGATGGACTTCAAATTTTCGACGAAGGTCGTCTTGAGGTCGGGATCGGTGAGACAGAGCTGACCCGAGGCGAACCATTCGGGATGATAGTGCTCTGCGTCATTGGGATCGTTGTAGTTGGGGAGCCCGTACGTCGGATCGTTCGTTCTCGGGATGATCTGATAGTAGGAGTGCGCCGCCAGGATCCAGTCGCGCGAATTGCCGTAGTCGAATTCTGCCGCCGAAGTGCTCGCGTTGAGGCGCAGCGACGTCGCATACTCCGCATTGTAGGCGGCAAGCCCGTCGAACGCGCGCTCGCGGAAGGCGGGGACTTCGGTCATATCGAAATCTTTGAGCATGGCTTTGTCCACGCTGTCGATGGCGACTTCGCCCACCGCATATACTTCGTAGCCGAACTGCTGTTTGAGGAATTCCTGCACCGAATAGATGGTGCCGCGCCCGTTGTAACCGCCCATGACGACGGTGTTGCCGAAGCGCTCGATCTTGAAACCATCCTCGTTGAGCTCCTCCTTCCCGAGCGTCACGCCGCTGCTTTCCAGCACGGACGTATGCCCGACGGAGAGCACCTTCGCGCTTTCGCTGAGCGCCGCCCCGCCGTCCGGACGCACTTCGATGGCGGCGCCCGTCGCCGCTTCGAACTGCTCTGCAAGCAGCTCGGCGGCATACGTTTCGCTCGCCTCCGCCTGCGCGGGGACGACGACGGAATACTCCGTCCTTCCGCCCTCTGCAAGCACGATGTCGGTATCGGAAATGACGGTCTTGCCCCCTTCCTTCTCCGCGCATGCCGCAGCGGGAAGGCAGAAGCAGGCGGCAAGCGCCAATGTCAATATGGTCTTTATGGTCTTATTCATGGTCCACCTCACTCTACCGTAACGGAGATCGTCACGACAGAAGCGTTATAGTCTGCGTCGATCGCGTAATACACGAGCGTATAGCGGCCTGCAGAAGCGGGCGTAAATCCCGTGACCGCATTTTCCGCCGTCACTTCGCCGAGCACCTGCATTGCGGCATCGGGGCCGACGACATAGAGGAACAGGCGGGGCGCTTCGTCGCGGTCGTCCTGCACGACTGCGTTGGGGATGGAGACGGTCTTCCCCGCCCTCCCGTGCAGTTCTTCATAGCCGGAGAGCGCGATCGTGGGCGCCGTCGTATCGGATGCTCCGATCGTGTATGTCGCCTGCGACGTGTTCCCCGTGGCGTCCGTCGCCATATAGCGGATATAATACAGCCCGTAGCTCTCCACGGTGAAGTTCAGCCCCTCCCGATAGAGTTCATCGGAAAAGACGACGCTGCCGTCGGGCGACTGCACCGTGACGCGGACTTCCGTGTAGGGAGACAGCGCGTCATAGGCATGCACTGCGGGAACGGAGACCGTCTGCCCGATCACAAGCCCGGTCGGGAGCGAGCCTTCCAGCACGATCAGGGGATTTGCAAGATCGTAAAAATCCATGAGCTTGTACTGCGTCTCGCCCGCCTCGTTCTCCGTCTCTCTGTAGGTGACGTAGAACGCCTGCCCGCAAAGAGATGTAAGGGCGATCGCCGCGGTCGAGCCGTATTCTTCCGCCTGATAGTCGGCGACGGAGAGCGAACCCACGCCCTCGAACGTCACATCCAGACAGACCATGCCCGAAGCAAAGCCCTTCCACGCCCTGCCGTCGACGTTCTCTTCGATCTTACACACCTCGTTGCCGTTGACGTCGTAGATGCTGCCGTCGCGGTAGGTGATGGTCAGAGAGCCCGCGACTTCGCTTGCAAAGGCGTTGCTTTCCTCCTCATACAGCCAATAGTTATACGAGCCGTAAAGCGTGTATTTCTTCCCGCCGTTGGTCGTCAGGAAGGTATAGGTATCCTTGATACCGGGGTCGGTGGAAGAAGTGATGTCTTCGAGCACGAGATCGAACCCGACGGAAGCATCGAAGCTGTCGCGCAGCGAGAAGCGCAGCGCGGAGAAGTTCTTCATCGTCGCGGGGACGAAGAAGGTGAGCGTAAAGCCCTCTGCCTGCAGAGGGTTGGCAAACCCGAAGCTGCGGCTGCCCGAGGCGCCCTCCTCCGTGCGGATGCGGTAGTACTCGTATTCTTCGCCCGCCACATTGTATTCGACGTTGACGCCTTCCCCGAAGAGGAAATAATCGTCGAGCTGGTAGGAGCCGTCGTTCACATAGTCGTCCGCCGCGGGATCGGGCTTTTCGCGGATCTCCACCGTGTAGCTTTCCACGGCTTCGCCGCCCGCCGTATAGGTAACGGTCAGTTCCGTGCCGAACTTTTCGATATCGGGCGTGAACACGCTTCCTTCCGGCAGCGTCTCGCTCTGCCCGTTTCCCGAGAGGGTGACTTCGACCGCCTGCGCGATGCCCGCGCCCCGGGTAGTTTCATAGTCGTAGGCGCTCAGCTTGGGCAGGATGACCCTGACGCCGTCGAACAGGCGGCGCAGATGCTGCAGCGAGCCGTGGACGGTCATCCCGTCCGCCGCGGAGACGTTGTAAATAAGTTCTGCGCTGTGCGTGAACCCGAGCCAGTCGGTGGCGGAGTAGATCGCGCGGTATTCGCCCGCAAACAGCGGGATGAACACGCCCTGCTCCGTTTCGATCGTCTCCTGAGGGGCTCCCGCGCGGACGATGCGCACATCTTGTTCCACGATGTAAGCGCCCTCCCCCGCCTCATAGCGCGCCTCGGGCAAGAACACCTCTTCCCCGACGCGAACGTCGGGCGTTTCCGCCTCGACGGACACAGAGACTTCGGGCGCGGCCTGCTGCGACGCGAAGCGAAGCGACTTTTGGACGAGATTGCCCGCCTTGTCGCGCGCCGAATAAGAGATCGTATAGAAGCCCTCCTTTTCGGGGACGAGCGCGTTGTCCGTGACCGTCACTTCCTTGCCGTCCGGATCGGTGAGCACGATCTTACACGCCGTCTCGCCGTCCACCGTGTCGAGGCAGGTGAACGAGGGAAGAGAATACGTCCTTCCCACAAGGGCGGAGGGCGCGATGCTGCCCGAGACTTCCTCCCCGAAGGTGAGGACGGGCGCCTGCGCATCGGAAATTTCCGCTCCGTTCAGGGGCGTATTGAAGGCGTTGAGGACCATATACGAGGGCGAACCCGAACGGTGCTGCTTGGAGCAGAAGGAAAGTTTGACCTTCCCGCTCGAGAAGCCCTCCCATTCCTTGCCGTAACCGACCGATTCGCTCCAGTCGAGGTCCATGATGCAGAACTTGATGCCCTGCTGACCGGTGACCCAGACCGCCTTGTCCTCAAAGTCGTAGTGCAGGATGATGGAACGGTGGCGCGCCTCCATTTTGTCAAAATTCTGACCCGCGGGAGCGTACACCGCTTCGTTCGTCGTGCCGTCGAAGCCGACGTGATACTTATCGTTAAAGCCCCACGTCCCCTCCGAATAGACGGGGCGGTAGTCGCCGTACTGATAGCCGCAGGGCTCCAGCTCGGCGGTCTCCGCCGTGAACGTCGCGGGGAACCACTGCGAGGGCTTGATCTTGATGAGAAGATAGTTGTCTTCATCCTCCGCATCCGTGATCTTCACGTTAAATTCGTTGAAGTCGGCATTGCCGCGCGCCGTCGCAAGGGGCGTGAACGCAAAGAGGATATCGTTGGAGCTATAAGAGGAAATATCCACCACGTTGGAAAATTCCACCCAGCGGTTGGCGGAAGAGGGCGTGAACTTCACGCCGTTCATCTGCCATGCTTCGAGCCCGAGGTCGTCAGAGTCCTGCGTGTATTCGGTGACGGCACTTGTCGCATCGAGCTCCTTGCCGTAGAGCATATAGTCGGGTACGGAGACGTCCGACTGAACGGTAACGCCCTGGGGCAGCGTAAACAATGCGGCGGGCGAGCCCTCGGCGGGGGCAGAGACGTCCTCTGCCGAAACGCCCGCGAGCGCCGCTCCCGTTCCGCTTGCCGCCAGCACCCCCGCGACCAGCAAGAGGGATAACACTTTTTTTGTCTTGGTCATACTTGTTCTCCTGTCAGCCTTTCAGTCCGCCCAAAGTCAGCGAACCCATGAGTTTGTTGCGGAAAATAAGAAATAAGATAAAGATGGGGATCACGAGCATCAGAAGCCCCGCGATCTGGATGGGCGGCGTCGCGATGTTGACGTCTGCCACCGAGAATTGGAACTGATATGCGCCGTACGAGAGATTGGGGTAACTCGGCAGGTAGATGATGGGCGTCATGTAGTCGTTCCAGAGCGTGATGAACTGCTGGATGAAGAGCACGGCGAAGATGGTGCGCGTCATCGGCCACATGATGAGCAGCATGGTGCGGAAATGCCCCGCGCCGTCGATGAACGCCGCCTCCGCATAGCTCCAGGAGACCCCCTTCCACGTCGCATAATAGATGAGGAAGATGTATCCGAACGCGCCGCACTGCCAAAAGATGACGCCGAGCAGCGAGTCGTAAAGCCCGAGGTCGGTCAACAGTTTGATGTTCGCCGCAAGCGAGCTGCCGATGGGCAGGTAGTTGGTGATGAGCACGATGACCCAAAGCCCGCGCACCCACTTCAAGTAGCTGTATTTGGCGAGGATATAACTTGCAAGGCACGCCGTGATGACGGATACGACACCCGAGCCGCCCGCATAGAGCAAGCTGTTGAGCAGCATCTCGGGCGCCATGATCTCCCTGCCTTCGCGCACGATCTTCAGGGCGGAGAACGCTTTGACGTAGTTGGAAAAATTCCAGCCGTACCCCTCTCCCCCTTTCGGGAAGAAGAGCGGGTCTTCATAGAAGTTGATATACGTCTTTAAGCTGTTGATGAACGCCCAAAGTAGCAGCCCCAAAAAGATGAGGCACCAAAGGGCAACGGCAGTCCATGCGACAACAGGGAAGATATTGCCTTTGATGTGCAGCTTTCTGCGCTTTTTGTTTCCCGTATTGCTGACGGCCGCCTGTTCCTGCGGCGCGCCGCCGATCGTTTCATTCATCAGACACCTCCTTAGAATTCCGCTTCGGGATCGAACCTGTCGAACAGCTTCTTTGTCCCGTACACGATGGGGATGGAAATGAGACCGATGAGCAGATTCGCCGCAGAAGTATAGCCGTACATGAAGTCGGCGGCGACACCGCTCATGGAATTATCCGAAATGACGGATACCATCATGTAATACCCGAAAGAGATCGCGCTGTCGGGCAGATACGTTCCGCTGGCGCCGTCTCCGTAGATGGCATACAGCGGCCCTTGTGCCGTAAAGAACCCCGTGAACATGCCGAGGCAGTAGATCTGCAGCACGGAGAACATGAGGGGCAGCGTGATGTAACGGAACTCCTGGAAATAGGACATCCCTTCGAGCTCGCCGAATTCGATGAGTTCCTTGGGCGTGCGGCTCATCGTGCCGATGTTGATGAGCAGAGAGCCGGGGAGCCCCAAAAAGAACTGATACAGGATGAGCGTCAGAAACACCTTGCCGTCATCCGCGAGCGGAGAAAGGAACTGATCGTACGGTTCCTTGAGCAGATTGGTCCACACGCCCAGAAGTCCCTGCGTCATGAACGTCTTGAACAAGAGCGCGACGACCATCGCCGAGATGATGGAGGGAATGAACAGGACGACCTTCATGAAGCCCGATGCCAGCATATCTTTATAGATGACGAAGGCGAAGATGAGGCTCAAAGGAAGGCAGATGAGACCTGTCAGATGATAGACCATCCCGTTGAGGAAGTACCTGCCGAGCGGACGCGTCGTCGAAAAAAGATCGGTGACAAATTCCGTAAAGTTGGTAAACAGCTGCCCGAAGGGATAGTAGACCTGCGTCTCCGTTTCGGGATCGAAGTGCTTAAACGCAAGCAGGATGGAGTTGAGGTTCCCGCAGACGAAGAAGATGACCCACTGCACCAGCATGAATGCAAGCACGCACGCACAGAAGATATGCGCGTTCTTCGTGGTGGCGAGCATCTTGCGCTTCTTTTTCTTTTCGGGGAGCGGCGCCTCAGGCAAAACGGCTTCAGCCTCCGCCGTCTGCCGTTCCTGTATACGATCGGTCATGTTTCACCCCCGTCAGTTTACGAGCGTGCCGTTGATGCTCAGGGAGGCTACGGAAACTCCGCGGTAGGACAGAAGACCGTTCATATACGCCTCCACGACGTCTGCGATCTGCGATTCGCCCGTCCACGATTTGTTTGCCTTGCGCATCCCGACCATGTTGGCGATGACGGCGGCATTGGAGAATGTTCCGCTGTAAGTCCCCGAATCGATCTTGGTCGCCATGTTGACGGGAGAAGCGGAGTTGCGCACGTCGCTCGTCTGGTTGATCTTGTTTTTGCGGACGATCTCGACCGCGCCGTCCTCCGCCCTGTCCTCCATCTGCAGTTCGAGGATGCTCTGCGCGAAGGGCGTCATCTGCTGCTTGGTGTCCTCGGTGACGTCGTAAAGATAAGGACGCACGGAGCCCGACCACTTGGTGAACACGTTCATCTGGCTCTCGGAATGGGTGAACTGGTTCCAAAGCTTTGCGACTTTTTCCTTGCCCGCGTTGCCCGTGAGCGTCTTTGCGTTGAGGATGATGGGATAGCCGCCCGAAAATCCCCCCACTTTATAGGTCTTGCCTTCCTTGACTTCCTCTTCCGTCGCGTGAGGGATGGGCATCATGCGGAACTTGCGTTTGCCGTACGCGTTCTCCGCATTGGCAGCGCCCATCGAATTGAAGGTCGCGCGGGCTTCGTTTTCGAACCAGTCGCCCTCCATGATGGCGAGGATGCGGGGTGCGGTCGTACTGATCTTGCTCATGACGAAGTTTGCCTGCGCCGTACTGTAAGACAGGTTGTTCATGATGCCGTTGTCGTAGTGCTCGCCGCCCTTGCTGCCGTGTTCGAAGAGGCGCGCCGCCACTTCGACCATCTGCCGATAGCCTTTCGTCTGGGTGAGCAGATACGCGTTGTCTTTGGTGATGGTCTGAACGCCGAGCTCCCCGCCGAAGTCATACGTTCCCTGATAGGTATCGTACATCCGGATGCCCGAATACTGCGAGGGATCGGTGACTCCTTCGTCCGTGCCGTCGACGTCGGCGATGACGGCGTTCTCGATGGAGGGCGTATAGTAATCGACGCTATACATGAAGCCCGAATACCCGCCCGCGCTGTGCGATTCGTTATCGCGGATGAGGGTCATGAGATCGAAGAATTCATCCCAGGTGCCGGGCATGGCGACGCTGTCGCCCTCGTACTTATAGCCCGTCATCTCCCCGATGAGCCCCGCTCTCTGGTACTTCGTATAGAGTTCTTCGTAAAGGTCGTAGTCAAGGATGATGCCCGCGAGCGTATCTTCGTAAGGGAGCATGGTGAAGCTCACTTCGCTGCTGTTCGTCGCCCACTCGGTGCCGGCAAGGTTGTAAGTATCCCTGAAGTAGGGGTGCATCCTGTCGTACATGGACTGCCCGCCTTCGACCACTTCGAAGCCGTCGCCCGCCGCATTGAGGGTGACTTCCCCGTCGGCATTGTAGACCTTCTCGGTCGCCATCTCCGTCGTATCGTAGAGGATGCCGTCGGTATTGAGCAGGTCGACGATTGCATTGCCCTCGGCGGTATAGAGGATATCCGCCTTGTCCGCGCCCGTCGAAAGGGAGGTCGCGATCTCATCGAAAGACTTGTCGGCAGTGAGAAGGAGCTTGACGCCCGTCTTCCCGCTCTCGAAGGAGACATCCTTGAACATCTCTTCGAATTCGGCGATGCTTTCGTTGATCCAGTCGCTGCCCAGACCGCCGTTGAAATAGTGGATGGAGAGCTGAGTCATGTTGGCATACGGATCGGCGCAGCCGGCAAACGCGGCGAGCCCCGTGGAGCCGATCACGCCCGCAAGCGCGATCATCGCAATTTTGTTAAGCTGTTTTCTCATAATGATCCTCCTGAACTTTTATTCATCGTCCGACGCTTCCGAGGTGCCGGTCTTGTTCGCTTTTTTCTTTTTCGATACGACCACGATAACGATCGCCGCTGCCAGAACGACGGCTCCCGCCGCGCATCCGACCGCGATCCAAACGGTGTTCCCGCCTGCGCTTGCCGCCGCGGGCTGCACGGTCACGTACGCCGTCACGGCAGAGGTGTTGCCCGCGCTGTCGCGCGCCGTCCAGGTGACGGTATAAGTCCCCTCCCTGTCCGCCGTGAAGGTATTCCCGGAAAGCGCCACGTTCTCCGTGCCGAAGGTGACGCTCACGGTCACGGTGACTTCGGGATCGGCGTTATCCTGAGCCGTTCCCGCAGGAAGGCTCACTTCGCTGCCCTTCTCCGCCGTCATGTCTTCAAAATCGACGGACAGCGCGGGAGCCTCGGTGTCGGCAACCGCTGTCACGCGGCAGGAGGCGTATCCGACGAGCCCGCCGTCCTCCGCCGTGAAGGAAACGGTGTAAACGCCCGCCTTGTCGGGGATGAACTTCCCGTCCGTGACAGGATAGCTCGTTCCGTTTTCGTCGACGACGGTCACGGTAACGCCGAGCGTCTTTCCGTCGGCGGTCTGCGCCGAAGCGGAGACATCGACGGCAAAGCCCGCATAAACTTCGGAAGGGATCTCGCCGATCGTCACGACGGGCGCCTTTTTCTCGAGGACTGCCACGGTGCGTGTGAGCACGGCGGTCCCGTTCAGTCCGTCGCTGACCGTATATTCGATCTCCCACTTGCCGGGAACGAGAGCGCTCACGGTAACGCGGTCGCCTTCGAGCACGGTATATTCCTCCGTCCCCTGCTGCCTGTAGCGGACAGTCAGCACCGCTTTCTCGGGCTGCGCCGCATCGGAGGCGATGACATCCTCTTTGGAGATCGTGAAGGAGCCGTCCTCCGCGAACACTTCCATATATGCCTTGATCCCGTCCGCAAAGACGATGGTGGCAGACGTCATGTCCTTCCACTTTGCATAGAGCGTCACATCGCCTGCCCAGCTGTCGAACGAGCCGTCCCACGTATCGCTGAGATCGGGCTTCGTCGACCAGCCTTCAAACGTCCAGGACGGGCGTTCGACCACGGGAACGGCAAGAAGGAACTTGGTGTGCTCGGAATAGACGATGTCGTCCGCCGAGCCCTCCGCCGGCTGCCCCCTGTCGAGGTCAAAGGACAGTTTCCATGCCGTCTCGATATGCAGGGTGAACCCGGCGTCCATGCCCGCCCACTCTTCGCCGCCTTCTGCGGGGATGACGACGGCATGATCGCCGATCTGCGTAAAGCTGTGGAAGCTGTCGAGATCCGATTCGACGATCTCGTGCGAAAGCCCCCACGAACCCGCAAGCTCGCTCGCCGCACCCGTAAACGCGTAGGAATACACTCTGCGCACGGTGCCCGCGTGCTGCCCCTGCGCGACGTAAACGTCGCGGCCGCTGACATATGCCCGATCGGGGCTGACGTTTGCAGAGAACACATAGTCCGTCGGCAAATTCTGCATGTTCGCCAACGAAATGCCGTTGACGGAGAGGAAGGTGACGGGAAGTTCCGCACTGCTCGAAGAGAACCCGACGGAATAGCCGTGCGTGAGGTCTGCGCCCTCGCCGTCCGAACCGTCCATCAGAGGAAGCCCGAAGCGGCGCTCTGCCGTCATATCCAGAACGACGGCGTTCTGCGTATCCAGTTCCTGCGCGCTGTACGGTTCGGAGCCGTCAAATTCGGCGAACGTGAACAAATTGCCGTTTCTGTCCGTTGCGCGCACGTTGAGGACATTGCCTTCCCACACGAGCTGCAGCGTGCCGAATTTCCCCGGCTCGTTATACATGATCCCCGCGCCGGGATAGATGAGGCAGCGGTCGCCCGTCGGAACGGTGTAGAACATCGTACCCTTGTCGCCCGACCAGCCGTCATAGGAGCCGTCCTCGATGAAGGAGCGGATGTTGTCCCCCATCTTCACATACACGGCGGTGTACCAGCCGCCCGAATTTTCATAGACGATATCGAAGGCGGCGTTCCCGTCCGGATCGTAGACGGTGAACGTGAATCTGGCGCCGTTGCCCGTGTTTGCATCGTTGAACTGCTGCGGGAAAGCAAAATCGATGGACATGTTTCCCGAGAAGCTGCCCGCGATCTTGCCCGAAAATCCGCCGTTCGTTCCCTTCAGCGTGATGCCCTGCAGATTTTTGACGTCGGGCTCATAGGAGATCTGCGCGCCCTTCACGTCCTGCGTGACGTCGCCGACGGAAAACGCTTCGTCAAATGCGTTGAACGAGATCGTGATCCGCGCCGTTCCCTGCTTGTAGTTGACGGTGTGCTTTCCGTAGTTGCGGACGGTGTATTTCCCGTTCGAAGCGTCCTGCGTCCCTTCGGAGTCGGTCACGGTGATCGTTCCCGTGAAGGCAGAAGGCTGTCCCGCCTGTACGACGGAAACTTCGGGAAGTTCGATCTCTTCGCCGACAGCGACAGAGTTGAGATATGCATAGTCGCCGATGGAGAGGAAGGGCGTCGTCTGCCACTTCGTGTAGAAGGAAGGCGCCGTTTGGAGCGCTGCCGTATCCAGCGTATAGACCGTGCCGCCCGCATACGGATCGCCCGTTTCGCTCGTCGCAATGGATCCGATGAGGAGATCGAAGCTCTTTGAACTATCGCTGTCGCTGTTCTCGATCGAGATCGTATAGCCCGCGCTCAGATCGAGCTTGGGAAGGTTGGGCGCCGTGCCGCTCGCTTCCGCCGTCGGAGTGAACGCCGTCTTTTCTTCGCAGAACGACGCGATCGTCTTATGCACGCCTGCGCTGTGTCCGCTGACGAGCACAACGTTGAACGTTCCGTCCGCCTGCATCTCAAACCCGATATAAGGTTCTAACCTGCCGCCGTCGCTTTCCATCCATCCCTGGATGGGCAGATACTGCGCAGAACCGATATCCTTCACGTTATCTTCCCGATAATAATAGGTACCGTTATCCGCATAGGAATTGACCGTGCGGTACAGCGTCTCACCGTCCCAGTCGTATGTCACATAGGCGTAACGCTGCCACTCTCCGCCGATATGGACTTGGAACGTTTCCCCGGCGTCCGCAACGGAAGTGACCGTGATCGTCGTTTGGGCAGTTGTCCCCCAGAAGCCTTCTCCGGGGAAATATGCTTTGATGCCCGTGGAGCCCGTGAAAACGCCGTTGAGTTCCACGCCGTAGGAAAGCGACTTATCCGAAGGCGCGGCAATATACAGCCCCTTAGGCGTCGTATAGTCGCCCGCCGTGGTCGTATAGCTCTTTGCGGCAGTCACCGTCGCACCGCCCGTCACCGTGACGAGATCGGCAGCATCCGCGCTTGCCGCGCTCGCTTCGATCAGCAGACCGCCCGCACAGGTGCTTGCGCACAGGGCGGCAGTCAGTACGCCGATCAACAGCTTCTTTTTGAGACCCATCGAGTTGGTCATCCTTTTCCTCCTTTCTCATTCGGGCAAAACGCCCGTAATTTTTATTTTTCGGCTTATATCGTCAGCTTGCCGCATAAAAGGGCGGCTGCTGCATTGCTTCTTCCGACAGCGGATAGGTGAGCTCCTGCCCGCGTTTTCCCGTCACGATCTCGTTGAAACAGACATCGGGCGCGTTCGGCTCCGTCACGTTCCCGCCGAACACCTCGCTTTCAAAGGAGACGGTAAATCCCTCCGAAAACGCCATGCGGGGAAGCCCCCACAGCCCGAACGCGGGGTCGAAACCGAGCCCCGCGTCCGAGCCGTCGAACGCCGCGATGAGCCGGGGGGTATGCTCCAAAAAGCGTTCGGTGACGTAAACTTCCAACACGTTATCCGCCGTCCGGGAGAGCCGCAGCGTCCCGTACTGCACGCCGAATTCGCTCTCCTTCTCGCCCGCGCCGCCGAACATGGGAGAAGCGAGCGCGTCGTCTACTTGGAAATTATCGTTGTTCTGCCATGCCTCCGCCTCGTCCGACGCCCAATAGCGCGTCGTGCGGAGCTCTTCGCCGCACTTCACATACACGCCCGAGCGGCCGCGGCCGTTTTCTTCGCCCGTCCAATCGCCGACCGTCGATTCGTAAATGACGGAAAAGCTTTCCGCGGGGTCTTCCGCCGAGGCAAACGTGAACGTGAAGCGGCGGTACGCGGCGGGGTCTCCCGTGCAAAACCCGAAGGAAAATTCCAGATTCCCTTCAAAGACGGCGTTGAACGCGCCCGTATAGGACGCGCCGTCCCCTTCGACGAGCAGCCCGCCGAAAGGCATGCGCTCGTTCTCGGCAACGGACGCCTCCGCATTTTGCGCCGTAACGAGCAAAAGCGTCTGAAAATCAGACGCTCCGTCATTTGGATCTTCAGTTCCTGCCCTGCCTTCGCATCCCGCACAAAGCAGGATGCCTGCACATACAAGCGCCAGAGCAGCCGTTCTTTTCCCCATCATCATATCCTCTTCGTTCGCATACGGCCCTTAGGACCGGACTGCATCTTTCGGAATGCACAAATATTATAATTCCTTTCCTATTTGTAAGTAAATGGAGCTGGTTAGCCATTTCATGGAATAATCTTGTATCCGAATTTTTATACTATACGCTTTGATTTTTCCATACAGTGTTCGGATTTTACACATTGCTTTTGAAAATATCAAAATGACCCCTTCGAAAATAACATTTTGTTTTGTCGCGGAGCAACGCTATATGGAAAATTCTTATATATATTTCAAAAATGCGCACAACTATTTCCATATTTTTCCATATGAAAGAGGGGGATCTTATGAAAAAACCGACGTTTTCCCGAGGGCGGACGCCCGCGGAACACGCCTTGCTCCGACGAGGACGCGCTGCCAAAAATGCAGATTTTTCACCGCATTAAAAAAAGAATGCCGTATTTGGCACTCTTTTTTGGGTAATATACGTTGGAAAGAACGCGTCTTATATCTCGTCGAGCGAGACAGAGCAAGCATTGCCGAATTTGTCCGTCCAGGAGACGGTGACCACCGCGCCGTCGCCGTCGTCTGTTCGCGAAAAGTCCGCGTCGGCGCTCCCGAGGAAATAGCTGCCGTCGGTATAGTATGCGCGGTACTGTATCTCCGTATCCATGAGCGACCAATCGACGAGCTGCACCTCTTTGAGCTCCTTCTCCCCCGCGCCTGCCGCCGTGACAGAGGTATCGAGCCAGACCTGAGTGACCTTCCCTACAAAAAACGTCACATGGATACAGCAAAATGTCCGCGTGGAGTTCCGTTTGAAGCTTTCGAGCGCGGCGTAAGGGTCGCTTGCCCCCTCCACCCATTCTTCGAGCTCTTTCATGAGCTTGTCATAACTTTTGTCGAAATAATTGTAAGAACCGTAGTTGTCGTCGGGCTGCCCCAAGAGCTGCTCCACGCGGGCAATATCGTCGCCGAGGGCGATCTGATCCACCTTTCCCGCGCGGAAGATGTTGTTCGCGCAGGAGACAACGGGAAGGAGCACGCACAGGAGCACTACGATGACCGCCGCGGCGGCGCATAAGATGAGCTGTGCTTTCTTGGAAAGCCGCCTCTTTGCCTTTGTCCCCTCCGCCGCGGGCGAAGCGGACGCCGGAACGGGGACTGCGGAATAAGCGCTCCCCTCCTCCGCGCTTTTTCCGGCGATACGTTCCCCGCGGAGAAGTTCGTCGACCGTGACGCCGAAGATATTAGCAAGAGGCACGAGCTGCGACGTTTCAGGGAAGGCTTCGCCCGTCTCCCACTTGCTCACCGCCTTGTTGGTGATGTTGAGCTTTTCTGCAAGCTCCTGCTGCGTCATGCCCTTCTCTTTGCGGAGCTCGTATAAAAAGTTTCCGAATGCCGTCATGGTTTCCCTCCCTTTTCGCTTTCAGTATAGAGAAGACAAGCGGAAAAGTCAACCACCACGCTTAGAAGGTTGTCGAATATCAGTAGAATTGGGGGCGAAAACAGGTCCGCTCCCCTCTTGCGGGCCCCTGTCTCCCGAATTTGTAAAAAATTTTCATAAAACTCTTGACAAGGGAGGGCGGGGTGTGTTATGATAACTTCATAGGAGGATCGAAGCATAGTGGACGGCAGCGAAAGCAGCGTGCCGCGACGATCGCGGAACTTCACAGTGCCTTTTCGGAACATAACTTGCCTTGCGTAAAGCGGGAGCGGGTTATGTTTTTTGTGTTGTAAAAAATCGGAAGAGCAATCCATTCCCACTTTTCCGCTTCCACCCACGGGCAAATGCCCTTATGCGAAACTCACCATGAATCCCGGCGACATAGCCATATCTCTTATCCTGCAGGTCGTACTCATCGCCCTCAACGCCATCTTCGCCTGTGCGGAGATCGCAGTCGTTTCCGCCAACAAGACCAAGATGGAAAAGCTTTCCGAAGACGGGAACCGCAGAGCAAGACGCATCGTCAGGCTCACGCAAAACCCCTCGCGCTTCCTTTCCACCATCCAGGTCGCCATCACGCTCGCATCGCTCCTCGGCAGTGCGTTCGCGGCGGACAACTTTGCGGAACCCCTCGCACAAGCCATCATCGACGCGGGGCTTGCGATGAGCTTTGAGGTGCTCGAGACCATCTGCCTGATCCTGATCACGCTGGTTCTTTCCTATTTTTCCATCGTGTTCGGCGAGCTCGTGCCCAAGCGCATCGCGATGCGCAACCCCGAAAAAGTCTCGTGCGGGCTTTCGGGCATCCTGCGCTTTGTCTCGGTGCTTTTTGCCCCCCTCGTGTGGCTTCTGACGGTATCTTCGAACGGCATTTTGCGCCTCTTCGGCATCAAGCCCGAAGATCAGGGCGAGGAAGTCACCGAAGAAGAGATCATGCTCATGGCGGAAGCGGGCAGCGAGAAGGGCTCCATCGACGAGAAGGAGAACGAGTTCATCCAGAACATCTTCGACTTCAAGGAAAACGACGTCGGCGAAGTGTGCACGCACCGCAAGGACGTTGACTTCCTCTTCGAGCGCGACGATCCCTCCGTCTGGGAAGAGACCATCAAGAAGAGCTATCATACCTTCTACCCCGTCTGCGGCAAGGGCATCGACGACGTGACGGGCGTGCTCAACACGAAAATTTACTTCCGCCTCGACGATAAGTCGCCCGAGAACGTCAAAAAGCAGGCGATCGTCGACCCCATGTTCATCTCCGAGACCATGCAGGCGGACGATTTGTTTTACCGCATGAAGACGACGCGCGAATATTTTGCGATCGTCCTCGACGAATACGGCGGCATCAACGGCATCATCACGCTGCACGATCTCATCGAGCTCCTTGTCGGCGACCTCAACGAAAAGGGCGAGGAATCGAAATACGAGATTGAGCAGGTGGGCGAGAACGAGTGGGAGATCAACGGCCTTGCGCCCTTCGACGAAGTCATCGAGGCGATGGGCTTGAAGCTCCCCGAAGACGAGGAAGAAGACTACGACTACGAGACCTTCGGCGGCTATGTGTGCGAGATGCTTGGCGAAGTCCCCGACGACGGCACGACCGCCGAGTGCGAAGATGAGTTCGTGAAGGTCGAAGTGCTCCGCGTCGCCGAGCACCGCATTGAAAAGATGCGCGTCTTCAAGAAGGATCGGCCCAAGGACGAGGATGACGACGAGGGCAAAAAGCCTAAGAAGAAACGCGACGAAGACGACGAGGACGAGGGCAAAAAATCCATAAAGGCGGACGACAAGAAGCCCGCCAAGGCGGAAAAGCCCAACGACGAAGAAAAATAAGGTGTTAAATTTGCGAAACGCCGCCGCGCGCCCGATGGGCGCGCGGCGGCGTATTTTTTTGGATGACGAAACCCCGGCAATGACTCCCTCAGTCACGGTGTCGGCTTGCAGCCGAACGCCGTGACAGCTCCCTCAAGAAGGCGCCTGTAATAAGGAATTTTCCAAATTTGGGAAACGCCTGTTCATCTCTCAACGAGGGAGGCAAGAGAGGGACTGTTTGCCCGAGATATGCTCGATCGTAAATTCTAAAACGCTGACGGAAGAGAACCAGCGGTCGATCTCGCGGAGGCGGGAAGCTTCGCTCTCCTTAGGCGCAAGACGGGCGGCAAAAAGGGAAAGCGCGCGGCGCATCTCCCCTTCCTCTTCCAGAATGCGCATCCTGCCGAAGGCGATGACGCTCTGATAGTGCGTGGAATATTCCTCGGGCAGCACCTTCGCGCAGTCGATGACGGTGAGGCTCGCCTTCGGGTCGCGGCGGACGGCGTCCATCTTGTGCCCTTCCTTCGCGCAGTGGATGAAGACCTTGCCCTGCGCATAACAGTAGTTGACGGGAACGGCATAGGGATAGCCGTCGTCTCCCGCAAGCGCGAGGACACACGTCTCCCCTCTTTGTAAGATCGCCTCGCACTCCTCTTGCGGGAGCGCCTGCCCTTTTCTTCTGAGTTCGCGGAACATCTCAGCGGATGAAGTTGGTGCGCGCGCCCTTCTCCTGCGAAGGGAAGCCTTCGTGCAGGTGTTTGAGCATCCACGCCATGTTATGCCCCAGATTGCGCATGGTCTGGATGCCCTCTTTGTCTTCGAGGACGTCTTCGGGCTTGCTGCCGTGCACCATGTTCCAATAGGACGAGCCCACGACGGGCATGGAGGCGATCGTGAAATACTTGTTGAGGACGTCTAAGGAAGCCGTCGTGCCGCCGCGGCGCGCCGAAACGACCGCCGCCCCGGGTTTCCCTGCAAAGGGACTGCCCGCGCTGCTGCGGCTGCCCGCATAGAAAACGCGGTCCAGAAAGGAGAGGATGCGTCCGCTCGGGTGCGCATAGTAGACGGGCGAGCCGAAGACGAAGCCGTCCGCCTCGCGCGCCTTTTGAAGAAATTCGTTGACTGCATCGTCATCGAAGATACAGCCTCGATCGGAACACTTCCCGCAGCCGATGCAGTCGCGCATCGCACCTGCGCCGAGCCCGAAAATTTCGTAGTCGACGCCCTCTTCTTTGAGCGCCTTGCCTACCTCGGTGAGCGCCGTATAAGTACAGCCCGCAGCTCTTGCGCTGCCGTTTACCATGAGAACTTTCATAAGTCGCCTCCCGGATGATATCACTATTATATAAACAAAACGCCGCCCCGTTGAAACGGCGCGGACGAGGATCCCTGCATTTACTCCCTCAGTCCTGTCGCCGACGTTCGTCGGACAACAGGACAGCTCCCCGAAGAGGAGCCTAAAATGAGGAAGTTAGCCAAATCAGAAAGCGCTTGCTTCGACGAGCAGCAGATTTTTTTCAAACTACCTTAAAGGGATGCTGGCGCAGGCGTTCAAGGACAGCGGGGAAAAGTTGCCCGCCTCGTATTGGATGAGCCCTTCGGCGGCGATCATGGCGGCATTGTCCGTGCAGTGCTTTTTGACGGGCAGAACAAGTCTGAGCCCGTGCACCTTACAAGCTTCCGTCAGCTTTTCGCGGAGGTACCCGTTGGCGATGACCCCGCCGCCCGCCGTCACCGTCGTGACCTTTCTTTCAAGCGCGCCCTCGACGGTCTTCTGCACGAGGATGTCGAGCGCGGCGCTCTGGAAGGAGGCGGCGACGTCGGCACGGCTCCATGCCTCCCCGCGCTGCTCCATCGTGTGGCAGTAGTTGATGACCGCAGTTTTTAAGCCGCTATATGAGAAGTTGTAGCCGCCCTCCCCTTTGAGCATCTTGGGCATATGCACAACGGGGCTTCCCTCGCGGGCGAGCGCTTCGATGTGCGGGCCGCCCGGATACGGGAGCCCGAGGACGCGCGCGACTTTATCGAACGCCTCCCCCGCCGCGTCGTCGAGCGTGCCGCCGAGCACTTCGAATTGGAGCGCGGACTTCGTATAGATGACCGCCGTATGCCCGCCGCTCGCGAGCAGCGTCACAAAGGGCGGACGAAGGGTCTCGTCTTCCAGATACGCCGCGGAGAGATGCCCGCGGATGTGATCGACTCCGATAAGCGGGATGTTGAGCCCGTAGGCAAGCCCCTTTGCAAAGGACAGCCCCACGAGGAGCGCGCCCAGAAGCCCCGCACCGTAGGTGACGGCAACGGCGTCGAGCTGCTCCTTTTGGACGCCCGCCGTTTTGAGGGCGCGTCCGACGACGAGATCGACGGCGTCCGTATGGGCGCGGGAGGCGATCTCCGGCACGACGCCACCGTAGAGCGCCTGGATGTTGGCGGAGGAAGCGATCTCATCGGACAAAAGCCGCCTGCCCGAAATGACGGCGGCGGCGGTCTCGTCGCAGGAAGATTCGATCCCGAGGATGAGCGGCTGTTCTTTCAGCACGCGCGGTAACATGATGTTCATGGTGATAAGGCAGTCCTCTGCACAAGCGGGGACACTTCGCTTTTCAGATGCGAGCAAGACGAGGAGAGCGAGGAAACGGAAAGACGGGCATCTACTCCCTCAGTCTCATCATCGGCACTTGCCGAATGATGAGACAGCTCCCTCAAGAGGGCGCCTAGAATAAGGTTCGACGCAGATGGAAAGCGGGTTCCCTGCACGCTTTGGGATGCATCGCTTTTCAGGTGCGAGCAAGACGAGGAGAGCGAGGAAAACCCGAAGGAGCTTACTTAAAGGTAAGTGACTGAGGATTGCCGCAGCTCGACAAAGTATTGCGACGCAGATGGAAAGCGGGTTCGGTTATGACTTCTTCAAATAGTCGATGATGAACCCCTGAATCTCCCCATCCATCACCGCCTGCACGTCGCCCACTTCGTAGCCCGTGCGGTGGTCCTTGACGAGGGTGTAGGGGCAGAAGACGTAGGAGCGGATCTGCGAACCCCACTCGATCTTCTTGGTCTCGCCCTTGAGCGCCGCCTCCGCCGCCATGCGCTCCTCGATCTGCTTTTCGATGAGCTTGCTGCGAAGGTACTTGAACGCCATCTCCTTGTTCTGGAGCTGGCTGCGCTCGTTCTGACAGGTGACGACGATGCCCGTCGGGAAGTGCGTGATGCGGATGGCGGTCTCCGTCTTGTTGACTTTCTGCCCGCCCGCGCCCGAGGAGCGGTAGACGTCGATGCGGATGTCCTCGTCGCGGATCTCCACTTCGCCGTCGTCGTCCACTTCGGGCATGACTTCGACGGAAGCGAAGGAAGTCTGACGGCGCTTGTTGGCGTCGAAGGGAGAGATGCGCACGAGGCGGTGCACGCCGATCTCCGCCTTCAGATATCCGTAAGCGTTCTCCCCTTCCACCTTGAAGTCCACCGATTTGAGCCCCGCGCCGTCGCCCGCGAGGCGGTCGATCTCGGTCACTTTATAGCCGCTCTTTTCGGCATAGCGGCAGTACATGCGGTAGAGCATCTGGCACCAGTCGCACGCCTCCGTGCCGCCCGCGCCCGCGTGCAGCGACATGAGCGCGTTGTTGCCGTCGTACTTGCCGCGAAGGAGCGCGCGGATGCGCATCTCTTCGATGTCCTTCTCGGCGTCCGTCATCATGCGGTCGAGCTCAGGCACGAGATCTTCCTCCTCCGTCTCTTCGATGAGGTCGATGATCTCGTTTGCGTCGTCGAGCGCCTTCCTGCCCTTCATGTAAGAGGCGATCTTGCCCTCGATGGAGGAAATTTCCCGTCCGATCTTGGCGGAACGCTCCAGGTCCTGCCACACTTCGGGCTTTTCCTGCTCGGCTTTGAGTTCTTTGAGCTTTTCGGAGATCGCGTCGATGTCGAGGGCGTACTTCGCCTCGCCGAGCGTCTCTTCAAGTGCCTTTATTTTTAATCTGTAATCGTCTGCTTTGAACATATCTCTCCTTCCTGAGGCGCTGCGGTACCCTTCGCGCCGCCCTCAAATACCCCAAAATCTCCGAGAAGGACTCGGAGATCGGGATGCATGGTCATGATTTCCGCTCTCGGGCATCAGAACGGTTTGCCGTGGCACTTCTTATATTTGAGCCCGCTGCCGCAGGGGCAGGGATCGTTGGGACCGACCTTCTTGCGCTTAGGCATGGAGGCGGGATTGAACTTGCTCTCCCCGCTCGTCTTCAGGCTGTCGACGTCGACGGCGGCAGGGATATCGGGGATCCCCGCAGGCGAAAGCCCGGGAAGCCCCGGAGCCGAGGGCTGCGCGGGTGCGCTTCCGGCGGGTTCGTTTTGCACGGGAGCCGCGTTTTCAACGGGAGCCTGCTCTGCGGGCTTCTCCTCCTGCGCGGGACGGCGGGGCGCAAAATTTGCCGCCGTGGGAAGGACGCGCGTCACGGGGCTCTGCCTGACTTCGATGCGCACTTTCAGGAGCATGGCGACGGTATTCGTCTGGATGCGTTCGATCATCTCGTTGAACATCGCCGAGCCTTCCTGCTTGTAGGCGATGACGGGGTCGGTCTGACCATAGGCGCGCAGCACGATGCCCTTGCGGAGCTGATCCATGGCGTCGATGTGGTCGATCCAATTGCGGTCGACGTTGCGGAGCAGGATCTGGCGCTCGACGTCGCCGAAGTTGATGCCCGTCTCCTGCTGAAGGGAGGCGATCTTCTCCTCGTACGCCTTTTCGGTGCGCTTGACGATGTGTTTGATGGCGACGTCGTAATCCCACTTATCGAGCTTTTCCTGCGTCACATAGTTGGTGCCTTCGGGGAGCAGCCGCTGTTCGAGCGCGCGGTTGAGATCTTCCACATTCCACTTGGAAGGCTCGACGTCGGTGTTGACTGCCCCGCGCACGGTGCTTTCCGCATAGTCGGGGATGTATTTTAAGACCTGCTCATGCACGTTCTCGCCGCGCAGCACCTTCATGCGCTGACCATACATGATGATGCGCTGTTGGTTCATGACGTCGTCGTATTGCAGGACGTTCTTGCGGGCGCCGAAGTTGCGGCCTTCGATCTGCTTCTGCGCATACTCGACGAGGCGGGAAAGAACGCCCGCTTCGAGGCATTCGTCCTCCTCCATCTTACTTCTTTCGTAGATCGCCTTCATCCGCTCGCCGCCGAAGCGTTTCATGAGATCGTCTTCGAGGGAGATGAAGAAGACGGAGACGCCGTCGTCGCCCTGACGGCCGGCACGGCCTCTGAGCTGGTTGTCGATACGGCGCGCTTCGTGGCGTTCGGTGCCGATGATGCAGAGCCCGCCCGCTTCGATGACCTTCTTCTTTTCTTCGTCCGTCTGCGCCTTGTAAGTCTTATAGAGGTGCTCGTATCTCTCTCTCACCGCCTGCGTCGCCTCGTCGAGTTCGGCATACGAAGTTGCAAGTTCGATGGTCTCGTGCTCGACGCCCTCTTCGCGGAGGCGCTTCTTTGCAAGATATTCGGGGTTGCCGCCGAGCAAAATATCGGTACCGCGGCCCGCCATGTTGGTGGAGATGGTGACGGCATTGTATCGGCCCGCCTGGGCGACGATCTCCGCCTCGCGCTCGTGGTTCTTTGCGTTCAGGATGTTGTGCTGGATGCCGTTGCGGCGCAGAAGGCGGGAGATCTCTTCCGACTTTTCGACGGAGACGGTACCCACGAGGATGGGCTGGCCCTTCTCGTGACGGGCGACGATCTCGCGCACGATGGCGCGCTTCTTGCCCTCTTCGGTGGAGAAGATCTTGTCGTCCATGTCGATGCGGCGCACGGGACGGTTGGTGGGGATCTCCACGACGTCGAGAGAGTAGATGGTGCGGAATTCGCCCTCTTCCGTCTTGGCGGTACCCGTCATGCCCGAAAGTTTGCGGTAAAGACGGAAATAATTCTGGAAGGTGATGGTCGCGAACGTCTTGTTCTCTTCGCGCACCTTGACGCCTTCCTTCGCTTCGATCGCCTGATGCAGACCGTCCGAATAGCGGCGTCCGATCATGAGACGGCCCGTGAATTCGTCGACGATGATGATCTCGTTGTCTTTGACGATGTATTCTTCGTTGAGGTGGAAGAGCTCGTGCGCTTTGAGCGCCTGCTGGATGTGGTGGTTCAAGGTGACGTTGGCGATATCGGCGATGTTCTCCACATTGAAGAATTTTTCCGCCTTCTCCGCGCCGAATTCGGTGAGCTGCACCTGCTTTTCCTTGCGCTGGATGACATAGTCCCAGTTGAGCTCTTCTGCCTTGGCGAGCTTGCGCTCCCCTGCCGCTTCGCGGTCCTTGCGGCTCCTGCCCGTGCGCTCTTCGGCGTCTTTGAGATCGTCGTCGAAGCCGCCCTTCAGGGTGCGGACGAACTTATCGACCTGTTCGTAAAGGGCGGAGGACTGTTCGCCCTTGCCCGAGATGATAAGGGGCGTCCTCGCTTCATCGATGAGGATGGAGTCCACCTCGTCGACGATGGCGAAGTTGAGTTCGCGCTGCACCATGAGTTTTAAGTCGGACTTCAAGTTATCGCGCAGATAATCGAAGCCGAACTCGTTGTTGGTACCGTAAGTGATGTCGCACTGGTAGGCGGCGCGCTTTGCGTCATCGTCCATGCCGGGCACGACGACGCCCACCGTAAGCCCCATGAAGCGGTGCACTTTACCCATCCACTCTGCGTCGCGGCGAGCAAGATAATCGTTGACGGTGACGATATGCACGCCCTTCCCCGAAAGCGCTTCGAGGTAGGCGGGAAGGGTCGCGACGAGCGTCTTGCCTTCGCCCGTCTTCATCTCGGCGATGCGCCCCTGGAAGAGGCAGATGCCGCCGATGATCTGCACATGGAAATGACGCATGCCGAGGACGCGGCTCGAAGCTTCCCTGAGCGCCGCAAAGGCGTCGTAGAGGATGTCGTCGAGCGTTTCGCCGTTCTTCAGGCGGCCCTTCAAGACCTCGGTCTGGCTCTGGAGCTCGCTGTCCGTCATCGCCTTGTACTTGGGTTCGAGGCGTTCGACCTCGTTCGCCATTTTATCGAGCTTTTTGAGGCTCCTGCGGCTGTCGCCGTTCTTCATGAAACTAAGTAATCCCATTTCTGTTACTCCGCATCGCCCGCAAAAGGGGCATAAAATCACCCGATTATTTTACTATATTTTTCCGAAAACGCAAAGCGATTTTGCCCCGTTCGCGCATTTTTGCCCACCAATGGTCCGTGAAAATTGTTTCACACAAATTTTTTCGCCCGAAACCGCCCGCATTCGGAAAAATTTGCGGAAAACGAAAAGGCGGGCGGCGCGTTACTGCCCGTCCGGGGAAGGCGCTTCCTCGGCTTTCTTTTGCGCCCGCCTGTTGAGCGCTCCGATGAGCGCGATATAGCCGAGCGAGAGCAGGGAGATGAAGGCGATCATGACGACGATCCAATAAAAGCAGCCCATGAAATAGGGCATCTCGGAACTGAACCCGAAGGCACCTGCGGGAGAATCCCAATTGAGGAAGAAGTAGGGATAGTTGTTGCCGCCGCCGAAATCCCAGTTGAGCGCATAGCCGACTCCCGCAAAGCAAAGATAATAGATGGGCGGGATGAGCGCAAAGGCGAACTCCTGATAGGCGATCTTCTGCGGACGGCAGAAAAAGAGGTCGATGACCGCCGCGATCGGCACGACGACGTGCGTTAAGACATTGGCAGCCGACTTGAAGCTCCCCGGAAGCGTCGGGGCGAGCACGCCGCAAAAGACGATGCCCGTCAGCGTGATGGAGACGGTAAAGACAAATTTGATAACATGCAGAACGCGCGGGATGAAAAAGGACGGCTTTGCGAGCGAGAGGGCGTTCAGCACGAAAAAGAGGGCGCAAGTCGCGCCGATCCAAAGGTTGGACTGTACGGTAAAATACAAAAACGCCGTACCGCCGCCCATGAATCCCCCGCCCATTTGCGCCGTGAGGGTGATGCCCGTCACCATACAGACGGCAGTTGCAAGCTCTAAGAGCATGGATACAAGTTTGGATGCGTCGATCTTTGTTTTCATATCACTCTACTCCTTTGTCCCCTATTTTAACAAAAAAACGCGCCGAGGACAAGGAACTTTCCCCGTCTTCGGCGACCAAGTTGTATTTTTTTAGAAGCGCCCCGCGCCTTCTGCCCAAGAAGGCGCGGGGCGCCGGACCTTCCCCATCCCGAAACAGGATGCCGCCCGCTCATCCGCCAAGAGACTCCCCCGCCTGCCGAGCGAGCTCTTTTGCGATGCGCCCCGTCTGCGCCGTGAACACATGCCCCGCACCCGCCTTCAGGAGCAGATCGAGCTGCCCGCCGTTCTCCGCCCCGTCCGCACAGACCGCAAGCCGCCCCGCCGCCTTCGCAACGGCAGCGGCAGTCTCCGGCTCCCCGCGGACGACCACGCCGAACGCCCGCGCTTTCTCTGCGGCGCGCGCGCCCGAAAGGACCTCCTCCCGCTTGAGCCTCGGATCGGTCAGCGCCACAAAGACTTCCTTCCTGCCCGCCGCGCGCAGGACGGGCCGCCACTCCCGCCTCACCGCCTGCACCGTGCCGCCGCGGAACAGCAGGACGGAGGGCACGAATACGAGCGCGTCCGCCCCCAGCCGCACCGCCTTCTTAACTTCGTACTTTTTGACGGCGGGGAGCGTTTCCCCCGTGCCGCCGACGAGCGCGAAGAGGCGCGGCGCATCCGCGGTGTTTTGGGTGCCGTGCTGCGCGCCCTTCCCGCCTTCTTTGAGCAGCTTGCGCACGGGCGGGAGCTTATCCGGCGTGACGAGCACCCCGGACACCCCCAAACGCACCGCGTCCTCCACGCCCGCGCAAAGGCATGCGCCGTCCGATACGGACGTCAGATCGGCAATGAGGCGGCGCAGCATGAACGAAAGCTCCTCCTTGCGCTTCCAACGAAGGAATTCGCGGTATTGCGCTGCCTCCTCCGCCGAAAGCACGCGCTCTCCCTCTCCCGCGAACGCCTCGGCGGGCGCAGCGACCGCCGAGGGCGAACACGCGGTTGCAAAAGATGTTGCTTCGGGGGCAAGTTCCTCCGACAAGACGGGCGCAGCGGGCTGCGGCTCCCGCTTTTTGAAGGAAAGAAGTTTCATAAAGAAAAGCTTCCCCCAAATCTCCGAAAATATGCGCACATCTTCAAAGAAATGACAGCACAGGCAGAGGTATGCTCATATCATGACAGAACTTGTGTTGGCAGCAGCCGCTGCTAAAGAAGGGATCTTATGGGTGCTCGTGCTCTTTCTCGTCTGTTTTGGCGCGGTGCATGCGGCAAGGCTCGCTCTTCTCGGCTGGCGGGCAGTGAAGGGCGCGCCACAGGAAAAACCGAAGGCTCCCGAACAGAAGGAGGCAGAGCCCGAGACAAGACCCGAAGAAGCCCCCCGGGAAAAACCTGCGCCCGTCTATCTTCTGGTGGAGAAAAAGCGCGTCAGAAAAAAACCCAAATACGAAGAGCCCAAGCGCATCGACCTCAAAGAGTGAGGGCGCGGAAACGAGGGTGCAACGGAACAAACGCAAAAGTCTCAAAATCGAGCGTCAACCGAAACGGAGGCGCGGCGGCGCAGAAATGCGCCGCCGCGCTTCACGGTTTGTTTATAAATTAAAATCCGGTTTTGGAATGAAATAGAGAAGCTCAACAGCATACGACGACGATTCCATACCGGGTGTATAATCAATGAGCGCGCCGTCCACCAGATCGAGATACTGTTCCCCGCGTTTGACGGCAGGGATCAAAGCATCGGTTCCGCTGCTGTTCGTTATAGTCGATCGGATCTCCAACAGATAACGACGCTCATTCTCGATCCCCGCCACCTTAAAATGACTTTGACGGTAAGCGATCACATCTCCATTTTCATTGCGATAAAATTCCCGATTTTTATATGCGATCCGATCCCCGTTCTCATCGGTGATCACGTCAGTTGCCCCCTCCTTCACCCGATAGGGCATCCGGCTTTCCGGCTGCATATTACTGAGAGTATACATCTTCCACGGGAATTGCTCTCTGTCGATAAGCACATACAAAAATCCTTGCGGCTGAAATTCAATGAGCATGTAGTTAAGTTCGTCATACTCGTTATAAACGGGAAAAACTTCAAGCCCCGTATATTCGCTGCCTTCGCCCAAAAATCGCTCCTTTGCGCACTCCGTGA
Source organism: uncultured Clostridia bacterium (assembly GCA_944376295.1). Classification (GTDB taxonomy): domain Bacteria; phylum Bacillota; class Clostridia; order Christensenellales; family Borkfalkiaceae; genus Gallimonas. Next base: position 79,103 of record CALWCE010000001.1, read on the forward strand.
CGCGCGCAACGTGCTCTTCTTCCGTATAGGAGCTTGCACGGCACGAACTCAAACTCAACAGCATGCCAAGAAGCAAAACAAACGAAAGCAATGCCGCAGCCATTTTGCAGCTCTTTCTCACGGACTGACATTTCGCACCTCCCGATATGTATTTTCTGTATGAATATTATAGCACAGGAGCTTTGCCCTGTCAAGAGGAAAAAAGAAATTATTTTCTCTTTGCAATCAAGGGAAGACGAAACGCAGCGCCCGCCGCAGCTTTTCGCTGCGGCGGGCGCTTCAAAACATAATAAACACCTCGATCAGAACAAAAGCTCACCCCGCTCTAAGGTGCGCGCCATCTTCATCGCCGCGCGGAAATAACGGGAAAAGTAGGGGCGATCTTCCCTCCCGTACTTGTTTCCGACGAACACCCACTCGCACGTTTCGGCAAAGACAAAGTAGGAGAGCGCATACAAATACTCCCGCCGCGAAATGCCGCGGCGCGAAACGAACTGCACAAAGTACTGCTCCACGGCGTATGCGCGCTGCTCTTTTGTCATGCGGAAAAGCTCGTAATGCTCCCTCCCGTGCGCGATGAGGCGAGAAAAACCGACGGGGTAGGGCAAAATGCCGCCCGCCTCCCAATCGAGAAGGACGGCAAAAAGCGGGGTTCGCCCTTAAAAAGATCGGCAGCCCCGCATTTGTACCAAAGAGAAAGAAGCGGCTCCATCCTCAATCTTCGTAGCGTTCGACGTTAGAGCCCGAATCCCAAAGCCGCTCCAGATAATAGAAGAGGCGGGATTCTTCGTTGAAGACGTGCACGATGACGTCGCCGTAATCGAGGACGCCCCACCTGCCTTCGCGGAAGCCCTCCTGACGGATGGGATCGAGCCCGTAGAGCTTCTTGATCTGCTCATCGACGTTATCGCCCAAAGAGTGGACCTGCGTCGTCGATTTGCCCGTCGCGATGACGAAATAGCTGCACACCACCGTCTGATCGCCCACGTTGAGGATGACGATGTCGGACGCCTTTTTATCCGACAGCACCTTGGCACACGCCTTTGCAAGTTCGTAACTTTCCATTCAATTTCCTCCTAATTCTTGATGATTTATCGATATTATGTCTGACATAATACTATTCTAATATGATTATTTCGCGTTTTCGACCCGCGATTTGACGAAATCGTACGCCTCTTGAGTGAGAGGATACACTTCTTTCCCCGTGCCGTTCAGATACTCCACTTCGTGGCGGAGACTTTCGAAAAGACACTCGTCGAGATCTTTCCAAAACAGCGTTCGCAGCGTTTCGACCCCGGGGAAATCACGCCCTGCCTCCAAAAGATCGGAAAGATAGACGAGCTTTTCAAGCTCCCCCATCCCCGCGCGGCCGCTCGTGTGATAGCGGATGGCGTCGAGCACCTCCCGATCGCGGATGCCGAAATGCTGTTCGGCAAGGTAGGCGCCCGTATATTGATGCAGCACGGGAGGCGGCACGTTTTCGGGGCAGGAAAACCCTTCAAGCAAGGGAGAGGAGAGCGGGACATACTTGGCGCAGTCGTGCAGCGCGGCGGCGAGCAGCGCCTTCTCTTCGGGGATGCGAAGGGAGCGGGCGCGGGCGCACGCCATTTGCGCGACGCGGAAGCTGTGTTCGCGGCGCTCGGGTTTTTCGAGCGCCAACGCGGGAGCGATCGCGGGATGGGTGTAGAGCCCCCTCTCGCGGATGAAGGCAAGCACCCGCTCATCAAGCGCTTCGGGATCCTTGCCGAATGCGAGGGAGACGCGGATGTCCGTCGACGAGACCGCCTCTCCCGAAAAACCGAGGGAAAGAAAATCTTTGCCGAACGCCGAATGAAAGCGCGCGCGCAGGGCTTCCGTCTCCTCGGCTCCCCTTCCGCAGGCGACGAGCGTCACATGCTTCAGAATGTCGTCGGGCTGTCTCCAGGTGAAAAAATCTTCGAGCATGTCCGCCCCGACGAGGAAATAGCGTTCGGCATCGGGGTATTGTTTTGCAAAGGCGCGGCAGGTGAGACAGGAATAGCTCACGCCCTCCTGAGAGAGCTCAAAGTCGCTCACGCGGACGCGCGGCTCATGCTCAAAGGCGAGGCGGCACATCTGAAGGCGCGCCTCCCCGTCTGCCTGCGCGCCGAGGCGCTTGTGCGGGGCAAGCCGCGAGGGCATCACAATGACGAGATCGAGCGACAGCTCGCGGATGGCGGCGCGGACAAAATTGACGTGTTCGCGATGAACGGGGTCGAACGACCCCCCAAAAAGTGCGATCTTCATAATTTTACCTGCATGACCGGCGTTTTCAAGCAAAACGCCCTTCGTTTTGTTTAACTTTTTCCCAATGGGTCAACAATGAAAGCATGAAACTATTTCCCATCGCGGCAGATGCACTGTTTTATGCCTCCTGCTGCTTTTTGCTCGTACTCGGCGTTCTGCGGTATTTCGGGACCCCACTCCCGCTTGCCCTGCTCGCAGCCGCAGCCGCCGCTCTCGCCATCGGCGCCGCAGTCTTTCTCATCAAACAAAAAAGACAAAACAAAAAATATCTCGGAGGCGCCGAAGAGAGAAAACGCGCAGCGCTCATGACGCACCTTGCCCTCGCACCGCCCGAAGAAATAAAAGCACTGCTCCTTCATGCCCTTGAAACGAACGGACAGCAAGCGGAGCTCAAGGAAGGCGAACTCGTTCTCAACGGCAGTCCCGTAGCACTCCTCTTTCGGATGGCGCCCGCATTGCAGGACGACGTCGCCGCGCTCGTCAGAACATACGGCAGCAAATTTACGCTCATTTGCAGCGACCTCTCGCCCGAAGCAGAGGAACTCATACAAAGCCTGAACGTCCGGACGATCGAGGCAGCCGAACTGTACTCCGTTTTGAAAGAAACGGACAGCATCCCCGAAAAGCTTCTCCCGCCCGTGCCTTCCCGAAAAAGCAGGAGAGAACGCTTCCGCGCCGTTTTCAAAAAGTCCAACGCGCGCCCTTTTTTTGTGAGCGGCGCACTGCTGCTCCTCATGAGCTTATTCGCACTCTTCCCCGTCTATTATTTGGCGGCAGGGAGCGCGCTTTTGCTGCTCTCGGCAGGGCTTCGCCTGCTTGCGCCAGCCTGATCGATTGTATTATGTCTGACACAATACTATGCTAATCTATGATTTCTGTACGATATCTGCACGATTCGTTATAATTTAATTGCAGATCCTTAATTTTGTCGCAAACCGAGGATCGCCTCCCCGAAGCAGGCGATGACATCCTCCGCCGTGACGGAATATTCGCCAAGCTTCTCCGCCGCAAGCTCGCCCGCCTTCCCGAATAGATAGGAAGCGACGCAAGCCGCCTCGAAGGGCGGTATGCCGCGGGCGCAGGTGCCCGCAAGAAGTCCGGAAAGCACATCGCCGCTCCCCCCTTTCGCAAGCGCGGGAGTGCCCGTCAGATTGAGGGCAAGGCGCTCCCCGTCGGTGATGAGCGTGCGGTTATTTTTGAGCGCCACGACAACGCCGTACTCCTTCGCAAACGCTTGGGCGGACTCTGCGGCGGAGGAAAGCACCTCCCCCACGCTCCGCCCCGTAAGGCGGGAAAATTCTTTGGGGTGCGGCGTCAGGATGACGCGGCAGGACTTGTGCTTCAAGACCTCCACGCCGTATTTTGCAAGGGTGTTGAGCCCGTCCGCGTCGATGACGAGGGTGCCCGTGTAGGCTTCCATGAGCTCCGCGATGTGTGCATACAGGCGCTCGCTGACGCCCGCCCCCATGCCGAGGGTGATGCAGTCCGCAGAGAGGATGTCTCCGTCGAGCGCTTCGAAGCGGCGCAGGACGCAAGAAGAGAGCTTCCCGATGGCAGCAGAATAGAGCGCATCTTCCGCAATGAGTTCGGTATAACCCGCCCCCGAACGAAGGCACGCCCCCGCCGCCAGAAAGACGGCGCCCGGGTACTTCACCTCCGCCGCAAACAGGCAGGCTCTTCCGAACGCGCCCTTGTGCGTGTTGCTCTTCCGCTTGGGGAAACAGGCGGAAACGTCCTTCTCCTCCCAAATTTCCGTGCCCGCGAAAACGGGCGGGATGCCGATGTCGGCAAGCGTCACTTGCCCGCACACGTCGGGGCCGTCCGCCATCAGAAGGCAGCGCTTTACAAGCCCCATCGTCACTGTCTCATCGGCGCGCACGCAGGGGGTGAGGGCGATCCCGTTTTCGGAAAGCCCGCTCGGAAGATCGGCGGAAATGACATAAGAAGCGCCCCCGCAGAACTCGATGAGCTGCTTTGCCGCCCCTTCCGGCGCGCGCGAAAGCCCCGTTCCGAGAATGCAGTCGACGACGAGGGCGTATCTGCGGCGGGGGATGACGCCTATGATCTCGCCCGGAAAGCGTGCTTTTTCCGCCGCGCAGTCGGGGGAGAACTTTTCCGCAAGACACAAAACAGCCGCCTCTTTGCCGCGTTCCAAAAGGATACGCGCCGCGACGAAACCGTCGCCGCCGTTGTTGCCGCCGCCGCACACAAAGAGCGCGTCCGGAACACCGAGGCGCGCCATCGCCGCCTCAACCGCGTCCGCAAGGGCAGTCCCCGCGCGCTCCATGAGCTCCAAAGAGGGCGTACCGCCCTCGATCGCCGCGCGGTCCGCACTCCTCATTTCTTCTACCGAAAAGCAGAATTTCATGTTTCCTCCCCGTCCGCACCGCACGCGCCATCCTCCGCGCCGCCTGCGCCCGAATCGTCTTCACCGTCGAAGTCTTCTTCGCCGCGCAAGCGTTCGAGCGCCGCACGCGCCGTATCGTAGTCAAATCCCTTGGAAAGAAGATGGCGGTACGCCTTGGAGAGCGTCGCTTTGTCCGTTATTTTGCCGCGCAGGTACTTTGTAAGGACCGAGAATGCCGCGTCCGCCTCACCCGAAACATTAGAAAGCGCCTCTTCGATCGCCTCGTCCGAAACGCCCTTCTGCCTTAATTCCATGGCGATGAGGCGGTTCCCCTTTTTCTTTCCCGCGTGCTCGGCATATGCCCGCGCGTACGCCGCGTCGTCGAGATAGCCGTAGGAGCGCATCTTTTCGACGACGTAGTCGGAGATATCTTCGAGATACCCCTTCTTTCTGAGATAGGCGCGGATGTCCTTTTCCGTCTTCATGGAGGCGGTGATGTAGATGAGCGCCTTGTCGAGCGCGGTCAATTTCTCGCTCTCGAGCTGCATGCGGGAGAGTTCTTCCTCCGAGACGGCGACGCCCACTTTGAGGCGGTGCTTTATAACGGTCTCCAGCTTCATGCCGCAGAAAAACCTGCCGTCCACTTCGATGTTGCACCGCTCTTTATCCTTGATCTGCGGCGTGATGCCCGTGATCTCCGCCATCGCTGCCTCCCGTTCTCTTTCCCCCATTATAGCCGATTTGCACGCAAAAGTCAATAGGGCGGCGCGCCGTATCGAGAGCAAAACGGCGCACCGAAAAGAAAGCCGCCCCGCGCTTCTTAGGAAGCGCGGGGCGGCTTACAATATCAAGAGGTTCCTGTGTGTGTGTTATGCTTGTTCGGGCGATCTGCTTTTCAAAAACAGCCCGTCCTCACCGCGGTCGATGACGATCGTACTGCCCGCTTCGGGATTGCCGCCGATGATGAAGCGCGCGATGGGCGTTTCGACATGCGCCTGGATGAAGCGCTTCAGCGGGCGGGCGCCGAACACGCTGTCGTAGCCGTAATCGGCGATGTATTCCTTGGCGGCGTTCGTCACTTCGAGGGTCAGATGCTCGCTATTCAGCCGCTTTTCAAGGCGGGAAAGGAGGATATCAACGATCGCGCCGATGTTCTCGCGCGTGAGCGGCTTGAACATGATGATCTCGTCGAGACGGTTCAAGAACTCGGGGCGGAAGGAGCGCTTCAACACTTCGTTGACCTTATCGCGCGCTTCTTTCGTGATCTCGCCGTTCTCGATGCCTTCGGAGATATACTCGGAGCCCAAATTGGAAGTCAAGATGATGATGGTGTTCTTGAAATCCACCGTGCGGCCCTGCGAATCGGTGATCCTGCCGTCGTCGAGGATCTGAAGAAGGATATTGAAGACGTCGGGATGCGCCTTTTCGATCTCGTCGAAGAGGACGATGGAATAGGGTCTGCGGCGCACCGCCTCGGTCAAAGTGCCGCCCTCCTCGTAGCCGACGTATCCCGGAGGGGCGCCGACAAGGCGGGAGACGGAGAACTTTTCCATGTACTCCGACATATCGATACGCACGATGTTCTTCTCGTCGTCGAAGAGATTTTCGGCAAGCGATTTTGCGAGCTCGGTCTTGCCCACGCCCGTAGGCCCCAAGAAGAGGAAAGAACCGATGGGACGGTTGGGGTCGGAGATGCCCGCCCGCGAACGCAGGATGGCTTCGGAGACCTTTTCGACCGCCTCATCCTGCCCCACCACGCGGCGGTGTAGCTGTTCGGGAAGGTGCAAAATCTTCTCGCGCTCGCCCTCTTTGAGGCGGGCGACGGGGATGCCCGTCCAGCGCGCGACGATCTGATTGATCTGCTCTTCGGTGACTTCATCTTGCAAAAGCGCGTCCTCACCGCGGGCGCTGACGCTCTTTTTGGCGTCGTCGAGCTGCTTTTCAAGGGTGACAAGGTCGCCGTACTTGAGGCGCGACGCCTTCTCGTAATCGCCCTTCTGGGTCGCAGCTTCGATCTCGCCGCGCACGGCGTCGATCTTCTCTTTGAGATCCTTCTCGGAACGGATGGCGCCCTTCTCCTCTTCCCACTTCGCCTTCATCGAGGCGAACTTTTCTTTGAGTTCGAAGAGCTCTTTTTTGAGCTGTTCGTAGCGGGCGACGGAGAGATTGTCCTTCTCCTTGGAGAGCGCCTTTTCTTCCACTTCGAGCTGCACGATCTTGCGGTTCAAGGTATCCATTTCGGCGGGCATGGAGTCGATCTCCGTGCGCACCATGGCTGCCGCTTCATCCACAAGGTCGATCGCCTTATCGGGGAGGAAACGGTCGGTGATGTAGCGGTTGGAGAGCGTCGCCGCCGCGACGAGCGCGTCGTCGTGGATGCGCACGCCGTGGAAGATCTCGAAGCGTTCCTTAAGGCCGCGCAGGATGGAGATGGTGTCCTCCACCGTGGGTTCGCCCACTATCACGGGCTGGAAACGGCGCTCCAAAGCGGCGTCCTTTTCGATATACTTGCGGTATTCGTCGAGCGTCGTCGCACCGATGCAGTGCAGCTCGCCGCGCGCGAGGAGCGGCTTCAAGAGGTTGCCCGCGTCCATCGCGCCCTCCGACTTGCCCGCACCAACGACGGTGTGCAGCTCATCGATGAAGAGCAAAATGCGGCCTTCCGACTTTTTCACCTCTTCGAGGACTGCTTTCAAACGTTCCTCGAACTCGCCGCGGTACTTGGCGCCCGCGATGAGTGCACCCATATCGAGCGAGAAGAGCGTCTTGTTTTTCAGTCCTTCGGGGACGTCCCCCTTGACGATACGCTGGGCGAGCCCTTCGGCGATCGCCGTCTTGCCGACGCCCGGCTCGCCGATGAGCACGGGGTTATTTTTGGTCTTGCGCGAGAGGATGCGGATGACGTTCCGGATCTCCTCGTCCCTGCCGATGACGGGCTCCAGCTTGTGCTCGCGGGCGAGCTTTGTGAGATCGGAGCCGTACTTTTCGAGGGCTTCGTAGGTATCCTCGGGGTTGTCGCTCTTGACGTTCTGATTGCCGCGCACCTCTTTGAGCCCTTTCAGAAAGCTCTCTTTGGTGAGCCCGAAGCGCTTGAAAAGCTCCAGAAGGCGGCTCTCGCCGCAGTCGAAGAGGCACAAAAAGAGATGTTCGACGGAGACGTAGTCGTCCTTCATGCCCTGCGCGAGGCGTTCCGCCTCATTCAGAAGACGGGCAAGGGATGCGGCTGCATACACCTGCCCCGAACCGCTGCCCGAAACGCGCGGGAGCCGCTCGACCTCTTCATGAAGAGCGCGGGAAAGCCCGTCCGCGTCGCAGTTTGCGCGGCGCAGGATGCGGCAGCACATGCCGTCCTTTTCGAGGAGCGCGTCGGCAAGGTGAGTGCAGGTGAGCTCGGCATTGCCGTACTCCATCGCGGTATTCTGCGCGTTCTGTACCGCTTCCAACGATTTTTTCGTGTATTTATTTGCGTCCATATTGCTTCCCTCCTTGTAAGAGTGGGATGATCTCCACCCGTATTATACCGCAATTTCTGCGCGCTCAAACACCGCGAAGAAAAAATACGAACATATTTTTGGATATGTTTTTTGTCCTCTCCCCCTTGCGGCGAAAAGAAAAATGTGCTATAATGCAGAAAAAACGGAGGAGACCCATGGTCGATATCAACGAGATCCGCGCGCGCAACGCAAAGCTGATGGCGGATATGCAAAAGCGCACGGAAGAGGCGGTGAGCAAACTGGAAATGCCCGCTCAGGACGAAAATGCGGACAGCGCCGAGGAGGAACGCGCCCGCCGTGCCGCCGAACTTGCCGCCGCGAACGAACAACGGCAGCGCGAGGTGCTCTCTCAGATGATGGGCGAAGAATTTGCAAGGCAGACTGCCGCCATGCAGGAAATGGTCTCGCAGGAAGTCCAAAGGCAGGCGGCTTCTGCGGCGGCGCAATTGCAGCAGGACGCCCTCAGCGCGCTGTTCGGCGACGACGCCGCCCTGTTTTCCGCCGCGCTGGATACCCTCGCGCAGACGGAAAACGACGAGGACGAGGAGGACGAGGAGCAGGAGCTCTCGCCCGAAGAGCTGTATGACTATCTCGAACGCAAGCTCGGGGAGATCGAAGCCCTCGAGGAGCCGCAGCCCAAAACCTACAACATCCCCGCGCTTTGGGAGCGCTTCTGCATCGCACTTTCCGGCATCATCTCCACCGTGAACGACCACAAACTCGATGAACTCGACGTCGAGGAACGCGTTCCCCTCTTCGTGCAGCAGATCACGAGCCTCATCAGAAACAGCTGGGGCATCTCAGGAAGAGAAGATCTCATCGAAACGCTCCTCTATCTCTCCCGCGCGGGCTACCGCGCCCGCTTTTCGGCATACGGCGAAGCCGCATCCCCCGAAGAACTCTTCGGCGACGACACGGCGGAAGAGGACAGAGAGGGCATCGTCCGCGGTCATGCGTTCGTGCAGCACTTCAAAGACAAATTCGGCGCCGATTTTCTGTTGGGCTGGGACATCGGCCGTGCGGCAATGATCACACGCTGGGGCTATTTCGTGGGCTGGCTGACGCAGGCGGAGGCGGAGCAGCTTCTCTCCGACATGGGACAGGTCGCCGCGAACGGGCTCTCGGGCTGGAAGGAATTTGCGCGCTCCTACCTGTTTGGCGGCGCGTTCTGGAAAGAAGTCTGCGCGGCATATGACGGGAAAAGCTACCTCGACACGCTGACGGACGCCGTTCAAAAACTGCTTTCGGACGGTCCCGAAGGCGCCTGGACGCATACCCCCTGGGCAAAGCCATAAAACGCAAAAAGATACGGCGGCGCGCCCTTTCTCAACGCAAAGGGCGCGCCGCCTCTTTTTTGCATGAAAAAACCGCCCATGAAAGAGCGGTTTTTGAGAAGAATTTACTTTTTCTTACCCATCAGCCTCTGGACAAACATCGGCAGCTTCTGATCCTGCGGGCTTTCCGGCGTGTAACTGTCCTCCGGAGCCTCGGGCTGAGGCGCGGGGCGCTGCGCCGCGCGGGGATCCGCATACGCCGCCCCGTTCTGAGGATAGGGCTGCGTGCCCGCCGGTGCGTCATACAGCCCCTGCTGAGGCTGAGGCTGCGTGCCGTAGTAGGCGTTCTGGGGCTGGCGGGGCTCATTCCCGTAGAAAGCGCCGCGGGGCGTCGTGGGCGCCTGAGGCGGGTTGCCGTAGTAGGTGCCGGGCTGCGCAGGGCGGGGCACATACCCCTGAGGGGGCTGCTGCGCCTGCTGCGCGGAGAACGCGGAGAGCGGACGGGAAGGCGCCTGCTGAGGCTGACGGGGAGCCGCCTGCCCCTGCTGAGGCATGGGAGGACGGGGCGCCGCAGGACGCTGCTGCTGATAGGCGGGCGCACGCGAGGAGAGCTGATTGCTGCCCTCTCTTCCCGCTGCGGGGAAGCCCGTCGCGATGACCGTGACTTCCACTTCGTCGCTGATATTTTCGTCGATGCACGCACCGAAGATGATGTTCGCGGAGTAGTCCACGACGCCGTGGATGAGGTTGGCGGCCGTCTTGACTTCGTCGAAGGTGAGATCGTTGCCGCCGACGACGTTGAGGATGACGCCCGTTGCGCCCTCGATGGTCGTTTCGAGCAGCGGGCAGTTGACGGCAAGGCGCACCGCTTCCATGATGCGGTTCTCGCCCTTGGCAACGCCCACGCCCATGTGCGCGAGGCCGCGGTCTTTCAGGATGGTCTTGACGTCCGCAAAGTCGAGGTTGATGAGAGCGGGCGTGACGATGAGGTCGGCAATGCCGCGGATACCCTGCTTCAACACCTCGTCCGCAACGCGGAGCGCTTCCGCCATGGGAGCGTTGCGGGGAACGACGTCCCCGATCTTTTCGTTGGGGATGATGATGAGCGTATCGACGTACTTACGAAGGTTATCGATGCCCTTCATCGTATTGTCCATACGGCGCTTCCCTTCGAAGGAGAAGGGCTCGGTGACGACCGCCACGGTGAGGATCTTCATATCCTTGGCGATCTTGGCGATGACGGGCGCGGCGCCCGTACCCGTACCGCCGCCCATCCCTGCCGTGATGAAGAGAAGGTCGGTCTTTTCCACCGCCTTGACGAGCTCTTCCTTGCTCTCTTCGGCGGCTGCGCGCCCGATCTCGGGATCGGCTCCCGCGCCGAGGCCCTTCGTAAGATGCGCGCCGATCTGGATCTTGGTCTTCGCCTTGCTGCACGAAAGGATCTGCGCATCCGTATTGACGGCAATATATTCCGCACTCGAGATGCCCGCGTCGATCATGCGGTTGACGGCATTGTTGCCCGCGCCGCCCACACCGATGACTTTGATGCGCGCACGGCCGCTCAGTTCGGGTTCCACAGGCATGGGCTGAGGCTGACGTTCCCCGACATCATCTCTCCCCAAAAAGGGCATATTGTCGTTATACATAAGTTGGTTAACCTCCGAAAATATTCAAAAATCGATTTAAAGATCCGCTCCCGCGGGAATCTTCCGCCGCCATGTCGATGAGCGCGATCCGCGAACTCATCGAGGGCTTGTTGTAGTAGGGAAGATCGGGCGCGACCTGTTCGCAGACGTAGTTGAGCCGCTTGCTCATATGCTCGATCGCCCCGCGGATACCGCAGAACCCTTCCCCGGAAATATAAATAGGTTTGCTTTCCAATTCCTTGGCGGAACAGTCTTCCAAAAACAGGCTCACGCGCTCGCAAAGATCGTCGAGCCCCGCCTTGACTTCTTCAATGAACTCCTTCGTGGGGATCTCGTAGCTCTTTCCGCCGTAGACGACCTCTCTGTTCTTCGCGTCGCGCTTCAGATAAAGATTTGCCTTCGACAAAAGCGCCGTTGCGACTTCGTAAGGCAGGGAAAACCGCTTCATGAGGCGGACGGCGATCTGCCCCTCCCCCGCCCAAAAGGTGCGCTGGGCGAGCACGCCGTTGCCGAGGAGCACCAGGAAGGATGAGGAAAGATAGCCGATATCGAGAAAGAGCGCATACTCGTCGCGCGTCTCGGGCGGGATGAGGTATGCCGCCATCGCGAACTGCGTGGGCAGAAAATAAAGTTCGATGCGGCGGCGGGAAAAGATCTGCTCGACGGTACCCGCAAAGTAATCGCTGCAGTAGAAATAGGAGAGGACACCCGAGAGCCCCGTCGAATACAGCCCGACGGGATCGGCGACGCGGCGGTTGTCCGCCGTGACATAGATCATGCTCGTGACGCGCATGAACCGCCAGCCCCTGAGCTGCTTTTTGCCCATCGAGAAGAGCTGGTCGATCTCTTTGCCGCCGATCTTGAGCTTCTTGGGAAAGCTCATGTCCTGATCGAGGGGCTCCACCTTGGTAAACTCTCCGGGGACCCCCACATAGAGAGAACGGATCTTCTCCCCGCAGACTTGCTGGACGGCGTCGAGCGCACGGAGCACGGCTGCCGAGAGATCGGAGACGTCGTAGAACTCCCCGTCCTGATAGCCGCCGTACGATTCGGTTTTGCTCGCCTTAAAGACGAAGGTGTGGTTCACGCCCCGCTCGCCGACGAATACGGCGACTTCCGAGGAACGGATATCCAACACAGCAATGCTCTTGCCCGCCATCGCGCCTTCCTTTGTACTTTCCTGTAATACAGCAGTATTCTGTCATAAATTATAGCAAAGGCGGGCTGCATTGTCAAGAGATTGTGGTGAGATTTCCTTTCGACCACTAAAAAAAGCGCCTTTCGGAAAAGCGCTTTTTGGCAGTATTTGGAAATTCGGCGCGCCTTTACAGGGAAGCGCGGTGTTCGCTCACGGTAAATCCCCCGCCGATGCGGTCTATGATGTCGAAAAATCCGTACGTCTTTTCCGTCTCGCTCAGCGAAAGATATTTCTCAAGCGCCGCGCGGGCCTTGTCTTCGGGCTCGTTCTCGGGCGTAAAGATCTGCACCGTCACGCCCTCCCGCATCTCGAGGAGGAAGTACGCCCCCATCTCGTATTCCGAAGAAAGCGTCACGGAAACAACGTTGGCGCGGGCGTCCCCGAACGTCTCCGTCAGCACCCGTCCCATGGCAAAGAGCTCTTCCGCGTAGCTGCCCTCGGCAATTTTGCCCGATCCCGGAACACTGAGCGCAAACCCTTCGAGCAGGATATTTTCGCCGCCGCGGCGGTTTATGTTCTGCTCGCTGTCATAGAGATACACGCCCTCCTCGTCGAGGATCGCGAACAAGCCGTTCTCGCGCCGGAACGCATACGTCTCCCTCCGCTCCTCCACGGTAAGGGATACCGTGCGGGGAAGGTGCTTCTCCGCCGACACGACGCGGAAGGCGGGATAGCTCGCCTCCACGGCGGCGCGCACGTCTTCCACTTTCAGGAAGGTCGAGCTCTTGCCGACAAAATACTCGCCGAGCTCGCTCTGCATCAAAACCGCCTCCGACTCGCCCCGTTCCGAACAGGTGGAAAAACGCACTTCGACGCGAGCGACCGTAAAGACGGCGTTGAGCGCCGCCGCGATAACGGCGATGAGCAGCGCAGCGGCGATGCCCGTCAGGATGAGTACCTTCTTCTTCATTCGCATCTCCTTGCCGGAAGCTAAACGCGCACGCGCGCGATCTTTGCCCCGAGCTTTTTGAGTTTGTGCGGCAGGTCTTCATAGCCGCGGTCGAGGTGGGAAAGGTCCAAAACTTCGCTCTCCCCTTCCGCGCCGAGCGCGGCGACGACGAGCGCGGCGGCGCCCCTGAGATCCCCCGCCAAAAGGCTCGCCCCATGCAGGCGGGGAACGCCGCGGATGAGCGCCGTCCTCCCCTTCACCTGGATGTCCGCCCCCATCTTTCTGAGTTCCGGCACATATTTGAAGCGCGTCTCGAAGAGGTTTTCTTCGATGAGCGCGCAGCCCTCCGCCCCGCAGTTGAGGGCGGCGGCCTGTGCCTGCAGGTCGGTGGGAAACCCCGGGAACGGCATCGTTTCGATGCAGCGGTTACATCTGAGTTTCCCTGTGCTTTCTATTCTTATTTTATCATTTTTCGCCCCGATCTTGCAACCGTTTTCGCGCAATTTATGTAAAAGGAGGCCGAGATTCTCGGGTGAGACGCCCTGTGTTTCCACTTCTCCCCCGCACACCGCCGCCATGATGAGATAGGTGCCCGCCTCGATGCGGTCTTTCATGGGGGCGTAAGTGACGCCTTTGAGCTTTCCGACGCCCTCGATCTCGATGACGTCGCTGCCCGCGCCGCGTATCTTCGCCCCCATCGCGTTAAGGAAGTTTTCAAGATCGACGATCTCGGGCTCCCGCGCCGCGCCGCGCAAAACCGTTCTCCCTTCCGCCATGACGGCGGCGAGCATCACGTTCTCCGTCGCCCCGACGCTGGGAAAATCGAGCACGATCTCCGCCCCTTTCAGCATATCGCATTTGCAGAAGATATAGCCATCGTGCTCGTCGATGCCGACGCCTAAACGGCGGAGCGCGGAAAGGTGCATATCGATGGGCCGAAGACCGATGTCGCAGCCGCCCGGGTACGCGATGAGCGCGCGGCGGAAGCGCGTCAGGAGCGACCCGAGCATAAAGACGGACGAACGCAGTTCCCGCGTGAGGGAGGGCGGGATCTCGTGCGAGCAGGAAGAAGCGCTGTCGATCGTGACGTCCCCGCCCGTGAAAGTCACCTCGGCGCCCAGCTCGCGCAGGATCTGCGCCATGCAGAGCGCGTCGGAGATCGCAGGAACGCCGCGGATGACGACGGGTTCTTCCGTCAGCACGGAGGCGGCGAAGAGCGGCAGGACGGCATTTTTGGCAGCCGAGACCCGGACCGCACCCGAAAGCCGTCTGCCCCCCGTAATGAGCAATTTGTCCATAATTCTCTCCCCGTGACAAGTAGGGAAAACGCGAAGCGCCGCCCCCCGAAAGAAGGGGCGCCCCGCGTTCCGTACTATCATGTTATGCCGTGCGCCGCCGCCGTGACACGCCGAAGACCATCCCCATGCCCGCCATCGTGACGATGAGCGAGGTATTGCCCGCGCTCACGAGGGGGAGCGGCAGCCCCGTGGGCGGCACGCAGCCGCTGACGACGAGCGCGTTGAGCGCCGTCTGCACCGCAAAGGCGAACATGATGCCCGAAACGAGCAGATATTCGTAAAACGTGCGCGCGTTCGCCGCGATGCAAAAGCCGCGCCATACGACGATCCCGATGAGGAGAAACAGGCACAAAACGCCGAAAAAGCCCGTCTCCTCGGCGATGACGGAGAGGATGAAATCGCTCTCCGCAAAGGGCAGAAAGCGGTACTTCTGCCGCGACGAGAACAGCCCGACGCCGAAGAGACCGCCGTCCGCGAGCGCATAGAGCGACTGGATGAGCTGATAGCCCTCATCCTGCGGCGACGACCACGGATCGAGGAACGCCGCGAGCCTGCGCAGGCGGTAGGGCTCCGCCAAGATGAGCACGGGCACTGCAAGGAGGATGGGAAGGAGAATGAAAAGGAGCGTCTTTTTGGGCGTGCCCGCAAGGAAGAGCATCCCCAGCATGAGCGCACCCATGACCATCGTGACGGAGAGGTTGGGCTCCGACAGGATGAGGACGCAGAGAGAAGCGCCTGCCCCGAGCACGGGAAGAACGCCCGAAAAACGGCGCGGACGGGAGGGATCGGAAGCAAAATGCCCCGCAGAAAAGAGCACGAAGGCAAATTTGGCAAGCTCGGAAGGCTGCAGCGTGACGGGACCCAGCCCCAGCCAGCGGGTGGCGCCGTAGCTCGTCTTCCCGAGCCCCGGGATGAACACCGCCGCGAGCAGGAGGACAGCCGCGACGAGCGCGGGGACGCCCGCCTTTTTCCAACGCGCGGCGTCCGAGCGGGCGAGAAGGAGCATGGCGGCGACCCCCGTCCCGAACCCCCAAAGCTGCTTTTTGAGGAAATAGAACTCATCGCCGTACTGCACCTTCGCCGTGTAGCAGCTCGCCGAATACACAAAGAGCACGCCGAGCGCCGCAATGGCAACGACGCCCCCGAAAAAGAGCACGTCCCCCCTTCCCCGCCGTTCGGACGCTGCACGGGGAAATTTGAAGAAAACCGCGCGGCTCTTATCAGTCAAGCGTTTTGTCCTCTCCGTCCTTCTCTCCCCCCTCTTTGTCCTCATCCCCCGCCGCTTGCGCAACGAAAGAGCCCGCATACGCTTTGACGAGGGAAGCAAACTTTTCGCCCCGCTCCTCGAAACTGCGGAATTCGTCGAAGCTCGCCGCGGCGGGAGAGAGGAGCACGTTCTGCCCCTGCCGCGCCGTGAGGCAGGCGACGTTTACTGCGACCTCGAAGGGGCGGCAGAGGGTGACGGCGGTGAAGTTTTCCTCCATCGCGGCGTTCATGAGGCGGAAGGCGCACTCGCCGAAGAGCACCGCGTGCACGACGCGCGAGCGTTTGAGCGCACCAAACAACGGACCGAAATGTTCCCCTTTGTCCTTCCCGCCGACAAGAAGCACCGTCTCCCTGTCCAGCCCCGCGACCGCTTTCAGGCAGGAATCGACGTTGGTCGCCTTGGAATCGTCGATGTAGACAACGCCATTCTTTTCGAGCACCTTCTCGAGGCGGTGCGAGACCCCCTTGAAGGAAGAGAGCGCAGCCGCGATCGCCTCGTCCCCCGCACCCATGAGTTTCGCCGCGGCAATCGCGGCGAGGGCGTTTGCAAGGTTGTGCTCCCCGCGCACCGAAAGATCGTCCAAAGAGAGCACCTTCTCCCCCTTGAAACAGAGGTGATCGTCCTCCAAATACGCGCCTTCGACGCGCTCTTTTGAGGAAAACCACACGACCTGCGCCTTGGTGTGTTCGGCGAACGAACGCACGACAAGATCGTCGCGGTCAAGGACGGCGTACTCGCTCTCCGTGCAGTTTTTGAGCAGTTTGCGCTTCAAATAGATGTAGTTTTCCATGTTGTAGTGGCGGTCGAGGTGGTCTTCCGCAATGTTGAGGACGACGGCGATGTGCGGGCGCAGGGAGGAAAGCGTCTCCAGCTGAAAGGAGGAGACTTCGATGGCGGCAACGCCGCCGCTATTGAGTTTTTCCGCCGCCGAGGTGAGCGGAAGCCCGCTGTTCCCGCAGGCGAAACACTCCTTGCCCGCCGCGCGGAAGATGCGCTCGAGCATGGTAACGGTGGTCGTCTTGCCGTTGGTGCCCGTGACGGCGACGGCGGGGCAAGAAAGCGCCAAAGCGCCCAGCTCCATCTCCCCCGTCACCCGCTTCCCGTGGGTGCGGAAAAAGCGCGCGAGCGGATGATCGATGGGGATGCCGGGGCTCAGGACGAGGATATCGCACTCTTTGGCGCGCTCGGAAAGTTCTTCCCTATGTACGATGCGGCAGCCTTTTTCGGAGAGCGAGGCGATCGCTTTTTGCACGCTTTCCCCCTCCGCGTCGTCATATGCATACACTTTGGCGCCGCGGGAGAGGAGAAATTCCGCCGCCGAAACGCCCGAGCGGGAGAGCCCCGCCACCAGAAAGACCTGTTGAGAGAACAGCATGATGCCTCCTTAAAGATAGGGAAGGAGCAATAAAAGCCCGAAAAACGCCGTGACTGCCGCATAACAGTAGCCGATCTTGCCTTCCGAAAAGCCCTTCTCCTGAAAATGATGATGGATGGGCGCCATTAAAAAGATGCGCTTTCCCCTCGTTTGATAGGATATGACCTGAAGGATGACGGATATGCCGGATACAACAAACATCGCCCCCAAAAAGGGCAGCAGGAGGACGTTCCCCGAAAAGAGGGAGAGGGCCGCCGCAAAGCCGCCGAGGGCGAGCGAGCCCGTATCCCCCATGAAGACGCTCGCCCGCCCCACATTGAAGACAAGGTACGCGGCAAGCGCCCCCGCAAGGCAGAAGGAGAGCACTTCGAGCCCGCCGCCCTGCCCTTCGAGCGATAAAAGTACCCCCAGAAAGAGGAAAAATACCGCCGAAACAGAGCCCGCGAGCCCGTCCAGCCCGTCCGTTAAGTTGACGCAGTTGACCGTCGCGAGAAAGACGAAGACGCCGAGCGGCACGATGCCCCGGGAAAGGTCTATCGTCTGCTTCGTAAAGGGGAGATACACTTTGGTCGCCCCCGCATACAGGCAGTAGAACGCCGCGATGAGCGCGACGGCGAGCTGAAAGCAGATCTTCTGATAGGGGCGGAGACCGAGGTTGTCCTTCCGCCGCTTCTTCAAAAGGTCGTCCAAAAGCCCGACGAGAAGGTACCCTCCCCCCACCGCGAGGGCGGGGAAGAGACGGCTGTCTCCTTGAAAAAGGAGAAGGGAAGCGCCCGCCGCGGCGAACGTAAAGCCCAGCCCGCCCATGGTGGGCGTGCCTCCCTTATCCCGATGCTCCTTGACATAGCATAATATGTTCTGCCCCGCGCCCGCCCGCTTCAAGAGCGGGATCTCCACTGCGCACAGCGGAAGCGAGAGCGCAAAGCCCGTTAAAAGACAGAGAACGAGTTCATGCATCACAATCTTTCCAAAGCCGCCTTGATGACAGCTTTGTCGTTGTATCGGTATTTTATTCCCATGATCTCCTGCGTCGTCTCCCCGCCCTTGCCCGCAACGAGCAAAATATCCCCCGCTTTGAGGTGCGTGAGGGCGTATTCGATCGCCTTTTCGCGCTCCTCGACGGCAACATAACGGTCGGAGACTTCGCGGTAGCCCTTCTCGATCTCGGCGATGATGGCGACGGGGTCTTCATAGCGCGGATTATCGGACGTGAGGACGGAAAAATCTGCAAGGCTCGCCGCGACCTCCCCCATGACGGCGCGTTTGCCCTCGTCACGGTTGCCCCCGCAGCCGAAGAGCAGGATGAGCCTACCCTTGCACTCCTCTTTGAGGGCGGCGACCGACTTTTCGAGCCCGTCGGGCGTGTGTGCGAAGTCGACGAAGATATCCGCCCCGTTGTAGGACGCCACCCATTCGAGCCGCCCGTCCACTTCCCGCGTTGCCGAGATGCCGCGGGAGATATCGTCGCCGCTCAGCCCGAGCGCCTTGGCTGCCGCCGCGGCGGCGAGCGCGTTATACACGTTGTGCCTCCCCACGAGGCGCAGCCGCGCTTCGGCGAGCTCATCCGAAAGATTGAACACGACGCGCGAAGAGCGCAGCTTTTTTTCCTCCACGACGGCAAAGCAGTCGGCAGGGCTGTCGAGCCCGTAAGTGATACAGGGCATGCCGCCCCTTTCGAGCGTCCCCGAAAACGCGTCGTCCGCATTGAGGACGGCAAGGCGGCAGCGGTCCTTTTGAAAGAGCTTCGCCTTTGCCGCGCCGTATCGCTCCATCGAGCCGAAGAAATCGAGATGATCGCGCGTGAGGTTGGTGAAGACGGCGGCGTCATAGAGGATCGGGCACTCCTTCCTGAGGGCAAGCGCGTGCGCCGAAACCTCCATGACGACGTACTCCGCGCCCGCCTCCGCCATGTCTTTGAGGAGCGGGAAGAGGTGGAAGGGATCGGGCGTCGTGAGCTCGGGCGCAATGACGGTGCTCTGAAAACGCGCGCCCAGCGTGCCGATGAGCCCCGCTCTTTTTTTCGCCGCTTCCAGGATATGAAAGAGGAAATGCGCCGTCGTCGTCTTGCCGTTGGTCCCCGTGACGGCGACGAGTCTGAGCTTCCGCTCGGGATGCCCGCAGAACGCCGCCGCGATGCGCGCCATCGCCTCGCGCGAGTCGGGTACGATGAGCTGCGGCGCGGGAAGGGGCAGTTCGTGTTCAGTGACAAAGGCGGCGGCGCCCCGTTTTAACGCCTCTTTCGCAAAGAGATGCCCGTCCGCATGTGTGCCCGCGATGCAGAAGAAAAGATCGCCCTCCCCCACGGCGCGGCTGTCGGCGCACAGGGAAAGGATGTCCGCATCCCCCACCAGCCTCTTTTGTAAAAGTCCTTCCGAAAGCGAGGAAAGCTTCAACCCTCCACCCCCTTGAAATGTATCGTCTCCGCGATGCCGCGGAAAATTTCTCCCGCACAGGGCGCGGCGACGGTGCTGCCGTAATAGGAGCCCTGCGGCTCGTCGACGATGACGAGCGCCAGATAACGCGGATCGTCCGCAGGGAAGTACCCCACAAAAGAGGAGACGTACTTGCCCGCGGCGATGTGCCCGTTCTCGTACTTTTGCGCGGTGCCCGTCTTGCCCGCGACGCGCAGCCCTTCGACATACGCCTGCTTGCCGCTGCCCTCTCTGACGACGCCTTCGAGCATAGAGGAAAGGATCTCCGAAGTCTCCTCGCTCACCGTGCGGCAGAGAAGGCGCTTCCCGAATTCGAGATACACGGCGCCGTCTTCCGAAGAGATGCTTTTCACGAGGCGGGGCGCGTAATAATATCCCCCGTTGACTGCCGCCGCGGCGGCGCACGCGAGCTGCAAAGGCGTCACCGCGATGCTCTGGCCGAACCCGATGCGCGCTAGATCGCTGTTTTTCAAGGTGCTTTCGGGGAGCAGCATGCCGATCGCCTCGCCCGAAAAGTCGATGCCCGTGGCGCTGCCGAAGCGGAATTTTTCGAGATAGTCGTAAAAGGTCTCCTTCCCGAGCGCGAGGACGATATCTACAAAACAGGGGTTGCAGCTGTTGTTGAGCGCCCCCGCGAGCGTAAGGTTTGCGTGCTTGCCGTTCTTGTGATCGCTCCAGCAGCGGATCGTAGAGCCCTCTACATTGCGGGTGCGGCTGCTCGAAAAGACGGTCTGCGGAGAATAGGCGCTCTTGTTCCCGCGGAGGTATTCTTCGATATCCGCAGCCGCCGTGACGATCTTGAAGGTGGAGCCGGGCTCATAGGCGTCGCTCACGAGCGCGTTGCGGGAGAGCGTATTGAGCTGAGCGGCATCCCCGCGCGGGATGTCGTTGAGGTCGTACGATGGAAGGTTGACCATCGCAAGCACGGAAAAGTCGGAAGGGTCGAGCACGATGCACCGCGCCGCCTTTGCCCCGTGCTCCTCGAGGGCGCGCGCCATCACCTCTTCCGCCAGCGATTGGATGCGCACGTCGAGGGTGAGCGTCACGTCGAGCCCGTCCTCTGCGGGGATGTAGGAAGCGCCCGTACCTTCGATCTCCACGCCGACAAGGTCGGTCTCGTATAAGATCTCCCCCTTCTTGCCCGCAAGATAGCCGTCGTACTGCTTTTCGATGCCCGTGAGCCCCGCGCCGTCCGAGGAGGAAAAGCCGAGCACCTGCGAGGAGAGCGCGCCGTACGGATAGACGCGGCGGTTATCCCGCGCGTAATAGACGCCCTGAAGGCCTGACCCCTCCACGGCGGCGACCGTCGCCTTTTCCGCGCGGCGCAGAAGGACGATCTCTGAACTCGAACGGTCGGAAAGCTTTGTAAGGAGGGACTCATAGGAGAGCGGCAGAAGGGAGGAGAGCGCCTTTGCCGTCTTTTCCGCATCGCGGACGGCGTTGGCACGGGCATAGAGCGTATAAGCCGTCGCATTGCCCGCAAGCAGTTCGCCGTTCGCGTCGAAGATATTTCCACGCTCGGGAACGACGGGCAGCTCCCGCGTCCACTGGTCGACGGCGCGCGCAAGAAGTTCGCGCCTCCGGACGAGTTGGACATAGAAGGATCTGCCCAAAAAAAGGCAAAAAAGAAAGGCTATCGCCGCAAGCACGGCAAATAACCTCTTTCGTAAGACGGTGAGCGAGACGTTCGCTTTCCGCAATATGCAGTTCCCCTTCGGGCTTTACTCGCCGCGGGTCATCCCGTGCTCCTGAGCCCATTGATCGATATATTCTTG
The DNA here is from genome assembly GCA_944376295.1 of uncultured Clostridia bacterium. Classification (GTDB taxonomy): domain Bacteria; phylum Bacillota; class Clostridia; order Christensenellales; family Borkfalkiaceae; genus Gallimonas. The sequence goes on from CALWCE010000001.1 coordinate 100,363, forward strand.
GCTGTTGTAACGGTCGATCTGCGCCTGAAGTTCTTCGGCGCGCTCCGTGAGCATCTGGATCTGCTCCTGACGGGAGAGGACGGCGGCTTCCGCGGAATTGAGGAGCGCCGTATTGACGCAGATGAGCGAGATCATGGCAACGACGACGACCGCAACGCACGCGAGCGCCACCTTCGCCTTCGTCGAAAGGGCGCGGAAGAACCCGACGACGGCGTTTTCCTGCCGTTCCACCGTTTCGATGCGCTGAGGGGCATGGGTCGCCGCGTCCAGCGTCAGGCGGGTGGGCAGGGCGTCGTCTTCGTCCTCTTCTTCGAAGGCTGTCCCCGCATACGCGCCTGCCTCTGCGGGGGCATAAGCAGGCGCAGCGGGTACATAGGAGGAGTCGTAGGTGGGAGCCACCGTACCGGTATTATCGATGAGTTCGCCGTTCTGATAAGTGAGCCCTTCAAAGAGCTGCTTCTTTTCCGCGGCGGGCGCGGCGGGAGAGGCATAGCTCGCCTGAGCGGGATAGGACGGCATATCCCCCATACGCGTGAGGGGCATCCCCGCACGGATGGGAACATAGTCGTTGAGGCGCTGAGCCGCGCTGGGCGCGTCGGGCGCCGAAGACACGACGGGGGCATGATATTCGGGCTCGTGGTAATCCGAGCGATAGACGGGCTGATAGTACCGAGAGGGTGCAGGCTGACGGCGCACTTCGGGCGCGGGAGCATAATTCTGCGAAGGGTAAACAGGCGCGGAGACGCCGTACGTCTTGAGCGCGGGATCCGCCTGCGCAGGGTTATACGCCTGCGTGTTGTATGCATAAGGTTCCGCCCAGGGTTCGTTCTGCTGCGGTTCGATGAGCTTTCTGTAATTTTCGGAGATCGACCTTCCGTGCAGCTGCGCCGCATCGTTTTCCTGTTTGCGGTACTCTCTCTGCTCCTCGCTCAATCTCTCGATCTCTCTGTCCAATCCGGGGATGCCTGCCACCTTTCGTTGCTCCTTATAGCTTATTCTTTGGTACGACGTATCATGCCTCTATCCTGCATGCGATACGGAGCTTGGCACACTTGCTCCGCGAGTTAAGTTCTGTTTCTTCCGCCCCTGCCGTGATGGGCTTCTTGTTGACGAGCTCCACCTCTTTTTTCTTCCCGCACACGCACACGGGGAACTGCGGAGGGCAGGTACAGGGCGTCTGCAATTCGCGGAAGGTCTCCTTCACGATCCTATCTTCAAGAGAATGGAAGGTGAGGATGCAGATCCTGCCGCCCGGATCCAGATGCCTCACGAGACCCTTGATGCACTCTCTCAGCCCCGTCAGTTCTCCGTTCACTTCGATACGGATCGCCTGGAAGGTCTGCCGCGCGCACGCGGGGGAGCGGAACTTCAAGGGGATGCTCTCCTCCACGATCGAGGCGAGCTCGCCGCACGTCGTGATGCGGGAAGTTTCCCGCCTCTTCACGATGTTGGAAGCGATGGCGCCCGCAAAGCGTTCTTCGCCGTAGTCGCGGAGGATGCGGAAAAGCTTTTCCTCCGCATATTCGTTCACGACGTCCTCCGCCGTAAAGTCCGACTGCCTGTCCATTCTCATATCGAGCGGTGCGGATGCCTTCCGGTACGAAAACCCTCTCTCTTCGTCGTCGATCTGATGAGAGGAAATTCCGAGGTCCAATAGCACACCGTCGAGCCTGTCCGCACCCGCTCGCTTGAGAATTTCCGAATATTTCCGGTAATCTGATTTGTAAAGCTGAAATCTTCCCTCAAACGGCTTGAGCCGTTCGCTTGCCGCTTCGATCGCCTCCCCGTCGCGGTCGGTCCCGATGAGGCGCACCGTGGGATCGCTTTCGAGGATGGCGAAGGAATGTCCTCCGCCGCCCACCGTGCCGTCGAAGTACACGCCGTGGGGCTTGATGGCAAGCCCCGAAATGACTTCGTCGAGCATCACGGGCCTGTGATAAAAGGGAAGCATCGTTTAGAAATCTACAAGGGCAAGAGCCTCGTCCATCGAGAGCTCCTCGTTCGCCTTGTCGTACACTTCTTTCGCCCAGATCTCGATATAGTTGCCCATACCGATCGTGACGACTTCCTTCTTGATCCCCGCAGCCTGGCGGAACGCAGCGGGAAGAAGCGTTCTGCCCTGCTCGTCCTCCTGGAGCTGTTCGATGGAAGCAAGGATCTTGCGCTTGGCGGCAAGCAGCTTGGGATCGCCCGAATGGATCTCGTTGAGCTTTGCGACGCGCTCGTCCATCACCTCCTGCGGGTACACCGCGATGCACCCCTGCGAGCCGATGATGAAGCTGTATTCCTTGCCGAGGCCGGTGCGGAATTTCGCCGGAATGCGTATTCTGTTTTTCGCGTCCATCGCGTGATAGACCGTTCCGGTGAGTACAGCCATCCGTCCTCTCCTTTTAGAAGGTTGACCCCATTATAACACAGGTCCTCTTTCCTGTCAACCACTCGTAACCACTTTTTTAGGAAAACGTCAAAAAAAGTTTCCCCCATCTTGTGAAATTTTGACGTTTCTCGACAGGAAGCGCCCCAAAAACATATGTTCGTTACATAATCTATTGTATATTTTTGACGAATTTAGAAAAATAACCTCATTTTCTGTTTGAAAGTCACACGGACTTTGCAAACGTTTGTTTGTGGAATTTGCGCCCTCAAGGTGGTTATCTTTCCCTATCGGTGGACAGCCGTCCCTGCCCGCAAGCGCGAGAGCGCGGCGCGCCGTCCCGCGGTTCCCATCGAAGACGGGAACGCCGTAAAAGCGCGCGATCTTCTCTTTCACGAGCGTGTAGTGCGTGCAGCCTAAAACGACGCCGCCGAACGCGCCCCGCGGGAGGTGGTCGGAAAGGGAAAACCGCTCCCCTTCCGTGACGAAACGCTCCACGGCGGAGGCGAGGCGGGGCGGGGAAAAGACGGTGAAGCGTTCTCTTTCGCGGGCGAGGAGGGCGCGGAAGCGGGCGCACTCCGCCGTGCGGGGCGTGACGAGGACGAGCGCATGTTTGCAGCCCGCGCGCCCGGCGAGGCGGACGGCGGGTTCCGTTCCGACGACGGGAAAGGGAAAGGCACGGCGCATCTCTTCCACGCACGCCGCAGTCGCCGTGTTGCACGCAAGGACGGCGGCGTCAACGCCCAGCGCCGCGAAAATCTGCAGCCCTTCCCGCACATAAGAGGCGATCTCTTGTTCCGTCCTGCTCCCATAGGGAGCATGCGCTTCGTCCGAAAGATAGTAATACCGCACGCCGCGGCTCATCTCCAGGCACTCAAAGAGCACCCCGAGCCCGCCCGCGCCGCTGTCGAATATGCCGATGCTCGCCCTGTGCGCCATGCCCTCCCTCCCCGCAAAAATCCGCGAAAAAATGCGCGAACCCTCGCAAAAACAGTTTACAACTATTGCATTTTATGCTAAAATAGCGGGGATTGAAAACGAACGAAAGGAGATTTACCGTGCCCAATATCAAATCCGCAAAGAAGCGCGTGCTCGTGACCGAGAAGAAGGCGGCGCAGAACAAGATGATCAAGTCCGCTCTCAAGACGCAGATCAAGAAGTTCATGGCGGCAGTGGAAGCCGGCGACAAGGAGACGGCAAACAAGCTCTATCCCGAGACGGTCTCTGCCATCGATTCCGCTTGCTCCAAGGGCCTTCTGCACAAGAACAACGCGGCGAATAAGAAGGCAAAGCTCGCAAAGAGACTCGCAGCCATCGCGTAACGCAAAGAAAAGGAAAGCGAAGCGCCCGACAAGGGCGCTTTTTGTGCTGCTTCAACCCCCTCTCCCCCCACCGCGGGAGAGGGGTTTTTGCTTCCGGCAGACATCCAGACGCCTCGCCGAAGCGTATTTCCCGAAACAAAAAAGGGCGCAAAAGCGCCCGAAGAACGCACCCTCACAAAACAAAAAGGGGCGCAAAAGCGCCCCGAAAACAAAAAGAAAAGGGACGCCAAAGCGTCCCCCTCCCGTTATTCGATCGTGATGTGGCTCTCTTCCGCCTTCTTCTTATCCTCCTTGGGGATGAAGACGTTGAGCATGCCGTTTTCATATTTTGCCTTGATCTCGTCCTTGCTGATGTCGCCGACGTAGTAGCTGCGGCTGCACGAGAAGCTTCTCTCGCGGTGGATGTAGTTTTCCTTCTTGCCGCTCTCCTGCTTCTCGCTCTTGTTGACGGAGATCGTCAGGTACCCTTCCTTGAGGTCGAGGCGGATGTCGCTCTTATCGACGCCGGGGACCTCCACTTCCATCGTGTAGCCCTCGTCGCTCTCCTTGATATCCGTCCTCATGTACCGCTGCACGTTCCTAGCGTTGAAGCCGTAGAAGCCGGGGAAGAGGTCGTTCATGGCTGCATCGAAGAAGTCGTAGTTATCGCGTTTGGTAAGTTCGTTTTTCATAAAAATCATCTCCTTATATCGGGGTATCGGCATCCTTGTCGGTGCCCTTGTCTTTTCGCTTATAATATACCGCTTTCGGGAAAGGCTTAAACAGGTTTTTTGCCCTCTCCCGAAAATTTTTTTTGCACGAAAAGCCCCCGCCGGATGCGGAAGCTTGGGAGCGGGAGGCAGAAAAAAGCCCCCGTCGGATACGGGAGCATTTTTGCGGGAGTTATTGCTTGGGCGGCTGCGGCGGTTTTTCTTCGCCCTTGATGCCGATGACTTTTTCCGCCTTTTCGAGCGTCTTTTTCACCCAATTCTCGTCCTTTTTGACGTTGACGAAGTTGCCGTAGATCTCGTTGACCGTCTCGACGACGGAGAACGTGTTGTCGTACTGCGCTAAAATATCGCGGAATTCGATGAGCTGACGCTTGTTGACCACGCACAAAAGGACGTCGCGCGAGGTGTGGCTGTACGCCCCCTCCGCGTGGATGCGGGTGGCGCTGTGTTTGAGCTTGACAAGGATGTCGCGCTCGATCTCTTCCGTATGCGAGGTGATGATGAGGAACTTATACGCCGACTTCGAGCCCCTGATGATGCTGTTGCCCACCATGCTCGAGAGCAGGCAGTAGAGCATGCACAAGCACACGGGCTTATACTCGTAGAGCATGCCGCCGCTGCCGTCGGGTTCGCCGTACACGAAGTAAGAGGCAAGCGCGATGACCGCGTTGATGCCGAAGTTGATCCAGAAGAAATTGAGGAGCGGGTTCTTTTTGCTGACGAACTTGGCAACGACGTCCGCGCCGCCCGTCGAGGCGTTGCGGCGGAAGCTCAGGCCGTAGACGAATCCCCCCACCGCACCCGCGGTGAGAGCGGGGAAGATGGTATCGACGCCCTGCGCGTCGTACTGGAACTGAGCAAGGGCGGAAGAGACGGTCTCCGTCTGCAGAACGAGGAGCGCCACCGAATAGACGACTGAGAAGATGAAAGTCTTGGCGGCAAAGCCTCTGTCGATGAAAAAGAACGCGAAAAGGCACAAGGGCACGTTGATGATGAGCGAGAAGTACCCGACGGAAAAGCCCGTCTTATACTCGATCATCGTCGCGATGCCGTTGAAGCCCGCGGGCGCGAACTGGTTCTTGACGATAAAGAGCATGTAGTTGAAGGCAAACAGGACGGCAAGGACGATCATGACGGCGCTGTCGAACACGGCGCGCCGCACCAACTCTTTTTTCATATGTTCCCCCATGCTTTCTTCCGATTATACCACATTTCCCGCCGCAAATCAAGGGGCATTTTTCAAATTTTCCGCCCTTCCCTGCCTTACATCGCACGGGCGCCCGAAAAAAGCGGAAAAACCGCGAAAAATGTTGCAGAACATGCCTTCAAACAGTTGACATTTCGGTGCAAATCTACTATACTTCCCACGTTCTTTGTTTAGAAATCATAAACTTAAGGTTTATTTTTACCGTGGTTTTGCAAAACGCGGGCAAAAGTTTATTTTTACTAAACAATAGGGCAAAAAGGAGCATAAAAGCGTGATAGAACTCGGAAGCAAACTCAAAGAGATGCGCCTTAGAAAAAACCTGACGCAGGAAGAACTTGCAAACCGCTGCGAGCTGACGAAGGGATACATCTCGCAGCTCGAAAACGATCTCACGAGCCCTTCCATCGCGACGCTTTCCGACCTTTTGACGGCGCTCGGGAGCGATCTTGCGGACTTCTTCCATGAAGAGGCGGAAGAAAAGATCGTCTTCACGAAAGAGGAGTACATCGAAAAGCAGTCGGAAGGCATGCTGTGGACGTGGGTCATCCCCAACGCACAGAAGAACATGATGGAGCCCGTGCTCGTCGAACTCGAAGCGGGCGCCGAAACGCCCGAAGACGTCCCCCACGAGGGCGAAGAATTCGGGTATGTGCTCGAAGGGCGCATTGCCGTCGTCATCGCGGGCAGGAGCAGGACGGTGAAAAAGGGCGAAAGCTTTTACTACTCTGCGGGCAAGGCGCACTGCATCGTCAACAAGGGGAAGGGAAAGGCCAGGTTTTTGTGGGTCTCCACCCCGCCCAATTTTTAAGGAAAGACCGCCCCGCGCGCGCCCACTCTATACCATAATATATAGGGCAGCCGCAAAGGGCGTTCATGATGAGAGATAACAAGGAGAAAAAATGGCAGAACACATCATCGAACTCAAGAACGTCGTCAAGTATTACGACGACACCCTCGTCATCGACAATGTCAACTTTTACGTCAACAAGGGTGAGTTCATCACCTTCCTCGGTCCCTCGGGCTGCGGAAAGACGACGACGCTACGCATGATCGCGGGCTTCGACCTCCCCACGAGCGGGCAAATCTTGCTCAACGGCAAGGATATTTCCCTGCTCCCCCCCAATAAGCGCCCCGTCAATACGGTGTTCCAGCGCTATGCGCTCTTCCCCCACCTCAACGTGTTCGAAAACATCGCCTTCGGACTGCGCTGCAAGAAGGTCGTGAACACTTACGAAAACGACAAGGGCGATCGGTATTCGAGGAAGGAAAAGCTCTCCAAAAAGGAGATCGCGGAGAAGGTGAAAAAGGCGCTCGCGCTCGTCGATCTCGAAGGCTTTGAAAAGCGCGCCGTCTCCACCCTCTCGGGCGGGCAGCAGCAGCGCGTCGCCATCGCCCGCGCCATCGTCAACGAGCCCGAAATTCTGCTCCTCGACGAGCCCCTCGGCGCCCTCGACCTCAAGATGCGGAAGGAGATGCAGATCGAGCTCAAAGAGATGCACAAGCGCCTCGGCATCACCTTCATCTATGTCACGCACGACCAGGAGGAGGCGCTCACGATGTCGGATACCATCGTCGTCATGGCGGACGGCGTGGTGCAGCAGATCGGCACGCCCAAGGGCATCTACGACGAGCCCGCGAACGCCTTCGTCGCCGACTTCATCGGCGAGAGCAACATCATCATCGGCACGGTGGTCGCCCCCCGCAAGGTGCGCTTCTGCGGCAAGGACTTTGCCTGCGTCGACGATTTCGAGGTCAACGAGAAGGTGGACGTCGTCGTCCGCCCCGAAGATATCGAGATGTGCGCACCCGAGAGCGGCATGCTCAAAGGCAAGGTCATCTCCGTCGTCTTCAAGGGCATTCACTATGAGATCACGGTACAAGTGGGCAAGTTCGAGTTCGTCATCCAGAGCACGCAGAGCCGCTGCGTCGGGGATCTCATCGGCATGAACATCGCGCCCGACGCCATCCACCTGATGGCGCAGCGCCACACGACGAACATCTTCGACGGCGTGATCACCAAGCGCAACACGGTGGAATTTGCAGAAGGCGAATTCGAGTGCGACGTCACCCAGCTTTACCCCGGCAGCCACCTCGACGAGGAGGAATACCTCATCACGAAGGAGGGCGAGAAGATCGACCTCACGGGCACCGAAGTGCGCGTCGAAGTCTCCCCTGCCGACATCACCATCTCCGACGACGAGAACGCGGGCGGCACGATGGGCCACATCATTTCGATGATCTACAAGGGCGACCATTACCGCCTCATCGTCAGGACACCCGAAGAGGAGGAAGACTTCGTCCTCGCGACCCCCGACCTTTGGAACGAGAACGACTACGTTTCCGTCGTCATCCCCAAAGATAAAATAAAGCTCACCTTGAAGCCTGCGGAGGAAAAGAGATGAAACTTCGTTTCAGCCGCAAGACGCTCGGCATCCCCTATGCCGTGTTCCTCGTGTGCTTCGTCATCATCCCCATGCTCGTGATCGTGTTTTACGCTTTCACGGACGACGAGATGCACTTCTCCTTCGTCAACTTCGGGAAGTTCTTTTCCGACCCCACCAAGCTTTCGACCATCGTCTATTCGCTCGTCATCGCGCTTTTGACGACGGCCGTCACGCTCGTCATCGCCTATCCCGTCGCCTACATTTTAGCGCGCAGCAAGATGCAGAAGAAGTATATCCTGCTCCTTCTCTTCGTGACGCCCATGTGGATCAACTTCGTCCTGCGCGTCAACGCATTGCGCGAAATTCTGGCGTGGGCGGGGATGCTCGGCGAAGCCAACTACTTCAACACCATCCTCGGTATGGTTTACGACTTTCTGCCCTTCATGATCCTGCCCCTTTATACGACGCTCTCCAAGATCGACGGGAGCCTCTATGAAGCGAGCGCAGACCTCGGCGGCAATTCCTTCACGACCTTCACGCGCGTGACGGTGCCCCTCTCCATGCCGGGCGTTTTGAGCGGCATGACGATGGTGTTCCTCCCCTCCATGACCAACTACGTCGTTTCGGACATGCTGGGCAACTCCAAAGTCACCATCATCGGCAAATTCATCGAGACGTACTTCGGCACGGACTGGCACATGGGTTCGATGATCGCGCTCATCCTGCTCGTCATCGTCCTTGCCTCGACGCTGCTGACGGGCGGCTTCCAATCGGAACATAACGTAAGGGGGACGACGGTATGATCAAAAAGTGCCTGAAAGCCTTCTATGTGGGGCTCATCCTGCTCCTTCTCTACGCCCCCATCCTGCTCCTTGCCGTATACAGCTTCAACGAGGTGGATACCCTCGGTCCCATGGGCGAGTTCTCCCTCAAACACTACGCAAAGCTCTTCGGCGACCCCGCCATCCTCGAAATGATCGGCAACACCGTCGTTCTGGCGCTCGTTGCGGCGGCGCTCTCCACCGTGTTGGGAACGGCGGGCGCCATCGGGATGTTCTACTCCAAACGCCGCACGCGCACCCTCATGAACGGCGTCAATCAGATCCCCGTCATCAATGCGGAGATCGTGACGGCTTTGGCGCTTGCCATCACCTTCGTCGCCATCGGCGTCGGAAAGAGCTATTTCACCCTCGTCGTCGGGCATATGGTGCTCTGCACCCCCTTCGTCGTGCTCTCCGTGCTGCCCAAACTCAAGCAGATGGACCACAGCCTGTATGAAGCTGCCCTCGACCTCGGCGCAAGCCCCATGAAGGCGCTCTTCAAGGTGGTGCTGCCCGAGATCGTCCCGGGCATCATTTCGGGCTTCATGCTGGCGGTCACGCTTTCGCTCGACGACTACATCATCACGAGCTACTGCAAGCCCTCCACGTTCAGCACCATCTCGACGTACGTCTACAACGCGACGATGAAGGGTAACGTCCACACGGCGGAGACGCTCTCCTCCTTCTGGGCGCTCACGACCGTCATCTTCGTCATCATCCTCATCGTCGTGCTCGCCGCCAACCTGACGGGCAGGAAAAAACAGGAAAACAAGGGGGTCAACGCATGAAAAAGCGCATCTTTGCCCTGCTTTCCGCAGCGGCGCTCCTTGTCCCCTGCCTTGCCTCCCTTTCGGCGTGCGGGGAAAACGACAGCATCCTCCTTCGCGTCTACAATTGGGAGGAATACATCGACGAAGGCGGCGAAGGCTCCTATGAGTACGACTACGAAGTCAACGAGGACGGCTCCGCGCCCTCCCTCGTCGAGGACTTCGAAGTGTGGTATGAAGAGACGTACGGCACCCCCGTCACGGTGGAATACTCCACTTTCGGCACCAACGAGGACATGTATAACCAGCTCAAGCTGGGCTATACTTACGACCTTTTGTGCCCTTCCGAATACATGATCATGAAGCTCGCCGCCGAAGACATGCTCGAACCCTATTCCGAGGGATTCTTCGACGAGAGCAACGAGCTCAACTACTATGTGAACAACGTCTCCCCCTTCATCAAGGAGAAATTCGACTCCAACACGATGGCGGTGGGCAGCGGCGAAGCCAAGTGGAGCGAGTATGCGGCGGGATACATGTGGGGCACGACGGGGCTCGTTTATAACCCCGAATATATCACCGAAGAACAGCTCGATCTCGGCTGGGCGCTCATGCTCGACGAGTCCGTCAAGGGCAAAGTCACGACCAAAGACAACGTGCGCGATTCCTACTTCGTGGGGCTCGCCATCCTCTTTGAAGAGGAACTGCTCGATCTCAAAGCCCGCCGCGAAGCGGGAGAGCTCTCGGATCAAGACTACACCGCGCAGGTGACCGACTACATGAACCGCACGGACGAAGAGACGGTCGTCAAAGTGCAGCAGATCCTGCTCGACATGAAGGAAAACCTGTTCGGCTTCGAAACGGATACGGGCAAGCACGACATGGTGACGGGCACCATCTGGCTCAACTTCGCCTGGAGCGGCGACGCCGTGTATGCGATGGACGTCGCGGAAGACGCCGAGGACGGCGAAGGCGCGGTGACGCTCAACTACTACATGCCCGAGGAGAGCGCCAATCTGTGGTTCGACGGCTGGGTCATCCCCAAAGACGAAAAGCGCACCGAGGAGACGAAGCATGCCGCAGAGGCGTTCGTCAACTTCCTCTCCGCGCCCGAAAACGCCGTCCGCAACAGCTATTATATCGGCTACACCTCCGTCATCGCGGGGGATGAGATGTTCGACTATATGGCGGACACCTATTCCGCGGAAGACGGCGACGAAACGGCGACGGACTACGATCTTTCTTACTTCTTCGGCGAAGGAGACTATGTGATCTCCGCCCCTGCCGAACAGCTTGAAAGGCAGCTCTATGCGCAGTACCCGCCCGAGGAAGAGATGCTCCGTTGCGCCGTGATGGACTACTACGGCGAGAACGACGAGCGCATCAACGAGCTGTGGACGCAGATCAAGGGCGAAACGCTGGACGCCTGGGCGATCGGCGTCATCTGCGCGGCGGTCGTGCTCATCGCGGTCGGCGTCCTCTATATGAAGCTCGGACCCAAGACCGACTTCTTCCGCCACCGCCCCAAGAAGGGGTACAGGCTGGTGCGCTCCGAGCCCGTCTCCTTCCAAAAGTAAAATTGTTCGGCATATGGAAATCCGCCCCGCGCGAACAGCGCGGGGCGGCATTTTATTTTGAAGGGCGGACGCCGCGGCCTTTGGCCGCGGCGCCCCCTCTTTTTCAACAAAAACGGCGCTGAAAAAAGCGCCGCAAAAAACAAAACCCCATATATCGGCCCTCACAAAACGGCACAATATACAGAGTTTCGTGGTGGGAACGGCAGAACTCGAATCTGCGACCTCTTGCATGTCAAGCAAGCGCTCTAACCAACTGAGCTACGCCCCCGTAACAAGAACGTGACTATCATACGAAATATTCCCGTTTTTGTCAAGCAGAATTTGAGGATTTCGCGAAAAAAATCACGAAAAAGAAAGATTTTTCTCACGCAGCCCACAAATTCGGGCGGTTTTTGCCGCCCGCTCCGCGAAAAGTGCGCTCAATCGTAGAGTTCGGGCTTGGTACTGCGCGCAAACAGGCGGGAGATCGCCTCGCGGCAGCGCGCGCCGTCGTCGCCGGGCTCGCCGTAACAGACCGTGTGCACCGCCTCGGTGATGGGCAGTTCCACATGGTACTTTTCCCCCAAAAAGCACATGGCGGCAGACGTCGTCACGCCCTCCGCAAGCTTTTCGAAGCGCTGCCCCTTTGCGAGCATCTCGCCGTACTTGCGGTTGTGGGAATAGGGGGAAAAGAGCGTCGTTTCATAGTCGCCGAGGTGCGCAAGCCCGTAGGCGGAGCGCTCATCCCCTCCCATCGCCTTGATGAGACGGGCGACCTCCCGCGCGCCGCGCGACATGAGCGGGCCTTTCAAGGGTACGCAGACGACGTCCAAAACGCCTGCGGCGATTCCCATCACGTTCTTGGCAGCCGCGCCGATCTCGGTGCCGAGAAGGTCGCTCCCGTAATAGAAGCGGATGAGGTCGCTGCGGAAGGCGTCGACGAGCGACACTTTGAGCTTTTCGTTCTCCGAGTCGATGACCATGCAGTTGGGGATGCCCTGCACGAAGCTCTGGATATGCCCCGGGCCCACCCAGACGGCGATCTTTTGGGGCGAGACGCCGCTTTCCACCAAGATCTCCGAAAGCCGTTTGCCCGTCTCCACCTCGATGCCCTTCATGCACAGCACGAAGACCTTCTCGGAAACGGGGTATTTCATGATGCGCTGCATGAACCCGCGCAGCCCCTGCGAGCTGATGGAGATGACGACGATCTCAGCGCGCCTGACTGCGAATTCGAGGTCGCACGAGAGCGTGATGCGCTCGTCGAGCGTGACATATTCATTTCTGCCCGTTTCTTTGAGCACGCGGTAGGAATGATCCTCCTCCGGACCCCAGGAACAGACATCGTTGCCCTGCTGGGCGAGATACCAGGCGATGAAGGAACCCCAGCGCCCGCACCCTAAGACGGATATCTTCATAGTCGTTAAATTTCCTTTCGTTCGATGAGGGCGCGCGACAGCGTCACCTCATCCGCATATTCGAGCTCCGAGCCGATGGGGATGCCGCGCGAGAGGCGCGTCACCGTGACGCCGAGCGGCTTTAGAAGCTTTGCGATATACATTGCCGTCGCCTCGCCCTCGACGTCGGGGTTGGTCGCCATGATGACTTCGGAAACGTTCCCCTCCTGCACGCGGGATAAAAGCTCGCGGATGCGGATGTCGTTGGGGCCCACGCCGTTCATGGGGTCGATGACCCCGTGCAGGACGTGATACACCCCCTTGAATTCGTGCAGCTTTTCAAGGGCGATGACGTCCTTGGGCTCTTTGACGACGCAGATGACGGAAGGATCGCGCGAGATACAGATGTCGCACACCTCCCCTTCCGTGAAGTTGCCGCAGATCTTGCAGAAGTGCACGCGCTGTTTGACGCCGAGGATGGCTTCCGCAAAGGCGCGCGCCTCCCCTTCGGGCATCGAGATGATGCGGTAGGCGTACCGCTGCGCCGTCTTCTGCCCGACGCCGGGGAGCTTGGTAAATTCGTTGATGAGCCTGCCGATGGGCTCGATGAAGACTTCCACTTAAAGAAGCCCCCCCATGCCGCCGAGGCCGCCGAATTTGCTCATCTTCTCCTCAAAGACGGCGTCCGCCTTCTTGTAGCCGTCGTTGATGGCGGCGAGGATGAGGTCTTCGAGCATCTCCTCGTCCTCGGGGTCGATGACCGACTTGTCGATCTCGATGCCGTCGATCTTCTTCTTGGCGTTCATATACACGACGACGGCCTCGCCGCCCGCCGTGCCCACGATCTCCCAATCGTCGAGGAGCGCTTCCGTTTCGCGCATCTCCTCCTGCATCTTCTGCGCCTGCTTCATGAGGTTCTGCATCCCCTGAGCGCCGCCCATGCCGCCTCTATATCCTGCCATATCTATTTTCTCCTTTTATTTGATCTCGATGGGGTAATCGGGAAAATCCCGTTTCAGTTCTTCGGCGATGTTCGCCTTCTTGGGTGCGTCTGCGCCCTTTAAGCGCACGTCGAAGTCGGTGACGCCGACCTGCGCAAATACCTCCGCCATCACGGCGCGGTGTTCCGCGCGGGCGAGCGAGCGGGCGACGGTGCCGCTCTCCGTATAGAGCACGAGCGTGCCGCCCTCGAAGACGGGCATGAGGTCGGAACACATCGTGAACAGGACGCCGTTGCGGCTCGTCTTTCTCAGCGTGCGCACGAACTTGCCGAACGTGACCTCCGCTCCTGCCGCAGGGGCTCCTGCCGGAGGGGCGGCTGTTGGTTTAGTCGCTTGAACGGGCGCTCCTGCCGGAGGGGCGGCTGTTGGTTTAGTCGCTTGAACGGGCGCTCCTGCCGCAGGGGCAGCCACGGGCTTAGGCGGTTGTACGGGCGCTGTTGCTTTTTTGGGCGCGGGCTCGTCTGAAAAGTACGCCTCTTCGAAGACGGGCTCTTCGTCGGGGAAGGGGGGCTCATCCTCAAATTCCGCGCCTGCCGCTGCTGCCGGCGAGGCAGCTGGAAACTTTGACGTTTGAACGGGCGCTCCTGCCGCAGGGGCTGCTGCCGCAGAGGCAGTTGTGGGCTTGGGCGCTTGGATAGGCGCTCCTGCCGAAGGGGCGGCTGCGGGCTTTGCCGCTTCCCCAGCCGCCTTCTGCGCCCCCGAAGCCGTCTGCGCGGAAGGGACGGCAAAAGCGCCCTCCTGCAGCTTGCGCTCCAACGCGTTGAGGCGCACCAGAAGCGCGTCCGTGCTCATGTCCTCTTCGGGGAGGGCGATGCGCATGACCGCCGTCTCAAGGCACACGCGCGGCGAGGAGACGAAACGCATGTCCGTCTCCGCCTTGGCAAGCACCTCTGTGGCGCGGAGAACCGCTCTCCCGTCCGCCTTCTCGGCGACCGCCTTTAACTTTGTAAACTGTTCCTTGGGAAGGGTCAAGAGCTTTTCCGCCGTGCGGCAGGTCTTTGCGACGGCGATGCGGTTGAGCTGCGCCATCAAGTCTTTCAAGAGCACTCCCACCGACTTGCCCGCCGAGAGGATGCGTTCCACCCCTTCGAGCGCCGTCGGCATATCGGAGATGAGCAGCGCCTCGGCAAGGGCGAGCGTTTCGGAAAAGTCTGCCGCCCCCAGCACTTCGGAAACGCCCCGATAGGTGAGCTTGTCCTCATAGGCGATGCACATCTCGGCGATGGAGAGCATATCGCGATCGCTCCCCGCGCCCGCACGGGCGATGGCGGAGACCGCCTCTTCCTCGTACTCCTTCCCCATGCCGTCGAGGATGCGCTTTAAGTGCGCCTCAAGGTCCTCTTCTGGGATGAGCTTGAAGTCGAGCCGCATGCAGCGGGAGAGGATGGTCGCGGGGATCTTGTGCGGCTCGGTGGTCGCCAAAATGAAGATGGCGTGGGCGGGCGGCTCTTCGAGCGTCTTTAGAAGTGCGTTGAAAGCGCTGTCCGTGAGCATATGCACCTCGTCCACGATATACACTTTATATTTTCCAGAAACGGGCGGATACTGCACCTTTTCGCGCAGGTCGCGCATCTCGTTGACGCCGTTGTTGGAGGCGGCGTCGATCTCCAAAATGTCGAGACTGCCCTCCGAAAGCGCGCGGCAGACGGCGCACTCGCCGCAGGGCGAGCCGTTTACGGGGCGTTCGCAGTTGACGGCGCGCGCAAAGATGCGGGCGACCGTCGTCTTGCCCGTACCGCGGGGACCCGTAAAGAGATAGGCGTGCCCCACCGTGTTTTGTTCGATCTGATTTTGAAGCACCTTGACGACGTGCTCCTGCCGCACCATTTCCCCGAAGGTCTGCGGGCGGTACCGCCGATAGAGAGACGTATGCATGCTCCCCTCCCGTTGAGCTGAACTGCGGCGAACCTTGCCGCGGCTGCGGGGCACGCGTCAGCGCGCGTCCCCCCGATAGACTGTCTGTAATTTTCGCTTGGCGCGCGAGAGCGCGTTATCGATGCTCTTGACGCCCTTCCCCGTCGCCTCGCAGATCTCCGCATAGCTCATGCCTTCGAGATACATGATGACCACGCGGAATTCGAAGTCGGAAAGCTCCTTCATGAGGCGGCGGCGGAATTCGCGCTGCGCCTCGCTCTCCAAGATCATATCCTCGGGCGAGCCTTCCTCCGCCCTGTCCCCCAGCGTGGGATCGAAGAGGGAGACCGATTCGTTGAGCGGCACGTTCTTGCGGCGGGCGGAGCGCTTCACCGCGTCTAAAATATGCCGCCGCACCAGAAGATAGGCGAAATTTTTGAAGCTCTTGCCCTCTTCGGGGCGGTATTCACGGACGGCGGCATACAGCCCGATCATGCCTTCCTGCACGAGGTCGTCCGTCTCCCCGCCCGCAAGGAAGAAGCGGCGCGCATGGGCACGCACCGTGCCCGCATAGCGGCGCAGGAGCTGTTCCGTCGCCTCCGCATCCCCCCGCTGCGCCCGTTCGACAAGCGCTTCGTCACGTTCCGAGTCTTGCACGCACCACCTCGTAAGCCGCGATCCCCAGCGCCACCGAGGCGTTGAGGGAATTGACTTTGCCAAAGAGGGGCAGAGAGAGGACTTTATCGCACGTTTCGCGCGTGAGGCGCTTGACGCCGCTGTCCTCCCCGCCCACGACGAGGGCGACTTTGCCCTTTAAGTCGCAGTCGTAGATGCTCTCGCCGCCCGCCTCGAGGGCGTACACCCAATAGCCGCGGCTTTTCAGCGTTTCGATGGCGGCGTTCAGAGAGGCGACTTTTGCGACCTTCATGTGCTCGGCGGCGCCCGCCGAGATGCGCACGACCGCTTCGGTGACGCTCGCCCCGCGCGCTTTGGGGATGACGACGCCGTCTGCCCCCGCGCACTCCGCCACGCGGAGGATGCTGCCCAGGTTGTGCACATCCTCGATGCCGTCGCAGAGGATGATAAGGCTGCTCTCCTTCTCGGAGAGGATGTCGTAAAGATCGGCGTATTCGTAGTCCGTCGTGAAGGCGATGACGCCCTGATGGCGCTTTTCGCGGCTCTCTCTGTCGAGCGCCTCTTTCGTGACGAACTGCACGCGGACGCCCTTCTCGCGCGCCATCGCAAAGATGCGCCCCAAAGAGCCCTGCGCGCCGCGCTCCAACAAGATCTTTTCGATCGTCTTATCCGTCTTCAAAAGTTCTAAAACGGCGTTCCTGCCTTCCGTCTTCATTTTTCCTCCTTGTCGGGCAGGAAGAGCTCCCGGATGCGCTCCGTCTGCCCCGTGAGATAGAGATAGCCCAAAAGCGCCTCGAAGCCCGTCGAGCGCACATAGTCGGAGACCGTTGCGTTCTTGCTCTTCGTCGCCTTTTTGGCGTTCCTGCCGCGGCGGTAGACCGCCTCCTCCTCTTCGGTGAGAAGGGGCAGCATCCGCTCGAGCGCGCCGCTCTGCCCGTGCGCCGAGACGATCTCCGCCGCCCTTTTGTTGAGCTCGTTCGCCTTGGCGGCACTGCTTTCCGCAAGCTCGGTGCGGACGAGCAGCGTGTAGGCGGCGTCGCCCACAAAGGCGAGCACGACGGGATTCATAAGGGCTGCCCTCTCCCTGGAGAGGGGCTCGGAAATTTCAAACATACCTTTGTATTATACCATATTTATGCGCGTTTGACAAGCGTTCCCCGCGCCATTTTCAAACAGCCTTTCCGCACTTCCCGCCGCCCGCCGCGAACGGGGAAAAGCCGCGCAAAATAACAAAAAAGCGCTTGCCCTCCCCGCCCCAAATGCTTGCCTTTTGCGCAAATTTGGCTATAATAAGTTGCGGAAAAAACGCCGCCTTTTCGGCAGACGGCCGCCCCGCACGGCGGCAAAGAGAGAATACACTATGCAGGCATTTGAAATCTTGCTTCCCCTTGCGCTCATCCTGTGCCTGAGCAAGCTCATGGGCCTCGGCGCACACCGCATCGGCATGCCCGCCGTCATCGGCATGCTGCTTGCGGGCATCCTCATCGGGCTCCTCGAATACATCCCCTGGGAGCCCCTTCAAAACCTTCTTTTTGCAGACGAGATGGTGTTCATCCTCTCCGTGATGAGCAAGATCGGCGTCGTGCTCATCATGTTCTCGGCAGGACTGACGACCGATCTCAAACAGCTCAAGCAGACGGGCGCCGCCTCCGTCGTCATCACGACGCTGGGCGTGCTTGTGCCCATGTTCTTCGGCTGGCTGGTCTCCTCCCTCTTCTTCGGGTTTGAGAACGTCCTTTCCAACCTCTTCTACGGGGCGATCCTGACGGCGACTTCCGTCTCCGTCACCGTCGCCGTCTTAAAAGAGCTGGGAAAGCTCGACGGGAAGGTGGGGACCTCCATCATCGCGGCGGCAGTCATCGACGACGTCCTCGGCATCGTCATCCTCTCCGTCCTCACGGGCTTTGCTTCGGGCGGCGAAGAGGCGGGCTGGGATTGGTTCCACCCCAACGCGGGCATGACGACCATCAAGATCGTCGCCTTCTTCGTGGTCGCCATCGCCGTCGGCGTGGGTTTGCGGAAGCTCTTCAACATCATGGAACGCCGCGCGCCCCACAACCGCCGCGTGCCCATCCTCTCGCTTGCCGCCTGCTTCGTGTATGCCTATACGGCGGAAAAGCTCTTCGGCGTTGCCGACATCACAGGCGCATACATCGCGGGCATCCTGTTAGGCGGCACCCTTGCGGAGACGCCCTACGTCGAATCCAAAGTGGACACGATGGGATACCTCTTCTTCTCCCCCATCTTCTTTGCCAACATCGGCATCGCGAACATCGAATATTTCAGCCGCATCACGCCCGCCTTTCTCGCGTTCGGGCTCGTGTATGTGGCGGCGGCGCTCCTCGGCAAGCTCATCGGCTGCGGGCTGGGCGCAAAAATCTGCCGTTTCTCCTTCCGCGATTCCCTGCGCGTGGGGCTCGGCATGATGGTACGGGCGGAAGTCGTCCTCATCTGCACGGAGCGGGGCGTCGCGAGCGGGCTCGTCGCACCCGAAGTCTTCCCCTTCGTCATCCTCATCATCCTGCTCTCCTCCATCCTCACCCCCATCGGGCTCAAACTTTCCTATAAAAGCGAAGAAAAGAACATGCTGCATCCCCCTCTGCAACCGCAGCAGTAAGCGGCGGGCGGCGCTTCGAGGCGTGCCCGAAAGAGGGGCGCCGCCCGGAACGCCAAAAGAGGGCGCGGTGCGCCATACAAACCTTCAGAACAAGATAAAGCAAACGGGACTTTTCTTCTCCGTTTGCTTTTTTTGGCTGCTTGTGCTACAATCAAAGAAAAAAGCGAGGGACAACATGAAATACCGCAATTTAGGGAAATGGGGACTCAAAGTGAGCGAAGTCGCGCTCGGCAGCTGGGTGACGCAGCTTGCAGGCAGCGACGCGCAGGAGAAAGCCAAAGAGACGGTGAATGCGGCGTTTGACCTCGGCGTCAACTTTTTCGACTGCGCCGACGCCTACTCGGGCGGCGAAGCGGAGCGCTTTTTGGGCAGATGCCTCCGCGAACACGCGCGGAATGAGTACATCGTCTCGACCAAAGTGTTCTTCCCGATGGGCCCCGGTGCGAACGATTGGGGGCTTTCGCGCAAGCATATCGTCGAACAGCTCGACAGATCCTTGAAAAATCTGGGGCTCGACTATGTGGACCTCTACTTCTGCCACCGCTTCGACCCTACGACGCCCGTCGAGGAGACCATGCAGGTGCTCTCCGATATGGTCGCCGCGGGCAAAGTACTGTATTACGGCGTTTCCGAATGGTCGCCCGTGCAGATCAACGAAGCGCTCCACGTCGTCAAAGAGAACGGTCTTCGCCCGCTCTCCGTCATCCAGCCGCAGTACAACATGGCAGACAGATACATTGAAGACGAGATCATGGGCATCTGCGAGAAGAACGGCGTTGGCATCACCACCTTTTCCCCGCTTGCGCAGGGGCTTCTGACGGGCAAATACCGCAAGGGCAAGCCCATCCCCGAAGGCTCGCGCGCGACGTGGCAGGCGGATAAGCAGATCAACAACCTGCTGACGGAGGAAAATCTTGACAAAGTGGAACGCCTTCTGCCCCTTGCCGAGGAGCTCCACGTTCCCCTCTCCGTCCTAGCGCTCGCCTGGATCCTGCGCCGAAAGGAAGTGACTTCCGTCATCACAGGCGCGAGCAGGGCGGAACAGCTCAAAGCAAATGCAGCGGCGAGCGGGCTCACCCTGCCGCAGGATATCCTCGACGAGATCGAACGCATCCTCGACTATCATCCCTTCGTCAGGCGCGTGGGCTGAAAACGCCGCCCACGCAAAGGGCAGCCTGCGAGAAGGACCGCTCGTGAAGAATGCCCCTCAAAGGCACAATTCCATAGAAAAAACGGATACGCGCGTATCCGTTTTTTTGTTGTAAAAGGCGAAAAGGAGAAAACGAGGGAAGCGCCGCCGAACAAGGCGCGGCGAAAACCCCTCACTCCACCGTGACGCTCTTGGCAAGATTGCGCGGCTTATCGGGATCATGCCCCAGCAGCACCGCCGTCTCATAGGCAAGAAGCTGTAGCGGAACAGCGGTACAAAGGGGCGAAAAGACCGCCTCACACGAAGGCAATAGCAAGACGTCCTCGTCGGGCAGCACCCCCTCGGTACAAGAGGGAAGCGTCGTTATGAGGAACACCCGCGCCCTGCGCGAGCGCACTTCGTGAACGGCGTTCATCGTCTTTTCCGCAAGGCGCGCATCCGAGAGAAGGGCGACGACGGGCGCATCCTCCCCCACAAGAGCGAGCGTGCCGTGTTTGAGCTCGCCCGCGGGATAACCTTCGCTCGCAAGATAGCTCACCTCTTTGAGTTTGAGGCTGCCTTCGATCGCGGCGGCGTAGTCCGCGCCCCGCCCGATGAAATAGACGCTCTTCTGTTGGCACAAAGCGCGCGCCCACTCTTTGACTTTTTCGGAGCGGGAGAGCGCATCTTCGCAAAGGGCGGGAAAGGGCGCAAGAGAGGGAGCGCTCCTGCCCTTCAGAGCGGCGAGCGCGGCGGCAAGGGAATAGAGCGAGGCAAGCTGCGCGCAAAAACTCTTGGTCGCGGCGACGGCGGTTTCTCTGCCCGCGTGCGTCAAAAGCACGAGATCGGCAAGGGCGGTCAGCGAGGAATAGGGAACATTGGTGAGCGCGAGCACCTTAGCGCCCCGCTCCTTTGCAAGCGCCGCCGCTGAGAGGGTATCCGCCGTCTCCCCGCTCTGGCTGACGGCAATGACGAGCGTCCCCTTCGGCACGATGGGATCGCGGTAGCGGTACTCGCTCGCGATATCCACTTCGACGGGCACGCGGGAGAGCGCCTCGATGGCATACTTTGCTGCGACGCCGCTGTGATAAGCCGTCCCACAGGCGACGATTTGGATATAGTATGTCTGACATAATACTATGCTAATGTCGGAAAATTGATGGTCTGCTGTCAAATCAACGATGGAATTTGCGATCGCGGCGGGATCTTCGGCAATTTCTTTGCGCATATAGTGCGGATAGCCGCCCTTTCCCCCATCCCCCTCGACTTTGCCGAATTCGATGGGTTTCCCCTTCCATTCGTGCAGCTCTTCGTCAAAGAGGCGCACGTTATCCTCGGTGAGAAGAGCAAACCCGCCCTCTTTAAGCGAATACACCTCGTTTGCAAGAGGCGCAATCGCAGGAAGATCGCTCGTAAGAACGCTCCCCTCTCCCCGCCCCACGAGGAGCGGGCTTCCTCGCCGCGCCGCAACGATGACACGCACCCCTTCCGCAAGCACGGCGATCGAATAGGAGCCTTTGAGCTGCCGCACCGCCTCTTGCACCGCGCGCAACAGATCGCCCCGATACGCCGCCGCGACGAGATGGGCAATGACTTCGCTGTCCGTTTCGGAAGAAAAGACTTCCCCGCGCGCTTCACATTCGGCGCGTAGGAGAGCAGCATTCTCGATGATGCCGTTATGCACGACCGCCACGCCGCCGTATCGGTGCGGGTGGGCGTTGCGTTCGCTCGGTTCCCCGTGCGTCGCCCAGCGGGTGTGCGCGATGCCGAGACAGCCCGAAAGTTTTTCCGCTTCGGAGGCAAGCGCCTCCACCCGCCCCTTGCGTTTGACGACGGCGAGCTTTTGTCCCAAAACGGCGATGCCCGCCGAATCGTACCCGCGGTACTCGAGCCGTTTGAGCCCCTCGAGCAAAACAGGCGCCGCCCGCCCCTTGCCCGCATACCCTACGATCCCGCACATACGCCGCCCTCCGCCTCGACCGCCCGCACGATGAGCGCAGCCGCCTCTTCGCACGCCGTTTGATCCTCCCCTTCCGCCAGAATGCGGATGAGCGGCTCGGTGCCCGAAGGACGCACAAAGACCCTGCCGCCCGCAAGCCGCTCTTCCGCCTGCTTGACGGCGAGCCGCACGTCTTCACTCTCCAAAACGGCGCGCTTTTGTTTGACGCGCACGCTGCGCTCCACGCGGGGGAAGCGTTCGAGCCCTTCCACAAGGCAGGAGAGCGGGCATTTGCTCTTCCGCACCGCCTCCATGACCATGAGCGCCGTGAGGATGCCGTCTCCCGTCGAAGCAAACTTGCGGAAGATGATGTGCCCCGAAGGCTCGCCGCCCAAAAGGCAGCCCCGCCGCGCCATCTCTTCGGCGACAAAGCGGTCGCCGACGTCCGCCCGGAAACAGGGGATATGCTCCCGTTCCAGCGAACGGACGAGCCCCAGCCCGCTCATCGGCGTGAGGACGACGCCAGTTTCTGCCTCGCCCCGGCGTTTGAGGGCACGCGCCGCAAGATAGAGGATGCCGTCGCCGTCCACCACGTTTCCCTCTCCGTCCGCCGCAATGCAGCGGTCGGCGTCGCCGTCGAACGCAAAGCCGAGGTCGAGCCGATCTTTGCGGACGAGCGCACACAACGCCTCGGGACGAGTGGAGCCGCACCCCTCGTTGATGTTGCAGCCGTCGGGCGAGACGCCGATCGCATGCACTTCCGCCCCGAGCGCATCGAACACGGCGCGTGCGAGCGAAGAGGCGCTGCCGTTGGCGCAGTCCAGCCCCACGCGGAAGCCGCGGAAAGAGCCGCCCGCAAGAGAGAGAAGATAGCTCACATAGCGGCTGCGCCCCGCAACATAGTCGACCGTTCTTCCGATCGCCCCGCCCACGGCAAGCGGGAGCTCCCCCTCTCCGTCGAGGTACGCCTCCACCCGCAGCAGGAAATCGTCCGTGCATTTTTCGCCGCGCTCCGAGAACAGCTTGATGCCGTTGTCTTCGAACGGATTGTGGCTCGCCGAGATCATGACGCCGAAGCCGAAGCCTTCCGCCCGCACGAGATAGGAGACGGACGCCGTCGTCGTCACATGTAAAAGATAGGCGTCTGCGCCCGACGACGCGACGCCCGCAGCGAGCGCGTATTCGAGCATGTAGGAAGAGCGGCGCGTATCTTTGCCGATGAGCACCCGCCCCTTCCCGCCCGATGCGGCGCAGCCCAAAAATCTGCCGATGCGGAAAGCGTGCTCCGCCGTCAGCTCCTCATTTGCACGCCCGCGGAATCCGTCCGTGCCGAAATACTTCATCCCGCCTCCTCAAACATGACGTTTCACCGCCATCCTATGCAGAAACGCGCCCCGCGCGTGCAAAAACAAAAACTCCTCCGCTTTGGGCACGAAGGAGCATTTTATTTTATATAATTATAGTGTTATAATCATATTATGTCACGCATAGTACTATGCAAACGGGCAAAATTCAAAGAAGCGACCGCCTAACCGCCTGCAAATAGCCCAAATAGAGCTCGTTGAAACGGGCTTCTTCGGAGGAAGGCAAAAAGAGCCGTTCCCGGACGCGCAGCTCGGACGCCGTCTTTTCATCGGCGAGCCCCAGCGCACAGGCACACAGCAGCGCCGCGCCCAAAGCCGTACTTTCCCGTTCCACGGGGCGGTCGACGGGAGTATGCAGGACGTCCGCCTGGAACTGCATCAGAAGATCGTTCGCGGACGCTCCCCCATCGCATCTGAGGCAGGAAAGGCGGATGCCGCTGTCCTTTTCCATGCAGACGGAGAGCTCCTTGGCTTCATAGGCGATGCTTTCGAGGACCGCCCGCACGAGGTGCGCCCGCGTGGTGCCGCGCGTGATGCCCGAAAAGAGCCCCCTGCAGTCGCTCCGCCAATAGGGCGCGCCCAGCCCCGTGAAGGCGGGCACAAAGTAGACGCCGCCCGCATCGGGCACGGAGGAGGCGACGAGTTCGCTCTCGGCGCTCGAAGAGATGAGCCCGAGCCCGTCGCGCAGCCATTGGATGCCGCTGCCCGCGTTGAAGGCGCTGCCCTCCAACGCATAGCAGGTTTTCCCGCCGATGGTATAGCCGATGGTCGAAATGAGCCCGCTTTGGGAGCGCACGCACGTCTCCCCCGTATGAAAGAGCATGAAAAGTCCCGTGCCGTAAGTCACCTTACAGCCGCCGCGCGCGACGCACCCCTGCCCGAAGAGCGCCGCCTGCTGATCGCCCGCACATCCCGCGATCGGCACCCTTGTATTCCCGAGCAACGTCTCCCCCATGCGCGCGTCGGAAGGAAGCGCCTCGGGCAAAATGTCGCGCGGGATAGAAAAATAATCCAAAAGCTCCTCATCCCACGAAAGGGTGTGGATGTTGAAGAGCATGGTGCGGGAAGCGTTGGTATGGTCGGTGACGAAGCTCTTCCCCTCGGTGAGGCGGAAGATGAGGAAACTGTCGACGGTACCCGCGCAAAGCCGCCCTGAGGCAAGCAGGTCGCGTGCCGCAGGGACGTTGTCCAAGATCCAGCGGATCTTGCTCGCCGAAAAGTAGGCGTCCATCGGAAGCCCCGTCTTTTCGCGGATGCTCTCGCGCATGTCCTGAGGCACGGCGGCGCAGAAATCGCTCGTGCGGCGGCACTGCCAGACGATGGCGGGCGCGACGGGCTCGCCCGTCTCCCTGTCCCACAAAACGACGGTCTCGCGCTGATCGGCAATGCCGATGCCCGCGATGGTCTCCTCCCTCACGGCGCTCTTGCAGCGGTTGAGCACATACGCCGCTTTGAAGAAGATCTCGTTCGCGTCCTGCTCCACCCAGCCGCTTTGAGGGAAGCTCTGCCCCACCTCCTGCTGCGCGGTGAAGATGAATTTCTTGGCAGAAAGGTCATAGACCATCGCCCTGACGCTCGTCGTGCCCGCATCGAGCGCAATGATATACTTTTTCATGCGTTCCTCCTGAAAAAATACCCGCCGCCCGTTGTTTTGGGCCGCGGGCGCCGCGTTTTACGCGGCTCAGATCATGTTGAGAATATTTTCGTACACCTTCGCATCGGCGTCGAGGAAGGTATCAAAGACGATCTTCATCTTGTTTTCGGGATGGCGCAGCTTCCAGTTGACCGCCGCGCCCGCCGCGATCTCCGCCGCCTCCTCGCGCGGGAAGTTGAAGACGCCCGTCGAAACGCAGCACACGGCGACGTTTTTGCAGCCCGCCTCCGCCGCAAGATCGAGGATGGAGTGATAACAGGAGCGCAGCTGCGAACGCTGCTCGTCGGTGAGCTCCCGCCCCACGCGCGGCCCCACGGTGTGGATGACATACTTCGCGGGAAGGTTATAAGCGCGCGTGAGCTTGGCGTCCCCGATCTCTTCCTCGTGCCCCTGCAGGGAAATGAGCTTTGCGCAGTCCGCCCTCAGCTGCATGCCCGCCGCCGAGTGGATGACGTTATCGATGCAGTTGTGCCCGGGGAGAAAGCAGCCGAGAAGCGACGTATTCCCCGCATTGACGACGGCGTCCGCATCGAGACGGGTGATGTCCCCCTGCCAGTGGGCGATGTTGTATTTGATCTCGGGAATGTCGTCCGTTCTGACGATGCCGCGCTCCACGCTCTCCGTCCAGAAGAGCGCGTCCTGATCCGCCAAAATATCGGGCGGAACAGGCAGCGGGTTGCGGGTGTTCATATACTCGCGGATGACCCTGCGCTTACGGTCGTAAGTCGAGCTGAACGCCGCGATCATGCCGCGCTCGCGCAGAAGGAATTTGAGGATGCGGTCGCACCGCTCCATCTTTTCTTCCTCGCTTGTAACGAGAGCGGGGCGGGGATAGGGCGTTAAGTCGAATGCGCGGCGGTATTCTTCAAACGCAAGTCCCATCGTTACTTCCTCTCGCGGTTGTAGTTGATGAGGCACCCCGCAAGCAGGATGGCACGCTCGTCGGGCGTGAGGGCGCCGAGCTCGAGCGCAATGTCGTGCGTCTTGCCTTCCGAGATGACTTTGGCGACAAAGCGCTCCTCGCCGCCCGCAAGCAGTTCGCGCACGTTCGCGATATAGACGAAGTCGCCCACTTTGAGCTCGAATTTTTGTGCCGTGAAGGGCAGCATGCCCCAGTTGATGAGGTTGGAGCGGTAGCGCTTGGTGGCGTACTGTTTGCAGATATTGGCAACGCCCCCCAGAACGCGCTGGCAGGAAGCCGCCTGTTCGCGCGCCGAGCCGTCGCCCGGGGAATTGCTGACGACGACGCTGCCGTAAACGGTCCCCTCCTCGGGCAGGAACGCACCGAGCGCCGAAAGCACCTCTTCGGGGAGCGCTCCCGTCTCGCGGCGGGAAAGCTCGTCTTTTTGCACAGCTTTTGCGCGCCCCACATAGGAAGGATCTTTGCGGGAGAGCGTGAACTCCGCAAGCTTTAAGGGATTGGAGCGGTAAGAGGACGTCTCGCCCGAGGGGATGAGCTCGTCCGTCGTCGTCACGGGATCGGTGAGGACGGAGACGACGTGCATCAAAAGGTGCTTGCCAAGCGCGATCTGTTCGGGCCAGTCGGCAATGTTGGGGCCGTAGACGAGCGCCTCTTCGGGCTTTGCGTTGCCCCATCCGTGATAGACGCGGTTTTGATAGATGGAGCCGTCATAGCGGTACTTTTTGATGCGGCGCGAATAGTCGAGATCGAGCGCCGAGGTGAGCACACCGCCGTTTGCCGCCGTCGCCGCGATGGAACGGGCGTCCATGAGCGCCACCGCCGAAAGCTGCCCGTCTTTGGGGCGGCTGCCTTCGCGGTTTTCGAAGTTGCGCGTCGTGTGGCGGATGGAGAGCCCGTTGTTGGCGGGCACGTCCCCCGCGCCGAAGCAGGGGCCGCAGAACGCCGTCTTGACGATGGCGCCCGTCTCCATGAGCATGGAAGTATAGCCGTTCTCCGTCAGACCCTTATACACGGGCTGAGAGGAGGGATAGACGCTGAAGGAAAAGTCGGTGCCGATAGTTTTGCCGCGCAAAATTTCGGCGGCTTCGGCGATGTTTTCGTACATGCCGCCCGCGCAGCCCGCGATGATGCCCTGATCGATATAGACTTTGCCGTCCTTCACCTTGTCGGTGAGCGTGAAGCTATTATCGCCCTTGATCTTCCTGCCCTGCGCCTCGACCTTTGCAAGGATCTCGACGGGGTTTTCGAGGAATTCGCGGATGGTGTAAGCGTTGGAGGGATGAAAGGGAAGCGCGATCATGGGCTCGACACGGGAAAGGTCGATGACGACCGCCGCATCATAGTATGCGCCCTCGCGGGGTTTGAGCTCGCGGTAGTCCTCCTCCCTGCCGTGCAGAGCGAAGTACTCATTCGTCTTCCCGTCCGTCTGCCAGACGGAGGAAAGGCAGGTCGTCTCCGTCGTCATGACGTCGATGCCGTTCCTAAAATCCATGGAGAGATTGGCGATGCCGGGACCGACGAATTCTAAGATCTTATTCTTGACGAAGCCCTTAGAAAAGGTCGCCTTGACGAGGGCGAGCGCCACGTCCTGCGGGCCGACCCCCTTTCTCGGCTTTCCTTTCAGATACACGGCGACGATCTGCGGGCGCGCGACGTCGTAGGTCTGCTTTAAGAGCTGCTTTACTAGTTCGCCGCCGCCTTCGCCGATCGCGAGCGTGCCGAGCGCGCCGTAGCGGGTGTGCGAATCGGAGCCGAGGATCATCGCCCCGCACTTTGCCGCCGTCTCGCGCATGTATTGGTGGATGACGGCAAGATGAGCGGGCACATAGTCGCCGCCGTACTTCTTCGCCGCCGAAAGCCCGAAGATATGGTCGTCCTCGTTGATGGTGCCGCCCACCGCGCACAGCGAGTTGTGGCAGTTGGTGAGCGTGTAGGAGACGGGGAAGGTTTCGAGCCCGCTCGCCTTAGCGGTCTGGATGATGCCGACGTAAGTGATGTCGTGCGAGGCGAGCGCGTCAAAGCGAAGACGCAGCGCCTCGTCCGTGCCGCTGTTGTGCGCCTTTAAAATAGAATAGGCGATGGTGCCTTTGACCGCCTCCGCCTTCTTGTCGGACGTCATGAACGCCTGCGACTCCTTGACGAGCCGCCCTTCCATGAGATAGACGCCCTGTCTGATGAGTTTTACCATATCGTTTCCTCCTCGGGTGAAAGTCGAAATTATAGTTATTATATCAATTTTTGCGTCTCTTTTCAAGTGTTCGCCCCAAAGAAACGCAAAATCGGGGCGGTTTTTTTGCTTTTCGGGAAAAACCATTGCATTTTGCCCCGCAATGTCTTATAATATCTGCATGAACGAAAATAAGCGCTATCCCTTTTCTTTCACGCCCCTCATGCTTGCCCTCTTCTGGACGGGGCTCATCCTATGCCTTGCGGGCTTTGCCCTCACCGCGTGGCGGTTCGTCGTCTTTTTGAACGAAGGCGGGCTCTCCCCCTACGGCTGGGCGCAGTACGCGCTGCTGTTTTTCGCCTGCCTCGTGCTCGCCGTGCTCCTCGTCTCCATGCTGGTGCGCTCGCAGTACGTCATCGGCGAAAAGCACATTGTTTTGCAGCTCGGGATCGTGCGCGTCAGATACCCCTTGAAGGACCTCAGGCACATCCACCTCTTCCGCGGGAGCCAAAAACTCGCCCTCTACTTCGAAGGCGAAAAGCCGAGCTATGCCGCCGTCGTCATCAAGAGCTCCCTCTTCGACGAATTCGTACAGGAACTGCTCTCCCGCTGCCCTTCGGCGGAGTTTTCCTTCTCCACCCCCGAAGAGGAAAACGAGGAAAAGAAGAAAAAGTAAATTTATCTCAAAAGCGCAAGACCCGCCAAACGGCGGGTCTTTCTTCTAAAAAGGCTGCGCGCCCCCTTTTTTGCGCGCCCCGAACATCGGCGTCAGAATGCGTCCTTCCTTGTCTTGCTCCATTTTTTGGCGATGAAACGCATCTTCCACGAGAGCGGAAGGAGCGCCGTCGAAACGTGCATGAGCTTGTTCCAGAACCCGAGGACGGGCGAGCGGCGGTTTTTTCGGACGGCGTTGAGGCTCTTTCTCGCCACGACATCGGGCGGGAGCGCCGCAAGCTTCCCCCACAGCCCCTGCGTGCGGATGTTCTCTTTGACGTCCTCGCGCGTGGGGATGGCGCCAGGCTGCACGCAGGTGACTTTGGCACGCCCGTGAAGCTCGGTGCGGAGCGCCGCCGAAAACTGCCACAGCGCCTTCTTTGCGGCGCTGTAAAGGGCGAAGTAGGGCATGGGATAGAGCCCCGAAACGCTCCCCACGAATAAAAGCTCGGGAACGCCCTCGCTGCGCTCCAGAACGGCGCGGGCAAGCGACACCGCCCCTTCGAAGTTGGCGCGCGTCTGAAAGGCGATCTTCTCCTCCGTATATTCTTCGAGCGGCTTTTGGATATCCGCCCCCGCCGCATAGACGAGGCGGCAAAAGCGCACGTTTTCGCGCGCGAACTCTGCAAATAGGGCGCGGCGGGAACCGACGTCTGCAAGGTCGCACACCGCCGTCCGGACGGGAAGGGAGGGATGGCTGTGCAAAAGCTGTTCGCGAAGGGCTTCAAGTTTTTCCGCGCTCCTGCCCGTGAGATAGAGCGGCTGAGCGCGGCGGGCGAGCTCCTTTACGAACGCCCCGCCCAATCCTCCCGTGGCGCCCGTAACGAGCGTATAACAAATCTCCATATCGGTCTCCAAACGCCCCCGGAGCAGAAAGCCGAAACTTCCGCTTCAAGGGGCATAACAGCATTATATCACCTTTTGCGCCCGCATTCAAGCCCCTGCCCCGCCCGCGCTTGACTTTTTTTGCAGAGCGGCATATACTGAAAGTATGCCACAAAGCCACGGAAAACGGGCGGCGGGCGTCCTTCTCATCCTGGGGGCGGCGCTCTGCTTTGCGTTCATGAATTTATTCGTCAACCTTGCGGGGGAGCTTCCCGTCATGCAGAAGGTGTTTTTCCGCAACCTCGTTTCGGCGGGAGTCGTCTTCGTGCTCCTGTGCTGTTCCAAAGAAAAATTCCGCATCCACGGCAAGGAGTGCCTGCTTTGGCTGTTTCTGCGCTCCTTTGTCGGCTTTTTGGGCGTCATCCTCAACTTCTATGCCATCGATACGATCGGCAGCATCTCGGACGCTTCCATCTTAAACAAACTCTCCCCCTTCTTCGCCATCCTCTTTTCCGTCTTTCTGCTCAAAGAAAAGCCCAAAGCGTATGAGCTTATATTCGTCGCCCTCGCCTTCTTCGGCGCGCTGTTCGTGGTGAAGCCCACCTTTACGGCGGCATCCCTTCCCGCGCTGGCGGGAGTTTTGAGCGGGGCTTCGGCGGGGTTCGCCTACTCCTGCGTGCGCGTCCTCGGCGCAAAGGGCGAACGCGGGCTTATGACCGTCTTCTTCTTTTCCGCCTTTTCGACGCTCGTTGCCCTCCCCTTCTTTGTCGCCTTCTACGAGCCGATGACCCCCTTCCAGTGGGCTTCCCTCCTTTTGGCGGGCGTTTCGGCAACAGGCGGGCAGTTCTTCATCACGGCGGCGTACCGCTTCGCGCCCGCAAAAGAGATCGCCGTATTCGACTATTCGCAGGTGCTCTTTGCGGCGCTTTTGGGTTTTTTCTTCCTGCACGAACTCCCCGATCTTTGGAGCTTTGCGGGGTATTTCATCATCATCGGCGCGGCGGCGGGAAAGCAGCTGACGGCGCATCTCCTCCTCAAAAGAGAACAACGGCGTTCCGCCCTCCCTGCCGCGCAAGCGGAAACAGACGAAACGGCGCAAAAGGAGAATGCATCGCCGCCCGCACCGCCAACAGGTTGAGCGGCGATGCCCGCAATTTTCATCGCTTTTCCCTTGCCTTTTCAAGGCAAACGTGGTAAGATAGAACGCACGCGAAGGGCGTCATGCCCGACGCATTTTTCGAGGAATTATGACCGATCGCGAGATCCCCAACTGCAATATGACAGAGCCGCCGCTACCGCCCGAAGGCATGCGGCCGAAGTCGCGCGCGCAGCTTCGCTCGTGGATCGTCAAGACCGTGCTGATGCTCGCCCTCATCGCCTTCTCCATCGTGCTGATGTTCTCCATCGGCAACTATGTGACGGGCGGCGAACACGAGCGCGTGGGCTTCATCCAATTTTTGAAGCTCCTCGACTACCGCTGTTTCGCGCTGCTCCTTGCGGTGCTTCTCCTTTATCTCGCGGTGGAGAGCGCAAAATACGCCTATCTTCTGAAAGTTTCGACGGGGAAATTCCGTTGGCGCGTCTCCGTCAAGACGATGTTTTTGGGCAAGTATTACGACGGCATCACCCCCCTCAGCATGGGCGGGCAGGCGTTCCAGATCGTGTATCTGCACAAAAAGGACGTGCCGGGCGGTGTGGCTTCCGCCATCCCCCTCATCCGCTATATCGTCAGTTCCCTCGTCGTCACCGCCATCTCCATCGTGCTGCTCATTTTAACGCCGCAGCATGTGCCGGGGAGCATCGCTTCCAAGACGATGTTGGTGCTTGCCGCCGTCTCGCTCGCGCTCAACGGCTCCATCCCCCTCATCATCCTGCTCTTCACCATCTTCCCCAAGAAGATGATGCGCCTCGTCGTGGGAGCGGTCGGTCTGCTTGCGAAGATGCATATCGTCAAACGCAAGTATCATGCGACGAAGAAGTGCGTCAACGGGCTGCTCGAATACAGCGGGGCGATGAAGCTGTTCGCAAAGAAATTCCTGCAGTGCCTGCCCCTCGTGCTCCTCTGCGTCATCGAAACGCTTTTAAATTACGCCATCCCCTTCTTCGTGGTGCTGGCGGTCGGGCAGGACGTGAAGCCCACCTTCGAACTTCTCATGCAGATCCTGTGCCTGAGCACGCTCACGCGGTACACGGCGCTTCTCATCCCCACGCCCGGCAACACGGGCGCGATGGAAGCGACGGGCTCGCTCATCTTTTCCACGGTGACGAGCATCCAGCCCATGCTCGGCTGGGTGGTGCTCGTGTGGCGCTTCTTCACTTACTATATCTACATCCTCTCGGGCATCGGCATCAGCATCTTCGAAGTCATCCGCGACGCCGTGCGGCAGAAACGAGCCGCGCGCGCAGAAGTTTCCGACGTGCAGTCCTCCGCCGACGCGCAGCCGCCCAAAGAACCCCACGAAACAGAATAACGAAAAACGCTCCCCCTCTTCGGGGAGCGCTTTTTATTGGTTGAAGGGAACGATGGTGGGCGTCATCTTGCCCTTGTGGAGGACGAGATAGCAGTAGCTCGCCTCGGCATACGCCCCGAGCGCGCCCGGGTTGATGCAGAGAACGCCGTCCACCTCTTCGATAGAAGCGATGTGCGTGTGGCCGTAGAGCGCCCCTTCGCAGCCAAGCTCCTTCGCGCGGGCGGCAAGGCGCGTTAGGTCGTGCTTGACGCCGTATTTATGCCCGTGGCAGCAGAAGAGAGAGACCCCTTCCGCCTCGAAGACGAACTCGTCCTCGCCGAAGAAGGCGTCGCAGTTGCCGCGGCAGACGCGCACTTTGTCGGGGTATTCGTCGAGGACGGAACGCATCTCGCCCGAGCCGTCGCCGAGATGCAGGATATAGTCGTTTTCCGCAAACAGCCCTTCGAGCTTTCTCACCGCGCCGCGGTAGTGGGAATCGGAGAGGACGACGACCGTCTTCATCGCTGCTCCTCCAGCTTGGCGGCGAGCGCTTGAAGCGCCCTGCCGCGGTGGGAGACTTTGTTCTTTTCTTCGGGCGACGCCTCGCCGAAGCTCTTTTGAAGGTCGTCCGAAAAGAACAGGCAGTCGTAGCCGAAGCCGCCTTCGCCCGTCTCCTTATCGAGGATGCGCCCGTAGGTACGCCCCTCCGCCGTCACTTCGCCGCCGTCGGGAAAGACGAGGGCAACGGCGCTCGTGAACCACGCACGGCGGTTTTCTTCCCCTTGCAAGTTATGAAGGAGAAGGGCGCGGTTGCTCTCGTCGGAGGAATTTTTGCCGTCCTTTGAAGCATAGCGGGCGCTGTGCACGCCGGGTGCGCC
Organism: uncultured Clostridia bacterium; assembly: GCA_944376295.1. GTDB lineage: Bacteria > Bacillota > Clostridia > Christensenellales > Borkfalkiaceae > Gallimonas. The sequence continues at coordinate 133,051 of CALWCE010000001.1, forward strand.
CGAAAGCGCCTCCACGCAGATGCCGCTGTCGTCGGCGATGGCGGGAAGCCCCGTCGCTTTGCACACGGCGCGCGCCTTTAAGAGCGCGTTTTCAAGAAAGGTCTCCCCTGTCTCTTCAACGTCGCCGGAATACCCCGCCTCCTTCTCGGAAACGACGGTATAGCCCTGCAGAATGGCGCGGATCTCCTGAAGTTTATGGGCATTGCCCGTGGCAGCCACGAGTTTCATTGTTTCACCTCCAACGAAGTAAATCGGAATGCATCGACGTCGAACAGCCCCTTGTCGGAAAGTTTTAACTTGGGGATAACGAGCAGACTCAAAAAGACGAGCGTCATGACGGGCTCATAGCAGTCTTTGACGCCCATTCCCCGTGCGCGGGCGGAGATCTCCCCCGTGCGAGCAACGACCTCTTCGCAGGGCGCCGAACTCATGAGCCCCGCAATGTCGAGCGGGAAGCAGTCCTCCCCCTCCTGCGTGACAAGCGCCATGCCGCCGCCGATCGATTCCAAGAGCTTGACGGCGCGCGCCATCGCCGCGTTGTCGTCGCCGAGGACGACGAGGTTGTGGCTGTCGTGCGCCATCGAGACGGCGAGCGCCCCGCCGCGGAAGCCGTACCCCTTCAAAAGAGCTTTGCCGATGTTGCCCGTTGCAAAGTGCCGCTCGACGACGGCGAGCTTCACAAGATCGGTGTTTTCGAGCACCACGTCGCCGTCCTTCGTCTGCACGGAGACGACTTCCCCCTCCGTGACGAGGGTGTGCGGCAGGATGGTCATCGCAAGCGCCTTTCCGCTCCTAATATCGAGTTTGAAGTCGTCCGCCGTGACGGGGCGGATGCGCACGGTGCTTTTGACGGCGTCGGGGAGATAGCGTTCCCCCTCTTCAAAGAGCGGCTTGCCGTGTTCGGCGACGAGCACGCCGCGCTTGAAGACCGCCTGCACGTTGAACCCGGTCAAGTTATCGACGAGCACGAGATCGGCGTCGTACGAAGGCGCGACCGCCCCCTTGCCCCGCATATGATAGCACTCGGCGATATTGAGGGTCGCCATGCAGACGGCTTCTGCCGCAGGCACCCCGCGCGCGACGAGGCGGCGCAGCGCGTCGTCCATATGCCCCTTGTTTGCAAGATCGTAGGCGTTTTTATCGTCCGAACAGGCGAGGAAGCGGCGGAAATTGAAGGGGGTGACCGCCGCGCAGTTGACTTCCAAATTATGCGCCGAGGAGCTGTTGCGAAGCTGCACATACATCCCGCGGGCGGCCTTTTCCGCGCATTCTTCGGGGGAGCCGCACTCATGGTCGGTCGCGATGCCCGCCGCAAGATAGGCATTGAGCGCATCGCCGCGGACGTCGGGCGCATGGCCGTCGACGACCTTTCCCGCCTCGTGCGCCGCTTCGATCTTTTTGAGAGTGTCCTCATCGGCAGAAAGCACCCCCGGATAGTTCATCATCTCCCCCAGCCCGTGAAAGAGCGGGCGTTCGATCTCATGCGCGGTCTCCGTGCCGTTTATAACGGCGCCGCTCGTTTCAAAGAGGGTGGCAGGCACGCAGGAGGGAAGCTGCAGAAAGACGTCGAGCGGCTCGACGCCCTCCTTGCGGATACGGGAGAACGCCTCTTTGACGTACTCCGCGCCCGCGATGCCGCAGACGTTGACGAGCTCGTGCGGGTCGGCGACGATGCCCGTCGTGCCGTGGGCGACGGCGAGCCGCGCAAAGGCTTCTGGGGAGAGCAGGGAGCTCTCCACATGGATGTGGGCGTCCATCAGCCCGGGGAGGACGAAAAGCCCGCTGCCGTCGTAGACTTCCTTCCCCTCGTACCCCTTGCCGAGGGCGGCGATCCTGCCCCCTTTGACGGCGATCTCCGCCTCTTCCACGTCGCCCGTGAATACATTGAGGATGCGCGCGCCCTTGATGACAAGGTCGCACTGTTCGCGCTTCATGGCGCAATCGATGAGCTGTTTCATAGCCCACATTATAGCACAAAAGCGGCTCTATTTCAAGCCGCTTTTCATGATATTGGAAATAAAAACCCAAACCTCCTGCGCGAAAAGCCGCACAATGAGGCAGCAAAGATGGCTTACGAAAGAGCGACGTCGAGCAGCATCATGAGGCAGAAGCCGAGAACGATGCCCGAAGTCGCCAAAGCCTTGCTGCCCGAGAAACATTCGGGGATGAGTTCGGAGCAGACGACGGCGATCATCGCGCCCGCCGAGAAGGAGAGCGCCCACGGCATGAGCCCCGCGACGGCGCCCGCCGCCAGAACGCCCGCAAGGCAGGCGGGGACTTCAACCGCGCCCGACCCGACGGCAAAGAGGAAGCTTCTCAAGGGCGTCATCCCCTTCGCCCGCAGCGGGAAGGCGACGCACATCCCTTCGGGGAGGTTCTGCACGGCGATGCCGAACGCAAGCAGGAGCGCCCCCGCACCCGCCGCTCCCTCTGCAAAGGCGACGCCCACCGCAAGCCCTTCGGGAATGTTGTGCAAAAGCACCGCAAAATACAAAAGCGTACACTTCGCGCCCCGCTCTCCGTTCGCCTCCCCCTTTTCCCCCGCCGAAAAGAACCGCCCGCGCGTGCGGGTGAGGATGCGGTCGGAGAGCAGGATGAACGCCCCGCCGAGCGCAAAGCCGAGCGTCACCGTCGCATAAGAAGGGAGCGCGCTCTCGTATTCGAGCGCGGGCAGAAGGAGAGAAAAGAAACTCGCGGCGACCATGATCCCCGCCGCCCCGCCCGTAAGGAGCGTGAGCAGGGAGGAGGGCATCTTCTTGGAGCCGAAGACGGCAGCGGCGCCCAAAGACGTGAAGAGGAACATCAGAAGCGACGCGAGAAACGCCTGCAGGACGGGGTGCAGCGAAAAGAAGAATTGCATTGGTGAGACCTCCGCCGCCCGAAGACTTCGGGCAGTCACCCCATCCTATGCGCCATCTTTCTTCCCGCGTTCCTCCCCTTCGCAAGCGCCCGCGGCGCTGCGGCGTGCCGCGGAGCGCAAAGACGAAGCGGACGCTTTCGCGTCCGCCCCGCCTGCCATACAATTCCCCCATCCGACCTGTCAGATCCGGAAGCACGAGATGCGCCGACCGGACTTCAAGCCTCATCCGAGGGTCCGGATAAATTGTTTTCTGCCGTCACGGAAGGTTCCGCCGCTTTTTTGAGCCGCACGCCGAGAACGATATCCGCCGCGACCAGCCCCGCGAGCACGAAGCCGAGCAGGACGACCGCCACGATCTGTCCGATCGGCGCCACTGCGAGCAGCAAGCCGACGGGCGCCGCCGAAGCAAGTTTTTCCTCGCCGCCATCCCCGCCGTCTTTCTTGTTCGCATTCTTTTTCAGGAGCACGATGAGGATGATGAGGGCGATCAGGACGAGCACCGCCAGCAGGATGATGAGCCACAGGAGCGAGATGACATGTTCGGTGAGCTGCCAGACGAGCGTGACCGTATCCGTCGCATTCCCGCCGTCTTCCCGAACGATCCAGCCGTAATTGGCAGTATCTTTGAGGGAAACATAGATCTCATAGATACCGTGACGATCCGCAGCCGCCGATACGCCGCCGTCCTGCCCGAACACAAACTGCGCGCCGTCCGAGCTCACGTTCATGAGCGATGCGTCAAACCCGACGACGGCGATCGTATTGGTCCCGCCGTTGTGTTCTTCCGCGATCTCGCGCAGCCCTTCCCCGTCCCACGAGGGAGCGGTGAGGAGCCGCCTTGCCACCGTAAAGCCGACGCTTGCCGATGCGTTGGTGTAATTGTCCGCATCCGCCGCCGTGACGGTGAGGCGGTAAGACCCCGCCTTGTAGGGCGCCGTGTTGCTGTTCCACGTCGTGCCGTCGTTGGCGGTACCCGTGTAGGTGAGGACGAGCCCGACGAGGTCCGCCCCCGTCACGACGGGCGCATTCGGCTCGTCGCCGTACGTCCAGCCCTCGATGGAGACGCTCAGACCGAGCGATCTCGGCATGATCTCGAAGGAGGCCGTGAGTTCGCCGCCGCGGTAATTGTCCGTCTGCGCATAGCGCACCGTCACGGTGTATCTGCCCACATCGGAAGGAACTTCCGCGCTGTAATGCACGCCGTCCGAATAGGTGACGCCGAACGGCTCATCCATCAGGAAATCGGGCGTGAGCACGATCTCGTTGGGCTTGTCGCCGTAATACCAACTCTCCAGCGACAGCGAAGCCCCGGGATCGGCGCGCAGGATGGAGAAGCTGTCATACGCCGCGCCCTCCTCGAAGCTGCCCGACGCCGCAACGGCCGCGCGGATGGTGTAATCGCCCGCCTCCGTGGGGACCGCACTGCTGCTGTAATTTTCTCCCGCATTCGTGAGACCGCTGTACCAGACGGTGACGGCAACGCCGTCCGAAAGACCGGAGATGACGTAACGGGAAGGCGTTTCGCCGTATGTCCAGTCGTCGATGGAGACCGTAAAGCCGAGCGCCGCTTTGGAGACGGTGACCGTCACCGTCGCGGAAGCCGGCTCATAGTTGTTTGTCCCGGGAGCCTCGATCTTCACCGTATAGGTGCCGACCGCCGTAAAGGTATTGTTGCTGTAAACGGGCTGCGTCTCGCCGTGATTGAGCGTTGCGCCGCTCGTCACGGACAGCTGTTTGCCCGTATAGACGAATTGCTTCCGCACGCCGCTCGTATCGATGACCGTCCCGGCGCGGGAGACGACGAACTCCTCGCTCACCGCCGAAGCGTCCGCATAGCCGTCCATGCCTGTGAGCGTCACCGTCAGGGTGTAGCTGCCCGCCTGCACGGGAGCATTTTCGCTCTCATAAGCCTCGCCGCCGTTCGTCGTACCCCGGTAGAGACAGCTTACCTGCGCCTCTGCGGGCAGTTCCTCCGTCATAAAGGTAAGCACGGGCGCATTGGCGTTTTCGCCGTACGTCCAGCCCGCCACGGAGACGGTGAAGACAAATTCGCCTCTCGCGAGGGTGAACTCCGCTTCGAGCACCGCGCCGAGGTGATTCGCGCTCTCGGCAATGGTGACCTGCAGCGTGTAGACGCCCGCCTTCTCGGGAACCCGATCGGAATCCCAACGGGTCCCGTCGAACGCCATGCCCTCGTAAACCGCCGAAACTTCTCCCTCGGGAACAAAGCCGTCTTGGAACCACCAGACGCTGTCGGGCGCTTCGCCGGCGACCCAGCCGAAGCCGCCGCCCGCAAGAACGGGCATTTCAAGTCCTGCCGCGATCGGCGCCTTGGCGATGACGAACTCCGCCGAAGCGCTCGAAAGGGCATAATTCGCACTTTCCGCATAAGTCACGCGGACGATATAGCTGCCTGCGTTCGCGGGGACATCCGCGGCGGACCCGCCGTTCACGGGAGCGTATTCGACCGTTGCCGCCGCGCCCTCGGGATGGGCGTCATAGACGGGAGCGTTCGCCCCTTCGCCGTACGTCCAGCCCTCCATCGTGACGGTGAACGCAAACGTCGCCTTCTTGATGGTGAAATCTGCCGTCCCGAACACGGGAACATAGTTGCCGCCCTCCGTGCCGACGGTGACCCGCACGCGGTAACTGCCCGCATCCGTCGGGATATCCGTCAGGTAGCTGCCCGCGATCCCGCCGTCCGCGCCGAGCGGCGCGTATTCGATCCTGACGATATCGTCCGAAGGCTCGGGAAGCGGCGGATCGTTCGTGTAGGCGATGACGGGCGCGTTCGCCCTTTCGCCGTACGTCCAGCCCTCCATCGTGACGGTGAACGCATACTCGGCAGCTTCGATCTCAAAGTCGCAGGAGATCTCGACGTCGACGTAATTGTCCATGCCCCTGATATAGACGGTGACACGGTATTTGCCGGCGTTTTCGGGCATGTGCCAATCGTCGTAGCCCTTGCCGTCCGTACTCGTGTACCGGAACGCGGGAACGCCGGGGAATGCATCGCCGCCGAGGATCAAGTCCTTCCCTTCTTCGCCGAAGACCCAGCTCTCCAGATCGACGGTCACGTCAAGCGTGGCCTTTTCGATGACAAAGGAAAGCGTCACCTCGGCGCTGTCCGTCGTCGCCCAGCGGTGATTCGCGCCGTCTTTCAGGCGGAGCACCACGTCGTAGCTGCCCGCATCGGTACCGCCCGCATTCGTTTGGACGCGATAGAGGGCATTTTCCGCAATGTCCGCCGTCAGAAGTTCGCCCGTGTAAGTCTTCGGAGCGACCGAAGGTTCCTCGACCGTCTGCTTTTCGATCTTGTAGATGCGGGAGCCCGCATCCGCAAGGGCATAGTTGCACCTGACGCCGTTCAGACTGTCTGAAAGCCTGACGATGACGGTGTATTCGCCCGCCTCCTTCGGAAGCGTCCCGCCGCAGCCGATGCCGCTCCAGCTCGTACCCTCATAGACGACTTGGATAAAGCCCTCGATCTCGTCATACCCTTCGATGAGGCCCTCGAACTCCTCCCCCGTCAGCGTCACGCCATCGATGCTGCCGCCGAAGACGTCGTTTTCCACCGTCGGCCAGCGGAACGTGAGCTGTTTGGGCGTGATGGTGAGCTGCGCATTGACGGGCGTCACGTCATAGTTCGAAAGCCCGTCGTAGCCGCCGAGGTTGATGGCATAACTGCCGACGCCGAACGTCTGCGAATTTGCCGCGATCGTCAGACCGCCCGCAAACAGCTCCTTGTAAAGCCCCATCGTCTCCGCGATCTCGTAACCAAACCCGTTGACGCTGAACGCCGTCTGATCGATCTCGGGCGCGCCGCCGCTGTAAACGAACGTCTGCGGCTGCAGCGTGATGGAAACGGGAAGCGCCTTCATCGTATATTCATGCGTCGCATCCTGCGTATCCGAGGTGATCGCGTAGTTGCTCATCGAGCAGCTATCCGACGTATCGTAGAGCTCGCAGAGCGCCGTGAAGGTGACGCCTTCTGCCGTCGCATTGAGGAATTCTCCGCTCTCCGCCTCGACTTTGAGGCGGTGCGCGTACCCGAAGACGTCGATGAAATACGCATAGACCTCATCGAGCTGATCATTGCCGTTGTAAGTATATTCGCGCACGGACCAGACGATATGTTCGATCTCACTCGGCGTAACGATGACTTTGAGCGTCCTTTCGAGCTGTTCCGCGCCGCCCTTGAACATATAGCTCCCGTCGGCGATCGTGAAGATCGCCCTGACTTCGGTCGCCTCTTCATTGACGTCTGTCACCGTAGTATCGAAGGAGACGTTCAGATAGGCGGGAACGTTTTCCTCCGAGGGCAGATGCGCCGTGCCGTCATAGACGAAGGAGATCGTGCCCGTTTGAGGATCGATCCCGAAGTCGATGCCGTCGATCTCGGTCTGCGTGACCTCACGCGCCTCGATCTCGATCTTGAGATAGCCGACGCCGTAGCCGTAACCGCTGTCGCTCTTCGGATAGACCTGCACGCGCAGCCAGTAGAAGCCCGCATCCGCCCCGCTCAGCGAAGCAATGGTATAGCTGTTGTCTCTCGGTTCGGTGTCGTCTTCCGCCGCAAAGGCGAAGGAGACATAAGAAGACTCCGTCTCATCTTTGAGCGTGGAATCGACAAAGATGAGAAGTTGCGCATCGCCGATGCTCTCTCCCTCGCTTTTGGCAAACCGATAGGTAAGCTCGGTGCCGTACGCAACGGAGATGCCCGTGTTCTGATCGGCCTGCCCGTTCTTGCCGTAGAAGACAACGTTGTTTTGGAACGCGTCGGTGGTGAAGCTGATCTGGATACGGTCTCCGTGGTCGCCCGTGACCGTCTCGCTGAGCTCCCAGCAGTAGTTCTCGGCGTTTTTGAGCACAAAGAAGAGATAGAACTGCGTCGTTCCCTCTGCCGTGACCGTGACTTCGATCTCGTCCTCGAAGCCTTCGTCGTTGGGATCGCCGTAGATCGTGAGCCCCTGAGGCAGGGAATGCATATCCACCGTCATCAGCGTGTTGTCAAAGCCGATGGTCGTATTTTTGCCTTCATGCGTCACGGGATCGACCGTGATATTGCTTGCATACCAGTCGATATCGACGGCACGCTGACCGACGTGGATGGTGCCGTGCGCCGTGAGTCCCTTCCAGTCGTCCGTTTCCGCGACATACACCTTCACATAGTAGGTGCCTGCCTGCGTCTCATAGCAGAAGAAGATATCGGGATCCTCGATCTTATCGCTGTAAGTATAGCCGCTTTCATCGTCACCCGTGCGCGTCTTATAGTATTCCGTGACGGGATCGCCGTAGCGCGCCTCGAACGGAACAACAGGCGCATAGCCCGAGAAGGTATCCTCCCAGCCGAGCCCGGGATAGGCGTCGGGATCGCCGTACGTCCAGCCGGCATGCCGATAGGTGCCGCCGTCCTTCATCGTCACGCCCGAGGTCCACTCATTGTCCGCTATGCCGATGAAGACCGTAAAGCTCCCCGAAACGTCGTTGAAGTTCTCCGCCTTCACGGTATAGCCGACCGTGTATTCCCCCGCCCCGGTGAGATAGGTGACGGAAGCGCTTGCGACGGTGAACGTCCAGGTGTATTCGATATCGTCCGCATCCAATACGAGATCCGTCGTCGTCACCGAGAGGGTATGGCCGAAGAGCGGATCGCCTGCCGCATTGTCGTCGCCCGAAGCCGCTTCTTCGCGGAAGTAGTAATGTTCGCCCGTGTAAGTCACGCTGACTTCCTGAGCGGGATCGTTGACCACGAAGTCTGCCTTCGCAACGAGAAACGTCTCCGCCTGCGAGAATGTGACGGCATAGTTTGTGTTGCCGCCCGCTTTCCCTTCCAGCGTGTAGCTGCCCGCGGGAGTCACGGCGGAAAGCGTGACTTCTTCCCCGTTCTCGTTTTTGACGACGAGCGTGTAGACGCCGCCTTCCGCATTCTCGTTGAGAACGATGGCATCGCCGTACTCCGCCCATGCGCTGCCGATGGTTTCCGTCGCCCTGAAGGTACCGAATGCCGCCGCGAGCGCGCTCGTGCCGTAGGTATAGCTTGCGGCAGGCTTCGGCAGCTCCACCGTGACGGGACGGGGAATGACCGTCATCGTTGAGGAGCCGTTCGCTCCCATCACGAAGGTATAGTTCTTCAGTTCGGGCGCGTCGGAGTCTGCAAGGTCCGCCGTGACCGTCCACGTCGTTTCCGCCGCGGAAGTCTGCCCGTAAGTACCGCTGCTGCCCGCAAAGGCGAAGCTCATCGCCTCCTTGGCGGCAGCCGCCGTGTTGACGTCTCCTTCAAGAATGGCGCTGCCCGTCGTATCGTCGCCGTTTTCAAACGCAAGGCGGCTCAGCGTCACCAGCTTCCCGTGAGCGTCGGGAAGGGAGAGATCCGTGCCGTAGATCGTCTCAAAATCTTGGAGCACGATCCTGACGGGGCGGCGCTCGATCGCATAAGTACCGACCAAGCTCGTGGGAACATCCGCGTTCACGAACCCCACCCGATAGTTGCCCGCGCGATCGCCGTCCGCCTTACCCGTGATGGGATATTCACCAACGTCCGACGTAGGAGAAAGCGCGCCGAGCGACAGCGAGAAGACGGTGTCCGCGTTATCGTAAAGTTCGCCCGCGGAAATGGTATAGAGCGCCGTCGAATCGTTTGTGACGGTGAGATCGGCAAGGCTCTCGCCGTAAACGGAAGACTGCTTCTTGATGGAGACGGTGATCTCCGCCCGCTTCATCGAATAGGTCTTTGTCACCCTGTCGGAGCTGCCATCCGCAGCGCCCGAGATGCGGTAATTCTGCTTTTCAAGCTCGCTCGCTAACGTCGCCGTGAAGGTGTAGCCGTCCTCCCGATAGTCCTTGAACTTGATATCAGCGATGTCGAGCCCGACTTCGCTGCCTTCTTCGGAAAGCTGCGCGCCGTTCTCCCAGGGAAGATAGAACGCCTTGATCTTGCTGCTTTGGTCGGTGTTGTTGTAAGTAAAGTCATCCTCCGTCCATGTGACCGTCACTTCGCGCCGGGCGATCGAGAACGGCACCGCGAACCTTCCTTGTGCGGAATAGTTTCCGTCCTTATCCAACTCTCCGGTATCCACGACGGCGATATAACTGCCCGCATTGACGGGCGCGCCCGCAAGCGCTTCGCCCGACGCCGCCCCGTTCACGCTGTTGAAATAGGTGACGGCGAAGGTGACCTTTTCGATGCGCCCGCCGTCATCGCCGTATGCGATGTAACCCCATGCGAGGCCGTCGTAAGTAAGCTCTTCGTAGGAGTGACCGTCCCGATCGAGAACGAGCTGAACGCCGATCGTCTTGGCTGCGACCTCATATGCAGCCGTTTGGAAGGTAATGAGGTAATTTCCGCTCCGATAGGGGCTGCTGCCGTCCGAACCCGTGACGGAGATGACGTAACTGCCGCGGTCGAGCGAAGCATAATCCGCCGTAACGGGCGACGAGAGATCGTTCTTTTGATAGAGCGAGAGCGTGAAGACGTTTGCGTACCGGGAAACTTCCGTTTCGCCGTCGCCTGCAAGCAGATCGCTTGTAATGACGGCGGGAAGCGTCTCGCTGCCCGTATAGGTGACGGAAGTCACGTCGAGCGTTCCCTTTTCCCCATACTGCACTTCCACAGGGGAAAGGGCGACCGTGACGGGACGGGGATCGACCGTCATCCTGCCCGCCTCCTCGATAAAGGCGTAGTTGGAAAGGGCGTGCTCCCGAATGACGGGCTTGACCGTCCATTCGCTGCCCGCTGCGGAAGTTTCGCCGTAAGCGCCGCCGCCCGTCACCTCGAAGGCAACTGCGTCAAGCGCCGCCGCACCGTCCGTATCAAAGACGAACACGTTTTCCCCGCTTCCCTCGCGCAGGAAGGCGACGCCCTTTCTCAGGCTCTTGTCCGTCTCCTCGGTGCCGTAGACCGCACGATAGTCATCGTCAAAGGCGACCGTCACTTCGCGATAATCAATGGTATAGACGCCCTTTGTGCCGTCCTCTTCATAACCGCCCTCAAAAGCCACACTGTAGTTTCCCGCGCGTTCTCCGTCCGCCGTACCCGTGATGGGATATTTGCCGACGTCCGACGTAGGAGAAAGCGCGCCGAGCGACAGCGAGAAGACGGAATCCGCGTTATCGTAAAGCTCGCCCGCGACCGTATAATAGTCGCCGGAAAGCGCGGTGCTCTGCTCCGCCGCAGGCGTTATGAGCGCGTCGCCGTAGTCGGACCCGAGCGCCGCGATCGAAACGTCGATCTCCGCCTGCTTCATCGTATAGACCTTGCTTGCCGAGTTGTCCGCCGCCGTGTAATCCGCACCGGCAACGAGCTCATAGTTCTGCTTTTCCAACTCGCTCCCGAACTCCGCCGTGAAGGTGTAGCCCCCCTCTTTGACGTCGCGGAAGAAAGGCTTTACGCTCATCGTGAGCGTCTTTGCCGAAGTCTCGGCGCCCTCCTTCCAGGGAAGATAGACGGCCTCGATCTTGCTGCTTTGGTCGGTGTTGTTGTAAGTAAAGTCATCCTCCGTCCATGTGACCGTCACTTCGCGACGGGCGATCGAGAAAGGAGCGGGCTGCGTCTTCGTCTGATAGTTGCCGTCCACGGAAAGGAAAAGCCCGCTTTCCGCCTGCACGACGCCCACCGTATAGCTGCCCGCATTGACGGCGCGCCCGTTCACGAGACCGTTTTCCGTCCCCGTGTAGGTATATCCGACCGCAAAGGAGACTGCTCCGTTCACGCCTTCGCCCTTCGCCGTGTACTCCCATGCCGAGCCGTCGAAGACGAGGCCCGTGACGGATCCGTGCGCAACGACCGCAAAGATGACGTCGACGGTCTTGGGCTCCACCGTGTAATTTGCCGTCGTGCCGCCCGTTTCCCCCTTGAACGCCACGGCGTAGTTGCCGCTCACATCCGAACCCTGAATGACGTATACGCCCGCAGCAAGGCCCGCATCGTGCGTATGCCCCACAAGCGCCAGCTTGAAGACGTTTGCATATGCCGCCACGCCCTCGGCGCCTTCGATCGTATCCTCCCCGAGGATGGCGTCGCCCGTGCCGTTGACGCGCGCAAGTGCCGCCTCGAAGGGAACAAGCGTGCCGTATTCCGTCTTAACATTCCCGATGGTAACGGCGATCTCCCGCGCATTGACGAGGAACGAAGGACGGCAGAGCACATCTTCCGTGCCTTCCGGATAAGAGATCTTGTAGTTGCCGAGAAGTTTATTCTCCGTAAACGTCACGTTCACGAAATACTCGCCGACCGCGCTGCCCTCGGCATACCTGTCGGGGGTAAAGACGAGGAGAGCTTCCAGCGTTTCGGCATCGGGACCGTATGCGCCGTCGAACGTCACCAGATAGTCGCCAAACGCCGTGGGCGCCGCATCGCCGTACTCGATGGCGTTCCTGACGGAAGCCGAAACTTTCAGCTCGCGCGCCGCGATCGTATAAGCGTCTGCGCCGTTCACGAACTCCACCCGATAGTTTGCGCCGCGATCGTCTTCGCCCGTCAGCACGCTGCCCGCGATATCGTAACTGCCGACCCCGTCGCCCTGCCCGAGCGCGGTCGAAGCGTCCTTCATCGCCTTCAGGGAGAAGACGGTATTCGCGTTATCGTAAAGTTCGCCCTCGATCGTATAGAGCGCGGTCGAAACGTTCGTGCTGCCCGCGACGGTGAGATCTGTAAGCGGATTGCCGTAGACGGAAGCCTGCGGCTCGATCGAAACGGTGATCTTCGCCTGATCGATGACAAAGACTTCAGCCGCCGCATTCCCGAATGCAACGTCATAATTGTCATTGCCGGAACCAAGCATGGAATAGGCGTAATTCCCCGCATCCACGGCAGACGCGGACGGAGTCAGTATGATCGAAAGATCTTCTCCGTCGATCAGTCCCGTGTTTGCGCCCGTGGCGGCTTTTTCTGCCGAATAATGCGTGCCTTCCTGCGCGTCGAACCTGTCAAACGCAGCCTTCCGATATGTCACATGATATTCTTTCAGCGTCACATCGACGGCGCGCTTCAGGACATGGACGGTATATTGCATCGTAAGCTCGCCCGAAATGACGTTGCTTTCCGCCTCGGGCAGGGCTGCATTGAGGGAATAGCCTTCCTCCTTCCGTTCTTTGATCTCGCCGCCGTCCGGGAGCGACAAAAGAAGATAACTCTCCGTCTCGCGATATGCGCCGTTCTCGTAAGTCCAGTTCTTATAGGTCGCCGTGATGTCCTTACCGCCGCTGCCTTTTTCGTCAAAGCTGAAGGCGCTGCCGCGATAGGTGAGATCGGAAGGCGTGTTCCAAACGATATCGTTCTCCGTAAGCGTGTAAGGAGAGACGGTGAACCCGCACGTTGCGTTCCTTGCCTCATAGTTCCCGCCTTCGGGAGGCGTGATATCCACGCGCACGATGTACGTCCCCGCCGCCATCACCGCATCGGGGATGCTTGCAATGGTGAGCGCGGTGTGACCGTCGTTCGTCCCCGTCTTGTATTCCGTCACTGTAGCGAGGAGTTCATTATCGCGATAAAAACGGAAGGTGACCTGCACGCCCTCCTCTTGAAGCGCCTCATTGAGGAGCCTGTTGCTCTCCTCTGCCGTGACCGAGCCCTGCTCGATCGGCGTAACGACGGGAAGGACGGGCGTACTGCCGTACGTCCAGCCGCTGTCTGCGATCGCTACATAATAAAGCGCGCCCGTGATGCGGAAGGCAAACTTCATCTGTGCGCCGTCAAGCTCATCTTCGTGTCCCGTCAGCTGCGTCGACGGATCGAAGGGAGCCCACTCGTAGTTGCTCAGCGACTCTTCTCCGATGGTGAGCACGACGTAATAGTCGCCGCGTACCTGCGGCTTGTTGTCCGTGAGATAAGTGTCGTTCGCCCCCTCGTAACTGCCGCTGACGACAGCGCCGTTCGTCCAAGCGGAATTGACGGTGCCGTCCGTAATATCGATGAGGAGCGCGGGCGCCTGCGAAACGCCGGCGCTGTATTCGATCTCACGGTCGGTCGTCGCCATCCCGGGATCGAGCTTAAATTTCTGAACGGTGAAGGCGTTCGTTTCGCCCTGCGTGTAGCCGAGCTCGGCGCCGTCGTAGTTTACCGTTCCCTCGACGATCACGCCGATATAATAATATCCCGCATGACATTGTTCGGGCAGGCGGTAGACGGTGCTCCCGTCGTCCAACGTCACCGCCGTCAGCGTGCCGCCGCTGACCCAGTCGGCCTCGTTCCAGCCGCGCGTATAGTAGGTGACGCAATACGCTGTGCTTGCAAGCTCCCTGTCTTCGACCGTCACGGTGACGGAAACGGAGTGGTCCTCGGGCGTATCGAGATATGTCCATTCGCCCGCGCCTTCGATCTCGACCGGGGCGATGACCGCCGCGCCCTTCGTGACTGCAAAGTCATATGTCACATAGCCTGCGTTGTAGTTATCGCCCGCCTCCACATAGGCGTACGCCTTGTACTTGCCCACGCCGAGCGACGCAAACCCGCCCGACACATCGACTGTAGTACCGCCCGTCACTCTGCCGTCCGCGCCGACGGAGAAGCCGTCCGCGCTGTAATAGACGAGGTCAAGCTCAATGGCGCCGTCTGTGATATAGCCGTAGCGAGCCTCGGGCGCAAACCCGTTGAGGGCGATCCCGCTCTCCTGCGTGCCCCAGACCCAGTCACGCTCCTGCGGAGCATGATCGAAGACAAGCGTATCCTTTTCAATGACGAGATCCTGCGAGCGGACCGTCTTCGCCGTGAGGTTGGGAACGCCGTTCTGATTGTCGGCAGCCGTCAGCGTCACCGTCACATAGTAAGTGCCGGCATCTTTGGGCTTTGTCGTGCCGAGAGAGACGTCTCCGTTCTCTCCGGCCTGATAATAAGTATAGCTGCGGACGATCGCATCGCCGCCGAGACCGACGATCGCCTGCGTCGCGCCGTCCAACGTCACGCCGTCCTGAAGCTCGCCCGCCTCATCGCCGTACGTCCAGCCCGCAATATAAAGAGCGCCTTCGACGCCGATCTCCGCAGGCGAGATGGTCCATTTCGGCGTGAGGTCGGCTGTAGCGGCGTCGCCCGTTTCGCCCTGCCAGCAGTGGTTGCCGTCGAGCCGTATCGTCGCGGAGTACGTTTTCCCCTCTCCGTTGACAAGTTTATACTTCGTCACGATCAGGCTATAATAGCCTTTTTCCTCGTTTTCCAGATATTCATCCGCCAGCACGGGGCTCTGCTCCCCGCCCGTGTAAATGAGGTCGGCATCGGCAAGCGACGGCTTTTCGAGCGGCGCGCGGGAAACTTCGAACGAAAGCCACTTGGTGTCGGAATCATAGTTCTCCGTCGCCGCAGAGACCGCCTTCACCCAATAGGTGCCGACGTTGAGACCGTTGAGCTCCCCTTCGATCTCGCTGCCGTTCTCACTTTCATGATAGGTATATGCGATCCCGTCGTTATCCGTAAACCGTTGGGTGGCGGAAGGCGCGTTCGCTGTATCGGAATACTCGTTCCACGTCCATCCGCTCATGGCAAGGCCTTCGAGCGTATTCGTCGACTTTACGATCTTCCAGGTATAGACAGCGGTGCCGCCTCTGACGGTGATCCCGCTGCCTTCTTCCGGCACTGACCACTTGTAGTTATCGGCGTCGTTCAGCTCAAGCGTCGCCTCATATGTACCGACGTCCTTCTGCACCGTCACCGAAAGTTCGCCGTAGAGCGTACTCTCTTCCACAAGCTTCGGCGCTTGGTTTTCCGCATCATACGAAAACTCACTGTCATCGAGCGCAGGCAGGGCGACCTCGTCGCTATTGATGGTGAACTGCTTCGCAGGACCCGTGAAGTCCCCGAAGTTGTTCATGCCCGAAAGCTTCACCTGCCAGGTGTATTCGCCCGCCGCTTGGGGCAGCCGCGTACTGCCGTAGGAGCCGCCCGCGTTGGGCGTTCCCGAATAGTAGAAGAGCGTGGGCGTAGCCCCTTCGGCGAACACCGTGGTGCTTGCCGCGGTGAGGCTGCCGATGGCGGGGACTGTCGTCAGGGCGATATCCCCTGCCTGCGGCTCCATCTGCTGTGTGCCGTAATCCCACTCGTCCGGGAGCGCATTCGAAACGGCGGCACTCCCGATCGTCGCCTTTTGGATCGACCACTCGTAGGTCACGCCGACCAGGATCGCCCCTTCCGGCACACCTTGCGGTCCGTCCTGCGTATTTTCATATGTTTGTTCCGTCCCTTCTTTCAAGCGGTAGATCGCCCATGCCGCCGCTTTGGGAACGCCGTTATAGCGATAGCCCGTTTTCGCGCGGAAGGTCACGCCGAACGACCCCGCCTCGGTGGCGGTAAACGTGATCTTCTTTTCCTTTTCGTCCGCCTCGTTCTTCCATGTCTCGTCCTGCCAGCCCTCGGCATTGGGCGTGTAGGTCACGGAAGCCGTTTCCGACTGGAACGTTTCAAAATTCGCAAAGACAAAGGACTGCTGTTTCCCGCTGTAAGTCCCGTTGCTCAGCGTGGCGCCCTCGTTGTCGGGAGAGGGCGCGTTGACGGGAGATTCCTGAACGGTGATCTCCGAAACTTCGGCGCGGATCGCCTCCGCCCAGCCCGCTTCCCTGTAGCAGACATAAAAGTGCGTATCCCCCATCTCAAAGACGTCGGTACGGTCATCCACGCCTTCATTGTCCTGATATTCGATCCAGTAACCGCCGTAAACGGGCCGCCCCTCTTCGTCGACCCCGCTGTAAGGGACCTGAAGAGACGCATTCAACTGGTCTTGAGGATTGTTGCTCTCGGTCGCGTAATAGATCGTAACGGTCATATCTGCCGCATTCGCTTCGTTGAACGAGGTATATGCGGCATAGATCTGATTGTCGGAGTCGGCAATAATGCCGGGTTGGAGGAACGCCTCTTCGGTGGGCAGCGCCGCCGTCACGGTGATCGGGAACGGATCGGACAGAAGCGTTTCGTTGTTCTCCGTCACGAGCTGAACGCGGAGATAGCGGGGAAACGTCTCATCCGCTTCGGCGGCAAGAGGACGAAGATCGTTCACCTTATTTTGGCAGGCTTCGTCCGAATAGGCGAGCAGCGTGATGAAAGCGACACGGTCCCACAAGGAGTTTTGCGTACCGTTTATCGTCACCGTGCCGTCGATATAGCCTTGACCCGAGGACGGATTATAGATCCATGTCTGCGGGTTGAGTTTGTCATAAGAATAGGTCGTCTTCCCCTCCAGCCTTGCATCGTCGACCTCGAAATCTCCGTCCACGGCGTCTGCGGTGATGGCGTCCCTCGGCACGGAAAGAGACGCGAACGCGAATACAAAGCCAAAAGCGACGGCGAACACAAATGTCACCGCCAAAAGCGCCGTCCACATCTTCCTTACATTTGATCTCATCTTTTTCCTCCTATCTTCGGGGCGCCTGCCCCGCTCCATTCTTGTGCGGGCACGCTAACCGCCCCCGCTCCCCTTTTTCGGGAAAGCCGTATTGCCCGCAGCGCGCAGACCCCCTCCCCCCGAGGGCACCTGACGATTCGGGACCATATTACCATATGCAGGCGCCGCCTCCGCCATCCCCCGAACCAAAAAATGCAGGAAACAAGCAGACTGCGCCCCGATAAAGTAAAAGCATTATACCATGGTTTTCACAATATGTCAATAGATATAGTATAATTAGTTTTCTACGCTTTTCATTCTTAACATTGTGATATATCTAATTTTATTGGATACAAAATCAAGAAAAAAACTCACAAAAATACCCCCCCCCCCCATATTTTTCGGTATTATGAGCAGTTTATGGCGAAGCTTGTCATATTTTGTTTACATTTGTCATTTTCTCGACCTTTTTCTTTACACTTTGACATTTCCTGACACATTTATGCGCAAACTTTGTCATACTTTTTTATGACAAGTCATTCTGCGCCGTTTTGTATTTTCAAATATATTCATTTACATAATCATGAGTATGGAGGCATTTGCGCATGGGACGGAGGAGCGGGCGCCTCTTCCGCCGCCCGAAAAAAAGAGGCAAAAAAAACGGACCGCATGCAAAGCGATCCGTTTTTGGAAGTGAATCTAAAGTTACTTGGCTTCCGCTTCGGCGGCGGGAGCTTCGTCCGTCATGAGGTCGTTGTAGCGGCCCGAAAGCTGCACGGAGGCGTTCTTGTAGTCCTTCATGCCCGTGCCTGCGGGGATGAGCTTGCCGATGATGACGTTCTCCTTGAGGCCGATGAGCGGGTCGCGCTTGGTGCAGATGGCGGCTTCCGTCAGCACTCTCGAGGTCTCCTGGAAGGAAGCGGCGGAGAGGAAGGAATCGGTCGCGAGCGCCGCCTTCGTGATGCCGAGGAGCACGCGCTTTGCCGTTGCGGGAACGCCGCCCGCCATGATCGTCTTCTCGTTCTGTTCCTCGAAGGTGAACATGTCGACGAGCTGACCGGGGAGCATCTCCGTCGTGCCTGCGTCCTCGATACGGACCTTTCTCAGCATCTGGCGGACGATGATCTCAACGTGCTTGTCGTTGATATCGACGCCCTGCGAGCGGTAGACGGACTGGACCTGTTCGAGGATGTAGTCCTGCACGCCCTTGACGCCCTTGACGCGGATGATGTCCTGCGGGTTGACGGAACCTGCGTTGAGCATATCGCCGGGATTGACGATGTCGCCCGTCTTCACCAAAAGCTCTGCGTTGAAGGGAAGCACATATTCCTTGAGCTGGACGTCGGTGCCCTCCTCGCGGATGAAGATGTGGTTGAGGTTATCGGAATTATCCACCGAGACGACGCCGCGGAATTCGCAGATGGTGGCAACGCCCTTGGGCTTGCGCGCCTCGAAGAGCTCTTCGACACGGGGAAGACCCTGCGTGATGTCGCCCGTCGCCGCGATACCGCCCGTATGGAAGGTACGCATCGTGAGCTGGGTACCGGGCTCGCCGATGGACTGCGCCGCGATGACGCCGACCGCTTCGCCCACCTTGATGGGCAGCGTCGTCGCCATGTTCTTGCCGTAGCACTTGGCGCAGACGCCGAAGCGCGTGTTGCAGTTGAAGATGGAGCGGATGTTGACGCCGTTCTTGTATTTTTCCATCGAGGCAAGCTTCTTCGCCTTCTCCTCGGTGATCATCTCGTTGCAGGGGACGATGACTTCGCCCGTTGCGTCGTCGATGAGGTCTTCCGCCGCGAACCTGCCCGTGAGGCGGTCTTCGAGCGATTCGATGAGCTCGCCGTTGGGGCCGATGATGGCGCTGACAACGGTGCCGCGCGGCTTTCTGCCCGCCGAGCAGTCCTCTTCACGCACGATGACGTCCTGCGAGACGTCGACGAGACGGCGGGTGAGATAACCCGAGTCTGCCGTCTTCAGAGCGGTATCGGCAAGACCCTTGCGGCCGCCGTGCGAGGAGATGAAGTATTCGAGAACGGAAAGGCCGTTACGGAAGCACGACTTGACGGGGACTTCGATCTTTTTACCCTGCGGGTTGACCATGAGTCCGCGCATGCCCGAAAGCTGCTTGATCTGGTCGATGGAACCGCGGGCGCCCGAATCTGCCATCATCCAGATGGGATTGAACTTATCGCGGTTGCCCTGCTCTTTGAGGAGAGCTGCGACCTTATCCGTCGCGTCATCCCACACGGAGATAACGGCATGATAGCGCTCGTCTTCCTTCAGAAGACCGCGGGCGTACTTTTTGGAGATCTTGGCGACCTGCTCTTCCGCCGCTTCGACGATGGCGTTCTTCTCGCCCGGGATCTTCATATCGAAGACGGACGTCGTGAGCGCCGCGTAGGTGGAATACTTGTAGCCGCGTTCCTTGATGGCGTCAAGGACTGCAGAAGCCTTGGGCGCATAGCCCGTCTTGAAGCACGCCTCGACGATCTTGCTCAAATGCTTCTTGCCGATGGCGCGCGCCCCGCCGATGAATTCGGTGGAAAGCTCGAGCTTCAGGTAATCTTCGGGCTTTTCGCGCTTGACGAAGCCCAGATCCTGCGGCATGCCGTCGTTGTAGATGATGCGGCCGACCGTCGTCTTGATGACGCCCGTCACGGTGAGGGCGCCGTTTGCCCTGCGGCGCACGAACACATGGCCGCGGATGCCGTTGTTGGGCACGTTCTCCTCACGGGAGAAGGTGCGCTCATAGGGAAGTTCGAGGTCGTCGAACTTGCCCGCGGGCAGCTCCACCGTGCGGCGGACGTAGATCTCGTCCTGGCAGTGGGTATCCTTGAGCTGATAGCTCATGAGCGCCTCGTCGAAGGAGGCGAACACGGGCGGTTCGTACACTTCGCCGTTCTCGTCGGGACGGCCCTGTGAGTCGTACTTCTTGCCCTCCTCTCTTCTGAGGATGGTGAGATAGTACGCGCCGATGATCATGTCCTGCGTGGGGCTCATGACCGACTTACCGTCTGCAAGCTTTAAGATGTTATTGGCGGAGAGCATCAAGAACCTTGCTTCCGTCTGCGCCTCGATGCTGAGGGGAAGGTGCACTGCCATCTGGTCGCCGTCGAAGTCGGCGTTGAAGGGGCCGCAGACGAGGGGCGAGATCTTGATGGCGCGGCCTTCGATGAGCACGGGCTCGAACGCCTGGATGGAGAGGCGGTGCAGCGTAGGCGCACGGTTGAGGAGCACGGGGTGATCCTTGATGACCTCTTCGAGGACGTCCCACACGAAGTCCTTCGCCTTTTCGACGGTGCGCTTGGCGCTCTTGATGTTGTGGCACTTGTTGGTCTCGACGAGCCGCTTCATGACGAAGGGCTTGAAGAGCTCGATCGCCATCTCCTTGGGAAGACCGCACTGATAGATCTTGAGTTCGGGGCCGACGACGATGACCGAACGACCCGAATAGTCGACGCGCTTGCCGAGGAGGTTCTGACGGAAGCGGCCCTGCTTGCCGCGAAGGAGCCCCGAAAGCGATTTGAGCTCGCGGTTGGAAGGCCCCGAAAGCGGTTTGCCGCGGCGGCCGTTGTCGATGAGGGCATCGACGGCTTCCTGCAGCATGCGCTTCTCGTTCTTGATGATCATCTCGGGCGCGCTGAGCTCGATCATGCGCTTCAAGCGGTTGTTGCGGTTGATGACGCGTCGGTAAAGATCGTTGAGATCGCTCGATGCGAACCTGCCGCCGTCCAGCTGCACCATGGGGCGCAGATCGGGCGGGATGACGGGCAGCACGGTGAGGATCATCCACTCGGGGCGGTTGCCGCTCTTGCGGAACGCCTCGATGATCTCGATGCGCTTGATGGCCTTGACGCGCTTGGGTCCGGAGGCGTTCGTTTCGATGATGTCGCGCGTCTCCTTGCTCTCTTTTTCAAGGTCGACCGCCATCAGAAGTTCGCGGATCGCCTCGGCGCCCATGCCCACTTTGAGCCCGGTGACCGAGCTGTCCCCCATCGTCTCTTCGAGATCGCGCAGCTGCTTGTCGTTGATGACCTGCTTATACTCGAGCCCCGTCGTACCGGGATCGAGGACGACGTATGCCGCGAAGTAGATGACCTGTTCGAGCGCCTTGGGACTCATATCGAGGAGCAGCCCGATCTTGCTCGGGACGCCGCGGAAGTACCAGATGTGCGAGACGGGAGCCGCAAGTTCGATGTGCCCCATGCGCTCGCGGCGCACCTTGGCGCGCGTCACTTCGACGCCGCACTTCTCGCAGATGATGCCCTTGTAGCGGATACGCTTATATTTGCCGCAGTGGCATTCCCAGTCCTTGGTGGGGCCGAAGATCTTCTCGCAGAAGAGGCCGTCGCGTTCGGGCTTCTGGGTGCGGTAGTTGATGGTCTCGGGTTTGGTCACTTCGCCGTACGACCATTCCCTGATCTTTTCGGGAGATGCCACGCTGATCTGGATGGAGTTAAAATCGTTTAATTCGTACATTATCCTGCCTCCCGTGATTATTCGTTGTCGTCCTTGTCGTCTTCGTCGTCATCGAAGAGGTCGCCGAAGGAGAAGTCGTCGTCGACGTCGCTCATGTCGTCATCGTCTTCGAGGTCCTTGTCGCCGAAGAGATCTTTGGAAACAAAGTCTTCGTCTTCGCCGGCATCGTCGAAGAGCGAGCCGATGCTCTCGTCCTCGTCTTCGTCCTCGTCGTCCATGCCGAAGTCGAAGTCCTCTTCCTCCGCCTTGATGTCGTGCGAAGGGGTCTTCTTCTCGTCCTCTTCGTCGTCAAATTCGCGGATGATGAGTTCGTCGTTGTTCTCGGTGAGCACTTTGACGTCGAGCGCCAAAGACTGGAGCTCTTTTAGAAGCACCTTGAACGCTTCGGGGATGCCGGGCTCGGAGATGTTGTTGCCCTTGACGATGCTCTCGTACGTCTTGACACGGCCGACGATATCGTCCGACTTGACGGTAAGGATCTCCTGAAGGATGTGCGCCGCGCCGTAAGCTTCGAGCGCCCACACTTCCATTTCGCCGAAACGCTGGCCGCCGAACTGCGCCTTGCCGCCGAGGGGCTGCTGCGTGACGAGCGAGTAAGGGCCGATGGAACGGGCATGGATCTTGTCATCCACGAGGTGGATGAGCTTGATCATATACATGATACCGATGGTGACGCGGTTTTCGAAGGGTTCGCCCGTTCTGCCGTCGAACACCTGGAACTTGCCGTCCACTTTGCCGTCGGGATTGAAGAGGTTGTTCTCTTCGAAGAGCTTTTCGATGTCCTTCTCGGTCGCGCCGTCGAAGACGGGGGTCGCGATCTTCCAGCCGAGCTGGCGGCAGACATAGCCGAGGTGCACTTCGAGGACCTGACCGATGTTCATTCGGGAAGGCACGCCGAGGGGATTGAGAAGGATCTGCAGCGGGGTGCCGTCGGGCAGGAAGGGCATATCGGAAAGAGGCAGCACGCGGGAGATGACGCCCTTGTTGCCGTGACGGCCTGCCATCTTGTCGCCCACCTGGATCTTGCGCTTCTGCGCGATGTAGACGCGCACGAGCTTGTTGACGCCGGGCGAAAGTTCGTCTTTATTTTCGCGGGTGAAGATCTTGACGTCGACGACGATACCGCCCTCGCCGTGAGGCACGCGGAGGGAGGTGTCGCGCACTTCGCGCGACTTCTCGCCGAAGATGGCGCGAAGCAGCCTTTCTTCGGGGGTGAGTTCTGCTTCGCCCTTGGGGGTGACTTTCCCGACGAGGATATCGCCGCTGTTGACTTCGGCGCCGATGCGGATGATGCCGTCCTCGTCGAGATCTTTCAAAGCGTCGTCGCCCACGTTGGGGATGTCGCGCGTGATCTCTTCTTCGCCGAGCTTGGTGTCGCGCGCTTCCGTCTCGTGCTCCTCGATGTGGATGGAGGTAAAGACGTCGTCCTGCACGAGCTTTTCGGAAATAAGGATCGCGTCCTCGTAGTTATAGCCCTCCCACTCCATGAAGCCGACGAGGATGTTCTTGCCGAGGGCAAGCTCGCCGTTGTTGGTGGAGGGACCGTCCGCAATGATCTCGTCCTTCTCGACGCGGTCGCCCGTGTTGATGATGGGACGCTGGTTGAGGCAGGTGCCCTGGTTGGAGCGTTCGAACTTCTTTAAGGGATATTCGGTGATAAAGCCGCTGTCCTCGCGGATCTTGATGAGGTCGGAGGAGACGCCGACGGCGACGCCCGCCTCTTTGGCGCGGACGATGACGCCCGAGTCGCGCGCGATGGCAGCCTCGATGCCCGTCGCCACGATGGAGCTCTCCGTTTTGAGGAGCGGCACCGCCTGGCGCTGCATGTTGGAGCCCATGAGAGCGCGGTTGGTATCGTCGTTTTCGAGGAAAGGGATGAGCGCCGTTGCGACAGAGACGAGCTGCTTCGGGCTCACGTCCATGTAGTCGATGCGCTCGCGGGGGAGCTCGGTGATGAGTTCCTTATAGCGGCAGCCGACGCGCTCGTGCACGAAGTGGCCGTTCTCATCGAGGGGCTCGTTCGCCTGTGCGACGACGTAGCGGTCCTCTTCGTCCGCCGTCAGATAGTCGACATGGTCGGTGACGACGCCCGTCTCCTTGTCCACCTTGCGGTAAGGGGACATGATGAAACCGAACTCATTGACCTTGGAGAAGGTCGCGAGCGAGGAGATAAGACCGATGTTCTGACCTTCGGGGGTCTCGATCGGGCACATACGGCCGTAGTGCGAGTGGTGGACGTCACGCACTTCGAAGGTGGCGCGGTCGCGGTTGAGGCCGCCCGGACCGAGCGCGGAGAGCTTGCGCTTGTGCGTGAGCTCCGCGATGGGGTTGGTCTGATCCATGAACTGCGAGAGCTGGGAAGACCCGAAGAACTCGCGGATGACGGCGGAGATGGGACGCACGTTGATGAGCCCCGAAGGCGTGACTTCCATGGGATCCTGCGTCGCCATGCGCTCTTTAATGAGGCGTTCGAGGCGCGCCATACCGATGCGGAGCTGGTTTTGAAGCAGTTCCCCCACCGAACGCACGCGGCGGTTGCCGAGGTGGTCGATCTCATCGATGGTGCCGATGCCGTACTTCAAATCGAGGTTGGTCGAAACGGCGGCGACGATGTCGTCCACCGTGATGCACTTGTAGTTGAGGCGTTCGACGAGCGCCTTGACGCCCTTCTTTTCTTCGGGCGTGACGCCGAGCACCCGCTCGCCCCGATCGAGATCGACGGGCGCGTTGGGATCGGCGGGCTTGTCGCCGCGCTCCAAAATTTCGTGGAAGAGCTTGCAGGCGGCAACGAACTTGATGCGGTTGTCGCGGCGCTTGATCCTGTTCTTCTTCTCTTCCTGCTTCTCGTCCGCCTCGGGCGCGGTCTCGCGCGCATAGTAGACGGCGTTGATCTCGTCGGTGTACTTCTCGGCGACTTCCTCGACGGAGAGCGCCCTGCACTCTTCGGCGAGCTTCTTCGAGAAGACGAAGTTGGGATAGTAGACCGTCTTCAAAAGCCCGAACGCCTTGGGATCCATATCGGAGAGCGCGGCAAAGTCCACCGTGTTGTTGGCGATGATCTTGTGGCGGATCTCCCCGTCTTCGGGATCGTTGACGAGCACGAACACTTCGTTGATGCCCGCGTTCTGGATGAGGCGCGCCTTCTCTTCGGAGATGACTTCGCCCTTGACTGCCATGATCTCACCCGTCTGAGGATCGATGATGTCGTCCGCGGCGCGGCAGCCGGGAAGGCGGTATGCAAGGTTGAGCTTTTTGTTGAACTTATAGCGCCCCACCTTGACGACGTCGTAGCGGCGAGGGTCGAAGAAGAGGTTGAAAAGGTGCTGGCGCACCGATTCTTCCGTGGGCACTTCGCCGGGACGCAGGCGGCGGTAAAGCTCGATGAGGCCGTCCGATTCCGAACGCGTCGTATCCTTTTCGATGGTCGCCGCGATCATCTTGTCGTTCGGGAAGAGCTCTTCGAGCGCGCGGTTGGAGCCGAAGCCGAGGGCGCGCAAAAGGACGGTCGCAGCCAGCTTGCGCTTTCTGTCGACGCTCACCCACAAAACGCCCTGGGCGTCCTGCTTGAATTCCAGCCATGCCCCGCGGTTGGGGATGACCGTCGTTTCATACATCTTTTTGCCCGTCTTGTCCGTTTCGGCGACGTTGTTGACGCCGGGGGAGCGGACGAGCTGGGAGACGATGACGCGCTCCGCACCGTTGATGATGAAGGAACCGTTCTCGGTCATGAGGGGAAGATCGCCCATGAAGACGTCCTGATCGATGACCTCGTCCTTCACCTTGTTGACAAGGCGCACCTTAACGCGCAGGGGAAGCGCGAAGGTAGCGTCGCGGTTGCGGCACTCTTTCTCGTCGTACTTGGGTTTTTTCCCGAACTCGTGGCTCAGGAAATAGAGCTCGAAGTGATCGCTGAAGTCGGTAATGGGAGAGAAGTCCTCTAAGATCTCGGAGATGCCTTCGCCGATGAAAGAGCGGTAGCTTTCCTTCTGGATCTCGACAAGGTCGGGAATGTCGATGACCTCGTTGATCTTGCCGAACTTCCGTCTTTCCGTTTTACCGTACTTTTGAATGGGTAAGTTCATCCGTCAAAATACTCCTTCTTGTTTCGTTGTTTATCCACCCACGATCTACCGAGTATATCTTTTCATCGATAAAAATCGAAATGTCTGAAATTGTGCCGCAAAAGCTCCCCTTCCCCCTTTACAAGCGCCGCAAAATGCGGTATAATACTGGGAGCGGGCGGGAAAAAACTTCCCGCAAAGCCCGTTCGATCGTGCCGTTTTTGCACCCTTTTCAAGGCGCAGCGCACAGTCGCCGAGCATAATGATACAGTATGTCATTATAACCCGCCCGCAAAATTTTGTCAACGGGTTTTGCAAGAGAAATCGGAAAAAATTTTTGCATTCGGGAGAAATCTATGCGCATCGACAAATTCTTAAAGGTATCGCGCATCTTGAAGCGCCGCACCGTCGCGCAGGAAGCGGCGGACGCGGGGAAGATCAGCGTCAATGGCAAGCAGGTCAAGCCTTCCTACCGCTTGAAAGTAGGCGACGAAGTGGAACTTTCCTATGCGGCGGGGGCGATGCGCTTCCGCGTGCTCGAACTCAAAGAGACGGTGAAAAAGGACGAAGCGAGCTCTCTTTACGAGGTGCTGCCGTGATCTCCGTCATCCTCTGCGCGGCGGGGTCGGGCTCGCGCGCGGGATTTTCCGAGAATAAAGTATTGCGCGAGCTCAACGGGCTGCCCGTGCTTTCATACAGCCTTTCGGCGTTCGGGGAGGCGGACGAGATCCTCATCCCCTGCCGAGAAGAGGACGAGGCGCGCATCGGGGCGCTCCTCTCCCCTTTCCCGGGGGCCCGCACGGTGCGCGGAGGAGAGACGCGCGAAGAAAGCGTTTGGAATGCCCTCCAAGAAATCAAAGGCGACATCGTGCTCATCCACGACGCCGCCCGCCCCTTCGTGACGCGGGAGACCGTCCGCGCCTGCGTCGAAAGCGTACAAAAATACGGCAGCGGCGTCTGTTCCCTGCCCGCGACGGACACCACCGTGCTTGCCAAGGACGGCGCCGTTGCCGCCGTGCCGCCGCGCGGGATGGTGTTCACCGTGCAGACCCCGCAGGGCTTTTTGAGCGGCGAACTCAAACACGCCTTTTCTCTCGCGGAACGCGAAGGGAAGCTTTCTTCCTTCACGGACGAGAGCAGCCTCTACGCCGCCTACATCGCCCCGCCCCACCTCTTTGAGGGCGACCGCCGCAACAAAAAGCTCACCTATCCCGAAGATTTTGCCCCCTGCGAGCGCGCGGGCTTCGGCATCGACACGCACGCCTTCGGGAAGGCGCAGGACTACATCGTGCTGGCGGGCGTCAGGATCCCTTCCGAGAGCGGGCTTATTGCGCACAGCGACGGCGACGTGCTCGTCCACGCCGTGATGGACTCTCTGCTTTCGGCGGCGGGGCTTTTGGACATCGGGCATTACTTTCCCGATACCGACGCGCGTTTTGCGGGCGCGGACAGCATGAAACTGCTTGATTCGGTCATGGCGCTCGTGAAGGAAGAAGGCCTTGCGCCCGCGAACGTGAGCGTTTCGGTGCTGGCGGAACGCCCCCGCCTTGCGCCCTATATCGACGCGATGAGGGCGAAGCTGGCCACAACGCTCGGCATCTCACCTTCCGCCGTCGGCATCGCCGCCGGCACCAACGAAAAATTAGGTTACGTCGGCGAAGGCAAGGGCATCACTGTGTATGCGATGATTTTACTAAAGAAAATTTGATGCCCTTTGCCGAGCCGACGTACAGGGCTTCCGCAAAAATCGCGCAGCGAGTTTTGCGGGAAGAGGGCGAGAAAGCGCTTTCTCGTCAAAGCCACGGTGTGGCTTTGACTGCTTTCGAGCTTGGAAATGGCACATGGAGCGTGCCATTTCCTGACCGAGCGCGGGTTCTACCGCGCGAGAAAGCGGGCATCAAAGCAAAGCCGCGAACGAAGTAAGCGGCTTGCAAAATTTGCCCCGCCGCGACGAGGCGAAGGAAAAGGCATCACCGTCTATGCGATGGTGCTGTTGAACCGGATATAACATCTCACGAGGATAAAATGGGATACGGTATTTTTAGGCGAATGATATCCTCTCTCATTACGGGAGTAAAATATATTCAAAATCAACCTTCCGTCAAAGGCAGGCAAGGCGAAAGTGTCGTATCACGCATCTTACGACAA
This sequence comes from uncultured Clostridia bacterium, assembly GCA_944376295.1. Taxonomy (GTDB): domain Bacteria; phylum Bacillota; class Clostridia; order Christensenellales; family Borkfalkiaceae; genus Gallimonas. The sequence continues at coordinate 160,905 of CALWCE010000001.1, forward strand.
TGTTGCAGCTCAGAACATGACCATCTCTTAAATAATATCCTCCTTTTCGATGCCCATACGGGACGATCCTCGCAAGTTGACCATATTTTGATTTGCTCAAACGGCATATTTGTCATTGAAACAAAAAACTACTCCGGCATAATTTATGGCAACGATCTGCAACACGAATGGACGCAGATCCTCGCATACGGCAATACCAAAAACAAACTTCATTCGCCCGTCAAACAAAACGCAACCCATATTTGTCTTGTAAAACAAATTCTACAAAACAAATATCCCGTTCACGGATTTGTTGTTTTCGTAAAAAACAATATCGCCCATATCCAAAGCGGCAGTGTCTGTACACCGCAAACACTTCCTGCCTGTATCGAAGACTCTAAACCCGTTAACGGGACATTGACAGACGACGACAAAGATGCAATCTTTCGCCGCCTCTGCATTCATCAAGAAAGTTATGCCGTTACCCCGAGGGAACATCTTGACCATATCAGGAAACTGCAAACCGACTTAAAGAACGACATCTGTCCCCGTTGTGGCGGGAAGCTCCTTTTACGCAAAGGAAATTACGGTAAATTTTACGGGTGCTCCAATTATCCGAGCTGTAAATTCACGAAATCTATCAAGGACTGACGTTATGCCGAAAACGACGACACAATTTGTATGCAGCGAGTGCGGGTACGTCTCGCCCAAGTGGCTGGGGCGCTGCCCCGAGTGCGGGAAGTTCAATACTCTCATCGAGGAAGCCGTCTCCCCCGCGCCCGCGAAGAAGGCGCAGAGCGCCTTCCGTTTGAGTTCCACCCGCCCCACCCCCCTTCGCGAGGTGCAGTACGAGCGGTATGAGCGCATCTCTTCGGGCATCGCCGAACTCGACATCGTCCTCGGCGGCGGCATCGTGCGGGGCTCCCTCGTGCTCGTCGGCGGCGATCCCGGCGTGGGCAAGTCTACCCTCCTCACGCAGGTCGCGGCGCATCTTGCGGGGGAGCACAAAGTCCTCTACCTGTCCGCCGAGGAGAGCTGTTCGCAGGTCAAGCTCCGCTGCGAACGCCTCGGCGTGGGCGGCGGTGGGATGCTGCTACTCAACGAGACCTGCCTCGACAACGCCGAAGAGGCGATCGAAGAGGCGGAATACGTCATCATCGACTCCATCCAGGCGGTCTACACCGAAGCTCTGAGTTCGGCGGCGGGCAGCGTCGGGCAGGTGCGCGAATGCGCCGCAAAGCTCATGCGCATCGCAAAGTCGCGCGGCATCACCTTCTTCCTCGTCGGGCACGTCACCAAAGAAGGCACGCTCGCGGGGCCCAAAGTGCTCGAACACATCATGGATACCGTCCTCTACTTCGAGGGCGAGCGCACCGAAAACTTCAAGATCCTCCGCGCCGTCAAGAACCGCTTCGGCTCCGTGCAGGAGGTGGGCGTCTTCGAGATGAGCGATCACGGCGTGTTGGGCGTGAGCGACTATTCCTCCCTCTTCCTCTCCGAATCGCGCGGCGAGGCGGCGGGCGCCGCCGTCACTCCCAGCGAGACGGGCAACCGCTGCATGATGGTGGAGATCCAGACGCTGATGACCAAGACTTCCTACGGGCTGCCGAGAAGAATGTCGCTCGGCATCGACCTCAACCGCCTCATCGTGCTCATCGCCGTGCTCGAAAAGCGGTGCGGCCTCCCCCTCGGGAGCCAGGATATCTATCTCAACGCGATGGGCGGCATCAAATTGAACGAGCCGAGCGCCGATCTTGCCGTGTGCGCCGCCCTTGCGAGCGCCGAACGCATGACGCCCGTCGACCGCTATACCGCCCTCTTCGGCGAAGTGGGGCTCACGGGCGAGGTGCGCAGCGTGAGCTTTGCGGAAAAGCGCGTCAACGAATGCGTGAAGATGGGCTTCAAGCGCGTCATCCTCCCCGCAAAGAATGCAAAGGCGTGCGAAAAATTCAAGGAGAAGATCGAGCTCGTGCCCGTTTCCTATGTTTCGCAAACGATCAGAGCGCTCTTTCCGTCCGGCAGGCAATGACGCCGTCTCCAAAACACGCAAAAGGAGCCGCCCTACAGGGCAGCTCCTTACTTTTTTGAGAAGTTATTCCTCGTCGGCGTCGTAGCCGAAGGACTGGAAGTAGATGCGGCGCACCTCGTCGAAGGTGGGCTCGTACACCGACTTCTTGATGTTCTTGTTCATCATGGCGCGGGCGGCATACGCTTCGAGCTCTTCCTTTCCGATCTCCTCGCGCTTGCCCACGAGGGCATCGAGAAGGGAAGTCACGCCGTCGAGCGGCGCATGGAAGGCAGCCAGGATATGCGGCAGCGCGCGCACCTTCTTTTCTTCGCACAGCCGCAGCGTCTCGCCGAGCAGCAGCGCGTTTGCCCTGCCGTGCGGGATATCGTGGAAATAGGTGAGCGCATAGCCCATGCCGTGGACGGCGGTCGTGCCCGACTGGGCGATCGCCATGCCCGCGAGCGTGGAAGCATACAGCATCGTATCGCGCTCTTCGAGCGTCATACGGCCGTTCTGCGCCTTGCCGAGGAGCGGCACGATGAGCTCGATCGCCTCCTCGGAGAACATATTCGACATGGGGATGGCATTGCGTGAGAGCATGCTCTCCACCGCGTGCGAAAGGGCGTCGAGCGCCGTATTCAGGGAGACCTGCGGGGAAAGCTGCGCCATATACTTGCCGTCGAGGAAGGCGACGCGCGGGAAGAGCGCGGGCGAAGAGATGCTCGTCTTGGTCTGACGGACGTCGTTGGTGAGGATGGAATAGGGCGTGACTTCGCTGCCCGTGCCCGCCGTCGTGGGGATGTGCGCCATGGGGAGCGCTTCGGGAGCGTAGTTGCCCGCGAAGATCTCGCTGTCCGCCCGCTCCTGCACGGCAAGAAGGGCGATCGCCTTGCCCGCGTCCATCGGCGAGCCCCCGCCGATCGCTACAATAAAATCGGCGCCCGCGCTCTTCAAAAGCGCGATGCCCTCCCGGATGCAGGGGATGCCGGGGTTGGGCGTGACGCGGTCGAATACCGTAGCCGCCTGCCCGTTCGCATTCAGGGCGGTGAGCACATCGTTGAGCGCACCGTTGAAGGCGGAACTCTTGCCCGTGACGATGAGCGCATGCTTGCCGAGCGGGGCGAAAAGCTCCGCGTGTTCCGTCACACAATTCCTGCCCAGGACGAGCCTGGTCGGCATATAGTACCCGAAGTTCATCATATTTCCTCCTTATGATCGAGCCGGGCGATGAGTCGGAAGATGGGCTTCCCCTGCCCGGCGAACTGCCGTTCGTATTCGGTGACGATGTTGTCCTTCGCGGCGTCGCTGTTGTGAAGGTCGTGCGTGACGTCCTCCACCGCAAAGCCGTTCAACAGGAGCTGTTCGATGGAATAATCAAAAAAGTCCTCGCTGTCCGTCTTCTGGACGATGGTGCCGCCGTCTTTTAAAAGTTCGCGGTAGATCGCAAGGAAGCGGGGCGACGTGAGCCGCTGGCGGGCGTGCGTGCTGCCGGGGAGCGGCGTCGAAAAGTTGAGATAGATGCACTCGACGCTCTTTCCCGGCACGAAGCACGGGAGCACTTCCGCGGGGATGTTCAGAAAGCGCACGTTTTGAACGTTCTCCTTCTTGATGCGCTCCATCGCCGTGACGATGACGTTGGAGATGATCTCCACCGCGAGGAAGTTGACGTCAGGCTCGCGCCGTGCGGCTTCCGAGATAAAGCCACCGTTGCCGCAGCCGATCTCGAGCTTCACGGGGTTTTGATTGCCGAACAGTGCATTGTAATCAAAGAGGGCGCGGTACTCTTCCGCCGCCTTTTTGAGGTCTTTCATGGGGACGCCGCGCGCCGCCAAAATATCCGAGCAAGCCTCGAGCCGGGGCTCGAGGTTGCGTTTTCTGCGCATCCTCATCCGTTTTTCCCCGTCGAACCGAACCCGCCCGCGCCGCGCACGGTCACGGAAAGTTCTTCCGCCTCCACGAATTCCGCATGGAGAACGGGCGCCACGACGAGCTGGGCGATGCGATCGCCGCTCTCGACGGTGCGCTCCTCCTTCCCGTGGTTGTGAAGGGCGACGAGCACTTCGCCGCGGTAGTCGCAGTCGATGACCCCCACCTTATTGGCGGGCGCAAGGTCCTGCTTGCAGGAAAGCCCGCTCCTTGCATACACGAGCCCCACCGTGCCCTCTTCAAGCTCGACGGCGATGCCCGTATGGATAAAGCGCGTCTCCCCCGCGGGGATGACGACGGGCTGCTCTTCGCAGGCGTAAAGGTCCGCCCCTGCGGCAAACTGCGTTCCGTAGACGGGAAGGCGGGCGCCCTCCCGCAGTTTTTTTACATTGACTTTCATATCGGGATGTGTTTCACGGGAACGCGCGGGCAAACTGCTGCGCGCGGCGTTCCTCCTCTGCCGTTATTTTACGCTGTATAAAATATCCGTGTAAGTGGGATAGGGCCAATAGTCGGAAGAACAGAGCTTTTCCATCCCGTCGGCAAGGGAGCGCACCTGCTCCATATCGGGCAAGACGACGTGCGCCATCTTCTGCGAGGCGGGCTGCTCCCCTTCGGGCATCTCGGAAAGGTCGCGTTCGAGCTTTGCGACCGCCGCCATCATGGCGTCGTTCATCGTCGCGAGCTTTTCCGCAAGCTTTGTATCCTCCCCGACGGGCAGCTTCGCGCTCACGGCGCGCTTTGCCTCGATGGAGCCGCACAGCTCCGCCAAATACCCGTTGACAGCGGGATAGATGTCCTGCCGCGCCATCTCGATCATCGTAAGCGCCTCGATGCGGATGCTCTTGACGTAATTTTCGAGCTGGATGTTGGCGCGGGCGATGACTTCCTTTTCGGTGTAAACGCCCTGATGGACGAAGACGTCGATGTTCTCCTGTTTGAAGAATTCGGGAACGGCGTCGGCGGTCGTCTTGCTGTTTAAAAGCCCTCTCCTCTCCGCCTCGGGCTCCCAGTCGGGACCGTAGCCGTTGTAGTTGAAAATGATGCGGTAGTGCCGCTTTAAGAGCTTTTCCGTGAACTTCCTGCACTCCGCGTCGAAATCTTTGGCGCGCGAGAGCACTTCCACCGCTTCCGAAAAGAGCTCGGCGGCGATGGTATTGAGCACGATGTTGGGGTCGGCGACGGACGCCTGGGAACCCAGCATGCGGAATTCGAACTTATTGCCCGTGAAGGCGAAGGGCGACGTGCGGTTCCTGTCCGTCGTATCGATGGGGAAGATGGGCGATTCGGGCACGCCGATGGAGCCGGGGATGGCCTTCTTCGGCACATACTCCCGCCCTAAGACGATGGAATCGACGATGGCGCCCAGCTGATCGCCGAGATACACCGAAATGATGGCGGGCGGCGCTTCATCCGCGCCCAGACGGTGATCGTTGCCCGCCGAGGCGACGCAGGCGCGCAGGATGCCCTGATAGCGGTCGACCGCCGCGATGACGCACGCGAGGACGAGCATGAAAAGGCGGTTGTTCTCGGGCGTTTCGCCGGGATCGAGCAGATTGAGTCCCGTATCGGTGGAGACCGACCAGTTGTTGTGCTTGCCCGAACCGTTGACGTATTCGAAGGGCTTTTCGTGGAGAAGGCACACGAGGCCGTGGCGCTTGGCGACCTTCTTCATGATCTCCATCGTGAGCTGATTGTCGTCGACGGCGACGTTGGTCGTCGTGAAGATAGGCGCAAGTTCGTGCTGCGCGGGCGCGACTTCGTTGTGCTTGGTCTTGGCGAAGATGCCGTACTTCCACAGCGTCTCGTCCAGATCGCGCATATAGGCGGAGATGCGGGGCTTGAGCGAGCCGAAGTAATGATCTTCCATCTCCTGCCCGCGCGGCGGACGCGCGCCGAAGAGGGTGCGCCCCGTTAAGATAAGATCCTTCCTCGCCTCATAGACCTTTTCGTCGATGAGGAAGTACTCCTGTTCGGGGCCGACGGTCGTGGAGACCTTCTTGCACTCGATGCCGAACAGTCTCAAAAGGCGCTTCGCCTGCGCGTCGATGGCGGTCATCGACTTTAAAAGCGGCGCTTTTTTATCGAGCGTTTCGCCCGTATAGGAGACGAATACCGTGGGGATATACAGCGTCCCCTCCTTGACGAAGGCGGGGGAAGTGGGATCCCACGCCGTGTAGCCGCGCGCAGAGAACGTCGCCCGCGTCCCGCCCGAAGGGAAGGAAGAGGCGTCGGGCTCGCCCACGATGAGGCTCTTGCCCGTCAGCTGCATGATGACCCGATCGCCCGAAGGCTCGATAAAGCTGTCGTGCTTTTCCGCCGTCAGGTTGGTGAGGGGCTGGAACCAGTGGGTGTAGTGCGTCGCGCCCTTGCTCACCGCCCAGTCCTTCATGGCGTTGGCGACGGCGCTCGCGATGGAAGAATCGAGGGACGCGCCCGTATCGATGGTCCTGCGCAAGGAGAGATAGACCTCCTTGGGCAGCAGGTTTTTCATGGCTTCGTCGTTGAATACATTGCTCCCGAACAGTTCGGTCACATTCATGCAAAAAGTCTCCTTCTCTCGAACCGCAGCCTGCAAACAGCGCAGAATGCGGCTATCTTACATTGTCTCGACCTTATTATAGTTTCTTTCACGCGGCAAGTCAATCGTTTGCGTGAAAATTTCCCTTCCCGTACCAAAAAGCGCAGCAAAAAACGGAGCCGAAGCTCCGTTTTTGTCTGTTGAGGCGGCATTTTTGACGCGCCGCGCGAAAAAAGCTGCTTTTTTCTTTTTCACTTATGGAAGATGAGCACATGGAAACTGTGCGGCGGCAGCGTCAGAGAGCGGGGCGCGGTGGGCGCAACGTCTTCGGGCACCAGCTTCTCGGGCTCGTCGATGGTGTTATAGACGGCAGGATCGCCCGCCATTCGGATGATGCGCGTGAGCGCGCCGAAATCGAAATCGCCTTCGAACTCCGCTTCCGCTTCCTTGTCGGAAGGGTTGACGACCTTGACATAGACGAGGCCCTCAAGCTCGGTCGCGGAGGCGTAGAGCCCCTCCTCCGCCTCTGTGTTGAGCACGACGTTGCCCGTAAAGATGCTGAACAGCTGCTGCACATAGTAGTTGACCGTCGCATATGCGCGCTTGCCGTCGAACCAGATGAGGTCGGGGCTCCACTGCGTATAGCCGAGCCGCCCGAAGAGGGGCGCGTAGGACGACATGACGACGATATCGGAATTGCGCTCCATGCCCGTCATGAACGCGGCTTCGGCGAGCGCGCCCTCCCACACGTTGGCCTGAGGCGCATTGAAGCCCGCGCAGCCCGAGCCCGGCACATGCGCGGCATACTCGCCCGCATACACGCGGCAATTGGAAGGGTAATCGTCATACATGTCCGCATGCTGATACAGCCACTCGGGCGAAGCGTAGAAGTGCTCGTCGGAGGCATACACGAAATCGGGGTTCTTTGCAAGGTTTTCCTTCGTCCACTCCCAGGCGCTCTTGTGCGAAGGGGTGTCCACCGTCGGGCCGACCGTGCCGATGATCTTCAGCGTTGGATATTTCTCGTGGATGCGCTTTTCGAACAGCTCGAAGCGCTTGTAAAATTCGTTGCCCCTGTCTTCCCACTGCTCGTTGCCGACGCCGAGGTATTCGAGCCCGAAGGGCTTGGGATGCCCCATCTCGGCGCGCACCCTGCCCCAGACGGTATCGGCGCCGCCGTTGGCAAATTCCACGAGATCGAGCGCTTCCTGGATATACACTTCGAGCGCGGGATCGTCAAGCGGCACGAACTGCGTCGACATATACTGGCAGGCGATGCCCACGCTGACGACGGGCAGCGGCTTGGCGCCCAGGCATTCGCAGAGGAGGAAGTATTCGTAATACCCCACGCCCAGCGTCTGACCGTAGTGCGAGAAGGGCGTTCTGAAATTGTTTTCGGGGCAGACGCCGTGCACCGCCCAGCGGTTCCAATTGTGGCGGCGGCGTTCCTTCTGCCCCACCGACGCCTTCCAGAGATAGCGGTTTTCGAGGTTGTTGCCCTCTACGACGCACCCGCCCGGGAAGCGCACGAACTTGGGCTTCAAGTCGCGCAGCATTTCGGCAAGGTCGCGGCGGAAGATGCCCTTCACGGCGTTGTCGGGCATCATCGAAAAGCAATCGAGATGGATGGCGCCCGCCTCCGTCATGCGCACTTCGAAGGACGCCTTGTCGAGATCGACGCGGCTCTTTAAGTGGAATTCATAGCGGTGCCACCTTCCGTCGGGGCGGAGACGCACCTTCTTTGCGAGCACGGCTTTGCCGCCGTCGAACACGCCCACCCAAAGCTTTTTTCTGTAATCGTAGGAGCGGGCATAGAAGGAAACGGTGTAACCCATCCCCTTTTGGAGATAGATGCCGTCGTACGCCTTATTTTTGACGCCTTCCCCCGCCTTTTGGACGGTGAGGCGCAGATAGTGCGGGTTTTCGATGAAGAGCGGGCGGTCCCACTTGATCTTCAAAGCAACGCCCTCGCCCGTGGGCGTCCAGCCGTAGCCGCCGTCGTTTTCGACGATATAGTTATCCCACTCGCCGTGGACGTCCTTCGCCTCGAAGTTGCGGTTTTCCAGCATCTCGGCATAGAGGCCGCCGTCGAGGTCGTAATTGAGGTCTTCGAAGAAGACGCCGACGCCTTCTCCCGGGGCGGTATATTTCCCCTCTTCGCGGATGGTGATCTTCATAGTCTTGCTCCCTGCCCCCGCAACCTTCCCGAGGGCGACGAAATGCGGCACGGAAGCTCCGCGCCGCTTTCATTATACCATCTGCCCCCTGCAAAATCAAGAGGTTTTTTGCCTTTTCCGCGAAAAGTGCACCTATCCCCGTCCGCTCAGCGGGAAAACTGCACGGTGAATGTGGAGCCCTTGCCCACTTCGCTCTCAACGCCGATCCACCAGCCCGCCTTTTTGCACAGCTTTTTGACGACGGAAAGCCCCAGCCCGAAGCCGCCGTTCTTGCCGCTGTGCGACTTATCCACCGTGAAAAAGCGGTCGAAGATGCGCTCTCTGTCCTCTTCGGCGATGCCGATGCCCGTATCCTGCACGGAAAACTGCGTCTTGGTGAGCGCGACGGTGAGGCTCCCCCCGTCGCGGTTGTAGCGGATGGCGTTGCGGATGAGGTTGCCGAAGATCTCGGTGACGCGCTCCTGACGGCTCATGAGGAGCACGTCGGGCTCGATGTGCGTATAGAGCGTGAGGTGCCGCTCGGCGATGGCGGGCGCGAGCGTTTCCAGAAGCTCCGCGGCGATCTTCGAAGCGTTCACTTCGTAGGTAGGCAGATCGTCGCTGTCGATCTCGTTGTAGTTGATGATGGAGGCGACGAGGTTGGTGAGGCGTTCGCTCTGCAAGAGGATGGTCTGCGCCGCCCGCTGCGCCGTCTCTCCCGAAAGCGCCCCCGCCGCAAGGAGCTCGGCAAACCCCTTGATGGAGGTGAGCGGGGTGTTCATCTCGTGCGTGATATTGGCGATGAAGTCGTTCTTGGACTGCTGCGCCTTGACGACAAGCTCCTTTTCGTCGGCGATCTGCTTCATCTGCCGGTCGGCGTCGTCGTTCATGCGGTTCATGAGCGCCGCCAGCGTTTCGAGCTCGGGGCAGGACGCCGTGATGCGCTTTCTCCGCGCCGCGTCCATCGCGAGCTTTTCGACGGGCTTCAAGACGGTGTCCGTCAGAAGATAGGTCGCGAGCAGGCAGACGGCAAGATCGAGGAGCAAAAAGGTGAAGACGACGGGGAAGGAACTCAAATACACGTCGACGAGCGACTGCGTGGGGATGGCGATACGCACATAGTACGCCCCGTCCTGAAAGCGGCGGCAGTAGTAGGAATAATCTTCCCTGAGCGTCTGAGAGGCGCGGGCGTCGAATCCCTCCCCCTCCCGCATCGCTTCCATGACCTCGGGGCGGTCGGCACGGGTATCTTCCTCCCCCTCCACCGAGTCGGCGAGGATGGAGCCGTTCTCATCGAGGAAGGTGACGCGCGCCCCGAAAAGCTCTTCGGAAAGGGAGCGGGCGTATTCTTCCGAAAGCCCCTCTTTCGAAAGCGTCGCGTCAAAGCGCTCCATATACGCCCTCAGATCGTCTTCGGTGTAGCGGAGGCTGCTCTTGTAGTAGAGCTCTGCGGAGATCAAAGAAAAGACGAGGAGCGCGATCGCACTGATCAGCACTCCCGTCCAAAGGATACGTTTTCTCATCTCGCCCCCCTCAGCCCGCGATAAAGCGGTACCCGACGCCGAACACCGTCTCGAAATTCAGCCCCAGCTTGCGGAGCCGTGCGATATGGTTGTCGAGCGTGCGCGTTTCGCCGTCGTCGTAGCCCCACACCTCGGTGAGAAGCGTATCGCGCGGGAGCACCTTGCCCTCGTTGGCAGCGCAGAATTTGAGGAGCTGGAATTCCTTGTTGTTGAGGGTGAGCGGCTTTCCGCGGTAGACGACGGTCATGTTGTCGAAGTTCATCTCGAGCTCGCCCACCTTGAGGACGGAGGACTTGGCGGTGCGGCGAAGCGCCGCGTTGACGCGCGCCACGAGCTCCAGAACGCCGAAGGGCTTTGCGATGTAGTCGTCCGCGCCCGCATTGAGGCCGCGCACTTTGTCCGTCTCCTTGGAGAGCGCCGAGAGCATGATGGCGCTCACTTCGGGGTGATGCGTTTTGACCTCTTTTAAGACCTCCACGCCGTCCCCGTCCGTGAGCATGATGTCGAGGAGCACGACGTCGGGCGTCTCCCGCTCCATCGCCTCCCGGAATTCCTTCACCGTCGTGAAGTACTCGCAGGAGATGCTGCTCAAGTCCAGCGTGCACTTCACAAGCTCGCAGATGCTCTTGTCGTCTTCAAGAAGAAAGACCTTGTTTGCCACGTTACCCCTCCAAAACGCCCAAAGGCGTCACTGATTTTGTTCGATGGAATGGGCGATGTATGTGATGTGGTCTGCGGCGCGTTCGAGGTTGCCGACGAGGTTGATGAAGACGCTCGAATTCTGCGGCTGGCACTTGCCTTCGTTGAGGCGCTGGATGTGCGTCTGAACGAGGCGGCGGCGCTCGTTGTCGATCTCGTCTTCGAGGGCGTCCACTTCGCGCAGCTTCATGAAATCCTTCTTTTCAAAGGCTTCATGGGAAAGGCCGTAAAGCTTTTGGATCTTTGCGTACATCTCTTTGAGCATCTCCAAAAACTCCGAAGAGAAATGCAGCCCGTCATTCACATAATGCCCGGTATATTTGGTGACGTTGTCGGCAAGTTCGCCGATACGCACGATGTCATTCAGGACGTAATGGAGGGAAGAGATGGTCTTTTCTTCCTCCATGACGAGGGAATTTGCAGAGAGCTTGACAAGGTAGGCAACTTCCTGGCGGCTCATCTGCGCGATCTCCCCGTTGCGCTCGTTGACCGACTGAGAAACGGAAGTATCCTTCGCAAGGAAGGCGTTGAACGCCTTATCAAGCGTCTCCATCGAGAAGGCGAACACCTTGCCCGTCTCCTGATAAAGATATGCAAGACCGACGGAAGGGTTGCGCAGAAGGCGCTCGTCGGGGTGCGCAATGAGCTCTTCTTCGGGCGTCGGCTCCCCCTTCTTGCTGCGAAGAAGGTTGTTCGCGAGCCAGACGAAGCCCTTCGCAAAGGGAAGGAAGAGGATGGTGCAGGTCACGTTGAAGAGCGTGTGGAAGAAGGCGATCTGGAACTGATAGTTTTCAGGGAAGATGACGTTCAGGACGACATCCTGGAAGGAAGTGCCGAACCAGCCCCAACAGAGGAGGAATATCGTAAAGATGACGGCGCCGAAGCAGTTGAAGAGAAGGTGGATGATGGCGGCTCTCCTTGCATTGGGCTGCGCGCCGATGGAGGAAAGGAGCGCCGTCACGCAGGTACCGATGTTGGAACCGATGACAACGTAATATACGCCGTCGCCCGTGCCGCCGATGAGCACGCCGCTCGTTGCGAGCACGACGACGATACTCGTGACCGCCGAAGAGGACTGGATGATGCCCGTCGCCACCGCGCCGATGAGGAGGAGAAGGAAGGGATTTTTGACGACTTCGAGCGCCTGTTTGATGACGCCCATCATCTCGGGGTGCAGGTCGGGGTCCATCGCGCTCGACATGACGGAAAGCCCCACGAACACGAGACCGATACCCGTCAGCGTATCGCCGATGAGCTTGATGTTCTCGCGCTTGGAGAGCATCTTCATGAACACGCCGACGACGGCGAAGAGGAGCAGGAACGCGGAGACATCCAGACTCCCGAGCGAAGCGATCCACGCCGTGATGGTGGTACCGATGTTGGCGCCCATGATGATGGCGGTCGCCTGGAAGAGCGTTAAGATGCCCGCATTGACGAGGCCGACGACCATGACGGTCGTAGCGGACGAGCTCTGGATGATCATCGTGACGGCGGCGCCGATCCCGACGCCCGCAAAGCGGTTGCCCGCCGTCTTGTTGAGCATGCGCCTCAATCCCCCGTGGGCGAGGCGGGACATGCTCTCGGACATGATCTCCATGCCCGCGAGGAAGGCGCCCAGGCCGCCCAGGAGCAGCATAACGGTTTCTAAGACTTCTGTTACCGGCATTGTCTTTCTCCTTCTGTTTCTTTGGTAAGAGGATCCGGGGTCGTTCTTAATTTCCCATTATGCTTATTATAGCAATTATAGCACCCGTTTGTCACTTGTTTTTCATGAATTTGTAACCAAAAGGTAAAATTTTGTAAAATGTGCGGGACAAGTGTAAAATTTCGCGTTTTTCGCGCCGATTTTACATTTTTGCTTCGCATTCGGGAAGAATTTTGACGGAATTTCCAAGAGCGGCGGGGCGCCGCCCGATCGGGCGGCGCCCCGCCGCAAAACATCATTTCCCCGTGATATTTTTCACGACGGGCTTTTCGAGGAACTTTTTCAGCGGCACGGACGTGCTCAAAAGCGGCACCGCGAAGGAGAGCGCCGCCAAAATGAGCACCGTCCACCCGTTAAACACAAACGGACTAAGCCCAATTTGATCAAACATCGTCAAGGGCTGCCAAAAACCGTAATAGACGGCGATGGTCGCCGCCAGCGAACAGAGAAAGATGACGGCGGAAAGCAAAAGAGTGCCCGTCAGAAAGATGCATTCGATCTGCCCCTCTTTCGCCCCCAGCGCCCGCAGAACGCCCACCTGCCTGCGTTTGAGTTCGGTCATCGCCGTCATGAGGTGCGCATTGAGCAGGATGGCAAAGATCAAAAACACAACGCCAACGCCGCAAACGATCAAAATCAAAAGATATAAATTGGTGTCTATCATGTAATCGACCAAAGAGTTTACATAATAGGCGCCGACGCAGACGTCCACATACGGCGAGAGCCCCTCAAAACGGGGTGTTGCCGCCTCCGAAAGTGCAAGCGTCAGTGAAACGGCATCCCGAACGACGTCAACGCTTTTATTGAAGTTCCGCGCGACCATCGACTCCGTGTAAAGCTTCCCCGCTTCGCGCTGAGCCTGAAGCCACGCCTCCGATCGCAGGATCGAACTGAACGGCTCGATATAAGGATATCTCCGCGGCCAGGCGGGTCGATCGCTCATATCCACGATCCCCACGATGACGACTTCATCGGGCAGCGTTTCGTGCTCGTCCCGGCGGTTCTCTTCCTTCAATTCATAGTGCCCGAGCGTCTTGCCCAGAAGATCTTCGTAGGAGTTAATCTTCACCCCCGCCTCCTCGGGCGGGATGACGGAATCATCCCAGGCGTACGCCTCGTATGTTTCAAAGACGAAAGTAAACTCCTGCAGCGTGTAGCAGCCCTCTGCGAGCGCATCGACATACCCGCCCCAGGCAAAGTCTTCGTAAATCTCTTCCGAGACGGCGATCTCGTTCACCGCTTCGGGATACCGCCCCGCGAGCAGCCGATAGTTCAGCTCCTTATAAGAAGCTTCCGACCCGACCGACACTTTGACACCTGAAAAATCAAGAGGTTTCCCTTCGACCTCACGCAAATACGCCTTGTATTCCTCTGTCTCTCCTACGATCTCCCCGTCTTCGTCGTACTTGTATTTTTCGCCGCGGAAATAGCTTTTGTCCAAAAAATACCCCATATCGATCTGATCGCGGCAGGCGGCAAGAAAATTAAGCTCTACCCCGTCTTCGATCAAAGCGGTTTCCTCCCCCGTCAGCAACAACTCTTCGCTCCCCGGGGAATACCCCGTATTTCCGGTTTCATTTGAGAACAGATAGTATTCCTTATCTGCCATATAGTATTGGTAGCCTCTGACCTGAAAGTTGAGAACATTGAATGTAAATGCAGTCGAAGCGATGGCAAACAGCATAAAGGACATCGCGGAAAGCAGCACGGTGAAGCACTTCGTCACCCACTTCCCCTGCAAGCCGAGCCGCAGACACATCCGAAAAGGCAGTTTTGTCTTCATATTTTCCTCCCGTATTATTTGTATCATCTATAATATAGCACACTTAATACGGTCTGTCAAGAGTGTACTAATAAAACAGCACAAAAAAAAGCGGCTCAATGCCGCTTTCGGGAGGTTCGGATGCAAGGTTCAGATGCGTCCGCGCATGCGCAGGGAGTTGAGGACGGCGAGGAGCATGACGCCGACGTCGCCGAACACCGCCGCCCACAGCGGGATGAATCCCACGATGGACAAGACCATGAGCGCCGCCTTGATGGCGATGGAACCGATGATGTTCTGCATGACGATGCGCCGCGTCTTTTTCGCCGTCCGCATAGCTTTGGGGAGCCCTTTGAGGGAATCGGACGCGAGCACCATGTCGCTCGCTTCGATGGCGGCGTCGCTCCCGAGCCCGCCCATCGCCGCGGCGATGTCGCTTTCCGCCATCACGGGGGTATCGTTGATGCCGTCACCCACATAGAGGAGCGCGCCCTCCCCCTTGAGTGCCCGCGCGGCGAGCGGCTTTTCTTCGGGCAGGAGCCCCGCTTTGAGCTCGTCCACGGGGAGCCCCGAAAGGGCAGCTTTCGCCCGCTCTTCGGTGTCGCCCGAAAGCACGGCGATCTTCTTGACGCCCGCCCCTTTGAGCCCTTTGAGCGCCTCTTCGGCGTCCGGGCGCAGCTTATCTTCGAGCTCTGCATAGCCGACGAACGCCCCGTCCTCCGCGCAGAACACGACGGCGTGCGGGCTTTGGAGTTCGGGAAGGGCGATAGAATGCTCTTCCATCAGCCGTCTGCTCCCCACGAGCACCTCTCTTCCTTCGATGTCGGCGGCAAGCCCCATGCCCGCGATCTCCTGAACGTTCTTCGCATGGAAGGGCGTCTCCGCACTGCGGAAGGCTTCGGCGAAGGGATGGGAAGAAGCGCGCTCCACGGCGGCGATGAGCGACAATGCGCGCTCCGAAGAACAGCCCGCGAGCGTGAATTTGC
The DNA here is from genome assembly GCA_944376295.1 of uncultured Clostridia bacterium. Classification (GTDB taxonomy): domain Bacteria; phylum Bacillota; class Clostridia; order Christensenellales; family Borkfalkiaceae; genus Gallimonas. Next base: position 176,170 of record CALWCE010000001.1, read on the forward strand.
CCTCGGTGAGGGTACCCGTCTTATCGAAGGCAGCCGTCTGCACCTTGGAGAGCGTATCGAGGCACACCGCCCCTTTGCAGAGCACGCCGTGCTTTGCGAGCACGCCCACGCCCGAGAAATAGGTGAGCGGCACCGAGATGATGAGCGCGCACGGGCAGGAGATGACGAGGAAGTTGAGCGCCGTCATGATCCACGGCGCGAAATCGAAGCCCGTAAAGAGCGGCGGCACCACGGCAATGAGGACGGCGAGCCCCACGACGACGGGCGTGTAGATGCGCGCGAACTTGGTGATGAACTTTTCGGGCTTCGCCTTCTGCGAGGAAGCGTTTTCCACCATCTCCAAAATTTTGGCGACGGCGCTCTCCTCGGAGGGGCGTTCGACGCGCGCCGTCACGGCGTTGCCCGCGTTGAGGAAGCCCGCTAAAAGCTCCGCCCCCTCGCCGCACTCGCGGAGATAGCTCTCCCCCGTGATGGACTTGGTATCGAAGGCGCTCTCGCCCGAAAGCAGCGTGCAGTCGGCGGGCACCTTATCCCCCTTGCGCAGGAGGATGACGTCCCCCTTCTTCAACTCCTCGGGCGCGACTTCGCGCTGCTCCTCCCCTTCGAGGAGGATGGCGCTGTCGCTCTTGAGCTCCATGAGTTTTGCGATCGCCCCGCGAGACGAGCCGACGGCGACCGCCTGCAGAAGTTCGCCGATCTCATACAGCAGCATGACGGCGGCGCCCTCCATGCCCTCGCCGAGGGCGAACGCCCCCACCGCCGCGATGAGCATCAGAAAGTTTTCGTCTAAAAGCAGGCTCAGGCGGAAGGAGCGGAAGAGCTTTGCAAAATTCTTGCAGACGGTGAAAACGACTTCCCACCCCGCCGCCGCAAAGGAAGCGAGAAAGAGCGCAAGCGGCAGCCATTCGGGCACGCCGCCCACGAAATGCAAAATAAGCCCCGGCACAAAGAACGCCGCCGAGACCGCAATGGAGACGATCTCTTTCAAATGGCTCTCCTTCTTGCGGGGAGCGTTGCCGTCGACGATCTCCACCTCCTCAAAGCCCGCAATGAGTTCGACCGCGCCCGAGAACGCCTCGGGCGTATTGTAGGAGAGCGTCACGCGCTGATTGATGAAATCGACCGCCGCCTCTTCGATGTCTTTGAGCTCTTCAAGCTCCTCTTTGAGTTCCGCCGCACAGGCAGCGCAATCCAGATTTTTGATGCGAATGACACGCCGCATACCAAACTCCTTCGGACGAAAAACGCCCGTCAAACTAATATTTGAACAACTATTCATATAATAGCACAAAGAAAGAGCGCCGTCAAGCGCTTTTTCAAAAATAAATGGACTTTTCCGAAAAAAATCGGACGCCTTCGATGGCGGGAAGGCATTGAAGCCCCGTAAAGCACAGCTCCTTTGCGATGAGCTTTTGCCGCGTGAGGTGCTTTTCGCGGTTGAGGGCGCTATCGCCGTACTTGGTGTCGCCGAGAACGGGGTGCCCGATGTGCGCGAGGTGGGCGCGGATCTGATGCGTCTTGCCCGTGTGCAGGGTGACTTCGAGAAGGCTCAGCCCCTCTTTTTCTTTGAGGACGCGGTATTCGGTGACGATGGGCTCCCCTTTGGGGCGGTCGAAGATGCGCACGCGGGAAGAGGCGGCATCCTTCTGAAGATAGGCTTTGAGGACGGCATGCTTTTCCCGAAAGCTCCCCTTGACGAGGGCAAGATAGCGCTTTTCGGCGCGCCGCTCGCGAAAGGCTTTCCAAAGCTCGTCGGCGGCAGCTTGTGTTTTCGCAAAGATGAGAAGCCCTTCGGTGTTGCGGTCGAGGCGGTGCAAAAAGAAGCACTCCCCCTTCCGCAGGAGCGCCGAAAAGACTGCCTCCGACTGCACGCCGCTCTCCTTATCGCAGACGACGACGTTTTCATCCTCGTAAAGGACGGAAAACGCTTTCTTCCCTTCCTCGGCGGGCGTCAGGAAGTACTGCACTTTATCTCCCACATGAAGGGGCACGTCCTCCCCCACTTTGCCGCCGTTGACGCGCACGTCGCGGCGCTTCAAGAGGGCGCGGAAGGAAAAGGACGCCTGGGCGTCATGCGCGTCGGTGAAGTTTTTGAGCGAAGTTTCCTCGCTTACGGTGTATTCCCGCACGGAAGGTCCTCCCAAAGGCAAAGATGAGAATGACGGCGGCGATGAGCGGCAGGACCGCCGAAGCGCCGAGGCCCGTCAGAAAATAGACGAAATAACTCAGAAGCAGCGCGCCCGCCGTCTCTGCAACGGCATAGAGAAGGGCGGGCTTTGCGCCCACTTCGCGCGCGGCAGCCGCCACGGCAGAGACGCAGGGCGAAGAGGCGAGTACGAACACGGCGAGGGCGAACGCGCTCCTCGCGCCGTAAGGGAAGACGGGGAAGAAGAGCTCCAGACTTGCCGCGACGTTCTCTTTGGCGACGAGCCCCGAGAGCGCCGCATAGGCGACGCGCCAATCTTCCATGCCGACGGGCGCGAACAGCCATCTGAGCCCGCCGCACAGATGCGCCAGCATGCTCTCTTCGACGGGAACGAAGCGGAAGCATAAGTCGAAGGAGGAGAGCAGCCACGAGGCGATGAAGAACGCCAAGATGACCGTCCCGAGCTTTATTATAAACTGTTTGAGCTGAAAACACAAGGCTTTTGCAACGATCTTCGCCTCGGGGAGCTGCAGCGGCGCAAATTCGAGCACGAAGGGCGCGCCCTTCTCCCCGCCTAAAAACAGGAGCACGGCAAAGCTCAGCCCCGCGCCGAGGACATACAGAAGGAGCGCCGCCAAAAACTGATCTTGAAAAAAAGACGAAGCGAGCGTGAGATAGACGGGGAGCTTTGCGCTGCACGAGAGATAGGGAAGGCACCAAATGACGCGGCGCTGCATCCTTTTGTCGTCGAGACCGCGCGTCGAGAGGATGGCAGCCGCCGTACAGCCGAACCCCATCAGAAGGGAAAAGACTGCCCGCCCGCTCAGCCCCGCGCGCGAGAGAGTGCCGTCCGTAAAGAAGGCGAGGCGGGATAAGAGCCCGCTCTCTTCGAGCAGCGACAAAAAGAGAAAGAGCATGCCGATCTGCGGCAAAAAGCACAGGACGCCGCCCACGCCCCCGACGAGCCCCTCCCCCACGAAGGAACAAAGCACGGGCGACGCGATATGCGTTTGAAGCGCCCCTTTGATCTGAAAGATCAGCGCTTCGGCGAACCCCTTTAAAAGCCCGCCCGGCCCCACAGGCGAAAAGGTGAGAAAGAACGCCGCCGCAAGCAGGAGCGCGAACACCGCGCACGCCGCCGCGGGGTGCAGGAGAAAGCGGTCGAATTTCGTAAGCCGCACGGGGGCGCGCGTGTAGACTTCTTTCGGGAGCGGGCGCCCTTCTGCCGAAGCCGCGCGAGGCTGTCCTGCCCGCAGCAGCGCTTCGCCCACCCTTTCGCGCAGCTCGCGGGGAGGAACGCCCTCCGCACTCAGAACGGGGATGCCCAGAATGCGTTCGAGCTCGCGTTCTTCGAGCGTCCCCCCCTGCCGAACGAACTGCCGCTTTTTCGTGAGCACCAGAAAGGCGCGCCTTCCTTTGGCAAGCGCGGAAAGGAGCGCAAGGCTGCGGGGGAGCGCCGCGCACTCCGAGACGAGGCACACGACGCCCTCGGGGTGCTCGTTGAGATAGGCACAGGCGGCGCGCTCCTCCATGCTGAGGCCGTCGGCGGAATAGACGCCGGGAAGATCGGCTATCTTCACCCTGTTCCCCGAAAGCAGCGCTTCCCCTTCGAGCGCGCTCACCGTGACGCCGTGCCAGTTCCCGACGCGCGCATGCCCGCCCGTGAGCGCGTTAAAAAGCGTGCTCTTGCCCGCATTGGGATTACCGAGAAGGAGGAGTTTGAAAGGCGCCTCTTTCACCGTTCCGCTTTCACGCACGATGCCGCCTCCTTCCCGAGCGCAAAGACGCTCTCCTCTGTTGCGACAAGATAGGTGCGTCTGAGGGGCGAGACGCGAAGGAGCGTCACCTCTTCCCCGGGGCGCACGCCGAGCGCCGCAAGACGGGAGCGGAGCGCGCCCTCCCCTTCCACTTCGGCGACTTTGGCGCGCATCCCCTTGGAAAGCGAAGTGATCGGGCAAACTGACATAAGCCACCTCCGAACGCTGCGCGTCCGCCTCTGCTTCCTGCCGCAGCGGGCGCGCCTCAAAAATAAAAAATGCGGGAAAGGCAATTTTTATGCCCCTCCCGCACTTTGCGTGCCCGTTTTTTTAGTGACCGTGCTGTTCGCGCGCCACGCGGTCGCCCTGCAATTTGAGCATCCCGTTCGTGATGATGGGCGAGATGATCAGCCAGATCGCGGCGAGCGCGATGAGCGAATAGACGATGATGGAACCGATCGTGCGGGGCCCCTGAAAGACTGCCGAGACAAGGTTGAAGTCGAACAGCCCGAAGATGCCCCAGTTAAGCGCTCCCACGAGCACCAGAATATAAGAGATCAAGTTTGCAATGACCATCGGATACCTCCTGCCATGCAGTATGCGCGGGGCGTCCTTTTTTATGCGGCGGCGGTATGCAAAGAGGCACCGCGCTGCCGCAGTGCCTCTTTGCTATTCAAAATTGATGAGTCCTGTCAAATTCAGTCCTTCTTTTCCTCATCGTCTTTGGACTTCTTCACGCCCTTGAGCGACCTCACGTCCACTTCGTCCACGCTCTTCTTCGGCTTGATGACGAAGAGCACGACGAGCGCGATGAGAAGCACGCCGGAGATGCAGAACAGCACGACTGCCGCCACGTTGTTTTCCAGCCAGTACGTCGCGTCGGGCAGCGTATCGATGGGGTTGCGCACATCGATGACCTGATATGCCGTCACGGTATGCCCGGGCATGGAGGGCTCGGTCACGGTGAGCTTGACCACATAATAGCCTGCCTCGTTGGGAACGAACGTCACATCCTCCGCATCCCAATGATAGCGGTTGTCGGTGCGGTCCCAAAGGGAGTCGTCCTCATCGATCTCGCTGTTGTAGGGATCGATCTTGAGGAGGTATTCCGCCCAATCGCTGTCAAAGTATTCCTTCGCGTTCTCGACCAGGTCGGAATAGGACGCGCCCTGAAGTTCGGAGGGAAGAGCGTTCTCGTCCAGACGGAAGAGCTCGTATTTCGCTTCGTAACCGGGAACGGCAATGATCTCGAAGTCTTCGACCTCATACGTCGTATCGCGGTAACCGAGCGCCTGTTCCTCGGGATCGGTGACGCGCGCGCCGTCATAGCCGACCGAGAAGGAGAATTCGGGGATCTCTTCGATCTCCCAGACGTTGCTGCTCGTGACTTCGACCAGCTTGCCGTCGAGATAGTACTTCATCTCGTTATCGGCGGCATCCCTTGCGATCACGCGGAACACATATTCGCCGGGCTCGTCGATCTCGAACCGCAGTCGGTTATAGGCGAGAGAGGTCGCGGAAGACGCCGTATCGTCCGCCGTCTGGCTCTGCGAATAGTAATAGATATAGAACGTGAGATCGCGGTAATCGCAGGTGCTGCTCGAGATGAGACCGCGCATGGAGGGCAGATAGAAATATGCGCCGTCGCCCGCGCTTGCCTTCTCCGCAGCCGCGTCGACCTGACGCTGATACTCTGCGGCGAGCACGTCGAGGAGCGCTTCCTCTCTGTCGCCGTTGCCGTTCACGTCTTCCGCGTCGGCATCCTTCACGTTTTCCCCGCTCGGACGGCCGTCTTCGGTCGTCTCGGTCGCGGTGAGGCCGGTATAGACGGGGCCCTCCTGCGCACGGTCCACCAGAATGAACCCGAGCTCGGTCTCACCCGAGCCGAAGGAGACGGAAGCCCCCTCCGCCGCATACCAGACGAGATAGACGGGAGCTTCGTCCTCATCCGCGCCGTCGCGGCCGTCGTCGAGCGTGAAGCGGATGGAGACATACTGTACTTCCTCTTCCCCGGCATCGTCCGAAGGCATGAACCAGGTAGAAGTGGTCAGCGTCTTATAATCGTCGTCGGTGGGAACGTGGACGCCGCCCTCGCCGTCGATCTCCGCCACATAGTACTCGCGGGAGACGGTCACGGATGCGTCGCACACGTCGATCGCCTCATAATCGAGGCTGAACTTGCTGCCGAGACGGAAGGGATAGACTTCGCTGTTGAGGACGAGCACGGGCGCCGTATCATCCACGACGTAGCCGTCCTCATTGAGTTTGAACGACTGCCCGTTGAGCTGTTTGACGAGCACCACAAGGGTCTCGCCGGCGTAGGCGGTCGCCTCGAAGGTGACGGGCGTCCTCGGCGTATCGGATGCCGAGGAGAGGTATTCCATATAATAACCGCCGATGTTGGTGAAGACGCCGGCTTTCGTTCCGTTCACATAGACGGCGAATTCCCCGCTCGCGCAGTCTTCTTCATCCATGCTCACCACGACGTCGCCCGAAAGATCGACGGCGACTTCCTCGCCCTTTTCGCCCTGTGCGTTGACGACAACGGCGCGGGAGCCGTCCTCATCGTGCAGGAAGACGAGGGAATTTTCGGAAACTTCCTCTTCCGAAACATTTTCTTCTTCTCCCTGGAAGGTGAGCGTGTATTCGGTAAAGTTCAGCTCGGGGAAGGCGAGCGTGAGGGAGAAGTAACTTGCTTCCCTCGCGGCGGCGAACCACTTGAGCGCAAGGTCGCGGCGGTAGAACGCGGACGACGTGTTGACGGAATGCGTGAACGAGATGTATTCCGCCCCGTCGTCCTCGGTGCGGGAGACGGTCGTATTCGACCCCGCCGAGAAAATGTTCGTCGGCGCATACTCCTCAGCCGAAACGGCAGCGCGGGGCATGGCCATGCCCGCCGCCAGGCTCAAAAACAGCGCCAAAAGAAAGCTGAGCGCCGCAATGGTGATCGTACGAAATTTACTCTTAGTCATGTAACCAGCTCCGTGCGGACGCGGGCGTCCGCAAAGTGTTCTTGCATTCGGGGAGATCCCCCAAATATGGTGCGCACGGTGAGCCCGATAGCGCATTCACCCAACTATTTTACACAAAATTACTGCCCCCGTCAAGCGGTAACAAGCCGTCTTGACAAGAAAATTAAATTTTCACCCGCCGTAAGGAGGGCGGCGCGCAAAAACGCGGCTCTCACTCCACCGCCATCGCCCGCGCGATGTCGAAGCGGCTCCAGGGCGTTTCGTTCTTGGGCGGCTCGCACAAAAAGCGCATCCGCTCCTTTGTGACGGGGTGCGTGAAGCTCAAAGAATACGCCCAGAGGGCGAGCTTGCCCTTCTGCGCGCGTTCGCCGCCGTAACGCATATCGCCGTAGACGGGGTGCGCGATGCCCGCCATCTGCACGCGGATCTGATGGCTCCTGCCCGTATGCAGCGTGATGTCGCACAGGGCGAGCGGCTCCTTCTTTTCGAGGATATGATAGTCGAGCGAGGCGAGCTTCGCCCCGTCCGTGCCCTGCGTGCAGAGATACACCATGTTGTTGACGGTGTTCTTTTTGAGATAGTTGACGAGCGTGCCCTGCTCGCTGTGCGGGCTGCCGTTGAGGACTGCGAGGTACTTCTTTTCGAAGTCGCCCGTCTTCATCTGCTCGCCGAGCCGGCCCGCCGCCTTGCTCGTCTTGGCAAAGACCATGACGCCGCCCGTGGGACGGTCGAGACGGTGCACGAGCCCCACATACACGTTGCCGGGCTTGTTGTACGCCGTGCGGATGTATTCGCGCACCTTGTCGAGAAGGTTTTGATCCCCGCTCTCGTCGGGGCAGGACGCGAGGTTCTGCGGCTTTAAGACCACGATGATGTGATTGTCTTCATAGAGGATGGTGAGCTCTTCCTCGGGAGCCCCCGTCGTTTCGATGTCAGTCATTGACGTACATTCCTCCCGCGCCGCAGGGAAGGGCGATGCCCTCTTCGGTGGGCAATCCCACTTCGTAAGAGTCGATGCTCCCCTTGGACCCCTTGAGGCACAGCGTTAAAATATTGTTCAGAACGGCAGGCTGCAGACCCGTCGTATAACTGTTGATGAGAAAGAACAACGGCTCGTCCGAAAGGAGCTCGCGGCACTGTTTCACAAAGGGAAAGAGCTCGGTTTCGATCTTCCAGAGCTCGCCCCCCGGGCCGCGCCCGTAGGAGGGAGGGTCCATGACGACGGCGTCGTAGCGGTTGCCCCGCCTTATCTCCCGCGCGACGAACTTTTTGCAGTCGTCCACGATATAGCGGATGCCCGTTTGGATGCCCGAGAGCCGCGCATTCTCGCCCGCACGCTCCACCATGTTCTTGGCGGCGTCGACGTGCGTCACTTCCGCGCCCGCCTTCGCCATCGCGACGCTCGCCCCGCCCGTGTAGGCAAAGAGGTTGAGGACTTTGACCTTCCTCCCCTTTTCGGCCGCCCCGCGGATGAGAGAGCTCGTCTTATCCCAATGCACCGCCTGTTCGGGGAAGAGCCCCGTATGCTTGAAATTCATGGGATGCACGCGGAAGGTGAGATCGCGGTAGGAGATGTTCCATTCGGGAGGGAGCTCCTTCTTATATTCCCAAAAGCCGCCGCCCCCGCCGCTGCCCTTGTTCCTGCGGTAGACGGCGCAAAGCCCGGGATAGGAGAAAAGATCGCGCTGCGCGCTCCAGATGACCTGCGGGTCGGGGCGGAGCAGCACGACGTCCTTCCAGCGTTCGAGCTTGTAGCCGTCGCCCGTCGCGATGACGGAATAGTCCTTCCAGTTGTCGGCAAGTGCTATCATACCGAAAATTATAAAGCAAAACGCCGTCTTTGTAAAGTGTTTTGGCACGTTATTTTGCCTTCTCCGCCCGACTTCGGGGAGACGGCGGAAGGGCGGCGCGCCCGCCAAAGCGGGCGCGCCGCCCCCTCATTCGCCGAAAAAATCTTCCTTTTTCAGCCCCTCGCGCAGTTTGAGGAGCGCCCGCTTTTCGATGCGGGAGACGTAGGAGCGGGAAATTTTCAGCTTCTTCGCAACTTCCCGCTGCGGCAGGGGCGCGCCGCCCGTCAGTCCGTAGCGCAGGCAGACGATCTCGCATTCCCGCCCGTTCAGAAGCCCCCGCACCGCCGCAAGGAATTTCTCCTGCATGAGCGACTGCTCCACGCCCCGGAAGACGGTGTCCTCCTTTTCGTAGAGAAGGTCCATCAAAGTGAGCTCGTTGCCGTCCTTATCGGTGCCGACGGGGTCGGAGAGCGAGAGCGTATTTTTATGCTTTTTACCCGCGCGGATGAGCATCAGAATTTCATTCTCCACGCAGCGGGCGGTGTACGTTGCAAGGCGGGTACCGCGCCCCGGTTCGTAAGTGTTGATGGCTTTGATGAGCCCGATGCTCCCCACCGAAATCATGTCGTCCGTCTCCGCCGCGCCCGTATATTTTTTGACGATATGCACGACGAGGCGCATGTTGTGGCGGATGAGCTTCTCGCGCGCCGCCGCATCTCCCGCGCGGCTAAGTCGCAGGCAGCGCTCCTCTTCTTCGGGAGGGAGCGGCTTGGGATAACCCGCCTCCCCCACGGCGCCCGTAAAAAAGAACAGCTTGCAAAGGACGGCATACAACAGCGAAAACATTTCCCCTCCCGCGCCGCCGAACGGTGCAGCGCTTTTCTCTACAATATGAACGAGAGGTTTTGTCCTATGAAAAAACGGCGCCCGAAGCGCCGTTTTTGTCGGAATTTGCTTGAATTTGCTTATTTCTTCTGTTCGACGATCTTGATATGCACGTCGTCGAGCTGCTTTTGCTCCACGGGCGAGGGCGCGTTCATGAGAAGATCGCGCGCCTTGGCGTTCATGGGGAAGGCGATGACTTCGCGGATATTGACGGTATCCGAGATGAGCATGACCATGCGGTCGACGCCGGGCGCCACGCCCGCGTGGGGAGGCGCGCCGTACTCGAAGGCGTGGTAGAGCGCGGGGAACTTCTTGACGACGTCCTCCTTGCCCATGCCCACGAGCGAGAAGGCTTTGAGCATGATCTCGGGATCGTGATTGCGGACAGCGCCCGAAGAAAGCTCGACGCCGTTGCAGACGATGTCGTACTGATAGGCGAGCACTTCGAGAGGATCCTGCTCTTCGAGCGCCTTCATCCCGCCCTGCGGCATGGAGAAGGGATTGTGGCAGAATTCGAGCTCGCCGCTCTCCTCGCCGATCTCATACATGGGGAAGTCGACGATCCAGCAGAAGCGGTAGACGTTCTTTTCGAGGAGATCGAGCCCCGTGCCGAGCATGGTGCGGAGGATGCCCGCGCGCTTCTGGACGAGGGAGAGCTTGTCCTCCGCGACGAGGGCGACGAACGCGCCGTTTTGAAGGGAGAGCCGCTCCTTGAAGGCGTCGACGCGCTCCGCAACGAATTTTGCGATGCCGCCTGCCGCCGCGCCGTTCTCGTCCAGCTTGAACCAGAACATGGCGCCGCCCTCCGTCTTGACTTTGAACTCTTCGGCGGTCTTGTCGATCCACTTGCGTGCGACGGAAACGCCGTTGACGGCGATGGCTTTGACTTTCTTGCCTTCGAAGACGGCGAACCCGCAGCCTTCCGTAAGGTCGGAGACATCCTTGATGACAAGGGGATTGCGCAGGTCGGGCTTATCCGAGCCGTACGTTTCGAGCGCTTCGCGGTAGGCGACGCGGCGGAACGGGGGCTTATCGGCATCCCAGCCCGAATACTTGGCAAAGACGGGCGGGAGCACCCCTTCGAGCACTTCGAAGACGTCCTCCTGCGTCGCGAACGCCATCTCGATATCCAGCTGATAGAACTCGCCGGGCGAACGGTCGGCGCGGGCGTCTTCGTCGCGGAAGCAGGGAGCGATCTGGAAGTACTTGTCGAACCCCGAGCACATCAGGAGCTGCTTGTACTGCTGAGGCGCCTGCGGGAGCGCATAGAACTCGCCGGGATAGATGCGGCTGGGGACGATATAATCGCGCGCGCCCTCGGGCGAAGAGCTCGTCAGAATAGGCGTGTTGATCTCATAAAAGCCGCGCTCGGTCATGAGCTTGCGAAGATCGGCGACGATCTGAGAGCGCAAAATGATCTTGTCGCGCACGGCGGGGTTGCGAAGGTCAAGGAAGCGGTATTTGAGGCGCGCGTCCTCGCCCGCTTCGGTGGAGTGCGAAACTTCGAAGGGAAGCGCCTGCACGGAGCGGCGGCCCAGCACTTCGATGCGCTCGGGGATGACCTCGACAAGGCCCGTAGGGAGCTTGTCGTTGGGGGAAGAGCGCAGAACGACGGTGCCTTCGACGCTGACCGTCGATTCGGTAGGGATGTCGCGCATCTGCGAAAGGCAGGGCTCTTCCGAGCAGACGACCTGCGTGGTGCCGTAAAAATCGCGCAGGACGGCAAAGAGCAGCCCGCCCTTGTCGCGCTTGCTGTCGAGCCAGCCCGAAAGTTTGACGCGCTTGCCCGCGTCCGTTTCGCGCAGCTCGCCGCAGTTATGAGTTCTGAAATACATGGCTGTGTCCTTTTGTGGTTTTATTCCTGAAAAGCATAGCACATCCGCCCCCTTTCGTCAAGTATTTCGCGCACATGCAAAAAAGCCCGCCGCAAAATTAACGGGCGGCAGCCGCCGCCCGTCAAGATCGCAACAATCTTTCCGCGAAATCTCCTCACAACTTTTTTGTGCTCGCACAAAAAGTCGTGAACTCAAATTCACTGAGCCGAGCAGGGTCCCCCTGCGCTGGCTCCCCCAATTTGCCTCTTACCAGAGGCTTATTGTTCTTAGAATGACAACCGGGTGCGTGAGCGATAAAACAAGTTAAAATCAACCGTCTCCACTCCTCACGGCATTTGTTTTGCGAAGCAAAAGAAATGCGTGAACTTAAATTTGCGGTATCGTCGCAAACCCTTTCGCAAGGTCTTCGTCGGTGGGGATGGTATCCGTCATGTTGCCGTCGTTGAAGTTCTTGTAGGCAGTCATATCGAAATACCCCGTGCCCGTGAGCCCGAAGAGGATGACCTTCTTCTTGCCCTCCTCGCGGCACTTGATCGCCTCGTCCATTGCAACGGCGATGGCGTGCGAGCTCTCGGGGGCGGGCAGGATGCCCTCGCAGCGGGCGAACTTGACCGCCGCCTCGAAGACTTTGGTCTGCTCGACGCTCGTCGCGCGCAGATACCCGTCGTGATAGAGCTTGGAGAGCACGGGGCTCATGCCGTGATAGCGCAGCCCGCCCGCGTGGTTGGGCGAGGGCATGAACCCGCAGCCCAGCGTATACATCTTGGCAAGGGGAGTGATGCGCGCCGAATCGCAGAAGTCGTAGGCGTACTTGCCGCGCGTGAGGGAGGGGCAGCTTGCGGGCTCAACGGCGAGGAAGTCGATGTTGTTTTTGCCTTCGAGCTTTTCCCCCATGAAGGGCGAGATGAGGCCGCCGAGGTTAGAGCCGCCGCCCGCGCAGCCGATGATCAGATCGGGCTTGACGCCGTATTTATCGAGCGCGATCTTGCACTCCTGCCCGATGATGGACTGATGCAGAAGGACGTGGTCGAGCACGGAGCCCAGGACATAGCGGCAGTTGGGCGTCTGAGTCGCCTTTTCGACGGCTTCGGAGATGGCGCAGCCCAAAGAGCCGCCCGTGCCGGGGTGTTCTTCGAGGATCTTCCTGCCCGCCGCCGTCGTCATGGAAGGAGACGGGATGACGTTCGCGCCGTAAGTGCGGATGACCTCGCGGCGGAAGGGCTTCTGCTCGTAGGAGACCTTGACCATATACACATCGAGATCGAGCCCGAAGTAGGCGCACGCCATCGCAAGGGCGGTGCCCCACTGGCCCGCGCCCGTCTCCGTCGTGACGGAGGTGAGCCCCTGCTTCTTCGCGTAGTACGCCTGCGCCGCCGCCGAGTTGAGCTTGTGCGAGCCCGACGTGTTGTTGCCCTCGAATTTGTAGTAGATCTCGGCGGGCGTATCGAGCAGCTTTTCAAGACAGTACGCGCGCACGAGGGGGGACGGGCGGTACATCTTATAGAAGTTCCTGATCTCTTCGGGGATCTCGATGAGCTCGTCCTTGTCGTTGAGTTCCTGATCGACGCACTCTTCGCAGAACACGCCCGTAAGGTCTTCTTTCGTGCAGGGCTTGCCCGTCGCGGGATTCATGAAAGGCTCGTGCCCCCCCTTCATGTGAGCTTTGACATTATACCAGGTACGGGGCATCTCGTCTTCCGAGAGATAGATCTTGTAAGGGATGTTGGTGTTCATGGTTTGTTCCTCCTGAATCAAAATTTGTAACAAAAAACACGGAAGCCATCCGTTCGGGACGAATGTTCTCCGTGTTGCCACCCGATTTCGCGGCAGACGCCGCCTCATTGCAAGCACACTCTGATGCTCTCCCCCTGTAACGGGAGGGTCCCCGTCGGAAGCTACGCAGGGCTTTTGCCCCTTCACCCCCGCCCTCGGTGATCCATTCACGCGCCGCGGACCGCCTTCATCCCACCGCCGAAGGCTCTCTTGAGATCCGTGTAGCCGCACGCTACTCCTTCACCTCATCGGTTATGTGCTCATTTTACAGCTTTCGTCCGCATTTGTCAAACGTTTGCACGCACTTTTCGCCATTCAAAATATAATTATTGCTTATCCCCCCTATTTGTCCCGCCGATGAGAGGGCGGCAAAATCGCTTGACTTCTTCCTTGAAAGCAAGCATAATCGAGCGGTACTTCCTCTGAGGTGAACGATGAAACTTTCCCGCCCCGCCAAAGACGCCTCCGTCCTGAACGCCTTTTTTAAATATGTCGTGCCCTCCGTGCTCGCCTTCGCGCTTTCGGGCGTGTATGCCATCGTCGACGGCTTCTTCGTCGGGCAGAGCATCGGGGATAAGGGTCTTTCCGCCATCAACGTCGCCTTCCCCGTCGTCTCGCTCATCCAATCGCTCGGCACGGGCATCGGCATGGGCGGCGCGGTGCTGTGGTCGCTGCGCCGCGGCGAGCGCGACGATGCCGCCGACAGCTTTCTCCGCGCGACCTTGTGGATGCTGCTCTTTGCGAGCGCCTTCATGACCGCCTTCTTCTTTTTGAACGGGCCGATCCTTCGCCTCTTCGGCGCGGAGGGCGACATCTATGCCTACGGGAAGGAGTATCTCGACGTCATCGTTTTGGGCTCCGTCTTTCAGATCTTCGCGACGGGGCTCGTGCCCGCCATCCGCAACAACGGCGGGGCGACCTTCGCCTTTGTTACCATGCTCTCGGGCTTCGGCTCCAACATCGTGCTCGACTACGTGTTCGTGTGGGTCTTAGAGGGCGGCACGGCGGGCGCTGCCGTTGCCACCATCCTCGGGCAGGCGGTCACGGCGGCAGAGGCGCTCATTTACTTCCTTGTCAAGAAGCTCCCCCTCTTCGGCTCCTTCCGCCGCTTCGGCCGCTGCGCCGCTTCCATCGTGCGCGTGGGCGTCGCCCCCTTCGGGCTCACCCTCTCGCCCATGATCTCCCTCATGCTCATCAACAAGTTCTGCATGCTGCACGGCGGGGAGAGCGCCGTCGCGTGCTATGCGTGCATCGCGTATGCCGTGACCATCGTGCAGATGCTCGTGCAGGGCGTGGGCGACGGGAGCCAGCCGCTCATCAGCACCTTCTACGGCGAAGGCCGCCCCGAAAAGAGCGCCAAAGTGCGCTTGTTTGCCTATCTTTCCGCCATTTTGTTGGCGCTTTTGTGCGGCGTGCTGCTCTTTGCGCTCAGAGAGCTGATCGGGCCTTTGTTCGGCTCTTCCGAAGAGGTCGCGGGGGACGTTGCCGCCGTTCTGCCGATCTTTCTTGCAGGGCTCGTCTTTTACGCCTTCTCGCGCGTGGCGACGGCGGGCTTCTACGCGACGGAACGCACCCTCTTTTCCTATCTTGCGGTGTATTCCGAGCCCGCGCTCATGCTCGTCCTGCTCTTCATCCTCCCCGTATTTTGGGAGCAGACGGGCGTTTGGTGGAGCGCCGTTTCCGCGCAGGTCTTGACGGCGGGGCTGTGCCTTCTCCTCACCCTTCTCACCCGCAAAAAAGAGCGCCGCACACCGAAAGCCGTCTGACCTTCGGGCGCGCCGCTCATGGTTTCCAAACAAGGCAGCCGGATTTTCATCCGGTATCCGTTCAGCCCAGCAATTCGCGGATATTCCCGCAGGCAATGCGCTCCGCCTCCCGCGGAGTGAAGTCCATTTGCCCTAAGATCTCAAAATATGCGTCATAAATGCTGTTGGGCGGCAGTACCCTGCTGTCCGGATAGTCCGTTGCAAACAGAAGGCGATGAACGCCGAATGCGCGAAGGAGCTGATTGGTCTTCGCGATCCCTAAAATACGGGCGTAGACGGGCAGGATGGCAGAAATATCGACATGGCAGCCGAGAGGAAGCAGACGCTCCCACTCAAACGCCCCCATATGGCAAACAATGAGTTTGAGCGCGGGATAACGTTCCGCAATGCGGAGAATGCGATCCGCCGACGAAAGATCGTTCTCCCGCCCGGGATAACAATGGATGGCGACGGGGATCCCCCGCTCCTCGGCAAAAGCATAGACCGCATCGAAATAGGGAGAATCGGCTGCAACGCCGCTGTTATTCGGGTGGACCTTGATCCCATCCGTCTTCCAGACGTCCACTGCACGGCGGAGAAAACAGACGCTCTCTTCCGGGGCATTCCGCACATCCAGATCTGCAAAGGTATAAAAGCGGCCCTGTGACCGCCGCTTCATTTCAAACAAATTCCTGTGAACGTCATCGGCTGTAAACCCCATCGACATCAAAAACGGATCGTTCAGCGGCATGATGACCGCCTTTTCGACATGATTTTCCTCCATGACGGCACGATAACGTTCCGGATCGGCATACACCCACACATCTTCCGCATCCGGGTTCGCCCTGTGGACTTCGTCCGGTATGATGTGGATGTGGGCGTCAATTTTTTTCAGCTGTTTCCAATCGGCGGCGTCCATTCTTCCTCCTTCGGGCTTCCCGCAGACGGCGCGCCTTTCCGATGCGCTATCCCGTTGCCGTATTCCGTCCTTCCGTCTGAAAGCCCCTTCGGGACTTAGGCAAGATCTCTCCGCCCGCCATTTTATTCTATCACACGGCGGCAAAAAGTGCAAGCCCCGATCTTCAAACGGCAAAGAACGCCCTTCTCCACAGCGAAGGCGCTTCCCCGCGAACGCCGCTTGTCAAGCCCGCCCTCTTGCGGCGATCCCGCTTATTTCCCGCTTCTTTTCCGCAGGAAAGCAGCGAACGCCCCGATGCCGAGCCCCGCGAGCGAGAGGAGCGCGCCGAAAAAGAAGAGTTCGAACTGCGGCCAGGTGAAAACGCCCGTCGAGCTCATCCACGCCACGTCGAACGTCACATAGTAGGCGAGCATCTCCGCCGCCCCGAACGCGAGCGGAAAGAGCCACTTCCCCTTCCCGAGCGAACGTTCCACTCCCAAGACCGCCGAGAGCGCAATATGGGCGAGCGGAAACAAGAGATAGAAAAAGAGAAGGGAAAAGCCCATCGCGTCCGTCGCACCCGTGAAGCCCCAATAGGTGACGGGCGCCGCCGCCCAGACGAGAAAATACACCGCCGCGAGGATGCAAAAGCGCAGACGCCTGCCGCTCTTTACGCGATCGCAGCTCTCGCCGAGATAGCGGACATAATCGGACACCTCCTCTTTCTCCTTCAAAAGCCCGTCGAGGCTCACGCCGTAGAGATCGCTCATCTTCACGACGCTGACGATATCGGGATAGGTCTTGCCCGTCTCCCAGTTGGAGACCGTCTGACGGCTGACGAGGAGCGCCTCCGCCGCCTGTTCCTGCGTGAGCCCCGCCTGCGCCCGCGCCGCCCTGAGTTTTTCATATAGTTCCATTTTGCCGCCCTCCTTTGCCTTATCATAGCGAAAGAAAAGCGGCTTGTCCATCAAACACGACGGGCATCGGCAAAAAGCCCTGTCAAAATGCTTTGACATCCCACATTTTCGCTCCACGATGCCCCGAAACAGCCCCATCTTCCGCACGCGACGAAACCGCACTCTCTCCCCTTTCCGAGCCGACGAAACCATCCTCGCCCGAAAAGCCGCACGGCCCGATCAGTCGACGCCCCATCTATCGCCCGCGACGAAACCGCGCGCCCCCACGCCCTCGACAAAACCGCACGCCCGAAAAAAAAGTCGCACAAAGCGCTCATGCTTAGGGCTCCCGCCAAGATCTTGCGTTCGGAAAAAGATTTGCGGGAAAGAGGGCGAGAAAGCGCTTTCTTGGCAAAGCCCCGGTGGGGCTTTGACCGCTTTCGAGCTTGGGAATGACACATGGAGCGTGCCATTCCCTGACCGAGCGCGGGTTCCACACCGCGCGAGAAGCGCGAGCGTAAAAGAAAACAGCCTGAGCAAGCTCAAGCTGTTTAAAATGCGCCTTGCGGCGACCTGGTGGAGCTAAGGGGATTCGAACCCCTGACCTTTTGAATGCCATTCAAACGCGCTACCAACTGCGCTATAACCCCGTCAACATGATTATACAGGAAAGAGCCCATAAAAATCAAGCGTTTTTACGCACCAATTTTCTGCAATTCCCATCTCGGCCGAGATCGTTCTTTACAACAGGCTTGCTCCCGCACAGCGGCTCAGGGCATACCCGTCCGGGATCGGTCCCCCGAACGCCGCTCCCCCTTCCAAAGCCATTGCATGAGGAAAGGCAGAGAAACGTTTGACTTTTCCCTCCAACGGGTATAAAATAGAAAAGCGATATGCTTGCGGGCCTGTATTGGATTCGATTGCAAGCGGAATTCGCAGGATGCACGCCGGAGGCTCGGCTCCGTAAAAACGGGAATTTTTTAAATGCTGATAACAAAAGCAGAAGATCTGTCGCTGCACGTGCAACTCGCCGCGTAGCGCTTGCGGCCTAACCTTTTAGGCTCCGTCTCCTTTCGTCTGCCCACGGGCGAAAACGAGGCGTCAATCCAGTGGGGAACTCTTTGCGGCGGCTGACTTCCCCTGCCGCAGAGCGATTCTCGGAAGCATGCGTACGGAAAGGTCGTCGGTGAACTTTCCGTGCGCGAGACCGATCGCCGACTAAGCGTGTAGGATCCGCGGAGGAACCTTGTAAGACCGCAGTTCGATTCTGCGCAGGTCCACCAAAAAATAAGGAGCGCCTTTGCGCTCCTTATTTTTTGCGCGCCTGACGGAACGAACTGCCTCAGTTCGCCCCGCCGCTCGCGGCGGCACGAGCGAATGTGAGCCCTTATAAAACAGTAACGCCCCTCCCGCGAAGTATTCTGCTTAAGGTCCACCAAAAAATAAGGAGCGCCTTTGCGCTCTTTATTTTTTGCGCGCCTGACGGAACGAACTGCCACAGTTCGCCCCGCCGCTCGCGGCGGCACGAGCGAATGTGAGCCCTTATAAAACAGTAACGCCCCTCTCGCGAAGTATTCTGCTTTAGGGCCACCATAATGAAGCGGGAGGCAACAGCCTCCCGTTTTCATTTTGCGGGTCTGCCAGAACGAACTGCCTCAGTTCGCCCCGCCGCGAT
This sequence comes from uncultured Clostridia bacterium, assembly GCA_944376295.1. GTDB lineage: Bacteria > Bacillota > Clostridia > Christensenellales > Borkfalkiaceae > Gallimonas. The sequence continues at coordinate 194,542 of CALWCE010000001.1, forward strand.
CGAGCAAATAACCGTCAGGCAGGGAAATTTTACCAAGGACTTGACAATACGGCGCAACCGTGATAAGATAGAAGAAAAAAAGGAGAAAGACTATGTTTTGCAGCAACTGCGGAAAAGAGATCCCGGATGACAGCGTCAAATGCCCCGACTGCGGTCAGGAAGTCAAACGGGAACAGCCTCAAACGAACAAGAAAGATGCACTTTCCTTCTTGGAGAAACTGCACCCCTGCACCATGACGGCGCTGCTGCTCTCCGCGCTCTCCGTCATCCTCTTCATCTTTGAGATCGTCTTTATGGCAAAAAATCCGATCTTTGCGAGCGCCAGGACCTTGCTCCTCTATTTCGGCATCGGCGGCGTGCTCTTAACCTCGATCGGATACCAAAAAAGCGAAAAGAAAGCCTTCGATAAGCTTATAAACCTCATCAACCTCGGCTGCGCCCTGCTTGCCGTCCTGATGGCGATCATCTCCTTCATCGTTCTGATGGCGCTCGTCTGAAAGTGCAGCTTCCCAAAATAACCATCCACCGGCATAGCCGGTGGTTTTTCATTTTACTTCGCCTGCGGCTCGTGCCGCCATAGGCGGGGCGGGCTGTAAGCCCTCATATTACTGGCAGCGCGCAAGTCGCGCCTGTGACGACCTGGCAGTCACGCATTTGTTACTTGTTACCCGTAAACGGGTCGTCCAGATCGTCTATGCTCATCTGGCTTGATTCTTTATCTTGTTTCAACTGCGTTGCGATGTACTCTTTGATCGCTTTGGCGTTTTTCCCTACCGTGTCAACATAGTAGCCCCGGCACCAGAATTGTCTGTTCCTGTACTTGAACTTCATGCTTCCCCATTTTTGGTAGATCATCAGGCTGCTCTTCCCCTTCAGGAACCCCATGAATCCCGAGACACTCATCTTGGGCGGGATCGCTAACAGCATATGGATATGATCGGGGCATACTTCGGCTTCTATGATCTCCACACCCTTCCACCGGCATAATTCCCGAAGTATTGCCCCGATCTCCAACCGCTTTTCTTCATAGAACACTTTTCTGCGATATTTCGGCGCAAACACCACATGATACTTGCAATTCCATTTCGTATGTGTTAAACTTCTTACGTCATCCATCCGGATGTCCTCCTTTTGATTCCTTTCGTTGCAACTGCCAGGTCGCAACTCCATTTTATCAAAAGGAGTTTTTTATTGCAAGCCTCACCGCTAAAGCTCTCTGTTACCCGCGGACTATCCGCGGGTTTTAGTTACCAACAAAGAACACCCGCCCGAGCCCGGGCGGGTGTTTTTTGCGCCAAAATTTTCAAGAAGCTGCATTGTTATGTCTGGCATAGTATTGATTATGTCATGCATAGTACTATGCAAAACGCCAAAATTCTCACTTTCGCATCAAAAAACGCCGATTTTCCGACGAAAACCGACGTTTTTCTCCTTTCTTCCCCATCAATTGAGGACGACGTCTTTCAAACTCTCATATTTCTCCATGGAAGCCCTTTTGATGCCTTCATAGTTGAGATGCCGCTCGAACGCCTCATCCGAAAGCTTCTTTGCTAGGAAGATGACGCTTGAGGAGTACTTCAAGTGTTTGATCTCGCTCAAAAACTTTCCGCTCTGGCGCGTTCCGAAGAAATCGCCGCTGCCGCGTAGTTCCAAGTCCTTTTCGGCGAGCTTGAACCCGTCCGAAGTCCCTTTCAGGATGCGCAGACGCTCGATGGCAGTCTCGCTCTCCGAGCCTACAAGCAGGAAGCACCAGCTCTTGTCGCTCCCCCGCCCCACGCGGCCGCGCAGCTGATGCAGCTGCGAAAGTCCGAAGCGCTCCGCATTCATGATCGCCATGATGGTCGCATTGGGCACGTCGACGCCCACCTCGATGACCGTCGTCGAAACGAGGCAGTCATACTCGCCTCGCTTGAACGCCTCCATCACCGCCGTCTTGTCCTTATCCTTCATCTTTCCGTGGAGGAGCGCGAACCGCACATCGGGCAGCCGCGCGCGCAGCTCTTCGAAAAGCTCCGTGACGGACGTCACCTGCCCCTCGTCGTCCTCGATCTTCGCACACACAAAGTACGCCTGTTTTCCCCGCTTCACTTCCTGCCGCACATAGCCGAGCATATCGTCGTATTTGCGGAGCGGAACGACGGCGGTCGCGATCTCCTGCCGTTCTTTGGGCTTATCGGGGATGGTCGTAATGTCGAGGTCGCCGTAAAAGATGAGCGAAAGCGTGCGCGGGATGGGCGTTGCCGACATAACGAGCACATCGGGGCTCACACCCTTTTCGCTGAGGGCATTGCGCTGCGCCACGCCGAAACGGTGCTGCTCGTCGCATACGCAGAAGGCAAGATCGGCAAAATGCACGTCGCCCTGCAGCACGGCGTGCGTGCCGCAGAGGATATCGATTTCCCCCGCTTTCAGTGCCGCCTTGACCGTCCTCTTTTCCTGCGCCGTGCTCGCCCCCGAAAGATACCCCACGCGGTACTCGGGGAACATCTTCTGAAGGAGAAGATGATTCTGCGCCGCGAGCACTTCGGTCGGGGAGAGATACACCGCCTGATGCCCGCTTCTGACCGCCATAAAAATACCCGTGAGCGCCACCGCCGTCTTCCCGCTGCCGACATCGCCCTGCAGCAGCCGGTTCATGCGGGAAGGACCCTTCACGTCCTCATAGATCGCCCTGACCGCCTCTTTTTGACCTTTTGTAAATTCAAAAGAAAAGCGCCTCATGAATTGCGCTATGTCCTGCTCCGTCACCGCATACCGCACCGAACGGGCTTCGTTCTTGTCGCCCTTGATGAGCTTGAACGCCGAAACGAGCGTGAAGTACTCCTCGAGCGCGATGCGCTCGGAAGCGAGCGCCCGGTCCTCCTCCGTCACGGGCGCGTGGATGGTACGGAGCGCCCACGCATAGGAAGCGAGCTTATACTTTGCGACGAGCTCCTGCGGGATGACGGAGGGCGGCGAGACGGCTTTGAGCGCCGCCTGCACCGCCGTACGCACCGCGCGCTGGGTGAGGGGCGCCTTCAGCGGATAGACCGGCACGAGCCCCTTGAGCCGTGCATTGACCGCCATCGGTTCGAACGTCGGATTGACGAGCGACACCTGCCCGTATTTGTTCTGCACCCGCCCGTAAAAGAGGTATTCCCCCTCTTTTAACGTCTTGGCAAGGTATGGCATGTTGAACCAGACGGCGGTGAACCTATCGCCGTCCTGCTCCAGGTGCGCCCGCAAAAACCTGACCCGCCCCGTGTAGCGCATGGGCTCGATGTAGGTGATGCGCGCCGCGATGAGCGCCGTATCGTTGTTCAGCACTTCGCGCACCGAGACGCGGCTCGTCATATCGAGATAGGTGCGCGGATAGTAGCGGACGAGATCTTCCGCCGTAAAGACGCCGAGCTTATTGAGTTCTTTTGCGCGCTTTTCCGCGATCCCCTTCACTTGGGTGAGCTCCATTTCCGCCTCCTTTTTCCGCAGAGGGCGCCGCCTTCCCAAGCTTTCTTTCTTCCGAAAGCTTCTTTATATAGCGCGCCTCCCGCCGATACACAAACCCCGCGGCTTGCTGTTCGCCGCGGGGAAATTTCCTGAGTCCAAAAACTATTTTATCAAAAAATCTGCTTTCCCGCGTCTCTCACTCCAAGGAAAGGAGGTAGTAGTACACGGGCTGACCGCCGAAGTGATAATCGACGTCGCAGTCGGGGAACGCCTCCTGCACCTTCTCGGAAAGCGCCTTGGCGTCCTCTTCCGTCACGCCCTCGCCGTAATAGAGGGTGATGACCTCGTGCTGATCTTCTTTGAGCTTTTCGAGGAGCGAGAGCACCGTCTCGTCGATAGAATTGCTCTTTGCGAGGATCTTCTTGTCGTCAAGGCCGATGATGTCGCCCTCCGTGATGGAGAAGCCGTTGACGTTGGTCGTCCTCACGGCGTGCGTCACCTGACCTGCCTTCACGTTGTCGAGCGCGTGGATCATGTTGGTCTTGTTCTCCTCGAGGCTCGCCTCGGGGCTGAACGAGAGCGCCGCCGCAAAGCCCTGCGGCACGTTCTTGGTGGGAATGACGTGGATGGTGCGGTTGTCGACGAGCGCCTTCGCCTGTTCCGCCGCCAAAATGATGTTCTTGTTGTTGGGGAAGACGAACACGTTCTCCGCATTGATCTTCTGCACCGCGGTCGCGATGTCGGAAGCGGAGGGGTTCATCGTCTGCCCGCCTTCAATGACGCGATCGACGAAGAGATCTTTGAAGATGTCGCGGATGCCCTCGCCCGCGCAGATGGCGAGCATGCCCTGGTCCTTCTTTTCCGCCTCGATCTTGGCTTTCAGGGCGCGGTTCTGTTCGAGCATGTTCTCGATCTTGGGCCTGTCGAGCTCGCCCAGCTCCAACGCGTAGGTGAGAGCGACGCCCGGGCTGTTGGTATGCACATGCACCTTGATCATTTCGAGATCGCCGATGCAGATGACGCTGTCGCCGATGTTCATCAGGTTTTCCCTGAGCTTATCGATATCGGCAAGCGTGGTGCTCTTTTTCAAGTTGATGACGAAGAATTCCGTGCAGTAGGCGAACTGGATGTCGCCGAGATCCATGCTGATGATATCGGAATTGTCGCCGAAGTCCGCCTCGGTCTGCTGCTGGACGGCCTCCGTCTGCACTTCGGACGCGATCTCTTCGCCCATGATGGCTGCCTGGAAGCCGCGCATGATGGTCATGAGACCCACGCCGCCCGAGTCGACGACGCCCGCCTTTTTGAGGACGGGGAGAAGTTCCGGCGTCATGGCAAGCGCCCTGTCGCCCTCCGCGATGACTGCGGGGATGAACGTTTCGAAATCTTTATACTTGCCCGCCACTTTGACGGCGAACTCGCTCATGAGCCGCACGACGGTAAGGATGGTGCCTTCCTTGGGGATGGAGACGGCGTTGTAGGCAACTTTGGTGCCCTGTTCCATCGCCTTTGCAAAGGTGCGGGTATCCACTTCGGGTTTGCTGACGCGGAGCACCGAACAGATGCCGCGGAAGATCTGCGAAAGGATGACGCCCGAGTTGCCGCGCGCGCCGCGCAGCGCCCCTTTCGAGACGCAGTCGCACACTTCCATAAAGGTATTGGAAGAGGTCGTGGAAAGCTCCTTGACCGCCGACTGCATGGTGAGGGACATATTCGTACCCGTATCGCCGTCCGGCACGGGGAAGACGTTGAGCGCGTCTACCTTCGCCCGGTTATTTTCCAACATTTTTGCGCCGACCAGAACCATCTTCCGGAACGTCGCACAGTTGATCGTTTTTTGCATGTGAAGCTCCTTACACTCCGCTATCGGTTATGAGCGCCGACGGGCGCGCCTGCGCCCCGCGGCATAAGATCCTGCGAATGCAGAAACGGCGCAGAGATCTCTCGCTGCGCAAGCTGCCGCCGAAGCGGCACAAAAGGCTAAATTTTCAGGCCCATGACGTTGACGTTCACCGTGTCGACGATCATCCCCGTGAATTTTTCCACCTTATACTTGATGGCTTCCTTCAGAGATTCCGCGACCGCCTCGATCGAGACGCCGTACTTGATGAGCACATATACGTCGATAAAGATGCGGTTGCCGGACGTCGCAATACGGACGCCCTTTCCCCCCGCGTCCTTCCCGAGCAGTTCGGCGAGCGTATCGGTAAAACGGTGCGCAACGGTATCCACGATCCCGTAGCTTTCGATGGCCGCGCGAGAGGCGACCTTTGCGATCGCAAGGTCGGAAATGGAAATCTTACCATAGGCATTGCTCGTTGATACAGACATAATGCTCTCCTAAACTTATCAGTAATATTCTAACCTATAAAAGCGATTTTTGCAAGCGTTATTGAAAAATTTTTCCCTCTTTCCCCAAAATTTTTGCCCTTTTCTCCCCCTTTTTTATTGCTTTTTTTGCGAGGAAATGCTATCATATTGCCATTGATGACCGCGCGGAGGCTTTCCGCGTGCAAAATTCGTGGAATAGACCCATCGGAGGTGGAGATCATGTCGAGAGTATGCAGTGTGTGCGGAAAGGGCCAGACGTCGGGCAACAACGTCAGCCACTCCAACCGCAAGACCCGCAGGACGTTCCAGGCAAACGTGCAGAAGGTTTCCTACGTCAAGGACGGCAAGGTCGTCAACGACTACGTCTGCGCAAGATGCCTCAAGAGCAACAAGATCGAGCGCGTTTAAGCTCATCCGTTGCAGCCAACCGAGAAATACGCTCTCCTTTCGGGAGAGCGTTTTTTCGCGCTCTTTTCCCTCTTGACAAGCGCCCGTTTTCGCGCTAAACTTAAATAGGGAGAACAACTATGACCTATCAGCCGACCATCTTCGAACAGCCCGCTTCCGAACCGCTCGCCGCCCGCCTGCGCCCGCGCGATCTCGACGAATTCTTCGGGCAGGAACATCTTCTCGGCAAGGGGAAGGTACTGCGCCGCATCATCGAAAACGACCAGGTGGGCTCCATGATCTTCTGGGGGCCGCCCGGCGTAGGGAAAACGACGCTCGCCCGCATCATCGCGCGGAGGACGAAGGCGAAGTTCATCGACTTTTCCGCCGTGACGAGCGGCATCAAAGAGATAAAACAGGTGATGAACGAGGCGGAAAACGCACGCAGGTTCGGCGAAAAGACCATCCTCTTCGTCGACGAGATCCACCGCTTCAACAAGGCGCAGCAGGACGCCTTCCTGCCCTATGTCGAAAAGGGCAGCATCATCCTCATCGGCGCGACGACGGAAAACCCCTCCTTCGAAGTCAACGGGGCGCTCCTTTCGCGCTGCAAGGTGTTCGTCCTACAGGCATTGAAGCAGGAAGACCTCGTGACCCTTCTCAAACACGCCTTATCCGACGAGCGCGGCTTCGGCGGGCAAAAGATAACGATCGGAGAGAGCGCGCTCGGGCTGATCGCCGCCTTTGCGAACGGGGATGCGCGAAGCGCCCTCTCCACGCTCGAGATGGCGGTCCTCAACGGCGACGTCGACGACAAGGGCGCCGTCACCGTGACGGACGAGACCATCGAACAGTGCACCTCGCGCAAGTCCCTTCTCTACGACAAGACGGGCGAGGAGCACTACAACCTCATTTCGGCACTGCACAAGTCCATGCGCAATTCCGACCCCGACGCCGCCGTCTATTGGCTGGCGCGCATGCTCGAAGCGGGCGAAGACCCCATCTACATCGCCCGCCGCGTGACCCGCTTCGCCTCGGAGGACGTGGGTCTTGCCGACCCGCAGGCGCTGCGCCTCTCCGTCGCCGCATTCGAGGCGTGCAGGCTCATCGGCATGCCCGAATGCTCCGTCCACCTCACGGAGGCCGTCGTCTACATGTCGCTCGCCCCTAAGTCCAACGCCCTCTACATGGCGTATGAGGCGGCAAAAAAGGACGCTTTGACGATGCTCGCAGAGCCCGTGCCGCTCGTCATCCGCAACGCGCCCACCAGGCTCATGAAAGAGCTCGACTACGGCAAGGGCTATATCTACGCGCACGACACCGAGGACAAGCTCTCTTCGATGCAGTGCCTGCCCGATTCCATTGCGGGCAAGACGTACTACCGCCCCACCGAGGAAGGACGGGAGGCGGCGTTCAAAGAGCGCCTCGAAGAGATCAAGGCATGGAAAAAATCTCACGCCCCGAAAAAGTGACCCCCCTTGCCTCCCTCGTTGAGGGAGGTGGCACGGCGAAGCCGTGACGGAAGGAGTAAACGCGCCCGCCGCGGCTGTTGCCGCGGCGGGCGCTATAAAAATCGGCGCGGCGGCTTGCCCAAGGCAAGCCGCCGCGCCCTCTGTTTTCTCCGATATTACCCGCACACCGTGCGGAACACCCGCAAAAAGTTGTCCTTTGCGATCTTCTCGGTGACGCGCGCCCCGAATGCTTTCTCAAAGTCGGCAAGCAGCTGCGGCACATCGGCGGGAGAGCGCAGAAAGGCGTTCTCGGGAATGCCGTCGAAATCGCTCCCGAGCGCCAGAACGTCCTCGCCGCCCGCATTCAGGATCGCCTTCGCGTGAGCGAGCGCCGCCGCCCGCTGCCCCTCCTTCGACTTATCTTCGGAGAGAAAATCGGCGCAGAAATTGAGCCCGATGACGCCGCCGCTCTCGGCGATCGCCCTGATCTCCTCGTCCCTTAAATTGCGCGGGCAGTCAAAGACGGACGCCGCGTCCGAATGGCTCGCCACGAAGGGGGTATCCTTCAACACTTCTTTGACGTCTCGCACCAACGCGTCGCTCCCGTGCGAGACATCCACGATCATATGAAGCTCCTTCATGTGCTCCACGACGGAAACGCCGAACTCGGTGAGCCCCCGCGCCCCTTCGCGCGCATTGGGGAGCGCGTCCGCCCCCGTGTAGTCGGAAAGATTGGGATATCCCAGCCTATTCGCAAAGTTCCAGGTGAGCGTCATCATGCGCACGCCGCGCGCATAAAATTCGTCGAGCTTTTTCAAGTCCCCTTCGATGGCGGCGCCTTCCTCCACCGTGAGGACGGCGTTCACGGCGTTCTCTTTGAGGTCGGAAAACCGCCCCACGCGGTTGAGCCCGTACTCCTTGCACCAGCCGTCGAACTTATCGAACGCCGCTAGGGCGCGGCGGTAGAGCGAGCCGTCGGGCTGAAACAAAAACGCCGCAAAACACTGTAAATAGCACCCGCCCGCCCTGTGCCGCTCGAAGGTCGCCTGTAAGTTCCCCTCTGCGGTCAGCGTGTCGCAGTGCATGTCGCAATACCGATACTTCATACCGCCTCCGCATCGATCATGATGAGCACCGTCCCCTCGGAGAGCAGATACGCTTCGTCCTCGAGGGCGATGTTGGAGATGCCGCGCGTCGTCCCGTAGCACAATTCAAGTTCGTGCAGGGGATATTTGAGCCCGCCGCTCTCCTTCACGCGCACGTCGCCCCCGAAAGGCAGCACGGAGAGCGTCTTCCCCTTGCAGCCGTCGATGGAGATGAGCCCTTCGCCCACAAAGATACGCGAGTAGTTGGTGATCATCTCGGCGCGCACGCCCTTTTTGTGCGCGGCATAGAGAAGGTGTAAATTTCCGAGGAAATGGTCCTCCCGCGCCCCTCCGCCGCCGTAGATGGCGATGCTCGTCGCCCCCGCCGCGATGGCGCGGTGCAGGGCGATCTCGCCGTCCGTCTCGTTCTTTTCGGAAGGATAGATCTCCTTGGGCGCAGGGGTCGGGATGATGGGAAGGGAGTCGTAATCGCCCAGGTTCTCGTCGATGCGCACCTTGTCCTTCGCCCACTTGTACGCCCCGTCGCAGCAATAGACGTAAGCGCCCTCTGCGATCGCGCCGCGGTAGGGCTCCCCGTTGAGTAAGATGATGGCTTTCATTCTCCCCTCAATTTGGCGATCGTCGCCTTCATGTCGTCCGAACGGAACACCGTGCTCCCCGCGACGATGACGTTCGCGCCCGCGGAGATGACGTCCTTCACGTTCTCTTCCGTGATGCCGCCGTCCACCTCGATATCGAGTTCGGGCTTGCCCGCGCAGATGCAGAAGGTGCGCAGCCGTTCGATCTTTTCGAGCGTCTCGGGAATGAAGCGCTGGCCGCCCCAGCCGGGATGCACGCTCATGAGGAGCAGCATATCGGCGTCCCCCACCGCGTCGAAGATGCTCTCGACGGGCGTGTTGGGGTTGATGACGGCGGAAGCCTTCATGCCGTAGTTCTTGATGAGCCGCAGCATCTGCACCGTATTTTCGCGGCATTCCTCGACGTGGATGGTCGCCATGTTGGCGCCCGCGCGCGCAAACCCTTCAAGCCGCGTCTCCGGCCGCAGGACCATCAAATGGCAGTCGAGCGGAAGGGAGGTGTACGGGCGGATATGGCGGATCATCTGATCGCCGAAGGTGATGGTCGGCACGAAATTGCCGTCCATCACGTCGCAGTGGATGTAGTCCGCGCCGCACTCTTCGAGCGTCTTGACCGTCTCGCCCATGCGGGCGAAATCTCCCGCCAGGATGGATGGCGCAACTTTGACTTTTAGCATGATTAGCCCCCAAAATGTATTGCGGCTGCCGCCGCTTTTTACGGCATTTCGCCGTTTTTTATCTGTCTTACCTTTGCTCCCGCAATGTTTTCGGAAGCCCTTTTTCACATCGTCGTCGCTCCGCGGCCTAAGCTTTGCCGAAACTCGTGCTTTATTCCTCTTCCTTTCTCTCTTCTTTTTCCAAGTAGTTCGCTCTCAGTTGGCCGCAGGCGCCGCCGATGTCGTTTCCCATGCTGCGGCGGAGGGTCGCCGAAATGCCCTCCTTTTCGAGCATCCCCAAAAAGCGGTAGGCGTCCTTTTCCGTCACCGTCTTCAAGGAGCGCTCCTTGACCTCGTTGAGGCGGATGAGATTGACATGGCAGGGCCGCCCTTTCAAAAGCGCCGCAAGGGCGTGGGCGTGCTTTTCGTCGCTGTTTTCGCCGCCGATGAGGCTGTATTCGAAGATATAGCGTCTCCCCGTCTCTTTGAAATACACGTCGCACGCCTTCAAAATGTCGGCGATCTTGTAGGCGTTCGCAACGGGCATGGTGCGGGCGCGCTCCTCGTCCGTCGAGGCGTGCAAAGAGACCGTCAGATTGAGTGGGATGCCCTCCTTTGCAAAGGCGAGCATCTTGGGCACGAGGCCGCACGTCGAAAGACTTATGTTGCGCGCGCTGATGTGGATGCCGCCCTCCATCGTGAGAAGGCGTAAAAATCTGATAACGTTGTCGTAGTTGTCGAAGGGTTCGCCGCTGCCCATGAGCACGACGTTATGCACGGCGCGGTCTTTGAGCGTGCCGCCCTCCGCGCGGTTGACGACAAGGATCTCGGAAAGGATCTCCCCCGCCGTTAAATTGCGCACAAGCCCGTTGAGCGTGGAGGCGCAGAACTTGCACCCCATGCGGCAGCCCACCTGCGTCGAAACGCACTGCGTCGCGCCGTATTTATACTGCATGAGGACGCCCTCGATGAGGTTGCCGTCCGCAAGCGCGAAGAGATATTTCTTCGTGCCGTCCAAAGAGGTGAACACCTCCCGGATGCGCACGGGCTCGTCTTCGAAGCGCTCCAGAAGCTTTTCGCGTAAGGCAGCGGAGACGGGCAGTTCGGAAAGCTTCTTGCCCTGCATAAGCCCCTGAAAGATCTGTTTGGCGCGGAACTTCTGTTCGCCGTACTCGAGGACGAGCGCTTCCAATTCTTGGGGCGAGAAATCCTGCAAGATCTCCTTCATGCCTTCCTCCTGAGTTTTGCGACGTAGAACCCCGCTCCAAAGGCGGTATCGGGCAAAAACTGCAGCCCGAACTTCGTCCTCTCGTGCGGGAGCGGGCAGTCCGCCGCGCAAACTTCGAATGCGGGATGCGCCTTCAAGAACGCCCCCACGATCCCGTCGTTCTCCTCTTGAAGGAGAGAACAAGTCGAATAATACAAATGCCCGCCCGCCTTCACATAGCGGGAGCAGTTCCAAAGAATGGCGCGCTGCGCCGCGTTGAGGCCTTTCAGATCGCCTTCCTCTTTGTGGATGGCAAGATCGGGGTTCTCCGCCAGCGTGCCGAGTCCCGAACAGGGAACGTCGCACAAAACGCCGTCGAATGCATCTTCCCATTCGGGGCGGAAGACGCTCGAATCGCCCGTCTCCGCCCTCACGTTCGCGGTGCCCATGCGGGCGCAGTAACTTTGAATGAGCGACGTGCGGTGCTCGTGCAGTTCGCATGCCGTCACGCGGGCGCACTTCCCGGAAAGCAGCACGCTCTTGCCGCCGGGCGCCGCGCAGGCGTCGAGCAGCTCTTTACAGGGCTCCACGACCGAACAGATGGCGACCGACCCCACCGACTGAAAGGTGTAGTCCCCGCGATCGAACCCCTCGTCGCGCACGAAATGCGGGAAGATATAAACGTGCGGAAAGGGCGTCTCTTCATGCGGACGGGAAAGATAGTTCTCCTCCCCGCGCACGAAGCGCACGGTGACGCCGCGGCTCTTTGCAAACAGGATACTCTCCGCCCGCGCCCCGTACTCCTTCAGGATACGGCGGACGGCAAACAGCGGATAGTTGGAGCGGACGGCAAGCCCTTCCTCGCCTTCGGGCAGGACGACCTTGCCTTCGTCGAACTTGCGCAAAAAGGCGTTGACAAAGCCCGCCATGCCGCCTTTGCCGAGCTTTTTTACAAGCTCCACGGCGGTATCCGCAACGTAATAGCGCGGCTTTTCGAGATAGATGAGGTTATAAAGCGCAATTTTCAAGAGCACGCGCACGCTCTGTTTGGGCGTCTTTTCGGCAAACGCCGCAATGCAGCGGGCAAGATACCGATCGTGCTCCAAAACGCCGTACACTGTCCTGACGGTGCGGGCGCGGTTGAGCTCTTCGAGGTCGGTGCCCGAAAGGGCGAGTTTGAGCCGCGCCCCCTCGCCGTAAACCTTCAAAAGGACGCGGTACGGGTCATAAAACGGGTTGGTCAAAGCGCATCCCCTCTTTGAGTTTATTGCCGTTGAGGAAGTCGCGCACGCTCATCCTCTTGCCGCCTGCGGGCTGCACATCCGCAACGCGCACCGCCCCTTCCCCGCACTTGATGACGAGCCCCCCCTTGGGCGATGCCGAAAGCACGGTGCCGAAGGGAGCGTCGCTCTCCGTTTTTTCCTCGGAAGCGAAGTAGAAGTTGAGCGTATGCCCGCGGCAGGTGCCGAAGGCAAGCGGAGCAGGCGAAAGCCCGCGGATGAGGCAGGAAACTTCGCGCGCGCTCTTTGCAAAGTCCACCTGCGTGCGCACGACTTTTTTGCAAACAAAGCCCTCGCCCTGCGGCGTGAGCGAAACATCCCCTTCGAGGATGCGCCGCACCGCTTCGACGATGAGCTCCGCGCCCAACGAGGAGAGCCGTTTTGCAAGCGCATCCGCCGTATCTTCGTCATAGACGGGGCAGCGCTCCTGCAAAAAGATGTCGCCCGTATCAAGACCGATATCCGTCTTCATGATGGTGACGCCCGTCTCGCGGCAGCCGTCCATGATGACGCGCGGGATGGGCGCCGCCCCGCGGTAGGAAGGCAGCAGGCTCGCATGCACGTTCCACACGCCCTTCGGGTAGAGATCGAGCACTTCCTGCGTCAAAATTTGCCCGTATGCGCAGGTGACGAGCAGCGCCCCGCCCGCCTGAAAGAGGACGGAGGGATCTCGTTTCAAACTTTCGGGCTGCAGCACGGGAATGCCGAGCGCGAGCGCCGCCTGCTTGACGGGGGGCGGCGTCAAAATGCCCTTTCTGCCCTGCGGGCGGTCGGGCTGCGTCAGAACGGCGGCGACGCCGAACGCAGAATGCAGCTTTTGAAGGGGAAGGACGGCAAAGTCGGGCGTCCCCGCAAAGATGAGCTTCATCAGTCCTCCTCGTCGTACACGCGCGCAGCCTTATCGATATAGATGATGCCGTCGAGATGATCGAGTTCATGGCAAATGGCGCGCGCAAAGAAGTCGTGCGCGACGAGCGAGCAGCGGTTGCCCTCCCTGTCTTTATACACGATCTTCACTTTGGAAGGGCGGGTGACGACGCCCTCCTTCCCGCGCACGGAAAGGCAGCCTTCGGGGCCCGTCTGCTCCCCCTTCTGCCACACGAACACGGGGTTCACGAATTCAAAAAACCCCTCTTCGACGTCGACGACGACGGCGCGCACGGGCACCCCCACTTGCGGGGCGGCGAGCCCTGCGCCCTGCGCCTTCTTCAAGGTCTCCTTCATGTCGTCGAGAAGGCTTGCAAGCTCCTCGTCGAACTTTTCCACGGGCGCGCATGTTTCGCGCAGCACCTTGTCTCCCAATTGCACGATCTCGCGGATCATAGTCTCCTCCTCAACTTAAATTGCCGGGGTTTTCCTCGACATAGACCAATACTTCCTTTGTATTCTCCTCCGCCGCGATCTCATAGATGCGGGGAAGAGGGCTGCCGTCCGTCAGGCGCATGAGCACCTGATAGCGGAATTTATTCTGGATGCGCTTGACGGGCGCGTGCATCTTGTTGAAGAACAGAAATTTTTCCGATTCCTCGGCATACACCCGCTGCAATTTTTCATACACCGCTTTGAGCGCGGCAAGGGCGAGCTTGTCCTCTTCCGCCGTCACCATCACGCGGACGATGCGCGCAAAGGGCGGGAACGCCATCGCGGCGCGCATGCCCACTTCGTGCTCGTAAAAGCCCTCGTAATCGTAAGACGCCGCAAAGCGCAGGATGTAGTTGTCGGGGTCGTACGTCTGCAAAACGACCTCCCCCCTGTTCTCTGCCCTGCCGCTCCTGCCCGCGACCTGCGTGACGAGCTGAAAGGTGCGCTCCCCGCTCCGATAGTCGGGAAAGTGCAGGCTCATATCCGCATCGAGGATCCCCACGAGCGTCACGTTGGGGAAATCGTGCCCCTTGGCGACCATCTGCGTGCCGACGAGGATATCCGCCTCTTTGGCGGCAAAGCGCTGCAAAATTTTGAGATGCCCTTCCTTGCCGCTCGTCGTGTCGTTGTCCATGCGCAAAATGCGCGCCTCAGGATACAGCTTTTTGAGCTCGCGCTCCACGCGCTGGGTGCCCGTGCCCACATAGTTGATGTGCACGCCCCCGCACTCGGGGCAGGCGGAGAGCATATGGTACTTCGTGCCGCAGTAGTGGCATTTGAGGCAGTTTTCCTCGCTGTGATAGGTGAGCGAGACGTCGCAGTGTTCGCATTTTGCGACATACCCGCAGTCGCGGCAGATGACCGTCTGCGAATATCCCCTGCGGTTCAGAAACAAAATGGCCTGATCGCCCTTTTCGAGGCAGGTCTCGAGGCGTTCTCTCAACGCCGCCGAAAAGGGAGACGGGTTGCCCCGCTTGACTTCTCTCCGCATATCGACGAGATGCACTTCGGGCATGGGGCGGCGGTTGATGCGCTCGGGCAGGGTGATGAGTTCGAATTCCCCTTCCTTTGCGCGGCGGTACGTCTCGACGGAGGGCGTCGCGCTGCCCAAAACCAGCTTGCAGCCGTTGTGCTTCGCCCGAAGGTAGGCGATATCGAAGGTATTGTAGCGCGGGGAGCTCTCGGAAGAATAGCTGCCGTCGTGCTCCTCGTCGATGACGATGACGCCGATATTTTCCAGCGGCGCGAACACCGCGGAGCGCGCCCCGATGGCGATCTTCGCTTCTCCCGAGCGCAACCGCTCCCATTCGTCGAAGCGCTCCCCCGCCGAAAGCCCGCTGTGCAGGATGGCGCAGCTCATCCGAAAGCGGGCGCGCAGCTGCGCGAACATCTGCGGCGTCAGCGAAATTTCGGGCACCAAAAAGATGGCGCTCTTCCCCGCCTCCAGGGCATGGGCGATGAGGGTGAGATAGATCTCCGTCTTGCCGCTCCCCGTAACGCCGTGGATGAGCGTGACCGTCTTTTGCGTCCTTTCTATCGTATGAACGGCGTCCTCCTGCGCGGGCGTGAGCGGGCGGAGGGGCGCCGATTTTTGCAGCCGTTCGTAAGGATCGCGGAAGACGCGCCGCTTTTCGATGTGCAGCATCCCCCGCTCTTCGAGCCCCTTGACGGCAGAGCCGAACTCTTCGCGGAGGGCGGTAAGATCCGCCTCGCCTCGGGCAGATAAAAATTCGGCAAGTTCTCTCTGCCGCTTTGCGCGGGGCGGGATGAGCCCGATGTCTCCTTCCAAGGAGGCGACCGACTTTACGCGCTCGGAGACCTTTCCCGTGCGCATTTCGGCGGGAAGAAAGAGCCGCAGCACGAGCGCCTTCGGGCAGCGGTAGCGCCGCGCGAGCTTCTCCGCAAGCGCAAGGCACTCCGCGTTGAGGGCGGGCAGCTCGTCGAGGACGCGAATGATCTTTTTCAGCTTTTCGGGCGGAAGCTCGCTCTCCTCTTTGACGCGCATGACGATCCCCGTCGTCACGCTCCTTGCAAAGGGAACGGTGACGCGCATGCCCGCACACACCTCGTCTCCGCAAAGATAGTCGAAGACGCGGTCCACTTCGCTGTGCGCGATGTCTACGATCACCTCTGCGACCATCTCTTCCTCCTGACGTCCTTCCAATAGTAAATTGCCCCGTCTTGCATACGGGGCTTACGGGATGTCAATCCCTCGAAATGTGCACTTTGCCGTTCATGATCTCCTGGCAGGCAAGGACGATCTCCTTCTGCTTGCCGGGGAGTTCGGTAACGCCCGTCGCCTGCATCTGTTCGATGATCTGACGGGTGCGCTTTGCAACGACGACGCAAAGTTCATAGCGGCTGACGGGGTCTTCTTCCGTGCCGAGTTTTCTCACGAGTGCATCCACTGCGGGTTCATTGATCATGGTCTTTCTCCTTTCTCTTTATTTTGCATTCTCCGCCAGAACGATCTCGTGAAGGCGGGCTGCCGTCTCTTTGAGATCGTCGTTGACGACGACATAGTCATATTGGTCTTTGAGCGAGAGCTCGTATCTTGCGCGGGCGAGCCGTTCTCTTAAGGCGTCTTCGTCCTCCGAAGCCCTGCCCTCGAGGCGATGGATGAGCGTCTCTTCATCGGGCGGGACGACGAGGATGAGCACGGGGGCAAATTCCGCCCCGCAGCGCTTCTGCACGTTGAGCGCCCCCACGACGTCGATCTCCAGAATGACCGATTTTTCCTTCATCTGCTCGCGCACGAAGTCTTTGGGCGTGCCGTAGTAGTTGCCGAAGTGCTCGTCGTACTCCAGAAAGCCGTCCGCTTCGACGCGGCGTAAAAATTCGTCCCTCGTCAGAAAGAAGTAATCGACGCCGTCTCTCTCCCCCGCGCGGGGCTTCCGCGTCGTGCAGGAGACGGAGAGCGCCAGATGTTCGTCGAGTTTCAAAAGCTCCTTGACGAGCGTTCCCTTGCCGACCCCCGAAGGGCCGGAGATGATATAAAGCCTGTTTCTCATAAACTCATTGCGCCTCATTCGAGGTTCTGGATCTGTTCGCGCACCTTTTCGATCTCGTTCTTCATTTTGAGCGCGAGCGCCGTGATCTCCGCGTCGTTGCTCTTGCTGCACACGGTGTTGCACTCGCGGTTGAATTCCTGGATGAGGAAGTCGAGCTTTCTTCCCACGATCTCCTCCTCCGCGATGCGGAACAGCTCTTGGATGTGCGAGCTCAGACGGGTAAGTTCCTCGTCGATGCTGCACTTATCGGCAAAGAGCGCGGCTTCCGTTAAGATGCGCGTCTCGTCCACCTTGCCGCCGAGATAATCGTTCATGCGCTCGGTGAGCTTCTTTCTGTACTCTACGGCAACGAGGGGCGCGCGCTCGGAAATGGCGTCGCGAAGGGAAGATATCTCCTTCCCCCGTTGCAGCACGTCCTCTTTCAGGCGTTCGCCCTCGGCACGGCGCATCGCGGAAAGCGCATCCGCCGCCTTCTCCGCCGCCGCAAGCAAGGCGGGCTTCAAGGCTCCGTCCTCGCCCTCTTCCTCTTCGAAGCGCACCACGTCGGGAAGGCGCAGCAAAAAGGCGAGCGAAACGTCGTTCTCGGCTTCGGGAAAGCGCTCCGACAGTGCTTTGGCAGCACTCAGATATCCTTCGGCGAGCGAAAGATCGACGCGCGGGGTCTTAGGCTTTTCCCTTAAGTCCGTCATGCTCACGAAGACGTCGATGCGGCCGCGCGCAAAACGGGAGCGAAGGAGGGCGCGCACGTCCTCTTCGTAGGGCGCGAGCGCGTGCGGGCACTTGACGGCAAGATCCAAAAAGCGGTTGTTGACCGACTTCAATTCGACGGTGACGCAAAGTCCTCCCTCGCGGTATTCTCCCTTTCCGAAGCCCGTCATGCTATACATCCCGATCCTGCCTCCGTACCGGCAATGCGCCGATTTTCAGTGATAAACCATTATAGCATACCCGCGCCGTTTTTTCAAGTGCTTTTTGCGAAGATCATGCGCTTTCCGCAAGAAAAACGCCCCCGCCGCGCGGCGCGCGGCGGGGGCGTCTCGGTCTCGGGCGGCAGAGCGCGCCCTCAGCCCAACCGTTTCAGGAATTCTTCCTCCGAAATGACGGGGATATCCAGCTTCTTCGCCTTGTCAAGCTTGCTGCCCGCCTTTTCGCCCGCGACGACGAGCGTCGTCTTTGCGGTGACGCTGCTCTGGCAGACGCCGCCGAGAGATTCGATGCGCTTCTGCGCCTCGGTGCGGCCCATCGAAGAGAGCGTGCCGGTGAGAACGACGCTCTCCCCCGCAAACGCCCCTTCCGTCACCCGCCGCTCGGTGTAGGGCGCAACGCCCGCTCCCTTCAGGCGGGCAAGTTCCGCGCGGTTTTCCTCGTTTGCAAAGTAGCTTAAAATGGCGTTCGCCGTCACTTCGCCCACGTTTTCGAGGGCAAGAAGCTCCTCCTTCGTGCGGGCGGCGACTGCTTCCACCGAACCGAATGCCGCGAGGTCTCTCGCCGCCACCCGACCGATTCCCTCGATGCCGAGCGCATATAAGAAGCGGTCGAGCGGGATATGCTTGCTCTTTTCGATGGCGGAGAGTAAATTTCTGATCTTCTTCTCGCGGAAGCCTTCGAGCCCTTCGAAGCTCTCCTCGGTGAGAGCATAGAGGTCGGAAAAATTCTTCACGCCCCGCTTTTCGAACAAAAGGGAAAGCGTCTGTTCGGAGAGCCCTTCGACGTCCATCGCGTTCTTGGAACAGAAATGCGCGAGCTTCTGCACGATGCGGGGCGGGCAGGCTTCGTTGGAGCAGAACAAATTCGCGCCTACTTCGCGCACGGGGCTGCCGCAGTAGGGGCAGACGGACGGCTTTCCGACGGGCACGCTCCCCTCGGTATGGGAGACCGCCCCCAAAATTTCGGGGATGACCTCGTTGGAGCGGCGGATGAGCACGCGGGAATTGACTTTGACGTCCTTTTTCGTAAGGTCGCCGTAGTTGTTGAGCGTCGCGCGGCGCACGGTCGCGCCCGCAAGCTCCACGGGCTCCACTTCGGCAAGGGGGGTGAGCTTGCCCGTCCGCCCCACCTGCCAGAAGACGTTCATAACGGTGGTCTCCGCCTCCTCCGCTTCGAACTTGTAGGCGATCGCCCAGCGCGGGAACTTATCGGTGTAGCCGAGCTCCTCGCGCACGCGCTCCTCGTTGACCTTGACGACGGCGCCGTCGGTGAGGACGTCGATCTTTTTTCTCTCCACCTCGATCTCGTCGATGGCTTCCTGCACCTCGTCAGGAGTTTTGCACACTTTGAAGAAAGGGTACGTCTGAAAGCCCTCTTGTTTCAAAAACGCCATCGCCTCTTCCTGCGAGGCGGGCATACCGTCCGACCGATAATTGACGTCGTAAAACAAGATCTCGGGGCGGCGGAGCGCCGTCTGTTTGGGGTCGAGGTTGCGGATCGCCCCCGCCGCCGCGTTGCGGGCGTTCTTCAGGGGCTCGTCGGGGTGCTCGCGGTTGTATTGTTCGAGGACGGAGAGCCGCATCACCGCCTCGCCGCGCACCTCGAGCGTGCCTTTATAGGAAACGGAAAGCGGGAAGCTGTGCAGCGTGAGCGCCTGCGCGGTGACGTCCTCCCCCTCGACGCCGTTGCCGCGCGTGGAGGCGCACACGAAGGCGCCGTTTTTATAAGTGAGGCACATCGTGAGCCCGTCGAACTTGTATTCGACGGTGTAGGTCGGGTTTGCCGCCTTCTGAACGCGCGTAAAGAAGGCGGCAAGCTCGTCTTCCGAGACCGCCTTATCGAGGCTGAAAAGCCGCGCGATGTGTTTGTGCCGTTCAAAGCCCTTGAGGGGCTCGCCGCCCACCCGCCGCGTGGGGGAATCGGGCAGCACGACGCCCGTCGTCCGCTCGAGCTCGCGAAGCTCGTCGTAGAGCCTGTCGTACTCGCGGTCCTCTACCGAGGGCGCGTCCAGCACATAGTATTCATATGCCCATCGGTTGAGGATCCCGACGAGTTCCTTCATACGTTCGTTCATGATACCGTCCTTATCTTTTTCCAATTCCTCATTTCAGGCGCCCTCTCAGGGCTCCCAAAAAAAGACACAGTATTTTTTGAGATAAATTGTGGGAGCTGTCTGCGGAGCAGGCTGAGGGAGTCACCTTGTTTTTTGCCCTCCCTGTGTAAGGGAGGGTGCCGAACGGAGTGAGGCGGGAGGGTTGTAAATGCCGGAACCGCGTGTGCGCAACGACCCTTCCGTCACGCCTTGCTCCGACGAGTAAGTGACCGAGGGTTGCCGCAGCTCGACATAGTATCTCATCACCCCTTCGCCCAAGCGAACCTTTGGAAAGGAGATGCAAGCAAGACGAGGAGAGCGCGGCTTTGCCGCAGGGAGCTTACAGGGCGTAAGTGACCAAGGCAAAACGCAAGCTCGACAAAGTATTGCGCCGCAGACCCTTTTCAAAGGAGGACTTCGAGAGGCGCCAGCGCCGCCGCCAGATCCTTATTCCCCGCCTTCTCGAAGCGGACGGTGACGATGAGGTTGCCGCCCGCGCCGCGCACGCCCGTGATGACGCCGTCGCCGAAGCGGGGATGGCGCACCCGCGCGCCCTCTTGAAAGCGCGAAAGATCGGCGCCTGCCTTCGTAGTGTTTGCCGCGCTCCCCGTCCCCGCAGGAGCGGGACGGACGCCCACGTTGCCGAAGCGCACGGGCTCCTTGGGGGCGGAAGGAACGCTCTTTGCGGCGCTCCTTTGCGGCCTGCTGCCGCTGCCGAAGGTGCGGTAAGCGCCCTCGTCTTCATCGGAAGCGCGCCCCACCCGCCTCGGCGCGGAATTGCCGTAGCCGCCGTAGCCGCCGTAAGAGCCGTACCCCGACGAGCGCCGCGCGCCGTAACCGCCGCCCGCGCCGTAAGAGCCATAGCCGTAGCCTTCGCCATAGTCGCCGTAGTCGCCCGAATAGCGCGCCTTGACGTCCTCGATGCCCAGCTCGTCTTTGAGCTCGTCGATAAATTCCGAGCGCACGGTGGGCTCGCGTTTGCCGTAGAGATAGCGCGAGCGGCTGCGCGTGAGCCACAGCTTTTCCCGCGCCCGCGTGATGGCGACATACATGAGCCGCCTCTCCTCTTCGAGCGCGGCGGGATCGTCCTGCGCGCGCGAGGTGGGCATGATGTTCTCTTCGAGCCCGCACAAGAACACGCAGCGGAACTCCAGCCCCTTGACGGCGTGGATGGTGGCGATGGTCACATAGTCGTCCTCGTCCATCTCGTCGGTGTCCGAATAGAGGGTGATCTGCTGCAAGTAGTCGGAGAGCGTCGCCTCGGGGTTGAGGCGCACGAACTCTTCGACGGAATTTAAGAATTCGTCCAAATTCGCCCGCTTCGCCGCCCCTTCGTCCGTGCCGTCGAGATACATCTCCTTCATGCCCGAAGTTTCCATCAGGGTATTGCACAGATCGTTGACGGGCGCTTCCTGCGCTAAGATGACGAGGTCTTTGATATACTTCCCGAAGGCGCGGAGCTTATTTTTCACCGCCTCGCCGAGGGGGAGAAGATCGCAGTCGAGAACGGCGTCGTAGAGGGAGAGCTCCTCTCTTTCCGCATAGGCGCGCAGCGTCTCCATCGTCTTTTCGCCGATGCCCCGCCGCGGCACGTTGATGATGCGCGAAAGGGCCTCGCTGTCGAACGGGTTGGAAATGAGGCGCAGGTAGGCGAGCGCGTCCTTGATCTCCTTGCGCTCGAAGAAACGGAAGCCGCCGAACACCTTGTAGGAGATGCCGTACTTGGTGAATTCCTGCTCGAAGGAGCGCGTGAGCGCGTTGATGCGCATGAGCACGGCAAAATCGGAGAGCTTGTAGCCCCCGCGCCTGAGTTCCGCGATGAGCCGCGCCGCATACAGCGCCTCGCCCGTCTCCTCGTCCGATTCGTACCACACGGGCTTATCCCCTTCCTCGTTCTCCGTCCACAGCTTCTTGCCCTTGCGGTTGAGGTTGTGCGCAATGGAGGCGTTTGCGAGCGAAAGGATGGCTTTCGTCGAACGGTAATTCTGCTGCAATTTGAAGGTCTTCGCGTTCGGGTAAGTGCGCTCGAAGTGCAGGATGTTTTCGATCTGCGCTCCCCGCCAGCCGTAGATGGACTGATCGTCGTCGCCCACCACGAAGAGGTTCCCGTGCTCGCTCGCGAGCATCTTGACGATGTCGAACTGCACGGCGTTGGTATCCTGAAATTCGTCGACGTGGATATAGCGGAACTTGCCCGCAAGGTATTCCCGCGCCTCCCCATCGGAAGCGAGCAGCGCGCGCGCTTCGGAGAGGAGGTCGTCAAAGTCGAGCGCGTTGTTCTGCTTCAAGTGCTTAGCGTACTTTTCGTAGACCTTCACCGCCTCTTCGACGTTGCGCTCCGCGCGGTGCTGCGCGGCGTATTCCGAAGGCGAGAGCCCCAGCATCTTGGCGTTGGAGATATGCCACTTGATGCTCTTCAAGAGGCTGTCCTCTTCGAAGTTCAGCTCCTTGAAGGCCTGTTTGATGACGGCGGAGCGCTCCTGCTCGGAATAGATGGAAAAGTTCTGCGTGAGCCCCCTGCGCTCGGCGTACATCCTCAGGATGCGCACGCACATGGAGTGGATGGTGCTCACCCACATCCGCCGCGTATCGGCGATGGCGGAAAGGCGCTCTTTCATCTCGTTCGCCGCCTTGTTGGTGAAGGTGATGGCAAGGATATTCTCGGGCGGCACGCCCATATCCCCCACGAGGTGGGCGATGCGCGCCGTCAAAACGCGCGTCTTGCCGCTGCCCGCCCCCGCAAGCACCAGAACGGCACCCTCCGTCGTCTCGACGGGCAGCCGTTGTTCTTCGTTCAAGTCCAAAACGTTCATGGAGGATATTATATCATATCCGCCGCGTTTCGACAAGCGATTGGACGCAGCTCACCCGCCGCCGTCCTATCTTCGCGCCGCCCACGCCGCGCCGCCCATACAAGCCGCCCGCCCCCCCGCAAAGGCTCAGCCCTGCGGTTTACTTTGCTTTCTTCGTTCGAACTGCTCCTCCCGCTTGAAGCGCTCCAACGCTTTTAGGTACTTTTCCGAAAGCTCCAGCGTATAGCGCTGCTTTTCGGCATAGGAGAGCGTCGCGTAATACTCCTTGTCGGTGAGCCGCCCGATGGCGTCGGAAACTTCCCCCTCTTCGAGGAGGAGTTTCTTGACTTTGAGATAAAACTCGTCGGGCGCCTCGCCCTTGATATGCCCCGCGACCTTGCCCTTGAAGTAGCGTTCCATCCTGCTTTCGCTGATCCCCTGCTCGCGTGCGTCCTTCAAATGCGCGTCAAGTTCCTCCTCGCACTGTCTCCAGAACCCCTGCTTCATGCGCGCTTTTGCCTCTTTTGCAAGCGATTTCAACGTCCGCTCCATGTTTTTATACTCCGTTTCGCTATTATTCTCCCGATTTCGACATTTTCCGCAAGAAAAAAACCGTAACTTCCGTTACGGTTCTTATCCTTAGTTTCTGCTTCTCTTTCTGGCTGCTTCCGCCTTCTTTCTCTTCTTCACGGAAGGCTTTTCGTAGAACTCCTTCTTGCGGAGATCCCCGATGATGCCGTCGCGGGAGCACTTTCTCTTAAAACGGCGCAGCGCATTCTCGAGATTCTCGTTATCGCCGACTCTGATGGTAGACATCCTATTCAACCCTCCTTCGCCGCAGCACTTATTTGCCCTTTTTTCAAGTTGCCTGCCCATTATAGCAGACTTTCCCCCGCTTGTCAATTTTTTTCAAGCGCGAGAAAGCACATTTTGCGTCCTTTTTTCAGATAGAACGGATGGCTTCGACGGGCTTCTTCCGCGAGAAGACCGCGACCGGGATGCCCGTCGCGACGAGCGCCGTAACGGCGGCAATGCCGAAGAGGATGAGCGCGTTCTGCCACCCGAACAGGAAGAACGGATAGGAGAGCACGCCCTCCGAAATGAGGATGCCGTTGGTGACCGCGCACGCAGCGACGCTCCCCGCGACGCCCAGCACAAGGCACAGGAGCGTGACGGCGATGCCCTCGACGATAAAGATCTTGAACACGTCGATGCCGCGCGCCCCCACCGCCCGCAGGATGCCGATATCCTTCTTCTTGGCGTTGATGCTCGCCGAAATGAAGCTAAAAAGGAGCAGCGCCGCGAACACGGCGAGGACGCCCGCCGCCGACCCGATGACGGGGAAGATGAGCTCATAGATCTCCTGCCCGTCGTCGATGCTCTCCAGATAGTCATAGGGAAGCAGATAGGCGATATCCCGCTCGCCGTCCGTGCGCCCGTAGTAGGCAAAGAGCGCATTCGCACGGGCGGAACGCTCCGTGCCGAGAGGCGCCATGAGGAGCTGATACCGCCTCATGCTCTCCGACTCTTCCCGATAGGCAGTCGTCTTCCCAGAGTAAGAGATCTCGTTCATGAGGGAATGATAGCTGCGGATGACCTGATCGGAATATCCGCCGCCGTACCGCTCGTAGAACTCGTCCGACACGAACACCACGGAAGACATGGAACGAAGGAAGTGCTCTTTGAGCGCCGCCGTGAGCTCGTTCTTCTCCTCCGTTTCCAATTCGTTCCCCTTCAGGGCGTCATAGGCGGAAAAGTCCTCGCCCGCGTCGAAGACGCCAACGACGCGGAAGGTGTACTGCCTCGTCATATAGGTCACGCTCACCGCTTTCCCGATGATATCCTCGTAAGAGTTGACCGCCTCGGAGTCCGCCGAAGCCTCGGGGCGGTACCCGAAGTTCCGGAACCCCTCAAAGACCGCCAGGGAGATGAGCCCTTCCGAAGGGTCGGAGGGATACTCTCCCGCAAGGAGGGAAAATCCCGTCTCCGGGAAATAGGAGACGTCCGCGAAGCCCGACAGGACGTTGATGGAATAGTAATAGTTGCTGTAATGATAGACGTCGGCGTCGGGATGCCCGTGCGACGCGCTCAGGCTGAGATTCGCCGCCCCGTAGTTATAGACGGGGATGAACGCGATCCCGCTCTCCTCGCGGAGGGCGGCGACGTCTTCCTCGACAAAGTTGCACACCGCCGTTCCCGACGGCATGACGGAGACGGTCTCCTCCCCGTCCTTGCCCGTGCCGTGCGCAATGAGTTTCTTTTGCAGGACGGCGGCGCCATAGGGAGAGTCGGAAAGCCCCGAGATCCCCATCTGCCTGGGCGAATAGGTGATCATCGTCGAAAAGACCCCGAAGACGAGGAAGGCGATGGCGGCAAGGAGGGTCGTCACGATGAGGCGCAGGGGTTTTATCCGAAGCCCTGCGATGCCCATCTTGAAGGCATAGCGCGCGGGGAAGCGGGAAGGCAGGAAGGAGGCGGTATCCTCCTCAAGGGGACGGGGATGTGCGTCCGTGGGAGAAAACGTTCCCGCCTCCCGCCGCTCTTCTGCGGCGTCCTCCTTTTCTGCGGAAAGCACGATGCTCCCCTTGTTCGCGCGCAGGAAGGCGATGACGCGCTCCTCGTCCTCTCTGCTCATCGCCGCGCCGCTTGCAACGGTCAGCCGCTTCGGTCCCGCCTCGACGACGTTCTTCGCCTCCTTCCCCTCCCCCGAACGCGTCACGTCGGAAATGGCTTTCCCGTCCTTGAGCTCGATGATGCGGTCGCCGTACGTTTCGGCAAAATCTCTGTCATGCGAAACGACGACGACGAGTTTTTCGCGGGAGAGCTTTTTGAGGGTATCGAACACCTGCGCGCCCGTCGCGGAATCGAGCGCACCCGTGGGCTCGTCCGCCATGATGATCTCGGGCTCCTTGACGAGCGCCCGCGCGATGGCGACGCGCTGTTTCTGCCCGCCCGAGAGCGTGTTGGGCCTGCGGTCGGCATATCCCTGCATGTCGACCATGGATAAAAGCTCGTCGATGCGCGCCTTGTCGCGGGGTTTTCCCTGCAGTTCGAGCGCGAGGGCGACGTTCTCCCCCACCGTCAGTTCATTTAAAATATTGTATTCCTGAAAGATGAACCCGACGTAAGTGTTGCGGTAGGAATCGAAGTCGCTCCCCGTGAAGTCCTTCGAAGACTTGCCCTTGACGACGATCTCGCCCTCGTCGGGAACATCCAGCCCGCCCGCAAGGTTCAGGAGCGTCGATTTGCCGCTCCCCGACCTCCCGAGCAAAAACACCATGCCCGTCTCGGGGAAATCGAGAGACACATGATCGAGCGCCCCGACCGTCTCTCCTTTGGTCGTATATCGTTTGGTAAGATCTCTGACTTGCAGCATATGTCTCCTTATTTGCTGTGTTCGATGGTATCGGAAAGCCACTCGAAGGAAGCTTTGAGCTCGTCCTCTTCCCCGAAGTCGCCCGAATAGTTTTCGATGAGGAGCGGCCCGTCGAAGCCGACGTCGCGAAGCCGCTTCAAAAGCAGCGGAAAATCGGTGACGCCCCGCCCCGGCAGGCACAGTATGCCCTCCGCCGTGATATCGCTCACATGGACGTGGGAAAGGGAAGCGCCCATCTCCTTCAGATAGTCAAAGTAGTCGTATCCCGTGATGCGCGCCTGCTTGAGATCGAGCACCCCGCGAAGAGTGGGACAGTATTCTTTCAGAACGGAAAAGACGCCCGGGCGGTTATACAGCGCCCACTCCACGTTCTCATAGCACAGCGAAACGCCGGACTTTTCGCACACTTTTGCGATCTTCTGCGTCTGCTTCCCCGAACGCACGAGATTTTCGCGGTAGGTGCGCTTGATGCGCGCCACTCCATGGAAGGTGTAATGCTTTGCCCCGAGGATGTTCGCGCACTCCAACGTGCGGGAAAGGAGGGAAAAGGCGTCCCCCACGACGCGCGGATGCTCGGCATACAGCTGCGGTTCGAACTGCGTGTTGAGAACATGCACGGAATGCGCCTTCACCGCCCCCTTTTTCTCGGCGCACAGCCGCGCAAAGGAAGGTTCGTACTCGCAGAAGGAAGTTAAAAACACCTCGCAGACGGGCACGCCCCACTCCGAAAAGAGGGCGAGCGCGTCCTCGTTGTTGCGGCGCAAAAACAGCGTCGCAGTCGAAATGCCCGCCTGCATCAGTAGAATTTCTCCAAAAGCTCCTCCGCGGTATCCTTCATCAGCCCTTCCTCGTTGTAGAGGGCGAGGATGGTGAAGCGGTCGCGGATCTTGTACGCCTCGAAGAACATGGTGCGCACCGTCTCGCGGGAAACGCCCAATTCGGAAAAGCGCGTAGGGCAGCCGAGTTTGCCTAAGGTGTCGAGCACGAATTCAGAGGAAGGCAGCCCTTCCGCCTCTTTGAGGACAACGTCCTTCCCCTTGAAATCGGCGCGGCTGCCGAGGGTATGATAGAGATAGAGCGAGACCGCCGTCCCCAGCCCCACTTTGATGCCGTGCAGGGGAATGCGCTCGCCGCGGCGCAGAAAGTCCATTTCGAGGAAGTGGCTCATGTGGTGTTCCGCGCCCGAAGCGGGGCGGGAACTGCCTGCAATGACCATCGCATAGCCCGAGATGAGCAGCGCTTCCATGAGCTTTTCCACGCCCTCTTCCTTCCCCGCGAACAGGGCGGGCAGGCTGTCGTTGGAGGCGCGCACGGCGTTATACATGAGGGAAGCGGCTTCCTCGTTGTACTTCTCGCCCTTGAGATCGCGCGAGATGCGCCAGTCGGTGAGGCAGCAATATTTGGCGAGGATATCCCCCACGCCCGCGCCGATCATGACGGAGGGCGCCGCTTTGAGAACGGAAAAGTCCATCAGAACGTCGGAAGCCGTCTGCGCGTCGCGCGTGATCTTGAACCCCTTTTCGATGAGGGGCGTAACGCCCGACGTATAGCCGTCCATCGAGGGCGCCGTCGCATACACGCCGCTCTCCTTGTGGAGAAGAAAGCCCGCGCGCTTGCAAAGATCGTTCAGGGTGCCCGACCCCACGGCGAGGAGATAGTCATATCCTTCCCCCGCCGCCATCACGCGGGCGACCGTCTCCTCATCGGCGACGGGCTCCTCTTCGGGAAGGGAAAAGAGCGAAGCCTGAACGCCGCTTGCTTGAAAAGAAGCGAGCAGAGGTTCTGCAAAACAGCGCGTAACGGCGTCCGAGACGAGCAGCACGCGCTTCTCCTTCACGCGCCCTTCAAAGACGGGGAACGCCCCGTTTACGGCGCGCTCCGCATTGACATGAAACCTTGCAGAAAGTGCAGAAATATCCATACGATCACCTGAAATACCTTATTTTAAGTGGGGGACCCGCCTCTCCCTTGCCTCCCTCCTCGGGGTCCCCAAAAAAATACTGCGTCTTTTTTTGGGGTGAGTTTGAGGGCGAGAAAGCGCTTTCTTGTCTTTCAGGGTTCCCACAAAACTCGCTACGCGAGTTTTGTGGGAAGAGGAGCGGCAGGCATATAAGGTCATGCGGCAAACGAAGCGCGCCGCAGACCAAAACGCCTTGCCGCGACGAGGTGGGGCTTTGACCGCTTTCGAGCTTGGAAATGGCACATGGAGCGTGCCATTTCCTGACCGAAGCGCGGTCTCTACCGCGCGAGACGGTGTCTGCGGAGCAGACGGAAGGAGTCTTATCCATCAACCGCCAGCGCCAATGAACGCGAAGTTTGGATGCTCTCAAAGCCAGTGAAAGCGAAGTGAGAGGAAAGAGATGCAAGAAAGACGAGGAGAGCGCGGCTTTGCCGCAGGGAGTTTACTATGCGTAAATGACCAAGGCAAAACGCAAGCTCGACAAAGTATTTCGCCGCATACATTTCCTCGAACTATTTGCAGACGAAATTGCACACGATCCCCTCATCATAATCTCCGAACCCGCGGCCGAAGAGGGTCACGCCCCCGCGGTGCACGGCGTCTTCGGGAACAAAGATGCGGAAGCGGATCTGATCGCCCGCCTTTAAGTCGAGGTCGTCGAGCGTCGTTTCGGAGACTTTGAGCCCGCAGATGTAGCTCCCCTTGCGGTTGACGACGACGAGCACCTTCTTGCCGTACTGGCCGAGGTTCCCGCTCCACCAGGCGGGGTTACAGTTGCCCGGGCGGTCGTTGTACTCGCCGCGGCTCTTGAAATACCCCAGCTCGTGCCCGTTGACGGCAAAGTAGATGTCGCTCGGATAGTACGCGGCATAGCCGGGCGCCTCGCTCGCAAGCTCCATGGAAAACTGCAGTTCGAGGAGCTCGGACTCGGGCGTCAGATAATTGGGGATGAGGTACTCCACATGCCCCCACGCGAACCACAGAATGCCCGCCTTGATGCGCTCGGGATAGGAAAAGCAGCACGGGTCGTCGAAACGGCCGATGGCTTTTTCGGACGTGCCGAGCCCGCAGGTCGGGTGGATGTCGTAACTCACATAGTGGCCGATGTCGATATGCGCGCTCTCCACCCTGCCTTCCGCCTGCACCTCGTTGACGAAATCGATGACGATCTTATCGGCGGCGAGGCGGCAGATCTTCTGCGTGCCGCGCTTCCCCGAAGAGGTCGTGATCTCGATGAGCCCCGCCTCGTAGAGCTTTTTGATGTGCGCCGTGATCGCCCCGTTGGAGACGTTGAATGCCTTCGCAAAATAGGCGAGGTTGAGCTCCCCCTTCTGCAGCAGCTCGTTGAGGATGCCGAGACGGATATCCGAATCGAGCGCCTCATACAAAAGCCTCCCCTGTCTGAAATCTTTGAGATAGATCATAGCCCTCCTCCCGCGGCGGACGCTCCCCGCGCCCCCCGACGATCGCCTGTCTTTATTATAACAAATGATAACAAATCCCGCACGCCTTGTCAATCAAATCAAGAACATTTTAGACAAATCTAAACCATATTGCGCGCAGGCATCCCCCAAAGCGCCCCGTCAAGGAAAAATATGGCGCCCGAGGCGGGCAGGAACGCCTCGGGCAGAACAAAAGCGCCGCCCGCGGCTTTGAGCCGCGGGCGGCGCCCGGAAATCAAATGTCATTTCACGCTTGCAAGCAGCGCTTCGACGGAAGCCTTGCATTTTTCCAACTCCGCCTCTGCCGCCGCCTCGTCCTTGGCGCGGATGGAGTAATAGATCTTGAGCTTGGGCTCGGTGCCCGAAGGACGCACGCAGACGAAGGAACCGCCCTGAAGTTCGTAGTAGACGCAGTTGCACTTGGGGATGTCGATGTGCGACTCCTTCCCCTCCCTGTCGCGGCGGACGGAGGAAGAATAATCGCGCACTGCCTCCACTTCGAGCGAGCCGAAGCTTGCGACCTTGTGCGTCTTGAGCGCGTCGACGACGGCGTTCATCTCCTTCATGGCGTTGAGACCCGAATACTGGATGGAGATGTTCTTATCGAGCACGAAGCCGTATTTTGCGTAAATTTCCTGCAATCTGCCCCAGACCGTCTTGCCGATGTAGGTGTAATAGCAGACCATCTCGGCGCAGAGCATGGAAGCGACGACGGCGTCCTTGTCGCGCGCATGGGTGCCGCGCAGATACCCGCACGATTCCTCGAACCCGAACACATAGGTGTGCGAGCCGTCCTGTTCCCACTGCTTGATCTTTTCGCCGATGAACTTGAAGCCGACGGGCGTTTCGAACATGGCGACGCCGAAATCATCGCAGATCGCCTTCGCCATGCCCGTCGAAACGAAGGACTTGACGACGGCGGCGTTCTTAGGCAGCGCGTTCTCCTCTTTCAGGCGGGTGAGGATATAGTCGAGCAGCAGAATGCCCACCTGGTTGCCCGAAAGCGCGATGAACTCGCCCTTGTCGTTCTTGACGGCGACACCGAGGCGATCGGAGTCGGGATCGGTGCCGAACACGACATCCGCATCGATCTTATTCGCAAGGTCGATGCCCATCGAGAGCGTCTCCTTGAACTCGGGGTTGGGCACCTTGACGGTGGAAAATTCGGTATCCTTGACGGTCTGTTCCTCGACGACGGTCACGTTGATGCCCAGCTTCTTCAGAATGGTCATGACGGGCACATAGCCGCTGCCGTGGACGGGGGTGTAGACGAGCTTCAAGTCCTTCCCGCACTTCTCGACCGCCTCTTTGGAGAGGGTGAGCTTGGAAAGTTCCTGAATATATGTCTCGTCCACTTCCTTGGGAACGCTCTCAATGAGCGGGCTCTTGTCGTCCCCCGTGACGGAGAGATAGTCTTTGATCTCTTCGATGTATTTGACGACGATGGCGGTCGCCTCGGGGGACATCTGCGCACCGTCCTCGCCGTAGACCTTATAGCCGTTGTATTCCTTGGGATTGTGCGACGCCGTGATCATGATGCCCGCGATGGTCTTTAAGTACCTGACGGCATACGAGAGCATGGGCACGGGATGCACGTCGTCGAACAGATAGGCTTTGATGCCGTTCTTTGCAAGGACGGAAGCCGCCTTCTCGGCAAAGAGGCGGCTGTTCCTTCTCGTATCGTAAGAGATGACGACGCCGCGCGCCTGTTCTTCGGACGAAAGCGTCTTGATATACATGGAAAGCCCCTGCGTCGCGCGCATGACGGTGAAGACGTTCATCATGTTCATGCCGCAGCCGATGATGCCGCGCATGCCCGCGGTGCCGAACTCGAGCTCGCCGCCGAAGCGGTACTCGATCGCCTTCTCGTCATCCTTGATGGCAAGCAGTTCTTCCCTGCACGCCTCGGGAAGGCGCGCGTCATTCAGCCAGCTCTGATAATTTTCCCTGTAACTCATAATATACTCCTTGATTCGGCGCGCGGTGCGCGCCGTTGATTCCCCGCTATAAAATTGACTTTTTCAGCTCTCGAGGTCGAGGTCGATCTCGCTCTCGACAGGCATATCCTCGGCATCCCCCACCACTTTGCGCGCGTGGAGGTAGTACTTGCGGCCGTTCTCGTGATAATACAGAACGAGCTGCAGCCACAGAAGATAGAGCGCGCTTGCGGGCAGCGTGATGAGGAGGAAGCTCCCCAGCGTGCAGAACCCGCACACGGCGTTGATGACGACCATGAGATAGACGGAAATGAGATAGCTCACGAAGCGGCGCAAAAATTTGCCCTTCAGCGTGAAACTGTCGCGAAGCCCCGCAAGGACCTTCCTATGTTCCACGGCATAGGGCATCCAGGAGGAGATGAACGTCAGCTTGAGCGCCTGCAGAACGATATAGACGGCGACGGTGAGCGAAAGCCCGACGAACGCTCCCGCAACGCTCGTTCCCTCCCCCGCCAGCGAAGGGGTATAGAAGAAGAAAAACCAGCAGAGAACGAGCGCGAGCACGTCGTAAATGAAGGAGAGCGGCACATACAGGAGGTGATAGCGCACCGCCCTGCCCAGATTTTCAAAGAATGCCGCCGAAAAGCTCGTCCTCCCGAAAGCGGACATCCTGTCGTAAGAGATGCCCATCATGCCGAAGGTCGCCATGCCGTTCAAAAAGCGGAAGATAAGATAGAGCATGACAACGCCCACAAAGGAGCCGATGACCGAGCCGATATCGGCGAAGAAAGCGGTGCCGAGCGCCGTGAGCGCCGCGCGGAAATTTTCTTCGAAGGAGGCAAGATAACTTGTATCGCCCGAAAAGAGCGCCTCGAAGAACTTGCCCGCCATCGTGACGACTTCCTTCATCTCCTCGCCCTCGAGGAGGCTCCTCAATCCCAGATCGAGGATAAAATAGGAAAGCCCGATAAAGAGCGCTCCCATCACGAGACGGTACAAAAGCAGCTTAAAGACATTGGTAAAGTTGTCGGTCAACAGCCGGAACGCACGTCTGATCGCCATATCAAAGCTCCCTGTAACTTAAAAGAAGGTCTTCCCGATCGAGCTTGTCCGTCTCGAAGTAGAAGGTCTCCATACGGACGCAGTAGCTCATGAAGAGGAAGGTGAAGAGCACGAGGCAGATGAGGACGGATGCCGCCTCGGGCAGGAAGGACGCCCCCCACACGATGAGCCCCGCGGGCGCGAAGGACATGAGGAGGGATAAAAGCAGCTTTCCGCGCACGCCCACCATCAGGCGGTAGGAATAAAGCAGCGACTGGAAGGGCCCGAGCCCCGTCATCTGCATGCACGGAAGGCAGAGATAGACGAGCGAGATGAGATACAGCAGCACCGCCAGGAAGAAGAGGACGACGAGCAGCGAAAGCGCGATGATCCCGCCCGCAGACCCGACCGAAACGATGGAATAGAGCATGGCGGAAAGGACGAGCGCCCACACCTCGTAAAAGAAAAAGATGACGAGCATCATGCCTAAGACGGGCGGGAAGACGCCGCTGAGCTGCGAGAGGATGCCGCTCAACGTGCGCTTGCCGATGCGCATATGCTTTTCGACGAACGCCAGAATGAGCGACATGAAGACGAGCGTACATACGATGCCGCAGACGGCAT
This sequence comes from uncultured Clostridia bacterium, assembly GCA_944376295.1. GTDB lineage: Bacteria > Bacillota > Clostridia > Christensenellales > Borkfalkiaceae > Gallimonas. The sequence goes on from CALWCE010000001.1 coordinate 227,528, forward strand.
AGATGATATCGAGCACGCTGCCGAAGCCGAAGAGGCTCCATGCGCAGAAAATTTCAAACCAGTCGGTGACGAAGTCTCCCGAAAAGAGCCCCCGCCAGAACGCCTCGATGGCGGAAAAGTCCATGGAAAGGGAGAGAAAGAGCGCGGGGATGACGGCAAAGGGCAAGATGAACCAAATGTGCTTGACGATATACTTCCAATGCTCGTAGACGATCTGCATCCGCACCACCTCCTTTGCAGAATTCACTCTTTCTTATTATATACCAAAATCGCCCCCGTGTAAAGGGTTTTTTGCAAATTTCCCTTCTTCCTGCCCCGCATCACCGCCACAAGGCATCTCCTCATGATAGGCGCCCTCTTGGCTCCTTCCCTGAGGGAGCTGTCGAGCGAAGCGAGACTGAGGGAGTCGCCTTATTATAAAAAGTGAGATATCCGATAAAAGCGCTTCTCTCCACCACGCGCGGCGGAGGGGTTGTTAAGCTCGGCGCTATGGCCGAAGCAGCAAAAGGGCGCGCAGCGGAAGGAGTCCCGCCCGTTCTTGACATTCTCCCCCGTCCGTGTTACAATACACGCATGAAGACGCTCAACATCGGGATCTTCGCGCACATCGACGCGGGCAAGACGACGCTTTCCGAACGCATCCTCGTGGAGGGCGGCGTCCTGCGGCGGGAAGGCAGCGTGGACAGCGGCACCGCCGCCACCGACTTTTTAGCCATCGAACGCGCCCGCGGCATCTCCGTGCGCGACGCGACCGTCACATTTGCATACAACGGCACCGCGATCGACCTCATCGACACCCCGGGGCACGCCGATCTTTCCGAAGAGACCGAGCTCGCGATGGCAGCCATCGACGCCGCCGTCCTCGTCGTCTCCGCGCGCGACGGCGTGGAAGCGCAGACCGAGCTCCTTTTGTCCATGCTCGAGGCGCGCCGCCTGCCCTTCGCCGTCTTCGTGAACAAGTGCGACTTAGAGCCCGATCCTTCCGCCGTCACCGCGGCGCTGCTTTCCCGCATCGGGCGCGAAGTGCTTTCCTGTAACACGCCCGCCTCGCTCCCCTCCCCCGCGTTCGAAGAGGACGCCGTGACCGCCCTTTCCGACGAAGCCCTGCTCGAGGGCTATCTTGCGGGTACGCTCTCCGAAGAGCGGCTCAGATCCGCCCTCACGCAGGCATGTTCCGAAGGCAAGATCGTTCCTCTCCTTTACGGCAGCGCGCGCACGGGCGCGGGCGTCAGAGAGCTCCTGTTCGTCCTCACGTCGTATTTCTCCTTTCAGCGTCACGAAGACGCCCCCTTCTCCGCCTTCGTCTATCAGGTGGAACACCGCCCGAACCTCGGGAAACTCGCCCACATCCGCCTCTTCGGCGGCACGCTTTCGGTGCGGCAGGAAGTGGAAAACGCCCGCACGGGCAGCTTATTCAAAGCGGGGCAGTTAAAGCGCATCCGCGGCGGAAAATATGAAGATACCGACCTCCTCCGCGACGGCGAAACGGGCGCCGTCGCGGGGCTTTCCGACGTGCGCGCGGGCGACTTCTTAGGCGCGCCCCCGCCCGTCTTCTATACCGTTCCCGAAGCCTATCTCCGCGTACAGGTGACGGCAGAGCCCGACAAACTCCCCGCCCTCAAAGCGGCGCTCGAAGAACTTTCCGACGAATGGCCTTCGCTCGCCCTCGAATGGGTGCCCGAAAAGCGGCATTTGAGCGTTGCGATCGCAGGCTCGGTGCAGGCGGAAGTCTTAAAAGACACCCTTCTCGAACGCTTCCGGCTCAACGCCGCGATCGGCGCGCCCTCCGTCGTCTACCGCGAAACGATCGCCCGCCCCGCATGGGGCTTCGAATGCTACACCATGCCAAAGCCCTGCTGGGCGGTCGTCAAGTTTTATCTCGAACCGCTTCCTCCCGGCAGCGGGCTCGTCTATGAGAGCGTGTGTTCGGAAAAAAAGATCGCCTATCGCTATCAGGAGCACGTCCGCGTCTCGGTGCCGCGCGCTTTGGAGCAGGGGCGGCTGGGCTGGAAGGTGACCGACCTCAAAGTGACGCTTGTCGACGGCGAAGACCACCCGCAGCACACCCATCCTCTCGACTTTTTCGTCGCGACCCCGATGGGCATCCACGACGGCCTCCGCAATGCGGGGAGCGTGCTTTTAGAGCCCGTCCTGCGCCTTTCCCTCACCGCGCCCGAACAGGCGATGGGAAAGCTCCTTTCGGCGCTCAGGGAGCGCCGCGCCGTTCTCGATCCCCCCGTCGTGGAAGGCGGCGCATTTTCGCTGGAAGCCGACATCCCTGCGGGCGAGACGTTCGGGCTCAACGAGCTTGCCGCCTCGCTTTCGGGCGGCAGGGCGGCGTTCCTTTTGAAACTCAAAGGATATTATCCCTGCCCCGAGGGCGTGGGCGAAGCGCGCGGGCGCGTGGGCGTCGACCCCCTCGACCGATCTCTCTGGATCCTCCACGCAAGAGGAGCGTATAAGAAATGAGTTTCGGCGCAAATCTTTCCCTTCGGGAAATCTTCGCACCGAGGAGCGAGCGCTGTGCATTCCAATCGCATTTCCTCCCGCCCACGTTATTGTCATTCTAAGAACAATAAGTACCAAGTATGGTATGTATGCCCTGCGGGTACAAATTGAGTCCCGCAGCGGAGGGGAACCCTCCTCGCGGAAGTTATTTTTGGAAAAGATTCCTCATTTTAGCCTCCTCTTCGGGGAGGTGGCGCGTTGTCCAACATTTATGTTGGCGACGCGGCGGAGGGAGTAATAGGGCTCCCGCAAAGATTTTGCGAAGCAAAAGATTTGTGGGAAAAGGAGGAGCAGGCATCAAAGCCCTGCCCCGACCTAAGGAGGGGCTGGCGAAGTTTGCCTTGCTCCGACGCGACTGAGGGAGTCGCCTCATGATAAAAAGTGAGATATCCGAAAAAGACGCTTCTCTCCACCGCATCACTCATGACGGCGCTCCGCCACGCAAATTCAGACCATGAACATATCCGACGATATCAAAAACGACTTCTCACAGGGAAGCGTCAAAAAACACATCGTGCGGCTCGCCGTGCCGATGACCGTTGCCATGCTCGTGCAGATGCTCTACAACCTTGTCGACCGCATCTACATCGGGCATCTCCCCGAAGATTCCGCGAACGCCTTCACGGGGCTGGGACTCACCTTCCCCATCGTGACGCTCGTGCTCGCCTTCACCAACCTCTTCGGCACGGGCGGCGCGCCCCTCTGCTCCATCGACAGGGGCCGTCACGAGACGGCGCACGCCGAAAAGATCATGGGCAACACCTTCACGGCGCTGCTTGGCTGCTCCCTCCTCGTGATGGCGCTGTGCTATCCCCTCATGAAGCCCATCCTCTATCTCTTCGGCGCGAGCGACGCAACGTACCCCTACGCCGCGGAATACCTCAACATCTATCTCATCGGCACACCGCTCGTGATGCTCGCAACGGGCATGAACGGCTTCATCAACGTGCAGGGCTACACCAAGTACGGCATGATAACGGTGGCGGCGGGGGCGGTCGTCAACATCGCGCTCGACCCCCTCTTCATCTTCACCTTCGGGCTCGGCGTCAAGGGCGCCGCCATCGCGACCGTCCTCTCGCAGGCAGTCTCGGCGGCGTGGGTGCTGCTCTTCCTCTGCGGGAAGAAGACGACGCTCCGCCTTAAAAAACAATATTTCAAGCCCGAAGCGCGGATCCTCAAAAGCATCATCGCGCTCGGCACGACGGGCTTTGTGATGAACGCCTCCAACGGAGCCGTGCAGATCGCCTGCAACGCGACCTTGAAGAGCGTGGGCGGCGTCATGCTCGGCGATATGTATATCGGCATCATGACGGCGCTCAACTCCCTGCGCGACGTCGTCTCCCTGCCCATCCAGGGACTGACGAACGCTTCGCAGCCCGTCATCGGCTATAACTTGGGCGCAGGGCAATATCGGCGCATCTGGAACGCGATGGCGTTCACGGCGGTCATCGGCATCGTCTACATGGCGCTCGTGTGGCTCATCCTCTTCCTGTTCCCGCGCCCGCTCCTTTCCATCTTCGTGGAGGATCGAGAGCTCCTTAATCTCGGCGTTCCCGCCATGCACCTGTATTTCTTCGGCTTCTTCTTCATGGCGTTCCAATTCACGGGGCAGAGCACCTTCGTCGGGCTCGGCAAGGCGAAACAGGCGGTGTTCTTTTCGCTCTTCCGCAAGATCATCATCGTCGTGCCGCTCACCCTTCTGCTGCCCCGCATCGGCGCGCTCGGCGTCAACGGCGTGTTCATCGCCGAGCCGATCTCCAACCTCATCGGAGGGCTTGCGAGCTTCCTCACGATGATCTTCACGCTGCGCAGGATGCTGAAAAGCGCACCCGAAGCTACGCCCGCCCCGCCCGCAGCGGAGACGACAGAGACAGACATGGCGGCAGAGCCCGAGACGGCAAAGACAGCGCCCGCGAATGAGGCAGCCGAAACGGCAGAACTTCCGCCCGCACTCCCGCCGACAGAAGAATAGGATATACAAAAAATACGCGGCGGCGCGCCCTCTCGGGCGCGCCGCCGCTTCCTGTTTTCCTTTCAAATGTCATTGCGCCTCAAAACTTTCCAGCCATGCCCAAGCCTCCCCGCGCGAAGGGAAGACAAAGAGCGGCACTCCCGACGCTTGCACGGCGCGGAGCACCTTGCCGCGCGTCTCGTCCGCATACGTCTCGATCCACGTCTTAAATTCGTCGTCGAGCCGCTCCTCGCAGCCCTCCGTCATATCGGGGCGCGTCCTGCCGCGGTACTCCTCGGCGCGCGCCCGCACGCTTTTGAGGCATTCCTCGGCGGAAAGATCCAGAAACACCGCCGCCTCGGCATAGCACAAACGCCAAGAAAGAGTGCGCTCGTAGTTGCCGTCCATCACCCACGCGGGCGTATCCAGTTCGCGTGCGAGGAGCGCATCGAATTCCTCGCGGCTGCGGTTCACCCATCCCGGCAGCCACCAGATCCGATCGAGATGGACGACGGGCAGAGAAAACCGTTCCCCCATCGCCCGCGCGAAAGTCGACTTCCCCGCGCCTCCGTTCCCCAAAACGAGCACTCTTTGATACGGAAACTTCATTTTGCTCTCCTTTCTTATCGGCCGTCGGCCGTCCGTCGCCCGCCGGGCATCCCTTCGGCGGCCATTCCCGCCGCGCGCCCGCGCCGCCCCTCTTGTGCGGCGCGGGCGCGCCAACTTCCAAACCGCCTATCTCACGATGATGAGCTTCTTCTTTGCCCGCGTGATGGCGGTGTACAGCCAGCGCGAACTGTCCTCGAAGAAGCGCGACTCGTCGAAGACGATGACAAAGTCGTACTCCGATCCCTGCGCCTTGTGGCAGGTGACGGCATAGGCAAATTCAAAGCGGTCGATGGTATCCTCCCGCCGCACCTTGAAGCGCCGCAGCATCGCCGCATTGCGCTCATGCACGAGCACGCCGCTTTCGAGCAGGCACGCCTTGTCGCCGTAGCCGTGGAAGTACCGCCCCTCTGTAAAGATGCCCGCGTCGGCGGGTAGATCGCGGCACACGTCGGGCAGAAAGTCCGCCTGAAAGTCGAGCTGCAGGAGCCCGTCCTGCTGCTCGCGCACGTTGTAGCACTTGCCGATGATGCCGTTGACGAGGTGGAACGTCTTATCTTTATCGAGCGCCTTGCTCCAATTGTTCAGCGTGCAGATGAGCTTTTCGCCGTCGATGGGGAGCTTTGCATCGGGCGAGATGCCCAAGTATCGCCTTGCATCCGCATTGATGCGCGCCCGCGTGCGGTTGGTGCCCGCGATGATCTGATCGGCTTTCGGAAAGAGCCGCGCCCGCTCCTTCTCCCCGAAATCGCGCGCCGGAATGACAACGGCGTGCTCACCGTACTCCCCGATGGGGATATGCTGCCCCGCCCGCGCCATCGCCGCGAGCCGCACGATGGGATCGTTCTCCTCCTGCCGCACGATCTGCGTCAGCGTACAACAGGGCATGGAAAGCAGCGTGTTGCTCCCCCCGACGGGCGGCAGCTGCGCGGGGTCGCCGCAAAAGAGGCACTTGACGCCGTACGAGAGAAGATCTTTGAGCATCTCGTCGGAGACCATCGACGTCTCGTCCACGACGATGAGCCTGATCTCCTGCGGGATCTTCTCCCGCCGCACGAAGCGCAAGAATCGTTCGGAGACGACCTCGCCGTCCTCGTTGACCTCCACCTCCTCCTCCAAAGTATAGATGAGGCTGTGCAGCGTGCCCGCGGGGGTGCCTGCGCGCAGCAAAACGGAGGCCGCCTTGCCCGTCGGCGTGACGAACACGGCGCTCTCCCCGGCCTTCAGCCCCAGCGCGCGCACGACGTGGTCGACGAGGTACGTCTTCCCCGTGCCCGCATAGCCGCAGAGGACGAATATCTGATTGGAAAGGTGTAAAAACCACTCCTCGATGAGGGCGGCCGCCTCCTCCTGGTCATGGGTGAGGCGGAAGGGCTCCAACGCTTCCATGCCTCCATTATAGCACACCCCGCGCAAAAATACAAACGTATGTTCTATGATTTTGCCGCGAATTTAAGGCGCGGGCGCAAATTCGGCGCAGAGGAGCCTGCCCAAGACGGTCATCTCCAAAAAAACGCGCCCGTTTTCGTAAGGGAAGCCGCGCTCGCTCTCCCCTTCCGCGCCGCGCACCCGCAAATAGATGCGCCCCGCCGCCTCGTCGATGCGGTATGTGCCCGAAACGCCGCCCTCGCCGCCGCCCGCTTTTTTGTAGGCAAGGGAAAAGCTCCCGTCGCGCTCCAAGGTCAGAACTGCCCGTTCAAAGTAAGGGAGCACGTCCCTTCCGCCCAGGGTGAGGCTTTCACAGAAATACTCCCCCGCATAGGGCAGGGAGAGCTCTTTGAGGGAGGACATCTCGCGGACATCGCAGCCCGAAAAAACAAGGCAGCCCGCAAGGGCCAGGATAAGGAAAAACTTTCGCATGGGAAAAGTATTTGCAATTTTTTGCCGTTCATGATAAGATAAGGCAGAAAAGACCGCGCCGCTTTGCAAGCGCGCAGCGCGCTCCCAAAGCGGCGCGCAAAAAAGGAGACAGTATGACTTTCGATACCGAGCTCGTCGGCAAGATCGGTTCGATGGCGCTCATCGACAGAGAGGACGGCATCATCGACTATACGCGCGTGGCGCGCCTTTCGCGCGAGCTGCGCCCGGGCTACATCTGGGTGTCGAGCGGCGCGACGGAGATCGGCCGTCTCGACCATCTTTCCCGCGGCGGCAAAGAACTCACGGGCGAAAACGCCAAAACGGACTATGCCGCGCAGGGGCAGGCGATCCTCATGCAGACCTATCGCCAGTTCATCGACCCCGGCTATTCGGTGCGGCAGGTGCTCGTCGAGCACGGGCATTTCAACGACGAGAAAAAGAGCGAGCATCTAAAATCGCTGCTCCTTCGCTGCCGCGAGCAGAACGCCGTCCCCATCGTCAACTACAACGACCCCGTCTCCAACGAGGAGAACAGGCGCATGGAGATCGCGGCGCTGCGAGAAAACGGCGGGCACGTCTTTGAAGGCGTCGACAACGACGAGACGGCTTCCCGCATCGCCTGCCTCGTGAAGGCGAAGAACCTTCTCATCTTCACGAGCACGGAGGGGATCTACGCCGACCCCGAGGACCCTTCCACCCTCATCCGTACGATATGCGGCAAGGACGCCTACGAGCTTGTTGCCAACATCGAGGCGTGCAAGCGCTACTGCGCGGGCGCTTCGCGCGCAGGCGCGAACGGCGCCAAGGCAAAGCTCGAGTATGTGAAGGAGGCGGCGGCGCAGGGCACGACCGTGTATATCGCCAGCGCCCGCTACACCATCCGCTCCGTCCTCTTGGGCGAAGTCCCCTGCACCAAGATCTCCATCGGCTGACCTCTCGCCTCCCTCTTTGAGAGAGGTGCCGCGCGTCCGCTTCCGCGGGCGCGCGGCGGAAGGAGTCACCTTAACTTAGCCTCCTCTTCGGGGAGGTGGACTTTCGTTCGAGGCTTGCCGAAGGCAAGACGGAAGGGTTGTTAAGCCCAAAGGTATAGAAGGAGTAAAAGCGGGCGTTTGCAGTACTGCAAACGCCCGCCGTTCAGTTCTCACTCGCCCGTGTAATTAAAAATAATATTTGCGTCTTCGAGCCTATGATTATAGGATCCGATCTCGATCTCATTCCACTCCTCTTCGCTGCCTCGATAATAGACAGTTTCAAGGCCGTCGCAATCCCAAAACGCGCCATCACCGATGAAAGTAACACCATCGCCGATCGTGACGCTTTCCAAACTGCTGCAATCCCGAAACGCCCTCTCGCCAATAGAAGTGACGCTGTCGGGGATCATGATACTTGTCAGACCGACGCAATTATAGAACGCATAGTCATCAATGGATGTGACGCTTCCATCGGCAGAGATCACGCTTGTCTTGCACCCTACGATCAAAGTTTTGCTCTTCGTTTTAATCAAACAGTTCCCATCGCTGTGATAGACGGGATTTCCCTCATTCACTGTGATGCTCTCCAAACTGCTGCAACCATTGAACGCACTATCGCCGATGGAAGCCACACTGTCGGGAATGACAATGCTCGTCAGACCGCTGCAGTCCGAGAACGCAGAATCGCCAATGGAAGTCACACCGTCACCAATTGTAACACTCTCTAAACCGCCACAACCCAGGAACGCCCTCTCGCCGATGAAAGTCACACTGTCGGGGATGACAATGCTCGTCAAGCCAATGCACCAGTCGAACGCCCTATCGCCAATAGCCGTGACGCCGTCGCCAATCATAACGCTCGTAAGCCCATCGCAACTAGAGAACGCACTATCGCCGATCACAGTGACGCTATCGGGAATCGTGATACTCATCAAACTCTCGCAATTCGAAAACGCACCTTCACCGATGGAAGTGACACTGTCGGGGATCGTGATGCTCGTCAGACTGCTGCAATCTTCGAACGCGCTATCGCCGATAGAAGTGACGCCATCAGGAATGACAATGCTCGTCAAACTGCCACAATCAAAGAACGCACCTTCGCCGATGGAAGTCACACTGTCGGGGATGACAATGCACGTCAAGCCAATGCACCTATAGAACGCCCTATCGCCAATAGCCGTGACGCCGTCGCCAATCGTAACGCTCTCTAAACTGTCACAATCAAAGAACGCACCATCACCGATGGAAGTGACGCTACCGGGGATCGTGATACTCGTCAAGCTACTGCAATCTTCGAACGCGCTATCGCCGATAGAAGTGACGCCGTCGGGAATAATAATACTTGTCAGAGCGCTGCAATCTTCGAACGCCTCGCCGGCGATCGTTTTCGTCCCTTCTCGCACAGAATAATTTTCGGAAATAGTTTCTTCTGCCTCGATCAAATGATTTCCGATATAGAGCACGCCGTCTTCCCAATTAGACGCGTTATTATAATATGCGGTACCAGAAAACGCACCATAACCGATAAAAGTTACGCTGTCGGGGATCGTGATGCTCGTCAGACCGAGGCACCTTGCGAACGCCCTATCGCCAATAGCCGTGACGCCGTCGGGGATCGTGACGCTCGTCAGGCTGTCGCACCAAGAGAACGCACTATCGCCGATAGAAGTAACGCTGTCGGGGATGTCGATGCTCGTCAAGCCGTAACAATACATGAATACACAATCGCCGATAGAAGTGACGCTGTCGGGGATCGTGATGCTTGTCAGACTGTTACAAGATGCAAACGCACAATCGCCGATGGAAGTCACGCTGTCGGGAATTACAATGCTCGTCAGACCGCTGCAGTCCGAGAACGCAGAATCGCCAATGGAAGTGACGCTGTCGGGGATCGTGACGCTCGTCAGACTGTAGCAGTCAAGGAACGCATAATCGCCGATGGAAGTGACGCTGTCGGGAATTACAATGCTCGTCAGACTGCTGCAACCATTGAACACAAGCTCGCCGATGTAAGTGACCCCGTCGGGGATCGTAATACTCTTTAGACTGCCGCAATCATAGAACGCCCCATCGCCAATAGAAGTGACGCTGTCGGGGATCGTTATGCTCGTCAGGCTGTCGCAATATGCGAACGCCTCACAGGCGATCGTTTTCGTTCCCTCTCGTACAGAGTAGTTTCCGGAAATAATATTATATCCTGCCCCGATCAAATGGTTTCCGATATAGAGCACGCCGTCTTCCCAATTAGATTTATCGTTATAATATGCAGTACCATAGAACGCCCTAACGCCAATAGAAGTGACACTGTCGGGGATCGTAATGCTCGTCAGACTGCTGCAACCCAAGAACGCCGCAACGCCGATGGAAGTGACGCTTCCGTCGGCAGGGATCACGCTTGCCCCGCACCCCGCGATCAAAGTTTTGCTCTCCGTTTTGATCAAACAGTTCCCATCGCTGTGATAGACGAGATTTCCCTCATCAACTGTGATGCTCGTCAGACTGCTGCAATCTTCGAACGCCCCATAGCCGATGGAAGTGACGCTGTCGGGGATCCTGATGCTCGTCAGACTGCTGCACCCATAGAACGCCTCATCGCCAATGTAAGTGACGGGCAGTCCTTGATAAGTGGAGGGGATATAAACCTCTGCGGAAGTGCCTACATATTCCATAACGGCATAGGAAACCCCATCTATCAAATCGAAAATAAGCCCTTCTGTCGCTTCCTGCTCGTCCGGTTCGTCCGGCTCGCCGGGCACATCGGGATCATCGGGCTCGTCGGGCTCGGGGGTGACGATGGGATCGTCGCCGGGGCCGAGCGTTTCTTCGTTGCAAGCGGCAAACGTCATCAGTCCGCAAACCGCAAAGGCAGCTGCAAGCAGCAAAATGCCAAGCTTTTTCATAAGTTCCCTCCAAAAGTTTTTTTGCAGAGCGTAAAAAAGCGCATCTCCGAACGGAGACACGCCCTGCATCCTGTATCCCCGTTCATTGGCGTAAAACTTTCCAGTTATAAGGAAATAGAGATACGAAATGCCCTTCCGTATCCACTTACAAGGATCATGCAGTTTTACGCCGCCTTCACTATACCATAAATCTCAGAAAATGCAAGCCCCCTCTGCACATTTCCCGAAAAATACTTGTAAGCGTGAGCGCGCCGCGGCTCAAAGCCGCGGCGCGCCCAAAAAATTTCATGCCGCCGACGCGCTGCGTCGGCGGCGCGCCAACTCCTTCCGCCCCTTCGGGGCACCTCCCTCTTTGGGGAGGCAAGGGGCGGCGTTTCACTTCCAATTTCCTCTCACCAAACCGCGCGCTCTTCTTCGGGGGCGTTTTCATAGCCGCACGTCTCCTCGCATCCGAAGCCGAACAGCTTCTCGTACTCCTCGTCGATCTTCGCAAAGTACTTGATATAGCACTTGTAAAACCCGCGGCTGTTTTCGGTGATATAGGGCTTTGCGGGCGGCCCCGCCTCGTCGAGCGCACGAAGCCCGTAGTCGCCGTTGACGCGCCAGCCCTCCAAAAAGCCGATGCGCACGGCGTCCTGCGGGCAGTAAAAGGAACAGCGCATGCACATATCGCACCTGTGGCCGAACTTCACCCTGCCCTCTTCCAAGCGGATGTTCTTTTCGGGGCAGTTTCTCACGCACAGCCCGCATTTTACGCACTTCTCCTCATCCACGCGGTACAAAAAGGAGTTGATCGCCCCGCCCGCCTTCTGGATGCCCACCGCCGCCGCGGCTGCGTCGTACAAAAGATTGCTCTCGATCCTTTCCACGATGCCGTGCTCCAACCGATACATCATGATCCGCAAAAGCTTGTTGTCGTAGTCCAGAATTTCGCGCACGAAGTCCTTCTCGAAGGGGAAATGGATGTTGTAGGGCATCACGAAGTGATACTCCCCTTTGAGCACCGCCCCCTTTCTTTGCATGCGCCGCAGCAGAATGCGGGAAGAGGCGTTGTTCATCGCCAGCGTCTCGCCGCTGTTCTTGTAGATGAAAAACTTTTGCCCCGCCCGCACGTTGAGTTTTTTCGTGTAGCGGTTGAAGGGCAGCGGCGAATTGAACCCGTAGATGGGATAGCCGAACCCTAAAAGATCGTAAGCGGAGACGTCTTTCACGGGCGTATCGCAATTGATCTCCACGCGGTCGACCTCATGCCCGCGGCGCACAAATTCCGCCTCGACCTTATCGGTGAGGTAACGCGTGTTGTATGTTCCCGTGTAGTAGATGAGTAAAATCTTCATGCGTATCTCCCGCCTTCTTCCGCCGCGCCGATGATGCTTCCGCGCGATATGCGCCGAGCCGTGCGCGCACTCTTCTTCTGAGCCGCCCTCGCCGTGCGCACAAGGGGGCGCTGTCATGCCTTTTTATGACTTATCTTGATTTTATCATGAAATTCCCCGATTGTAAATAGATTTGGCAAAAAAACCGGCACGGAGTTTTCCCGTGCCGCTCTGCTTACAAAATTCCAATTTTACATTCGAAAAGAGAGCCCCCTCACAAAAGCGGGCTTTCACCACTCAGCCATTTGTCCCCTTGGGTGATCTTGCGGAGCACCCTGCACGGGTTCCCCGCCGCGATGACGCCTGCGGGAATATCGTGCGTCACCACGCTGCCCGCGCCGATGACGCTGCCTTCGCCGATGGTCACGCCCTGCACGATCTTGACGTCCGCCGCCACCCACACGCGATCTCCGATCGTCACGGGCTTGGATACGACGATGTTTTTCGCGCGCTCTTCGGGGTCGAATGCGTGGTTGGTGGTATAGATCCCCACGCGCGGGCCGAACATGACGCCGCTGCCGATCGTGACTTCGCCCATATCGAAGATGATGCAGCCGAAATTCATGAACACGTTGTCGCCGATCGTGATGTTGTTTCCCATCTCGCAGATGAAGTCGGGTTCGATGAACACGTTCTTCCCGACGCTGCGAAAAAGCTGCCGCATGATCTCTTCGCGGACTTTGATGTCCTCTTCCGTCGTCTTGTTATATGCGCGGAACAGCCGCTTCGCGACCAGCCTTCTTGCTTCCAATTCGGGCGCGCGGTCGTTCTGCGGCAGCCCCGCGAGCATCTTTTCCCATTCCGTCATTTTCATTTCCCCGCGCGGATATTCTTGACCGTCTTTTGTTCGATGGTGAGGTTTTCAAAGACGCGCACCCCGCCCTCGCCCTGCGGCGACTGAGCGACCAGCCCGACCTTGACGGTATCCCCCACAGGCAAGTGGAAATAGCGCGTCATAAAAAACCGTTCGCCGTCCAAAGAGTAGTGGAACGCAAACGCATTCCCCATGCGCACCGCCTGCAGCCACACGGTGTTCCCATCGATATTGCACCCGTTGGCATCGTCCGATTCGCCGTTCGTGACGACGCTGACGACCGCGTGCGTCCCGAAGTCCGTTTTTTCAAAGCTGTGCTTTGCCCAGCAGGTCATGTCTTTCATGATCATGACGACCGCCGCGTCGTATGTAGAAACGAAATCATGCGAAACTTTCACTCTGAAAACAAAATCGCCTTTGAGTTCGGTATAGTAGTACGGCGCGTTGCAGAGCGACTCGGGCGTGATGCCTTCCTCTCCCGCGCTTTCGCTGCTGCAAAAGAAGTCGGTATGCGCGGGGGCATACAGTTCGAGCCGGTTCTCACTTTCCGAAAGCCTGCTTTCGTTCATCCATTTGGATTGCATTTCATTCTCCTCCGTTAAGATATGATATGATGATATCACAGATCGGCTTTGATTTCATTGCAATATCCCGCCCGTTTTTGGTATGATATCGCAAAAGGAGCACTGCGATGGACATTTCCTGCAAGACGAAGAAAGACGAGCGCTTTTTAGAGCAGACCCGCAACATCGTCTTTTCCCCCGAACTCCTCGGCGCAAAGAGCGGCAGGATCTATCAAAACTATATCGCGCCCGTCATCGAGAGCGCCGCTCCATATCTCCTGTTCCGCCCTTCCGCAGATGGGCAGCGCGAAATGTTGCAGCATCTTCTCCGCATTTTCCGCTTGCAGGAAACGAAAGAGAACGAAATGAAGACCGTCGCAGCCCTCCTCGAACTATGGCAGCAGGTATATCTGCATATCCCGCTGCCGAGCGGGCAGGGATCGGGCGACAAGGGCAGAAGGGCGCAGCTGCAAGTGATGATGCAATTCATCCACGCAAATTTCAACAGGCAGATCACCTTGCAGGAGATCGCTCAGTCCGTCCATATCAGCGAGAGCAGCGCCCTGCAGCTTTTCCGACGGGGCATCCATCTGTCGCCCGTTGCCTATCTCATTCAATACCGGTTGAAACGCGCCGCCGACCTGCTTGCAAGCACCAACAAAACGGTCGCGGCGATCGCCTATGAGAGCGGTTTTTCGGACGCGGGCTATTTCTGCCGCACCTTCCGCAAGTTTTACGGGCAGACTGCCACAGAGTACCGGACGGGTCAGGCCGACCGCTCCGCCCCATGAAAAGCCCGCGCTTCCCCCAAAAAACCGACGCCGTAAAAAATCTCAGGGCGCGGCGCCGCTTGCAAAAGCGTCGCCGCGCCCGTTCCCTCGCCTCCGCGTCGGAGAAAACGTCTTCCCCTCGCCTCCCTCACTCTCTTCCCACAAATCTTTTGCTTCGCAAAATCTTTGCGGGAGCCCTATATAAGAGGGAGGTGCCCCGGAGGGGCGGAAGGAGCCACCCTATTATAGCCTCCCCTGTGCAAGGGGGTGAGCCGCGCATGATACGCATCGCCACGGTGTGGCGTGCGTGCGCGGCGAACTGAGGTTTTTGCCATTGTGGGCAAAAACCGTGACTGAGGCGGCGTTCCCCTTGCGCCGCCGAGACGGTGTCAGGCGAGGAAGGAGCCTGACGGAAGGGTTGTCGACCCCGCCCACTCGTGTTCCGTCGTCTTTCACCCTATTTCAGCCTCCTCTTCGGGGTGAGCAGACGCTTTCTTGCAAAGAGCCCGGTGGGCTTTTTGCCGTCTGCGAACTTGGAAATGGTGCATTGTGCGCACCATTTCCTGACCGAGCGCGGTTTCTACCGCGCGAGAAGGTGGCGCGCTGTCCAACATTTATGTTGGCAGCGTGACGGAGGGAGTATTCTCTTCCCCCACCTCGCCCCTTACAACACGCCCCGCGCGAGGAGCATCTCCTCCAAAATCGCGGCGGCGTCGTACACCAACTGCGGGCAGGGGCGCTTCTCGTAATACTCGGGCGTACGCGGCTCGGCGACGGGCTCCGTCTCGGCGGGCAGCCCCGCGTTATTCAGAAGCTCGCCGCAACGGAATGTCTTGTTTTTCTCGCGGAATTTGTAGGCGTGCTCCTGCACGAGGGCGTAGATGTCGTTCTTGGAAACGTCGGGGAAGAGCATCCCCAGACACATCGCCGCCGCCGCGACGGTGCCGCACATCTCCCTCAGCCGCCCGATGCCGCCGCCCAACGGCCGCGACGCCGCCAGGAGCTGTTCCTTCGCGATGGGCAAAACGTCCGCAAACGCCGCCGCCACCGACTGCGCGCAGTTCATGCCGTTCAAAAAGTTGCTCTTTGCCTGTTCTGCCCGTTGAGACATTTTATCCTCCCGTGCCGCCCGCGCGGCTCTTGATTTTGACCACACCCGCGGCTCTAATTTTTCGCCAGCCGCCCGCGCGGCTCTTATTATTTCCCGCCCGAACGGCGGTTCAGACCTCGTACCACTCGCCCGTCTTCGGCACCCACGCCCGCATGGCAGGGTTGAACGCCTTCACCGAAGGCACAAATTTTCCCATCTTCATCTCATGGGTGAGGGGCGGAAAGGCGTCGTCGAAGTGATCCGCCATCACCGCCTCGGGGCGGAAGCGCCGCAAAAAGCGCCTCATGTAGCGATGCATCCCCGCCCGCCCCTGATAGGGAAAGACGAGAAGATCGGCGCCCGTCGGGTACTCCGTGTTCTTGTCCATGCCCGCCGAGCCCAGCACCACAACGCGCTTCCCGCCGCCCGAAATTTCGAGGGCGAAGATGTCGTCCTTGATCTTCCACTTCTTGGTCTGCCTGAGCAGAGCGACGGCGTCCTTTGCGCGAAGATAGGTGCGGGGAGAAAAGAGGACGGAGAGCACCGTCCAAAGGTCGAACCTGCAATGCCTGCTCCGATGGGCGCGCACGGTCATCTCCCCCACGCGGAACACGTCTCCCGCCGCAAGAGGGTGCATCGCCTCGGCACGAATGCCCTGCGCCGCCGCATGACGGATGCCGTTTTCGGAGACGTACACCCTGCCGATACCCGCCTCCAAAAACGCGCCGATATCCGCAAAGTGGTCGAGGTGCGGATGCGTGATGAAGACGGCGTCCGCCGCGGAGAGCTCCCGAAGGGGCAGCGGCGCGCCGTCCCTTTGATATTGTCTGAGGTACGGGTCGATGAGGATGCGTGTTTCGCCGCACGCGAGCATCAACGTCGCCGTGCCGTACCATGCGATCTTCATGCCGTTCATAAGATGATTGTAACAAATGCGCCCCACGATGTCAACAACTTTGCATAAAAAAAGAGAGCCCTTTCGGACTCTCTCTTGTGTTTTTTGAGACGTTATGCCTCAGGCTGGGTCGAGGGCTCTTCAACCGGACTAACTTCCTTTCCGTTGATGGTGACCGCGCCCGAATCTTTCCCGATCACGATATCTGCATTAGAAATTCCCGTTTCTTCCCTGTAATTGAGCGTCGTTTCATATTCTGCCGCAGTCGTGTCCACAGTGCCGTCGTAGACATAGATCTTAGGCACAGCGGAATCCTTCGCAATTTCAAACTTGATTACGCCGCTGAGCGTGCAAGTTGCGTCGGCATAGTATGTGCCGTTACGATTTCCGACGACGAGCGCCGCCTGAGGAGCCTGATTGCCTGATCCCCAATCTTCCTCCAAACGTATAATCTCGTTCTTAGAATATGCTTTCGTCGTACCAAGCGTCGAGTCTGTAATAGTTCCTGTCCCTGCACGGAGGAATACAGCTTGATCAACTGCTTTAATAGTACTGCCGCTCACCTCTAATTCTCCGGCCACATTCAGCATGATCCCTACAGCGCCTTGTTCATAAGTAGCAGTAATATCCGAGTCTTTCACAACAATATGCACGTTAGCAAATTGATTCACACCCTCTGAAACCGTGGCATTCGTACCGATTCCATAACTGCCCGAAGTGTTAATTGTGCTTTTGCCCTCAACCGTGACAGTCGCACAAGTCTCTTCATTATACTTCGTGCTGCCGTCGCCCATAACGAAAATTGCAGTCCCGTCTGCCGTATAATTTACCGATTTCAGCGTCAGCGAAGTCTTCGCGCCGCTGACTTGGATATTGGAAAATGCAAGTTTTGCATTACCCGCTTGCTTGCCGATGAGATCTCCGTTCTGAATTATGACCTGCGCTCCTCCGCTGATACTATTGGTTGATTTATTAGATTCGTCGGAATACAATGTGAGCTGCTTCCCGCCGAGATCGAGCGTGATGTTCTTGTTGAACGTCAGCGCTTCCGTCATCGTGACATCGGCGTTAAGCGTCACTTTGGAGGCTCCCAGGGCAAGGGCTGTCATGAGTTCGTCCTGCGTCGCTGCCTCAACCTCAAAGCCCGAAGGCACTTCCCCGTCGATCTTCCATTCCGTTGCAGAGATATTTGCACAGTCCTCATTCGTGAAATTCCCCGCACCGGAGATCATCGCATATAGGGAATCGACGGTAAACGCTTCTTCTGCGTACTCACACTTACTGAACTCAACGGAAGTAGCTGCAAGGGCTGTATCCATCGTCATATCTTCAGAGAACTTACAGTTCGTCAGCACGGTTTCACTGTAAGGGCGGAAGTGTGCATAGGTATTGGAATACGTCTCCTTTCCAAAGGTGCAGTTCGTGAAAGTTGCCTTACCGCCCTCACCGAGGCTATAACTTGTCCAACCATTAAGAGCAGTATCCTCCACCGTCAGCGTAACGCCATCCCCGCCGTTCACATTAATCGGATAAACGGCATCCAGGACACAATTTCGAATGGTCACTGAATCTGCCGCCGTAACGTAAACCGCACGGAAAGAACCGGAGAAATTGCAATCTTCAATCACAACGTTGGAGGCTTTATTCTCGACAAGTACATGGCCGGTATATGTATCGGCAGGGCCTTCGGTAAACGTGCAATCACTGATCTTCACGTTATCTCCCGTGACATTGATCGTATAGTCCGCATCAGGATCACCCGTAAACTGAATGCCCGTAAACGTGACATTATTGGAAGAAACCGTATAGCCGGAGGGCAAATCGATTTTCGTTTCTCCCGTGCCAACAAGCGTAAAACCTTCGGGAAGCGTGACATCCGTCAAATTATACTCCCCTGCCGCGAGCGAAACCATACCGTTTTCACCCGCCGTCTCAATAGCTTCCTTCAAAGATTCCTGATCGTCCGCCTGACCGACATTGGAATCGCCAAGAGAAGTAACAACGACCCACGCTGCGTCCTTATAATACCAAATCGAATTATTAGCAGAACAGAGATACATATCGCCTTCCTGGAGAGACACATCACTGTCAAAGACGTGGGCCGAAGGAACATCACTGCCATAGAACCAAAGGGAGCCGCGGTCGCCGTCGGCGCCGGGGGTACCGGAGGGACCCTGAGGACCGCTCGCGCCGTCCTGGCCATCCTTACCGTCCTCGCCGTCCTGACCCTCGGCTTTGACGTCCGTCACTTCCCCGTTGATAACCCAATAGCCGTCCTCGTTGATGGTGATGCTCGGCGTCGTACCGGGCGTACCGGCTTCGCCCTGCTCGCCCTGTTCGCCCTTTTCCCCCTGCTCACCCTGCGGACCGCGCAAGGATTCGAGCCATTCTTCCTCCGTTCCGACAAACCCGTGCTCGACGGCGATGTCGTATGCGGACTTGACCGCCTCCCCGCACGCTGCAAGCGGCAGAGCCATGGCGGCTGCAAGGCCAAGTACGGCAACGGCCTTGACTAACTTCTTCATAACAACATATTCCTCCTTTTTAATAAGATTAACTCCATTATAGCCCCCCCCTGGGTTTGTCAAGAGGGAAATGAAAAAATGTAGAATTATACATATAATTTTTTCTCCGCATAACGGCCTGCCTGTTTGCGGTACTCTGTTCACCTCACCCCCGTGCGGCCAAAAAGACGTTCGTGCGCAGGTTCGCCGATGAAGCACCTCGACCGCGGCGCAGCGCCCCTTCCCCGATCACCGCTTCCCAATAACCCGCCCGAAAAAAACGGCGCCGCGCGGCGGCGGGGCGCACTTTTTATGCAAAGTGCGGCTTATGCAAAGTGCGGCGGCGCCGCAGGCAAGAAGCCTGCGGCGCCGCCGCGTCAGATGTTTTCTTTCGCGGTTTACTTTACTCTTCCCACATCGATATTATCCTTCGTGCGGTCGGAAAGTTCTTTGATGGGGTGCTCCTTGTCCTGCCACCGCCTGTCCTCCCCCCACTCGCGGATGGCGCGCTCGATGACCTCGTGCGTGCCCGCCGCCTCGGGCTTTCCGCCGTGGACGCGCGCGTTGTAGGAAAAGAAGCGGAAAGAGTCGGGCAGTTTTTCAAGCTCCTCCCAGCCCTCTTCAACGGCGGTGAGGCGCACGCTCTTCAACACCTCGCGGATATACGCCTTCTGCGAGCGGAACTTCAAAAGCTCGGGGAACTCCCCGCCCGAAGGGAAGAGCTGCTGCCACACCTTGCCCTCGTAGGCGCGCAGAAGCTCCGCCGCCTCGTGAAGATGCGCCACTTCCTCTTCAAAGTGCATCTCCCAGACGCCCTTGATGCGCTCGTCCGTCTCGTCCTCATAGCAGGAATAATAGAGATAGCACTCGGTGTACTCGTTCATGAGCAAATTCTCAAAGGGCGTCATGCAGGGGTCTTTGAGGCACCCGTACCCCGTGACGTGCTGTTCCTCGATCATGGCGATCTCGTTGAAGAGCTTCCTCCCGAGCGGCGTCGTATACAAATTCGCGACGTTCATATAGAAGTTCATCGTCTGCTGTTCCGCCGCCGTAATAATATTGACGGCGAGCTTGGTCTTGAGATCGCTCAGATACCCGTTGAGATAGAAGTTGACGTCGTCGAAGGGATGACGGTACTCCGCGACGGTGGGGCGGCCGGGCATGATCTCGGTATAATCGCCCACGAGGCGGGCGGGATCGCCGCACTTTTCCAGCTCCATAAGATCGGCATAGCGATAAAGATGATCGAAGTCTTCGAGGAGGGCGAAGTCGAGCTGCTTTTTCACATAGCTGTTCTTCTCGTTCACGGCAAGATTGGCGGTGAGGTCGACGGCGAGCTGTTCATACCCGATGGTATGCTCCAAAATACCCTCGTCGGCGGGCTTCAACCCCGCGACGCGCTTTTGCTGCAACTGTTCCCCGCGCCGAAGGAGGGCGAGACGGCGCCTTACGTCGTTGTTGGCGCACATCCGCGTAAAGGAATGCTGCAGCCGCACCGATTCGAACTCCGTGCCCGACATCAGGATGATGCGGGTGCGCGTGTAGGGGTCGACTTCGTTCTTGTTGTAGGGCTTCAGAAACACCTTGTTCCACGAGGTGAACACCTTATCCATCTTTTGCGGTTTCAGAGAAAACGGATCCATAAACACACTCCAAAAAAGTTTTTTGGGGCGCGGAAGAGCCCGCCGTGCAGAAGGTAACCTTGCCGCGCGGCCTGCCGTCGGCCGCCCCATACCCTCTTGATTTTACGCGACTTAGCGAAAAAGCATACGCCCCCTTGCATTTTTTCCCGAAACCTGTTATACTGAGAAAAAAATATTGTCAACGGCCCGCGGGCGCCCCTTTTGCCGCGCGGGAAAAAGGAGCAAGTATGATCGGAGCAGTCGTCGCATTGGAAGGCGAAGCGGAAGCCCTCCTCTCGCAGATGGAGATCGAAGATATCCGCACCATTTACGGCAAGACCGTGCACCTCGGCAGGGCGTTCGGGAAGGAGTGCCTTCTCGTCGTATGCGGCGTGGGCAAAGTGAACGCCGCCGCAGGGACGTGTGCCGCCATCCACTTCGGCGCGGACGTCATTTTGAATTTCGGCGTCGCGGGAGGGCTTCACGAGCGGACGGAACTCACCGAGGTGTACCTTATCGAGAAAGCCGTGCAGTACGACTTCGACATCACCCAGCTCGAAGGAACTGAGATCGGCACCCTCGACGGCGAGACGGAAAACTTCCTTCCCCTGTCTACGCCCAACGGCATCGACTTCCCCCGCCGAAAGCTTGCGACGGGCGACAGGTTCAACGACTCCCCCGTCGATCACGACCTTCTCCTCCGCTTAGGCGCGGACCTTCGCGACATGGAGGGCGGCGCCATCGTGGAAGTGTGCAAGTACGCGGGCGTGCCCTGCGTCTCCTTCAAGGCGGTCTCGGACGTGTACGGCTCGGGCAGCACGACGGAGCAGTACCAAAAAAACCTCTCCCGCGCCTGCCTCAATCTCAAAGCGTATATGGGCGAGGTGTTCGCCGCCCTCGACTGAACGCGGCTGCGCCCGCACGGACGCGGCGGCAGATGTTATTTCGGCATAAATCGAAATAGAACGTCCGTATTATTTCGAAATTCATCGAAACAAGGAGCATTTTATGGAAAAGATCGCCTCCTTCCAAAAGGATCACGATAAACTGCAGCCCGGGCTGTATGCGCAGACGGACAAAAACCTGATCACGACCTTCGATCTGCGCTTCAAGAAGCCCAACGCGGGCGACTATATCACGCCGAAAGCGCTGCACACGATCGAGCATCTTCTTGCGACCGTTCTCCGCAACAGCGAAAAGAAGGACGACATCGTCTACTTCGGCCCGATGGGCTGCCGCACGGGGTTCTATCTCCTCACCCTGCGCCTTTCCTTTGAGGAAGTGCTCGCCCTTCTCCAAGAGAGCATAAAGACGGCGCTTGCGCTCGAAGAAGTGCCGGGCAGCAAGCGCGAGGAATGCGGCAACTATCTCGAACACGACCTTGCCGCCGCGAAGGAAGAGCTCAGAAACTATCTTCTCATCCTCGACGACGTGGAGGCGCACTCATGATCGACCTCGGCGATTGGAAGCAGCCGCTCGCTCCCCTCTTCGCGGATGAGCGCTATCAAAAGATCCGCGAATTTTTGAAGTACGAATATTCACACTATACCGTCTACCCCGATATGTACGACCTTTATAACTGCTTCCGCTTCACGCCCTTTGCAAGCGTTAAGGCGGTGCTGCTGGGGCAGGATCCCTACCACGAGCCGGGGCAGGCGCACGGGCTGTGCTTTTCGGTGAAGGAGGGCGTCAAAAAACCGCCGTCGCTCGAAAATATCTTCAAGGAGCTCAAAAGCGACTTAGGCTTCGACGCACCCAAGTCGGGCGATCTCACCAAGTGGGCGCACGAGGGCGTGCTCCTCATGAACACGGCGCTCACCGTGCGCGAACACCAGGCGAACTCCCACGCAAACTGCGGCTGGAGCTGGTTTACGGACAGCGTCATCCAAATTTTAAGCAAGGAGAAGGAACATCTCGTCTTTCTGCTTTGGGGCGGCAACGCCCGCCGCAAGAAGGCGCTCATCGATACGAAGAAACACCTCGTCCTCGAATGCGCGCACCCCTCGCCCCTCTCCGCCTACAACGGCTTTTTCGGATGCAGGCATTTTTCCAAGACCAACGCCTATCTCGAATCGCATGCCATCCCCCCCATCGACTGGGATCTGAACAGTTAATTAAAAAGACTCCTCATTTTAGGCTCCCCCTGAATCCCCAAAAAAAGACGAAGTATTTTTTTGGGTGGGTTTGGGGGCAAGCAAATGCTTTCTTGGTTTATAAAATTCTTCATTTTAGCCTCCTCTTCGGGGAGGTGGAACGGCATCCGAAGCTCGCTTCGGTGCCGTGACGGAGGGAGTAAGCCCTATTCCCTTGCCTACCGCGTCGAAGCAAGCATTCTTTCCCCCTTGCCTCCCCATGTCCCCAAAAAAAGACGAAGTATTATTTTGGGTTGGTTTGAGGGGCGAGCAAATGCTTTCTTGATTTGTAAAATTCCTTATTGTAGGCGCCTCCTTGGGGGAGCTGTCCTGTTGTCCGGCGAACGTCGGCAACAGGACTGAGGGAGTAAAAGCCCGCCCCGTAAAAAAGACGCGGCCCCTCACTCATCTCTTCGACAACTTAATATAAGCCACAGTATCCTTGGGGCTGTTATGAAGTTGAGCGCCGAAGCGCCCGCCGCAAATTGCGGCGGGCGCTTCGGCATTTATCAAAACGGGAAAGGACACTCACTCACCTTTTTCGATCACAAACGACTGCAAGCTCTTTGTGCAGCCATTGCGCTCGTAAAAACCGACCGCATCCTCCTGCGCACCAAAATATAACATTGTCGGTGTTAACTTCTTTGCAAGGGCTAAAAGCCTGCTCCCGATCCCGCGTCTCTGATACTGCGGAAGAACGAGTAATTCCGTGATCGTTCCGAAGAAATACCCATCGGAGAGAATACGAAGGCAGCCGACCAACCGCTCCCCGTCGTATGCCGTAATGTTCTGTGTTTTATCCAGGGCAGCTTGTGTCTTGACCGGATCATATTCGGCGTGCCAGAGTTGAGATGCAAATTCCGAAAACCGCTCTGCCGTTAGAGTACTGTCTTTCTCTATGTAGCGGATCATATTTTCCTCCCAAAGCAAAAAGAGCACGGAAAAACCGTGCTCTTTGCGTTTTACTCTTGATTAGAGGATCTTGGAGACGACGCCGGAACCGACCGTTCTGCCACCCTCACGGATAGCGAAACGAAGGCCTTCCTCGATCGCGACGGGCTTGATGAGGTCGACGGTCAGGGTGACGTGGTCGCCGGGCATGACCATCTCAACGCCTGCAGGAAGCTCGATGGAACCCGTAACGTCCGTCGTTCTGATGAAGAACTGAGGACGATAGTGGTTGAAGAATGCCGTGTGACGACCGCCCTCGTCCTTGGTCAGGACGTAGACCTGAGCCTCAAACTTGGTCGCGGTGGGAACGGTGCCGGGCTTTGCGATGACCTGGCCCTTCTCAACGTCCGTACGGTTGATACCGCGGAGCAGAGCGCCGACGTTATCACCTGCCATTGCTTCGTCGAGCTGCTTGTGGAACATCTCAAGACCGGTGATGGTCGTCGATCTGGGCTTCTCGATGAGGCCGACGATCTCGGCGGGATCACCGACGTGAGCAACACCTCTCTCGACACGGCCCGTAGCAACGGTACCGCGGCCGGAGATCGTGAAGACGTCCTCGACGGGAAGAAGGAAAGGCTTGTTGTCGTCACGCTCGGGCGTAGGAATGTAGGAGTCGATGGTATCCATGAGCTCGAGGATGCACTGGCACTCGGGAGCAGCAAGGATCTCCTCGTTGGAAGCGCCGCTCGTAGCCTTCTCGAGAGCCTTGAGCGCGGAACCCTTGATAATGGGCGTATCGTCGCCGGGGAAACCATAGGAGCTGAGAAGCTCGCGGATCTCCATCTCGACGAGCTCCAGAAGCTCGGGATCGTCCATCTGATCGCACTTGTTCAGGAAGACGATGATATAAGGCACGCCGACCTGACGGGCGAGCAGGATGTGCTCACGGGTCTGGGGCATGGGACCATCGGTCGCTGCAACGACGAGGATCGCGCCGTCCATCTGAGCAGCACCCGTGATCATGTTCTTGACGTAGTCTGCGTGACCGGGGCAGTCGACGTGCGCATAGTGGCGCTTGTCGGTCTCGTACTCAACGTGCGCGGTGTTGATCGTGATACCACGAGCCTTTTCCTCGGGCGCCTTATCGATCTCGTCGTAGCGCATCTTCGCTGCCTGACCCTTGCATGCCATAACCATGGTGATAGCTGCGGTCAAAGTGGTCTTGCCGTGGTCAACGTGTCCGATCGTACCGATGTTGACGTGGGGCTTACTTCTGTCGAACTTAGCTTTAGCCATTTTGAAATTCCTCCGATTTTTTTATAATTTTGATAACTTTTTCCGGTATCCACCGGAATCGCAGCTATCTATCAAACAATATGATATAAGCTGATCTCGGCTTACCGCCTACTATTATAACCCAAAACGAGGAAATATGCAATTACTTTACCCAAGATTTTTCGCAAATTTTCCTCAAATTCAGGCTTTCACGGTGAAAATCGTCCCTCTTACTCCGCTTTTTTCGCGCGGGAGGTGATGATCTTCTCCGAAATGCTCTTCGGCACTTCGTTGTAGTGGTCGAACTGCATGGTGAACTGGCCTCTGCCCTGGGTGCGCGAACGCAGCTCCGTCGCATAACCGAACATCTCGGCAAGCGGGACTTCCGCGTCGATGATCTTCGCGCCGTTCCTGTCGTCGGTGCCGATGATGGTACCGCGGCGGGAAGAGACGTTGCCCATGAGATCGCCGAAGTAATCTTCGGGCGTGACGATCTCGACCTTCATGATGGGCTCGAGGAGAACTGCGCCCGCCTTCTCCATACCGTCCTTGAACGCCATCGAACCTGCGATCTTGAACGCCATTTCGGACGAGTCGACTTCGTGGTAGCTGCCGTCGTAGACCTGCACTTTGAAATCGACGACTTCGTACCCTGCAAGGAAGCCGTTCTTGGCTGCCTCCTGGATGCCCTTGTCGATCGCGGGAATGTACTCCTTGGGAATGGAGCCGCCCACGGTGAGGTCTTCGAACTCGTAGCCCTTGCCGGGCTCCTGAGGGATGAGGTGGATCTTGCAGTGACCGTACTGGCCCTTACCGCCCGACTGACGCTTGTACATGCCTTCGGCATCCACAGCTCTTTTGATGGTCTCGCGGTAAGCGACCTGAGGCGCACCGACGTTGCACTCGACGTGGAACTCGCGCAGAAGTCTGTCGACGATGATGTCGAGGTGCAGCTCGCCCATGCCGGCGATGATGGTCTGGCCCGTCTCGTGATCGGTGTAGGTCTTGAAGGTGGGATCCTCCTCCGCGAGCTTGATGAGCGCGAGCGTCATCTTCTCCTGGCCTGCCTTGGTCTTGGGCTCGAGGGAGAGCTGGATGACGGGCTCGGGGAATTCCATCTTCTCGAGGATGATGGGGTGCTTCTCATCGCAGAGCGTATCGCCCGTCGTCGTGTTCTTGAGGCCGACGATGGCGCAGATATCGCCCGAATAGATGCAGTCGATATCCTTTCTCTCGTTCGCGTGCATCTGGACGAGACGCCCGACGCGCTCCTTCTTGCCCTTGGTGGAGTTGTAGCAGTACGAACCCGCTTCGAGCACGCCGGAGTAAGCGCGGAAGTATGCGAGGGAACCGACGAAGGGGTCGGTCGCGATCTTGAACGCAAGGCCGGCGAACGGCTCGGAATCCGAAGTCTTTCTCTCCTCCTCTTCGCCCGTGTCGGGGTTGACGCCCTTGACGTGGTCGACGTCGAGAGGGCTGGGAAGGAAGGCGACGACGGAGTCGAGCAGGAACTGCACGCCCTTGTTCTTGTAGGACGAACCGCAGAGCATGGGGATGGCTTCCGTCTTGAGGCAGCGCTCGCGGAGGCCCGCGATGATCTCCTCTTCCGTGAGATCGCCCGCCTCGAAGAACTTCTCCATGAGCTCATCGTTGGCGGACGCCGCCTCTTCGACGAGCTTTGCGCGGTACTCGTTGGCGATGTCCATCATGTCTTCGGGGATGGGCTCCTTGCGGAAGTCCTTGCCGAGGTCGTCATAATAGATCTCCGCCTGCATGCGGATGAGGTCGATGATGCCGCGGAAGGTATCCTCCTTGCCGATGGGAAGTTCCACGGGCACGGGGTTTGCGCCGAGGCGCTCGCGGAGCATCCTCTCGACGCGGAAGAAGTCTGCGCCGTTGATGTCCATCTTGTTGACGTATGCGATGCGGGGGACGTGATACTTGTCCGCCTGACGCCAGACCGTCTCGGACTGGGGCTCGACGCCGCCCTTTGCGCAGAACGTTGCAACGGCGCCGTCAAGGACGCGCAGCGAACGCTCGACTTCGACCGTGAAGTCGACGTGGCCGGGGGTATCGATGATGTTGAAGCGGTGGCCCTTCCAGATACAGGTCGTCGCGGCGGACGTGATGGTGATGCCGCGCTCCTGCTCCTGGACCATCCAGTCCATGGTCGCAGCGCCTTCATGCACCTCGCCGAGCTTGTGCGTCTTGCCCGTGTAGAACAGGATACGCTCGGTCGTGGTGGTCTTGCCGGCGTCGATGTGCGCCATGATACCGAAGTTTCTCGTATGCTGTAAGTCGTATTCTCTCGGCATGGTAACTCCTTAGAATCTGAAATGCGCGAATGCCTTGTTGGCTTCCGCCATCCTGTGCATTTCTTCCTTTCTCTTGACCGAGCCGCCCGTGTTGTTGTAGGCGTCCATGAGCTCTGCTGCGAGCTTCTTGCTCATCTCGCGCTCGCTTCTCTTCCTCGTGTTGAGGACGATCCAGCGGATCGCGAGCGTCTGACGGCGTTCGGGTCTGATCTCGACGGGGACCTGATAGTTGGCGCCGCCCACTCTTCTTGCCTTGACCTCCACGACGGGGGTGCAGTTTGCAAGCGCCTGCTTGAAGATCTCCATGGGATCCATGTTCAGCTTCTCACCCATGAACGAGAATGCGTCATA
Source organism: uncultured Clostridia bacterium (assembly GCA_944376295.1). GTDB lineage: Bacteria > Bacillota > Clostridia > Christensenellales > Borkfalkiaceae > Gallimonas. The sequence continues at coordinate 254,925 of CALWCE010000001.1, forward strand.
GACGATCCTCTGGGCAACGCTCTTCTCGCCGTCGAGCATCACCTGATTGATGAGCTTTGCGACGACCTTGCTGCCGTACACGGGATCGGGAAGAATATCTCTTTTGGGAACTCTCCCTCTTCTGGGCATTGTTTTATCCTCCTTTTGAATGTTGATGCGGTGTTCCGCGGGGGCATTTCCTGCCGCCCTTTTGTTAGGCTGTCGCTTGCCGCGGTGCGGTAGCGAACCTTCTCCCCCGATGGGGAATACTGCCTACTTGATCGGGCAAATATTCCGAAATAAGTAGGTGAACTTGGTGCTTGAAAAAGCTTACTTGGGGCGCTTCGCGCCGTACTTGCTGCGCGATTGCTTGCGCTTCGCAACGCCTGCCGTATCGAGCGCGCCGCGCACGATGTGATAGCGGACGCCGGGAAGATCCTTCACACGGCCGCCGCGGATGAGCACGGAGCTGTGCTCCTGCAGGTTGTGGCCCTCACCGGGAATGTACACGGTACCTTCCTGCTTGTTGGTGAGTCTCACTCTTGCGATCTTTCTCAGAGCCGAGTTGGGCTTCTTGGGGGAAGTCGTCGTGACCGACAGGCAGACGCCGCGCTTTTGAGGGCAGCTGTCGAGGATGGGGCACTTGGACTTGTGTGCCTCGCTCTCTCTTCCCTTCTTGATGAGCTGATTGATCGTGGGCATGGGTTTACCTCCTTTTTGAGTATTTCGGAATATTCTCCGCGGGAGCCGCCCGAAAAGGCAACGCCCGAAGAAAACTTTGTCAAGTCCGCATTTCCTGCACGCAAAAAGAGCGCCATACTCTGGCGGACAAAGCACATTTTAACAGACTCTCCCCTCTTTGTCAAACGTTTGGAGCAAATTTTTCCCGAAGATTTTGCCTCTCCCCCGCTTTTTTCGCAATTTTCCCGCGCGAGTTGGCTTTGAGCTCTTGACAAACCGCAAAAAAAGTTCTATTATAACTAAGGTAAAAAAACAAATACCTGTAAGGAGAGTTTTTCTATGAACAAAATGACCGTCAAAGACGTCAAAGACTGGAAGGGCAAGCGCGTCCTCGTCCGCTGCGACTTCAACGTCCCCATGAAGGACGGCGCGATCACCGACGAAAACCGCATCATCGGCGCGCTCCCCACCATCAAATACCTGATGGAGCAGGGTGCCAAGGTCATCCTCTGCTCGCACATGGGCAAGCCTCACTCCATCTTCTCGGATGAAGTCAAGCTCAACAAGAAGGACAAGGCAAAGGTGGAAGCTCTCCCCGCAGAAGAGCAGGCAGCCGCCAAGCAGGCGATCGTCGAAAAGGCAAAGAAGGACGATCTCAAAAAGCTCACCCTCGAGCCCGTCGCAAAGCGCCTCAACGAACTTTTGGGTGGCAAGGTGACCTTCGCGCACGACGTCGTCGGCCCCGACGCACAGGCGAAAGTTGCCGCCTGCAAGGACGGCGAATGCGTGTTGCTCGAAAACCTCCGCTTCCATTGGGAGGAGGAGAAGAAGGACCTCGAGTTCTGCAAGAAGCTCGCTTCCTTCTGCGACATCTATGTGAACGACGCCTTCGGTACCGCGCACCGCTCGCACGCCTCCACGGCAGCCATCGTCGAGTACGGCCTCGTCAAGACCGCCGTCTGCGGCTTCCTCATCGAGAAGGAGCTCACCGTGATGGCAGACTCCCTCGAGCACCCCGTGCGCCCCTTCGTCGCCATCCTCGGCGGCGCGAAAGTTGCCGATAAGCTCAACGTCATCAACAACCTGCTCGAAAAGTGCGATACGCTCATCATCGGCGGCGGCATGGCATACACCTTCTTAAAGGCAGAGGGCGGCTCGGTCGGCACCTCCCTCGTCGACGACGAAAAGCTCGACTACTGCCGCGACATGATCAAAAAGGCGAAGGAGATGGGCAAGGAGCTGCTCCTCCCCGTCGACACCGTCATCACGAAGGAATTCCCCGATCCCATCGACGCTCCCGTCGAAACCAAGATCGTCCCCTCCCTGGAGATCCCCGCAGACATGATGGGCCTCGACATCGGTACGGAGACGCGCAAGATCTTCGCCGACAAGATCAAGAACGCCAAGACGGTCATCTGGAACGGCCCCATGGGCGTGTTCGAGAACCCCATCCTCGCCGAGGGCACCATCGCGGTCGCACAGGCGCTCGCAGATGCCAAGGGCGCGACGACCATCGTCGGCGGCGGCGATTCGGCAGCAGCCTGCACGCAGCTGGGCTTTGCCGATAAGATCACCCACATCTCCACGGGCGGCGGCGCTTCCCTCGAGCTGTTCGAAGGCAAGGTCCTCCCCGGCATCGCCTGCCTCAACGACAAGCAGTAACCAGACCAACTTCTCTGCGGGGCGCCCTCGCCCCGCAGATTTTTTGCGGAAATCATTTTTGGAAGGAGTATTTTTATGCGCAGACCCATCATTGCAGGCAACTGGAAAATGAACAACACCGCCAAGGAGGGCGTCGCCCTCATCGAGGCACTCAAGCCCCTCGTTTCGGACGCGAACTGCGACGTCGTCGTGTGCGTTCCCGCCATCGACATCCCCGCCGCCGCAGAAGCCCTCAAGGGCAGCAACATCGCGCTCGGCGCACAGAACGTCCACTTCGCCCCCAAGGGCGCATACACGGGCGAAATTTCCGCCGACATGCTCAAAGAGTACGGCGTTGAATACGTCATCATCGGTCACAGCGAACGCCGCCAGTACTTCGGCGAGACGGACGAGACCGTCAACAAGCGCACGCTCGCGGCGCTTGCCGCAGGGCTTATCCCCATCGTCTGCATCGGCGAAACGCTCGAAGAGCGCGAAGGCGGCAGGACGGAAGCCGTCCTCGACCGTCAGATCGAGGAAGGCATGAAGGGCATCGACGACATCTCCAAGATCGTCATTGCCTACGAGCCCGTCTGGGCGATCGGCACGGGCAGGACGGCGACCGCAGAACAGGCAAACGAGACGATCGGCTACATCCGCAAGAAGGTCGCTTCCGTCTTCTGCCCCAAGTGCGCCGAGAAGGTACGCATCCAGTACGGCGGCTCCATGAACGCGGGCAATGCCGCTTCCCTCATGGCGATGCCCGAGATCGACGGCGGCCTCATCGGCGGCGCTTCCCTGAAAGCCCCCGACTTCTCCGCCATCGTCCACTTCGACAAGGAGAACTGACATGAAAAAGACCCCTTACGCCATCATCATCATGGACGGCTACGGGCTCAATCCCGACGCGAACGGCAACGCCATCGCGATGGACGGCAGCCTCAACGTCCACGCTCTTCAGAAGGAATACCCCTCCGCGACGCTCGGCGCGAGCGGCCGCTCCGTCGGTCTGCCCGACGGTCAGATGGGCAACTCCGAAGTCGGCCACCTCAACATGGGCGCGGGCCGCATCGTCTATCAGGACCTCACCAAGATCACGAAAGAGATCGAAGACGGCGAATTCTTCGAAAACCCCGCCCTCATCCATGCGATGGACAGCGCCAAACTTAACAACAAACAGCTGCACCTTTGGGGGCTTCTCTCCGACGGCGGCGTGCACAGCCACATCACTCACCTCTTTGCCCTCCTTGAAATGGCAAAGAGGCGCGGCGTGCCGCAGACCTTCGTCCACTGCTTCATGGACGGCAGAGACGTCTCCCCCACCTCGGGCGCAGGCTTTGCGGAAGAGCTGCAGGCGGAGATGGACAAGCTCGGCTACGGCAAGATCGCGTCCGTCTGCGGCAGATACTACGCAATGGACCGCGACAACAATTGGGACCGCATCGAAAAGGCATACGATATGCTCACCGTCGGCACGGGCATCCACGCCGAAAACGCGGCGGAGGCGCTCCGCGCTTCCTATGCGGGCGGCGTGACGGACGAGTTCGTCCTTCCCACCAACATCGTGGAGAACGGCAAGCCCGTGGCGCTCGTCGAAGAGGGCGACTCCGTCATCTTCTTCAACTTCCGCCCCGACAGAGCGCGCGAGATCACCCGCGCCTTCTCGCAGGATCCCTTCGTCGTGCCCAAGGGCACCGCGTTCGAGCGCAAGACGGGCTTTCTGCACCCCGAATATGTGTGCTTCACCGTCTACGACGCGGAGTACAAGAACGTTGCGATCGCCTTCCCCAAGCAGTCGCTCCACAACACGCTGGGCGAATATCTTGCCAAGATGGGCAAGAAGCAGCTGCGCATCGCCGAGACGGAGAAGTACGCCCACGTCACCTTCTTCTTCAACGGCGGCGTCGAAGAGCCCAACGAGAACGAAGTGCGCGTGCTCATCAACTCCCCCAAGGTCGCGACGTACGACCTGCAGCCCGAGATGTCGGCGCCCGAAGTGACGGCGCGCGCGCTCGAGGAGCTCGATTCGGGCGAATTCGACGTGATGATCTTGAACTTCGCCAACTGCGACATGGTCGGCCACACGGGCGTCATCCCCGCGGCGGTCAAGGCGGTGCACACGGTGGACGAGTGCGTGAAGAAGATCACCGATAAGATCCTTTCGATGGGCGGCAGCGCCCTCGTGACCGCCGACCACGGCAATGCGGACAAGATGCTCGATACGGACGGTTCGCCCTTCACGGCGCACACCACCAACCCCGTGCCCGTCATCCTCGTCTCCGATAAATACAAGGGCGCGACTCTCCGCAAGGACGGCATCCTCGCCGACCTTGCCCCCACCCTCCTCGAAGTGATGGGCCTTCCCATCCCCGCCGAAATGACGGGCAAGTCCCTCATCGAGAAGTAACAAATGCGGAAGGCCGCCGCGCAAGGTTGCGCGGCGGCCCTTTTTTCATCAAGAAGCCGCGCGGCGCGCCCAAAGGCGCGCCGCGCGGCATTCCATTTATCCCTTTTCTTACTCCCCTTTCAGGTACTTCGCGGCATAGACGGCGCTCAATGACGCATACGCCTTATTGACGCGCCCGCGCGTCCCCGTGGCGTCGATGGGCACGTCCTCGGTGGAAATGGCAACAAGACCCTCCTCCAACGCAAGCCCCAGCATGTAGGGAATGGTGACGTAACTTGCAAACAGCACCTCTTCGCCCTCTTTTAAAACGGCGATCTGGATGCCCTTCCGGTATCTCGGCAGCGGGTCGACCTGCGCCACGATGATGCGCTTGATCCTCCCGCCCGTGATGGCGACGACCACTTCGCCCTCGCCGTCGATCTGCGCGGCAAAGACGACTTCGTCCCCCTCGTTGAGGTTGATGCCCTTGACGCCGCCCGCGATGCGCCCCTGCGAAGGGATATCGTCCTTTCTCGCATTCAGGCACATGCCGCATTTTGTCACGAAGAAGATGGTCTCCTCCTTGTCCTCCGTGTCCGTCTCGACGCCGATGACGCGGTCGTCCTCGTTGAGGCGGATGGCCTGGAAGACGGGCTTGCCCACATTGTATTCGCTCCACGCCGTGCGCTTGATCATGCCGCGCTCCGTATAGAAGAGCGCGTCGCCCTCTTTGGTATCGGCGGGGAAGAGCGCCACGGGAAGCTCGCCCTCCTGAGCGTCCTCGAAGAGATCGGCAAGCGAATATCCTGCTTCCGTGAAGCGGCAGGCGGCCTGTTCGGGGCGCAGGCGGTAGCAGTTGCCGCGGTCGGAGAACACCCACACGTCGCAGTCGGACATGATGGAGAGCGTCGTCTTCATGATGTTGTTGGGCTTGGTCTTCGCGCCGAGCTCCTTGTTGGACTGCGAGAAGTTCTTCTCGGTCACGCATTTGAGCATGCCGTCGTAGGAGATACAGAGCAAGCTCTCCACGCCGGGCGCGCGCACGTCGGCGCGCACGGGACCCGCGTCTTCAAGCGTCTCCACGAGCACCGAGCGGCGGGGGGAGGGATACTTCTTCTTGATCTCTAAGATCTCTTCCTTGACGACTTCGAGCTGCCGCTGCTTGCTGCCCACGATGGCGGTGAGCTTCTTGATGAGTTCCTTGAGCTGTTTCAACTCCTCCTCGAGCTTGAAGACTTCGAGCTTGGTGAGCCGCGCGAGGCGCAGATCGAGGATGGCCTGCGCCTGCCGTTCGGAAAGTTCGAAGCGCTTCCTCAGTTTGTCGCGCGCGTCGGACGTCGAATCGGCGTTCTTGATGATTTGGATGACCTCGTCGATGTTGCGCACGGCGATGATGAGGCCTTCCAGGATATGGCAGCGCTCCTTCGCCTGGTTGAGATCGAACTTCGTGCGGCGCAGCACGACTTCGCGCTGATATTCGACGTAATAGCGGATGATCTCCGATAGCCCCATGAGCATGGGCTTGCCGCCCGCGATGGCGACCATGTTGATGCCGAACGTCGTCTCAAGGTCGGTATATTTATAGAGGAGCTTCATCACGGCGTCCACGTCGCAGTCGCCTTTGAGTTCGACGACGGCGCGCATGCCCACGCGGTCGGACTCGTCCCTCACGCCCGTGATGGCGGCAAACTCCTCCTTCTTCTCCTCGCGGAGCTCCGCAATGCGGCGGAGAAGATTGGCTTTGTTCACCTGATAGGGAAGTTCGCTGATGACGAGGAGCTTCCGATCTCCCTCGCCCGCCTCCATGCGCGTCTTGGCGCGGAGCGTTATTTTCCCCTTGCCCGTCTTGTACGCCTCGTTGAGTTCGCCCCGCACGATATAGCCGCCCGTGGGGAAATCGGGCGCGGGGAGCTTCTTCATGAGCTCATCGAGCTTGATCGTAGGCTTGTCGATATACGCGACGACGGCGTCGATGCTCTCTCCCAAATTATGGGGCGGGATGTTGGTCGCAAGCCCCACGGCGATGCCAGCCGCCCCGTTGACGAGAAGGTTGGGGAAGCGCCCGGGGAGCATATCGGGCTCCTTCAGGGAATCGTCGAAGTTGAGCGAGAAGGGCACGGTCTCTTTATAGAGATCGCGCAAAAGTTCGAGGGCGATGGGCTCCAGCCGCGCCTCGGTATAACGCATGGCGGCGGCGGGGTCGCCGTCCACCGAGCCGAAGTTGCCGTGACCGTTGACGAGCGTGCGCCCCATATTGAAGTCCTGCGCCATGCGCACCATGGCGTCGTAGACCGAGCTGTCGCCGTGCGGGTGGTACTTGCCCATACAGTCGCCGACGATGCGCGCCGACTTCTTGTGCGGCTTATCGGGCAGCAGCCCCATCTCGAACATGGTATAGAGGATGCGCCGCTGCACGGGCTTCAAGCCGTCCTCGACGCGGGGAAGCGCTCTGTCCATGATGACGAACTCCGCATACGGGAGCATCGCCGAAGGGAGCACTTCCTCAAGCGGCGTTACGAACAGGCTGCCCTGCGGCTCTTCCACCTTTTTCTCATTCTTCCGCATTGCCGCCCTCCTTCTTGAGCTTCACCTTGTCCATAAAGGTATCTACCTTGTTAAAGTTTGCATAGCGGGCGAGGAACTGCTTTCTTCCTTCCACCCTGTCCCCCATCAGCGTCGTCACCATGTTCTCGGCGGCGACGGCGTCCTCGATGGTCACCTGCGTGAGGTTCCGCCGCATGGGGTCCATCGTCGTCTGCCAGAGCTGTTCGGCGCTCATTTCGCCGAGGCCCTTGTAGCGCTGGATGAGATACCCTTTGCCCGCCTTTTCGATCTTTTCCTGCAATTCCTTGTCGTCGTAGGCATACTCTTCGAAGGAACCGTTCTGCTTATACACCTTGTAAAGGGGCGGCATGCCGATATAGACATACCCCGCATTGACGAGCGGCCGCATATAGCGGAAGAAGAAGGTGAGCAGGATGCAGCGGATATGGAAGCCGTCCTGGTCGGCATCGGAGAGGATGATGACCTTGTGGTAGTTGGCTTTGTCGAGGTTGAAGTCGTTCCCCACCCCCGCGCCGAGCGCCGAGATGAGCGTCCGTATCTCCTCGTTGGCAAGCACCTGATCGAGCCGCTTCTTTTCGACGTTGAGCGGCTTTCCCCTGAGGGGCAGGATGGATTGGAACTGCCTCACGCGCGCCTGCTTCGCGGTGCCGCCTGCCGAGTCGCCCTCGACAATGAAGAGCTCGTTCTGCTCTGCTTTCCTGCCCGAGCAGGCGGCGAGCTTCCCCACGAGCATCAGAGAGTCGATGCTGTTCTTGGCGCGCGCCGTATCCTTGGCCTGCCGCGCCGCAAGGCGGACGCGGGCAGCCCCCTGCGCCTTCTTGATGATCTCTTCAAACACCTTCTTGCTGCCGTTCTGCGCGGCAAGCGTGCGCATCCCCTCGACGACGGCTGCCTCGACGATGGGCCGCACTTCGGAATTGCCGAGTTTTGTTTTGGTCTGCCCTTCGAACTGCACATTCTTGAGCTTGACGGAAAGCACGGCGGTCAGCCCTTCGCGGAAGTCGTCCCCCTGGAAGTTGGCGTCCTTCTCCTTCAAGAGCTTATTTTCGCGCGCATAGTCGTTGAGCATGCGCGTGAGCCCGCTTCTGAAGCCCGTCTCGTGCGTGCCGCCCTCGGGCGTGGGGATGTTGTTGACGAAGGAAAAGAGGTTTTCCGTGAACTCCCCCGTGTGCTGGATGGCGAATTCCACCCACACGCCGTCCGACTCCGTCTTATAATAGAGCGGCTTATTGTAGAGCGTCGATTTCCCCTCGTTGAGCGACTTCACAAAGTCGGAGATACCGCCGTCGTAGCGGTATTCCACATGATAGGGCTGCGTCGCGTCGGCAAGGTCGATCTGTTCGGGCTCGTCGCCCTCCTTCATCTCCGCCATCGTCACGCGCTCGTCGGTGAGGGTGATGGTGATGCCCTTGTTGAGGAAGGCAAGCTCGCTCAGCCTGTTCTGTACGACGGAGAGCTGGAAGGCAGGGTCGGGGAAGACGTTCTCATCGGGCATGAAATGCACGAACGAACCGTGTTTTTTGGTGCGCTCCTTGGTCTTTTCGAGGGGCGCAACAGGAATGCCCGACTCCCATTTCTTCTTCTTTTGATCGTAATAGGAATGGAACTCCATGCGCCAGACGTACCCGTCGCGGCACACTTCGACTTTCAGCCACTTGGAGAGCGCATTGGTGACGGACGCACCCACGCCGTGCAGGCCGCCCGAGAAGGAATAGTTGTGCTCATCGAACTTGCCGCCCGCATGCAGCTGCGTAAAGACGACCTGCACGCCCGAAACTTTGGTCTTGGGGTGGATGTCGGTGGGGATGCCGCGGCCGTTGTCGCGCACGGAAGCGCTGCCGTCCTTGTGGAGGACGACGTCGATGCGGTCCGCAAAGCCGTTGGCGGCCTCGTCGATGGCGTTGTCGACGATCTCCCACAGAATGTGATGCAGCCCCTTGCTGCTCGTCGTGCCGATATACATGCCGGGGCGCAGGCGCACCGCCTCCAGCCCTTCGAGGACGGTAATGTCCCCCGCGTCGTAATGTTTGCTCATACGTTCCTCTGTCTCCCTTTCCCGCGAAAAACGCGCTCCGCAGCCAAAAGGGCATAATATCTCTATATTATCATATCCATTATACCATATCTTGTTGTTCGGGGCAACCGATTTCCACAATTTTTGCAAAAAAGCCAAAAAGCGCGCAAGCAAAAACGCCGCTTTCGCGGCGTCTCAGAGCAAGATAACTCACATCTTCCCGATGAGCTCCAGCGCCTCATCGTAACTTTGGGCGCAGAGTCCCTTGTATCCTTCGGGCGCGCCATGCGGGCGGTAGAGGATAAAGTCGATCCCGAGAGAAGCGGCGCAGGGAGCGTCCGAGGTGAGGCTGTCCCCCACCCACACGGCGCGGCTGCGCTCGTACCCCTCGATATGCGCCTCGACATACGCCGCATACTCCTTCGAGGGCTTGTTGATGCCGATCGCTTCGGAGATGAACGCTCCGTCCGCATACGCCCCCAGCCCGGAGGCGGCGATGCGGCGCGTCTGCGTAAATTGCGCCCCGTTCGTAACGAGGAAGATGCGCCCCTTATTTTTCAGCGCCTTCACGAACGCTTCCGCCCCCTCGTAGAATTTCCCGCCCGAGGCGAGCTCGTAAAAATACTCCTTCGAAAATTCCTCGGGGGAGTCCGCCCGCCCGTATTCGCGGAGGAATACTTCGAAGCGTTCGACAACCAGCCGCGCCCGCGCGATCTCGCCCCGTTCGAGCTTCTTCCAATAGCTCTCGTTGATGGCGTGATAGCGCGCGAGCATGTCCTCGTTCGGCTCGACGCCCCGCTTCTTCAGGGTGCGCCAAAGCGCCTCCCGCTCCTCCCGCGGAAAATCAAACAGCGTCTCATCGATATCCAGCAAAAAGATGTCTTTCATAGGTTTATTCTACCCCACTACCTCCTCCCCACGGAGGAGATGCAAGCAAGACGAGGAGAGCGAGGAAAACCCGAAGGAGCTTACTTAGAGGTAAGTGACTGAGGGTTGCCAAAGCTCGACAAAGTATTGCGACGCATATCCTCCGTGCGTACGGTCGTCAGATGACAATCGCCAGCTCCCGCAGGGCGCGGGTATAAGCAATATACTTCTCGTTTTCGGTCATGCCGCGGTCCAGAACGGCGACGGCGGAAAATTCCAGTCCCTTGCTCTCGAAGACGGTCATCACGTTGATGCGCGTCTTGGAAGCGCCCTGCGCCGAGAGCCGCCCGAACCCGCGCTTTTCAAAGAGCGGCAGGTCTTCCTCTCGCACGATGACGGCTTTCAAACCCTGTTTTCCGCGGAACCACGCTGCAACGCGCTTCAAGGGGATGCGCTCCACCTCCGCGCCCGTCATGCCGATGGGCTGCATCTTCACGCCCAGCTCCCCCGCGACAAAGCTCACGATCTCATTCGTGTTGCGGTAGTTGACGTCGAGCTCGAAGTAATTTTCAAACGGCTCCCACTGCGTCAGCCCCCTCCACGGCGTGATGTTCTGTTTGAGATCGCCGAACACGTTGAAGGCGGCGTCCGAATGGATGGCGCGAAGGAGCGCATATTCGGAGGGCGAGATATCCTGCCCCTCGTCGATGAAGACGAGCCCGTAGCGGGGCGTTAAGTTCCTGCCCGCCCGAGAGAGCGCGCTGCACAGCGCATAGGCGTCCGAAGGGTACACGCCCGCGAGCGAAAAGCGCTTTTTATACTTTTTGACGGTATGGCGGTACAGCCAGCGCGAGACGTCGAGTGTCCCCTCGCACTTCCCGAGCTCCGCGCACGCCCCGAAGAGGCGGATGACGGCGAAGAACTCCCCGAAGAGATCGACGCCCTCCTTCATCTCCCCGATGACGTCCGCGATGCGGCCGGCTTCTGCAAAGAGCTCCTCGCGCGCCGCGATGCGGTCGGCATAACTGTAATATTCGCCGTCGGGTCCCTTCTGGCGGTAGCGCTTCAAATCGGCGATCTCCTTTTCGATGCTCTCTTTGAGGGAAGCGAGATCGTCCTCGGCGCGGGAAAAGACGGCATTCGCGTGCGCGGAGAAGTCCTTCGCGCAGCGGTAAAATTCTGCAAATTGGCGGAAGAAATAGTCGGGCGTGCGCTCCCCTTCCGTGAGGACGAAGGATAAAAAGTCCTGCACCTGGGAGAGCGAACTCATCAGCCCGCGCATGGGCTTGGTAAAGTAGAAGCCCCCTTCCTTGTTCTCCTTCATCTCGCCGAGGACGGTACGGCGGATGCGCACGGAGGCGTTCTTGACGCGCACATACAGCTCGTGGCGGCGCTTGCACGAGGCAAACACTTCCTCGGCGACCGAGCGGCACTCCCTGCCCGTAAACAGCCCGAAGATATCGCCGTAGAGCTTTCCGATGTCCTTTTCAAGCTCCTTCGGGAAGGCGTCCGAATACAGCCAAGAAAGGTATTCCTTGCTCTCCGCCCCGCCCGAACATTTGAGCTCGATGCCCTCGTTCTTCAAGACCTGCAAGTAGTAATTCCGCAGGGTGATGGTGCGCACCTTCTTGAGTTCGAGCACTTTGGAGAGCTCGTCGATGAAGGCGTTAAAGGAATCGGATGGCGTGATGACGAGCACGTCGCGCGGGCGCAGGCTCTCGTTGTTATACATGAGATAGCTCAGGCGATGCAGAAGGATCATCGTCTTGCCGCTGCCCGCGCAGCCCTGCAAAACAAAGCTCTCGCGCTCGGGGCGGGTGATGATCTCAAACTGCTTTTCCTGGATGGTCTCGATGATGTCGCGGACGGTGAAATCGTCCTTCCTGTCCTTTAAGATGCTGCGAAGGTAGGGATCGAACAAGATCTCCTCGTCTCGCCCCGCGATCTCTTCGGGCGTGAGGTGATCGCGCACGGAGAGATATTCGTTGCGGAAGGAGAGGATGCGCCCGTTCTTGACGGAGAGCGCCCGCCGCAGCACGGTGCGGTATTCGTACTCGTTGATGGTAAAGCTGACGCGCGATTTTTGGTAGTACCGCACGGCAAGGGGAGCGCGCCAGTCGACGATCTCCAGATTGACATCCCCCTTCTTGCCGATATAATAGCTGTTGTAGCCCTCCTTGTCGTCCACGACGTCGATGCGCGCAAAGTAAGGCTCGACGAAATAGCACTTATACGAATCGATCTTCTTCTCCACTTCCTGCTTTTCCGCCTGCTTTTCGAGGAGTTCGCGGTACTCGCCCGCCGAATACCCCTCCCGGGCGCGCAGCCCCTCCATCTCCGCCTCGATCTCGCGGACGCGGCGCTGAAGGCGGGAGAGATAATAAAAGCGGAGCATGCGCAAAACGGCGTCGAGGTGCTCTTTCTCATAGCAAAGCTGCCCTTCCTCGTCGAGGAGAGCCAGATACCATGCCTTATCCGCATCCCGCTTGGGATCGAGCATTTGTTTGAGCTTTTCGATCGTTTCCTGTTTCATAAAGACGGAGAGAGTCTCCTCATTTTAGCCCCCCGGGGTCCCCAAAAAAAGACGAAGTATTTTTTTGGGGTGAGTTTGAGGGGCGAGCAAATGCTTCCTGAATTTGACTAAATTCCCTATTTTAGGCTCCTCTACGGGGAGCTGTCGCGGCATCCGAAGCTTGCTTCGGTGCCGTGACTGAGGGAGTAATAGGGTTCCCGCAAAGATTTTGCGCAGCAAAAGATTTGTGGGAAGAGGGTGAGCAGGCGCATTCTTGCGAAGAGCCCGGTGGGCTCTTTGCCGCCTGCGAACTTGTAAATTTCCCATAGTGGGGAAATTTCCTGACCGAGCGCAGGCTCTACTGCGCGAGACGAGCGAGCATCTAAGCAAAGCCGCGAGAATAACGAGCGGCTTGCAAAATTTGCTCCGCTGCGACGAGGGCTCCCACAAAAATCGCATCAGCGATCCAGGGCTCCCGCAAAAGTCGCGCAGCGAGTTTTGTGGGAAGAGGGTGAGCAAGTGCTTTCTTGGCAACGCCACGGTGTGGCGTTGACCACTTGCGAACTTGGAAATGGCACATAGTGCGTGCCATTTCCTGACCGAAGCGCGGGCTCTACCGCGCGAGACGAGCGAGCATCTAGGCAAAGCCGCGAGAATAACGAGCGGCTTGCAAAATTTGCTCCGCCGCGACGAGGGCCGTGCTCTTTATCATACCATATTCCCGCCCAAAAGAAAAGACCCTCGCGCAAAATTTTTGCACTTTTTTCCGCGAAAACAACGCCGCGCGAAAAACGCAAGCGGCGGGCGGGGCTTTGCGCCCCGCCCGCCGCAGAAAAAATCATATGCGACCCATTCTAATTCTTCTTAAGAAAGATCGGTTGCTTCCCCGATTTGTAAAATTCCTCATTATAGGCGCCTTCTTGAGGGAGCTGTCATTCCGTTCGCGGCTTGCCGCGGCGGGATGACTGAGGGAGTCATCCCTTCGGAAAGCCTTCACCCCTCGATGAAAGATTTTTGCCTCGGCAAAAAGATTTCATCGAATAATTTTCCGCCATCCGTAAACATCCTCGAGTTTCCCGTATTGGATGCCCGTGATGGTATCATACAGCATTTTGGTGATCTCGCCCATCTTGCCGCCGTTGATGACGTAGTCCTCGTCCTTATAGCGGATGAGCCCGACGGGGGAGATGACCGCCGCCGTACCCGTGCCGAACGCCTCGTCGAGCGTGCCGTTCTTGGAAGCTTCAATGACTTCGTCGATGGAGATACGGCGCTCGCTGACGGGATAGCCCTTGTCGCGCAGCACCTGCAAACAGCTCTTCCGCGTGATGCCGGGAAGGATGGAGCCGACGAGCGCGGGCGTCACGACTTCGCCGTTGATGACGAAGAACATATTCATGCTGCCCACTTCTTCGACGTACTTCTTGTCCTTGGCGTCCAGCCAGAGCACCTGGTCGAAGCCCTTCTTTTCCGCCTCTTCGCCCGCCTTCATGGAAGCGGCGTAGTTGCCGAGGCACTTCGCCTCGCCCGTGCCGCCGATCGCCGAACGCACATAGAAGTCCTCGACGAGAAGTTTGGTGGGCTCCAGTCCGTGCGCATAGTAACTGCCGACGGGCGAGAGGATGATGAAGAAGAGATACTCGGTCGAAGCATGCACGCCGAGCATGACGCGCGTCGCGACGATGGTGGGGCGGATATAGAGCGCCGTGCCGGGCTTCGTGGGGATCCAGTCCTTTTCGAGCTTCAGAAGCTCTTCAAGCCCTTCTTCCGCAACGTCCGCGGGGAACTGCGGGATGCACATCCTCTCTGCCGAGCGGTTCATGCGCGCCCAGTTCTCCTCGGGGCGGAACACCGCAATGGAGCCGTCGGGCTGGATGAACGCCTTCATGCCCTCGAAAATGCCCTGCGCATAGTGGAAAATAGAGGTGCCGAGGTCGAACCGCTGCGGTTCGTTGGGCTCGATCACGGGATCGTGCCAGCCCTCGCCCTGCGTATATTTCATCGTGAACATGTAGTCGGTGAAATAGTGTCCGAAACCCAGCTCCGTATCGGGAGAAGGCTTCTGCTTCAAAGTTTCCCGTTTGATGATCTTCATACGATTACCTCACAAGCCGCTTGAAAAGCGGTGAAATTCCATATTATAGGCTCCTCTTCGACGGCAAACAAATGCTTCCCGAATTTAGCTAAATTCCATATTGTAGGCGCCTTCTTGAGGGAGCTGGCATTCCGTCCGCGGTTTGCCGCGGCGGGATGACTGAGGGAGTATTAGCCGGGCTTTTCTCCGTCAAACTTTATACGCCAACGCCCTACTCCACGGGGAAGGGGCGGAAATAGCTCTCCCCTTCGATAATATCGGTGCGCCCCAGCAAAAGCTCGGTGACTTCCGCCCGGAACGCCTCCGCGTCCGCCTCCTTCACGGCGACGGTAAACAGCGCCCGCGCTCCGAATTCCCGCGAAAGCACCATCGTCCCCTTCGCACCGAAAAAGCGCAGGAGCGGGTCGACTTCGGGGTAGTCCGTCTCGATGAGGAGCTCGCGGCAGACGGTAAAGAGGACTTTCT
The DNA here is from genome assembly GCA_944376295.1 of uncultured Clostridia bacterium. Lineage (GTDB taxonomy): Bacteria > Bacillota > Clostridia > Christensenellales > Borkfalkiaceae > Gallimonas. The sequence continues at coordinate 270,130 of CALWCE010000001.1, forward strand.
TTGCGCCCTCCACGCCCTCGGCTGCAAGGGAGGCATAGGCGCGCGTCAGCCCGCCCGCTCCCAGCTTGATGCCGCCGAAATAGCGCACCACGGCAACGGCGGTCTCGCGGAGTTCCTTCGCTTTCAGAACGCCTAAGATAGGCATCCCCGCCGTGCCCTGCGGCTCGCCGTCGTCCGAAAAACGCTGCAGATTCCCGAGCCTGTCGCTGATATACGCCCAGCAGACGTGCGTCGCGAGCGGGTGCTCCCGCCTCACGCGGTCCAGAAAGGCGCGCGCCTCCTCTTCGCCCGCCGCATGGGCGACATAGGAAAGAAACCGCGACTTTTCGATGGTGCGCTCCGCCGTATACTCGCCCGCGACGCTCAGAAAGTCCATGTTATTTTCTCACGATCTTGACGCGCACCTTCTTGCCCTTGAAGAGGGTGAACTCCCCTTCGGGCAGCGCCGCGTTGGGGTCGGTCGCCTTCTCGCCGTTCAAAGAGACGCCGCCCTGCTCGACGAGCCTTCTCGCTTCGCCGTTGCTCTTGCAAAGCCCCGCCTCGACGAGCGCCTGTGTAAGCGTTGCCGCCTCTTTGGAGATGGCCTTTTCGGGCATCTCGCCCTCGCCGCCGAACGCGGCGCGCGCCTGCGCCTGCGCAAGAGACGCCTTCTCCTCGCCGTGAACGAGCTTGGTGAGCTCGAAGGCGAGCCGCTCTTTTGCTGCGTTGATGCGCTCGTCGCGGTGCGCGCAGAGCTCCGCGATCTCCTCAAGCGGCAAAAACGTTAAAAGCTTGAAGCACTTCTCGACGTCGTCGTCCGCCGTATTGCGCCAGTACTGATAGAATTCGTAAGGGCTCGTCTTGTTCTCGTCCAGCCAGACGGCGCCCTTCTGCGTCTTGCCCATCTTCTTGCCCTCGCTCGTCGTGAGCAGGGTGAAGGTCATCGCAAAGGCGGGTTTCTGCTCCTTGCGGCGGATGAGGTCGGCGCCCGCTAAAATGTTGCTCCACTGGTCGTCGCCGCCCAGTTCGAGCTGGCAGCCGTACTTGCGGAAGAGGACAAGGAAGTCATATGCCTGCATGAGCATATAGTTGAATTCGAGGAAGGTGAGCCCCTTCTCCATGCGGGAGCGGTAGCACTCCGCCGTGAGCATCTTGTTGACGGAGAAGTTCGCGCCGATCTCGCGCAGGAAGTCGATATAGTTGAGGTCCAAGAGCCAGTCGGCGTTGTCGACGATGATGGCGCCATTCTCGCCCTCGAAGCGGATGAAGCGCGACATCTGCTTTTTGAAGCATTCGACGTGGTATTTCACCGTCTCGCGCGTCATCATGGAGCGCATATCGGTGCGGCCCGAAGGGTCACCGATCATGCCCGTGCCGCCGCCGATGAGGATGATGGGCTTGTGGCCCGCGTCCTGCATATGGCGCATGGCGATGAGCTGCATGAAGTGCCCGACGTGCAGGCTGTCCGCCGTAGGGTCGAAGCCGATATAGAAGGGCACGCTCTCTTTGCCGAGCTTTTCGTAGAGCTCGTCCTCGTACACCGTCTGCTTGATGAAGCCGCGCGCACGCAGCGTGTCCATGACATTTTGTGACATTGTTCTTTACTCCTTGTGTTCAAATAAAAAACGGTCTGCGCCCCGCATTTGAGCGCAAACCGTGCATGACCGTTTATTCTGCCGCACCCGATTTACGCGCAAAAGCACCCCGACGCTTCGCCGCGGTAAAGATACTTGCCGTAAATTGCGAGGGACATTTCGTGCTTCATGCCACTCATTATACACGCAAGCCCCCCGTTTGTCAACGAAACGCGCGTACCCTTTGTGAAATTTATGCATTTCCCGCCCGCAAACGCCGCTCAGCGGCGCGTTGCCCCCTCTTGACAAAACGCAGCGATCATGCTATCATATTGAAAACGGCGGCAACGCCGTGAGAAGGAGGAAGGGACATGAAGACGCAGACGCTCATCGGCATCCTCTTCACGCTGCTCGACCGGCAGCGGGTGAGCGCGGGCGAACTTGCCCAAAAATACAACTGTTCGGTGCGCAGCATCCTGCGCTATGCCGACGAGCTCACCTGCTCGGGCATCCCCATCGACGTCGTTCGCGGCGTTAACGGCGGCATCGGCATTTCGGACGCCTTCAAGCTCCCCCGCGGGCTGCTCACGCGCGAAGAAGCCGCACGGCTCCACGAAGCGCTCCTTGCGATCAACGAACAGCTGCGCGACCCTGCGCTCTCCGCCGCCGTGAAAAAGTTCGAATCGCGGTATGTGAGCGGGCGTACGGACGCCGCCTCTCTCGGCAACATCCTCGTCGACAGCGGCTCCTGGGGGGACGAGCACACCTTTTCCGATAAGCTCGCCCTCATCGACCGCGCCATCACGGAACGGGAAGAACTTGCGATCGACTACGTCGACCGTGAGGGCGAACGCTCCCGCCGCCACATCCTCCCCCATCTTCTGGTGCTCAAACAAAACGTGTGGTACGCCTTCGCCTGGTGCCGGATGCGTAAGAAATTCCGTCTCTTCAAGTTGGGGCGCATGCGCACGGTCATGAAGACGGGCAGGCACTTCGAGCGCTTCCCCTTCTCCCGCGAAAACGTCCCCCTCGGCTTCTGGCAGTCGGAAAAGGGCAGCGTGACGGCGTGCTTTGCAATCTCTCCCGAGGCGCTCCCCTTTGCACAGGACTGGCTGGGCGTCGAGAATATCGTGATGCGGGAGGGCGTGCATACGGCGGAAGTCGTTTTGCCCGACGACGAATCGCTCATCGGCAAGATCTTATCGGCAGGCGCGGGGCTCAAGGTGCTCTCTCCCGACTCCCTGAAAGAGCGCGTCGCCGCCGAAGCCCGCCGCCTCGCCGCACAGTACGACGCCTGACGGGGCACGAAAACAGGGAGGCGCGGCGGAAAAATTCCGCCGCGCCGAAAAAGAAACGCCGCGGGGCGGACGCTGCTTGCGTCCGCCCCGCGGCGTTTCAAATATCAGACCCTTCCGAGTACATGGTCGACCGAGCAGCCCAAATGATCCGCAATGCGCACCAGACTGTCGGCAGAGGGCAGACACTTGCCCGTGAGCCAATGATAAAACACGCTCCACGATATGCCCGTATCGTTGACAAAGCGGTATTGACTTTGCCCCGCCTCCCGCAAAAGAACGCGCAGCCGATCCCCGAAAGGAGGCGCGGGTTTATACTCGGCTTCCTCTTTCGGATATTCGGTCAATCCCAGCACGAAGTCCGCCGAGCAATGAAAATATTCCACGAGCGATAAAAGCGTCTCAAAATTCGGAGCCCTGCTGCCCGTGAGATAGGACGACAATTTGGAACTGCACGTTTTGATCTCTTGGGCGAGCGCCGTCTGCGTCAGGCCCCGTTCATCCAACAACTCCTGCAAGTTTTCTGCGACTTTCGACAAAATAACCATAGAATAGACCTTTTTCTACAATCTATTCTCTTCTGAATTGAAAGAAAATGTTTGCATTCTTTCAGTTGAGAAGTTATACTATTGTCAAATAAGTCGATCTGCGCAGAGAACTTATCATTTTTAAACAAAGGAGCACCACAAAAGTATGCTGCGATCACAAGAGAAAAATCAAACGATGGACGAAACCCGTCTTTTCGAAGAACTTCTGCTCGCCGTGCGCGATGTTTTCGACTGCCTCATCGTGCAAAGCGGACAAAAAGCCCTTCTGCACTTCGAAGAGGGCGTCTTCTGCCTCTCCCTGCAAAAGCTGCCAATGCGGGATGACGCATAAGAGAATACCCCCGTAACATGCAGGCGGCGCGGCGGGATTCTCCGCCGCGCCCAAAAAGAAATGCCGCGGGGCGGACGCTGTTGCGTCCGCCCCGCGGCGTTCATCGTTCATCAAAGCAGTCAGATCACGCGATACATTTGGACCAGACTGCTCTTATGTTTGTGTTGTAAAAAGCGAAATCCTTCCTTTTCATAATAGTCCTGCTTTTCCGGAACGCAGTCCAGATAGACAAACCGCCCGCCGACAATATCGCTCGCCTCGGCTATGTACTGCAATGCAAGCCTTAAATATTCCCTTCCCGAGCCCTTCTTCGCCGTTTCGCTGCGGGCAAGCTGTCCGATCAGAAAGGCAGGGCAATTGACCTGCTTCGGATTCCCGAATGTTTCTTCCAGCAGCGCGGCATCGATATCTTTGGAAAAGAACAAGACCTTCAGGGCAATAGAAAAATATCCTTCGATCAGGACTTCACCATCTGCCCAGCGCTCGTCATTCAGAATGAGGTACGTCCTTGTCGTTCCCCTTCTTTCCATATCGACCGCGTCCTCGGTCAGAAAGCGCATCACGTCCTGCGAAGACGCCTCTTCGGGATCCGCGCACCGGAACAGCGACGAAGCCTCCCGGAAAGAGGCCTCGTCGAACTCGCTCAATTCAATTATTTCGCGCAGCGCTTGAACCATACGGCACCGGCATCCTTCGGCAGCTTTTCGGGCCGGACAGACTGAACGGTCTTATCTCTCGGCAGCCGCAGCGCACGGGCGATCTCTTCCGCTTTTTTCTCATCGGAAACGATCAGATCTTCTTTGAAAGAAATAGTAGCCATCTCGACCCTCCTTTTATATTTTTCAACCTATCTCTTGATTATATTATATACCAAGAACCCCCGTTTGTCAACCCGATCCTTCAATTTTCCTTCCCCGCGCGCAAGCTTTGCGTGCGCCTGCATATACTGATAGGATGAAACATATCCTCTTCTGCGGCGGAGGGAGCGCGGGGCATACCGTGCCCAACCTCGCCGTCATGCAAGAACTGGAAGGCAAGTGCCGCCTTACCTATGCGGGGAGCAGCGGCGGCATCGAAGAACGGCTCGCCAAAGAGGCGGGCTACCCCTTTTTCGGCGTTCCCTGCCCCAAACTCGTGCGCAGCCTCACGCCCAAAAACCTCACGCTGCCCTTCCGCATGGCGCAGTCGGAGCGGCGCGCCCTCGCCCTTCTGAAAGAGCTGAAACCCGACCTCGTCTTTTCCAAGGGGGGATACGCGAGCCTTCCCTATCTTTTCGCCGCCCGCCGCCTGCGCATCCCTGCCCTCACGCACGAGAGCGACCTTTCCCCGGGGCTTGCGACCCGCTTCACGGCGCGCCGCTGCAAGCTCGTCCTCACCTCCTTCGAGGAGACCGCCCGCCGCTTTGCAAACGGAAGGCACGTCGGCTCGCCCATGCGGAAAGAGCTGTTTGCGGGCAGCCCGGGCCGCGCCCGCGCAAAATACGGCTTTTCAAGAAAGAAGCCCGTGCTCCTCGTGCTCGGCGGCGGAAGCGGCAGCCACACCCTCAACGAGGCAGTGAGGGCGCATCTTCCCACCCTGCTCGGACAGTTTCAGATTTTGCACCTTAGCGGGAAGGGAAGCCCTCTGCACAGCGCGCCCCGCGGATATACGGCGCTTTCTTATGAGCCCGATATGGCAAGCGCCTATGCGGCGGCGGACTTCGTCCTCTCGCGGGCGGGCAGCAACACGGTATTCGAAGCGCTCGCCCTCAAAAAGCCCGCTCTTCTGGTGCCCCTCGAGCGCGCCTCCCGCGGCGACCAGCTCGAAAACGCGCGCTATTTCGAAGCGCGCGGGCTCTGCCATGTCCTGCGCGAACGCGAGCTCGCCCGCCCCGAAGCCCTCCCTTCGGCGCTCTTTACGCTTATTCAGGACGAAGCGCTTCGGGCGCGCCTGCAAAATACCCCCGTCCAAAACGGCACGCCCGCGATCTTGCGCGCCATCGAAGAAACGCTCGGTACGCTCTGACCCGAAGCGTTCGGGCGCGCCTAAAAAATACCCCCGTCCAAAACGGCACGCCCGCGATCTTGCGCGCCATCGAAGAAACGCTCGGTACGTTGTAACACTTTGCGGGGCGCGCCGCCTTCGAAACGAAGGCGGCGCGCCCCGCTTTTTACCCGAATAAGTCGGAATGCAGAATAAAGTCGGGCACTTCCCCCGAAAGCACACTCTCGATGATCATCACCTCGGCGCACTCTGTAAATTCGCTCGTGCCCGCAGGGAGCACGACGGTGATCTCGAGGACGATGTCGAGGTAGACGGCATGGCGCGTCTGATTGATGCCCGCCGAGGTGAAGGCGGAGCGGAAGGAGCAGTGCGCCGCGCCCACGGGCAGCAGCTTGAAGGTGACGGGCGGACCGAAGCCCGAAAGCGCCTCGATGCCCGAAAACGCCCCGAGCGGCACTTTGACGCCCGCTTCGGAGAGCGCCTTAAAATTCTTCTGCGCAAGGTACGCCGCATCCCGTGCGATGGTGTTGATGCGCTGCGCGTCGGCGGTCATCGCCGCGATCTCCCCCGCGCTGTTGCGTTCCACCTCGATCAGATCGTCGTACCCGACGCCCGAGAGCGTCGCCTCGATCGCCTCGTGCATGGCGGAGGCGGCATTGGCGCGGAGCGCCGCCTCTGCGACCGAGCGGATGACGCCCGCCGCGCTGAAAAAGAGGATGAGAAAGAGAAGGAGAGGCACGAGCAGGACGAGCGCAAAGAAAATGCGCCGCCTCCATCTCGTCCGCGGCGTCACATAATGTCTCACGCCTCATCTTATGCCGCGCGCCGCGCAAAAAGAACGGCACGCTTCGCCCCTTTCTTGCATACAATGGAGCATGGAACTTCTCGAAAAGCAATATTCACGGGAAAAAGCCGTCGCCTACGCGCGCCGCTGGGCGTTCGGAAGAAACCCCGACTACTACGATTTTTCCCGCCTCGGCGGGGACTGCACCAACTACGCCTCGCAGGTGCTCTTCGCGGGCGCGGGCGTCATGAACTTCACCCCCACTTACGGCTGGTACTACCGCTCGCTCAACGACCGCACCCCTTCCTGGACGGGCGTCGAATACCTCTATAACTTCCTCGTCTCAAATGAGGGCGAAGGCCCGTACGCGAAGGAAGTCCCCCTCGAAGAGCTCGAAAAAGGCGACCTTGTGCAGCTCGGCAGAGCCACGGGAGACTGGTACCACACGCCCGTCGTCGTGGGCTTCAAGGACGGAGAAATTCTGGTGGCGGCGCACTCCTACGACGCCTACAACCGCCCGCTCTCCACCTACCCTGCGGCGAAATTCCGCGGGCTGCACATCCTCGGCGTGCGCGAAAAAAAGACGCAGACTACATAATTTTTACGCAAAAAGCGGCGCTCTTCGGCACCGCTTTTTTACGAAAATGTGTCGGTTTTGGCGAAAAATAAAGTGAATTCTGGCAAAAATAAAGTGAAAATGCCGCTCAACAGTGTGAAAATTTGCCCGTTTTTGCGCTATTCCATGCCCTTTTCTTTGCGGATGCGCCTCACTTCCCGCTCGAATCCGTTCTCACTCGGCGTATAGTAAACGCGGTCTTTGAGCTCGTCGGGAAGGTACTGCTGTTTGACCCAGCCGCCGAAATCGTGCGGGTAGAGGTAGTTCTTCCGCTCCGCCTTCCGCTTGTCGTCCCCGTAGGAAATATCGCGCAAATAGGGCGGAACTGCCCCCAAAGGCGCCTCTTTGGCGTCCTTTTGCGCCGCGAACATGGCGACCTTCGTCGACTGGCTCTTGGGCGCTTCCGCAACGTAGATGACGGCTTCCGAAAGGGGCAAAAGCCCCTCGGGCGCGCCTAAGTGCTCGAAGGCGGCAAGAGCGCTCGTTGCGACGGTGAGAGCGTTCGGATCCGCAAGCCCCACGTCCTCGGCGGCATGCACGACGGTGCGCCGTAAAATGAGGCGGGGATCGCATCCCCCCTCGATGAGCCGCATGGCGTAGTAGAGCGCGGCGTTCGCATCGCTCCCGCGCAGCGATTTGCAGAATGCGGAGAGCATATCGTAATATTGGTCTTCACTGAAGGCGAGCGAGCGCCTGCCCGTCGAATTTTCCGCGTCCCGAAGTGTCACGCGGATACGCCCGTCGCTCCCCGGCGGCGTCGTGAGGACGGCGAGCTCCAGCGCGTTGTAGGCAAAGCGAAGATCTCCCGCCGCCGCCCTTGCGATGTGCTCCATCGCCTCTTCGTCCGCCTCCGCCATGTAATTGCCGAGGCCCTTGCGCTTATCTTTGAGCGCCCGAAAAAGCGCCTTTAAGATATCGCTCTCTTTGAGCGGTTCAAATTCGAAGACGCGGCACCGCGAGACGATGGCGGGCGTCATGGAAGCGTACGGGTTTTCCGTCGTCGAGCCGATGAAGATGAGGATGCCCTGCTCGACGGAAGGGAGCAGGGAATCGAGCTGCGCCTTGTTGAAGCGGTGGCACTCGTCCAAAAGGAGATAGGTGCGGCGGCCGCGAAGGCGCAGGTTTTCCCGCGCTTCCTCGACAGCGCGGCGCACGTCCGCAACGCCCGCCGTCACCGCGTTGAGGCGCACGAACTCCCCTTCCGCCTGCGCGGCGATGACGTTGGCAAGCGTCGTCTTGCCGCAGCCGGGCGGCCCCCAAAAGATGCAGCTGCCCAGGCGGTCGAGCGAGATGGCGCGGCGGAGGAGCGAGCCTTCCGCGACGAGCTTTTCCTGCCCCACAAAATCTTTGAACGAGGAGGCGCGCATGCGCTCGGCGAGCGGCTTTGCCTTCTCCTCGTTGTCGTTGAAGTCGAAAAGATCGGTCATGCCTCACTTCCCCTCGGGGGCGCCCTCGCCCTTGTCGCTCTTTCCTTCTGTTTCCCCGTCGACGAGCGTTTTGATCTCGTCGCGGTACTTTACCCCGAGCTCATAGCCCTTGTCGAGCGCGAAATCGAGGTTCTTGACGAGGTACTGGTCCATTGCGCCGAGCTCGGGCTCCAACCACAGGTCGATATAGCGGGCGCGCGCGCGTTTCTTCCTCTGCGTGAGGCGGGTATCCATGATGTCGATGCAGCGAAGGAGGGTATCGACGAGGTTGGGCGACGCTTTTTTGACGGTGAGATCGCCCAGAACGTCGACGGCGACGATGACTTCGGCGCCCATCTCGCGCACTTCCTTGGTGGGCACGCGCTCCAAAATGCCGCCGTCCACGAGCGTCTTATCGCCGATGACGGCGGGCGTGAACGCCCCCGGGATAGAGCTCGAAGCGAGGATGGCATCGATGACGCTGCCCTCCTTGAGTTCGACCACCTTCCCTGCCGCGAGGTCGACCGCGATGCAGGAGAAGGGGATCTTGAGGTCTTCAAAGGTGATGTCGCCGAGGTACTCTTCAAGGAGCTGGCGCGCCTTGTTGAAGCGCAGCAGCCCGTTGGCGCGGATGGGATTGATGTTGAGCGTCGCGATCTTGGAAAGCTTCAGCGAGAGCGCGACTTCCCTCAGCGTTTCGAGCGGGAGCCCCGCGCAATAGCACGCCCCCACGATGGCGCCCATCGAGCAGCCCGTCACATAGTCGGGACGGATGCCCGCTTCTTCGAGCGCCTGCAAAAAGCCGATGTGCGCGATGCCGCGCGCCCCGCCCGAACCGAGGGCGAGCCCCAAAGTTTTGCGCATAATCTCCTCCTTCGGGGCGTAGGGTAACGTATGCCCCGTATGAAAAAAATAACGTCTGCCGCCGCCTTTTTGCTGCTCGTTCTCTTTGCGGCGGTCTTTCTCTCGTCGCCCGCCCGCTTTGGGCAGAGCGTTCTCAATGGCCTCATGCTGTGGCTCACCGCCATTGTGCCGACGGCGCTGCCCCTGCTTGTCGTCCTCTCGCTGATGGTGCGCTCGCCCGCCTTTTTGTCGCTCACGAGGCGGCTCTCCCCTTTTGCGGAAAAGCTCTTCCGCATCCCGGGCGCGGGAGCGGGCGCCATGCTGCTTTCGCTGCTTTCGGGCTATCCCGCGGGCGCGAGGACGGTCGCGGAGCTCGCTTCGGACGGGCGCCTGAAAAAGGGCGACGTCTTTTGTACCGCCTGCCTTGCCTCGACGTCGGGACCTGCGTTCTGCCTCGGCGCGGCGGCGGCGATGTTCTCCTCCCCTGCGGCGGGGCTCGTTCTCTTTGGTTCGCATCTTCTGGCGGTGTGGAGCGCAGGGCTTTTGCTCCCCCGCCTCACGCGGCACAAGGCAAACCCCGCGCCGCCGCCCCTGCCCAAAGCGCGGGAGCCCTTCTCCGCGCTCCTTATCTCCGCCGTGCAGGCGGTGCTCTCGGTCGGGGCGCTCATCGCGCTCTTTTTCTGCATCAAAGAGATGATCTTTTCCCTTCTCCCGCCCCTTTCGGGGTACGGGGAGGGCATCCTTTCGGGGCTTTTGGAGGTGACGGCGGGCGTTTCGGCGCTTGCAAAGCTCAAAACGCCGTTATCCCTTGCCCTTGCCGCCGCAGAGGTGAGCTTCGGCGGGCTGTGCGTCAACGCGCAGCAGCTCTCCTTTCTTGCGGGAACGGGCGTCAAAGCGCTGCCCTTTCTCCTTGTCAAATGCGCGCACGGGCTGCTCGCCTTTGCGTTTTGCTATCCCCTCGCGCTGCTTATATTCCCTGTTTAATAGGCGCCGATGATATGGAACTGACGGCAGAATTCCTCCGCCTCTTTGAGGGCGGAAACGACTTCTTCGCGGGCGATGTCGCCGTCGATCTCGATGAAGAAGCGGTACTCGCCGAACACGTCGCGGATGGGACGGCTCTCGATGCGGGTGAGGTTGATGCCCGAGCGGGCAAAGACGCCCAAAAGCTCGTACAAAGAGCCGGGGCGGTGCTTGCAGGTGGCGCAGAAGAACACTTTCTCGCTGCGCTTCGGATGCGCTTCCTCCCGCCGCACGAGGCGCAGAAAGCGCGTGAAGTTGCGCTTTTCGTCGGCGATATTCTCCTTCGAGAGCACGACGCCCTGCGTTTTCACATGCGCGCCGACGATGCCCGCCGAATGCGCGTCGAGCTTTTCGAGGCTTTCCGCCGTCGAACGGGTGTAAAGCAGCTTGGCGTTCGGGAAGTGCGCATGAAGGTACTCCGCACACTGGCCGATCGCCTGTTCGTGCGAATAGATGCGCTCGATCGCATCGCAGGAAACGCCCTCGAGCGTTGCAAGGCGGTGGTCGATCGCAAGGACGAGCTCTTCGACGGCGAAGGGCGCGTCGGGGCGTTCGAGAAGGTCCAAATTTTTCAGTACGCCCCCCTGGATGGAATTTTCGATGGGCAGAACGGCAAAGTCCGCCTCCCCCTTTTGAAGGGCGGAGACGGCGGCGTAAAAGTCGGGGCAGAGGACGATCTCCCCCTCTCCCCCCGAAAAGCGCAGGGCGGCGAGCTCGGAATAGCTCCCCTTGGGTCCGAGACAGCTGTAGCGCGCGCTCATGCCTTCTCCGCAATGTCGAGGATGAGCCGCTCGGTATCCTCCCAGCCGAGGCAGGGATCGGTGATGGACTGCCCGAAGACGATATCGTGCTTCTGATTGCCCTCGACGAGGAAGCTTTCGATCATGAACCCCTTGACGATCTGCTTGAAGTCCGCGTCGTAGAGGCGGTTCTGCATGACCTCTTCGCAGATCCTGATCTGCTGGCGGAACTGCTTGCCCGAATTGGAGTGGTTGGCGTCGATGATGACGGCGGGGTTTTTGAGCTCGCCGTTGGAGCGGCGGTAGCCTTCGAAGACGCGCATCACCGTCTCGTAGTGGAAGTTGGGGATGTCGTTGCCGTAGGAATCGACCATGCCCCGAAGGACGGCGTGGGCGTACTCGTTGCCGTCCGTCGCCACCTGATAGTTGCCGTACTTGAAGACCTGCGGGCTCTGCGCCGCAAAGATGGAGTTGAGCATGACGGGGATGCTGCCGCCCATGGGGTTCTTGATGCCGACGGGAAGATCGATGCCGCTCGAAACCAGGCGGTGCATCTGATTTTCGCTCGATCGCGCCCCCACGGCGATATACGTTAAAAGGTCTTCGAGGAAGGGATAATTTTCGGGATAAAGCATCTCGTCCGCCGCCGAGAGCCCGCTCTCCTCGATGGCGTGGATGTGCAGCTCGCGGATGGTGCGGATGCCGCGGACGATGTCTTCCTTGTTTTCGGGATCGGGCTGGGAGAACATGCCCTTATAGCCCACGCCCTTGGTGCGCGGCTTGTTGGTGTAGATGCGGGGAACGAGGACGAGCTTATCCTTGACGCGCTCGTTGAGCTTGCCCAAGCGGCGCACATATTCGAGCACGGGCGCGCTCTCGTGCGCGGAACAGGGCCCGATGATGAGGAGGAGCTTATCGGTGCGCCCCGCGATGACGTCCATCGTAAGGCGGTCGCGCTCCTTTTTGATGGCGGTGAGTTCTTTGGTCAGCGGCAGCTCGTCGCGCAGCTGCTCGGGGGAAGGGATGTGAGCCTGTCTTGTGAACATAAATTATCCTCTTGTTGTGATATATGAGTAAACTGTCTTCGGGACGTATTGTTCAAACGGCTTCCCGAACGAAATGCAGTTTTTGACTAAGGTCGAACTGATGTGCAGATGCTCCTTCTCGCAGGGGAGATAGAGGGTGATCATCTCCTTGTCGAGATCGCGGCTCGCGTAAAAGTCGGCGTTCTCGTACTCGAAGTCCACCGTATTGCGGAGCCCGCGCACATAGAAGCGGGTGTTTTCTTTTTTCAAAAGGTCGACGATGACGCCGTCCCATGCGAGCACTTTGAC
>CALWCE010000002.1 GCA_944376295.1 uncultured Clostridia bacterium
TGAGGGCCCTGCTCGCCTTGTTCGCCTTTCTCACCCTGAGGACCCTGGGCACCGGTTTCGCCCTTTTCACCCTGAGGGCCCTGCTCGCCTTGTTCGCCTTTCTCACCCTGAGGACCCTGGGCACCGGTTTCTCCCTTTTCGCCCTGCGAGCCCGCTTCACCTTTTATATTCACGATGGGGGAACCCCAGCCCTCATTCCCTTTTTGGTAAATATCACAGCTTGAAGTATCAAGATATAGATCACCTACCTTGCCTTCGCTTGCACCGGGTGCACCTGCTCCAGTCAGCCAAGTTGCACCATCTTCGCCGTCTTTACCAACGATAACGCCTAAATTCTTTTCTGCGCTGCCGTCTGTCAATGTAACAATCAACTCACCCCGTTCATTAATGGTTAACTGAGCAATGCCGACGCCATCCTTACCCGGAGCACCTTGCTCCCCTTGGGTGCCGTCGTTCCCCACAACAGTTCCGACGTTGATGGATGTTTCCCCATCCGTCAATGTAATGATGAGTTCTCCCTTTTCATTGATTTCCGCACTTTGAATGCCAACGCCTTGTACGCCCTGTTCACCTTTGTCGCCCTGATCGCCTTTCTCACCGACCACGGTGCCTGCGTTGACAGAGGTGCCGTTTGTCAAAGTGATTACCAATTCACCGGCACTATTTATCGAAGCTCCCGTAATGCCAATGCCATCATCGCCTTGAGCCCCTATGACTTTGCCAACATTGATGGTCGTACTGTCAGTTAACGTAATAACAAGGTCGCCGTTTTCATTAAGCGCAGCACTTCGTATACCAATTCCCTGTTCGCCTTGAGGACCCTCTGCGGCAATACCCGTATCGGTCTGCCCGATCCACCAATTGCCATTCTCGCCAATAAAAGGCGTTAATCCGTCATCGCCTTTTTCACCTTGAGGGCCTTGTGCACCAGTTTCACCTTTCTCACCTTGAGGACCCTGTGCTCCGGTTTCGCCTTTCTCACCCTGGGGGCCTTGTGCTCCGGTTTCACCTTTCTCACCCTGAGGACCCTGCTCGCCCTGATCACCCTTCTCGCCCTTAGGGCCTTGCTCACCCGTTTCGCCTTTTTCGCCCTGAGGACCTACAAGAGATGCTAACCATTCACCCAAGGTTCCTTCAAACCCGTTCTCAAGCGCTAATTCATAAGCGGACTTTCCGTCGCTTCCAGGTGTTCCAGGTGCGCCGATCAGAGATTCTAGCCACTCTTCCTCTGTTCCAACATACCCGTTATCAACGGCAATCTCGTATGCCGATTTCCCTTCTTCGCCAGTATCTCCAACCAACGAAAGCAGCCAGTCATTTTCTGTTCCTTGATAACCATGTTCAACGGCAATTTCATATGCCGTTTTACCATTGATGCCATTTTCCCCATCTTTTACGCTCAATCCCAAATAAAGCGATAGCCCGGCAAGTACAAGGATCAAAACACAAACTATCGCAAACAGAATAATACTGCTGAGCGATTTGTGTTTTGTAGCTGATGTTCCCTCCGATTTTGCGACTTCATCGTTCTTCAGGTTTGAGCCTTCTACTTTTTTGTTCCTTTTCATATAAAGACCTCCTTTTTTCCATTTTTAACTAAAAAATAAGGGCGCCCAATTAAAGGACGCCCGCAAAGTGTACCTTTAATTGATTGCGCTCAAATTTCCAACAAGTAGGAAATAAAGGGTACAGCGATGCCGTTGTAACCTACTTGTTGATAATTCAATTTGAGCGCAAATTAAGTATAGCACAATTGCAGAGAAGAATCAATCTTTTTTTAAAAATTGGCAATCGGAAATTTAGCGTTATAATACGAACACTTTTCCCAGTTATATATACCGCTCATCAATGTGAAGAAAAAGCGTTTAAACCACCGCCTTCGAGACGGGATTTTTGAAATTAAAGGGATGAAATACAAACAAACGTTCTTATTTTGCTTGACAAACGTTTGTTCCGTGTGCTATAATGCCCTTGTATCGGTTAAGATGCACGCAAAGTGCCCGTGTCGGTGAAAGAAACGAGCGGGCAAGTTCCGTTCCCATTGCTTTATGAAGCTTGCAACTCCTCGGCAGATATGGCTTTAACGGGCTTGCCCGGCCGGCGGCGGATCGGTCGCGAAGGCGGCATTTTGCAACACAAAAAACGGTACCCGAGCAAGCTGTGTCTCCCGACACTGCATCTCGATTCACTTGCAGCGGCTGTTTTTAGGTAGCCGAGGCTTGCCACGACGGGTTACAAAGAATGGCTGTACGCTTCCGCTGTGACTCCCTCATAGGGATAGCGAACGACGGTCATCACTGTTTATAACGAGCGGCTTTTCAGCCGCTTATGGTGGAGGTTCTCGCTTCCACCGATGCTTTTGCTGTCCTCTTTAGAGGCGCGCAGAGGCCGTTATAAGCATACCGTTTTTTGGACAAATGATAGAACCCAAGTCCATGGAAAGGTAACGCTTTCTGTGGACTTTTTGTTTTATTTGAGGCTATCTTCCCGCCCTCTTCGGCGCGGGTCAGAGATAGAGATAACGACAAACAGGAGGAAAGTTATGCGCAACCAAACGACGATCAGACCGCCATAATTATGAAAACCAAACGGAAAGTAACCGTCGTAAGCCGGCAAGCAAATCACAATCGAGCTTTTGAGTTCGACGAAGAAGTATAGCCCACTATACTTCGTTCCGAAGTTTAGTGGGCTCTGCGAGGCTTTTGAAACAAGAAAACAAGGAGGTGAGAAGATAAGTTTTTTAGTTTGTCACATGGAGAAGTATCACAAGACGGACATTGCGCCCGTCGAGCGGGAGAACGAGCGCGACGAAAATTATCGGGCGGACAACCCGCAGATAGACCCCACGCGCACACGAGAGAATTACAACCTTATCAAACAGCAGAGGTCATACACGCAATTTATCAATGATAAGATCGCGGCGCTTGACTTGCCTACGAAAGTGCGCAAGGATGCCGTGCTGATGTGTTCCTTCGTGGTCGGTTCGGACAGGGAGTTTTTCGGCAATTTATCGGAAGAAGAGCAGCAGCAATTCTTTGTGGACTGCACTCGCTTCTTTGCGGAGCGGTACGGCGAGAACAACATCATCTCGGCAATCGTACATATGGACGAAACGACACCGCACCTACATTTGAATCTCGTTCCGATTGCAGACGGCAGGCTATCTGCAAAAACGCTGTTTGGCCGAAAGGAGTTGCAGAGTTTGCAGACAGACTTTCATGCCGCCGTTGGTAAGAAATGGAGCTTGCAACGCGGACGGGAAGGCAGCCAAGCAAAGCACCTCTCCACGGCGGAGTTCAAGGCGAAGAAGATCGTCGAGCAGGCGAACGGGGAAGCCGCCCACAGATTGAGGAGTGCAAGGCTTCATGCGGACGATATTGTCGCGCTGGCAAACTCTCAGGCAGATCACAAGCTGCAGATGGCGCAGTCTCAGGCGGATGAGCTTGTCGCCGAGGCGCAATCGCAGGCGGACAATGCCAAAGCGCAGGCGCAGGAATATCTGGACGGCGTGATCCAATCGGTGGAGAATGAAAAGGCAAAACCCATTCCAAAGCGGAGGCGTCAAGCCGAGGAAGAAATTGCCTTACTTCGCACAGAGAACGAGGCTTTGCGACAGTCGAAGAGCATTGCTGATCGCGACCGCAAGGACTTATTTGAGCAGCTTCAAAAGGCAGAGAAACTTGGTAAAGGAAAAGAGACCGCCTTTAAGATGGTCGGCGATATGCTCTCCGCATATCCCGAAGAATTTGATACGCTGCTGAGGAAGTCTCAGGCAAAGAAATCAGCAGCCTCATCGTTCAAATCACACGGCTTTGATCGTGGCGGCAAGTAACAACTGAATAAACGAAAACAAGGAGGAAAGCTATCGAGCGAACTACATAACAGAGGGGAATGGCGAGAAATAAGACGGAGCTACAGAGTTGCGAGTTTGACTCGCTTGCAAGATTTCTGCTCCCTGCGATCCGCGCGTTTTATGAGGATGAGGACAACCGGCGCAAATTTGAGGCATGGCAGGCTGAGCGGGCGAGACTGAATCACAAGTAAAAGTATTGGATTAACTTGCCGAATGGCAAGCGGCGGGCGCTTCAAACAAGCGCCCGCCGTTATTTTATGATTTAAGAGTAATTATAATTAACTTTTCATTTGTGGGGCTTCTTGTTGCATGAAAATCCGTCCAATCATCCAACCCGGCTATCGCTTCGATATGTCGCTCCATCGTTTGCTTCATCCGGGTGCTTTTTCTTTTATTTAAAATAAAACTATCTAATTGACTAAAATCAATTTGTATTTCCTTACTCTTAACACTAATATAAACATGATCTAGAATCGTGCTCTGCAATAAGTATTCGTGCGGGTTTTCTTTTTTTGAGAATCGTTTTGTGCATTCAATTGTATCAACCAAAGATAATAACAATAGTAAAAAGTTCGTTCTTGTTATTCTTGCTGGGGATATGCTTGTTAACCCTTCAAGTCCCGAAGCCACATAATCTTTATTATCCCTAGGATTTTCCTTAAATATATTATGAGACGCTGCAATTATACATGACACTTTTTGAATTTTAGTGATTACATCACTTGGCCCATAATTAGCTTTTCCATTTAATGATACGATATATCTGCAATATTTATTGAATGCTTTGCATCCACCAACAATCCCATGGTCAGAGACATCATCAAACATATTCTCACTATCAGATGAAATATTTTTTATCATCTTTGCATGTTTTTCCTGAATATAACGATAGTAATCTTTAATTTCTTTATAGGTATATGAAAAAAAGCATTCAAAGTCAGGAACGCGTGACAAATCATTCAAACATGTTAATTCGACGACATTATATGTATCTGTTAACAAATTATAAGCTTTTGTTATGCTCTCGAGAGCCAACATTTGTCTTATCTCTCGGCAAAAATATCCATAATCATGGATTATTGCTGTTTGAAGCCACAATCTGGACTCATACAAGTATGCAAAACCAGTTAAGTTATTACCAGCTTTTGCAAAATTGCTTAGGCCTATTCCAAGTATCCAAGTAACAATAATGTGACTAGCTCGATGTCGATTGATAGAAATAGCCTCCATAGGAAATTCCAGAACTGATGAAATAAGCTCTATACATTTCTTGTCGTCATTTATTAGATCTATAAATTTAGTATCTTTAATGATATTACATGTATTAAAATCTAATTGCTCCATTGATAGCAACTGCTTATATATACCTTCTAAATAATCAAATAAGCTGTCCATTTAAACACCCCGGTGTGGTTTAATCTTATCCTTGGTTAATGCAATCTATCAAAAATGAACCATTGTCCCTAGAAATATACAATAAAGGCGAATCCGTCTCCTAATGGAAACGGGTTCGCCTTTAACTTGTTTGGTGACCTTGCCGGGAATCGAACCCGGGATTGCGCCGTGAGAGGGCGCCGTCTTAACCGCTTGACCACAAGGCCGTATGAACTTGTATTGCATTCCGAGCCGCCGCGACGGGCAAATTTTCCGTTCCAACCGCGACTACTTGGTGATTATAGCATATTCTCGTTCATCTTGCAACCATTTTTGCGCATGGTTCTGCAAAATTTTTTTTGTGAAATAAAAATGACATCCGCCTGTGCCGCAAACCGATGAAGGTAGACCCGCTTCTCGCAGGTGGGTGCGCGGCGGCTCGGCATCTGACTTTCCGTAGCAACAGACCTTGCATAGCCGCGCCGACAGGCGCTCCCGAATAAAAAATGTGGATCACGCATTTACCGGCTTCCGTACACCGCAGGTGTCATCTACATTATAGCAAAAGATGCCCCGCATTGCAACCCTTGAAGGCAAATTTCCGCCAAGAAATATTTCCCTCAGAATAACACCTCCTCCCACGCGGCGGCTTCCTCCTCATGGCAGAGGGCAAGAAGATGCTCCCCCGCCTCCTTCCATTCGATGCGGCAGGACTGCTCTTTTCCCGCGCGCAAAATAAGTCCGTCGGGCAGAACGCTCGCCTCTTTCCACGCCGGAAGCCCCTCGCCCGTCATTTTGAGATAGCTCTCCTTTCCCGTCCAGATGCGGTAAAACGCCCCCTCGCGCCCCCCTTCCCCCGCCCCTTCGACGAAGGCGCGCTCTTCCTTTAAAAATTGTTTCAAGACCCCTTCCCGCACGCGGGAGAGTTTTTCGACGTCGCAGCCGACGGGGCGCTCCCCCACCGCAAGCACCGCCATCCCCCCGCCGTGCGCAAGGCTTAAAAAAAGGCGCGGATGCAAGAGCTTCCCCCGTCCGTCCGCAAAAACTTCCTCGGCGCTTGCAAAATAGCGGGGCAGGATGCGGGCAAGCAGCAGCCCCGCCCCCGCGCTCTCCCTGCGCTTTTCCAAAGACAATAGCCGCACCGCCTTTTCAAGCCGCGCCGCGGGCAGCTCAGAAGAAAGACCACCCTCCCGCGGGTCGGGCAGGAGAGCGGTATCCATGTAAAACACGTTCGTCAATTCAGTTCACCTTGATGACGGGGAAGCGGATGGTGAGCACGTTGCGGTTCTCCTGCGTGCGGTAATAGATCTCGCCCGCGATCTGACGGATGATCGCCATGCCCATGCCGCCCTCGGCATAATTGCTCGTATAGTATCCCCCCTCGGGGCGCACCTGCAGGGGATTGAAAGGCTCGCCGTCGTCCGTAAAGCGCACGACGAAGCTGTTGCCCTCCACCTGACAGTTGAGACGGATGGAAGTCGCCCCCGAATGGTTGACGATGTTGGTGAAGATCTCCTCGCACGCCAAAAAGATCTTGTTCTTCCTGGGATCGTCTTTGAGCCAATCGAGGATGGTATCGCGCAGACGTTCGAGCTCGCTCGTCTTGGGGCTGAGTTCTGTCTGGATGCCGTTGGGATAGTAGAGCGCATAGACGGAGACGTCGTCTTTGAGGGGAGCATCCCCCGCAAAGCCCCTCACCGCATCGGTGACGGCGGAGACGATGCATTCCGCCCCCAGCGAGCGCTCCCAGCCCTCTTTGACGGCGTCGAAGAGACGATCGTAGCCGAACGCTTCTCCCGCGGCGTTCCTCGCTTCCACCGCGCCGTTCGTGTAGGTGACGAGGCAGCGCCCCGGCTTGAAGATGAGGTATTCTTCGGTGAGTTCGGGCGCTTCGTAGAGCCCGAGCGGGCAGCCGGGCTGCACGCGGAGAAATGTGCGCTCCTTGCCCACGAGAAGGGGCGGGTGCGCGCCCGCGTTGACATAGCGCAGCTCCCCCGTCGCCGGCATGAAGACGGCAAAGAATCCCGTCAACGCGAGCGAATCGGGATTATTGGCAAGCAGCGCCCCGTTGAGGCGCAGAACTGCCTCCCCCAGCGTATCCGAGCTGTGGGCGGCGTCGCGGAAGAGCTCTTTGACGCGGGCGGCAAAGCGCGCCGCGGCAAAGCCCGTCCCCCAGATATCCGCCGTCATGAAGCAGAGGGTGCGGCGGCCCAGATAAAAGCCGTCGAAAAGGTCCGCGGCAATGAGAGAAGAGCGCGCCGCCCCGCCCGCGCCGCTGAAATCGAGCTCCACGCAGGGAAGCGAGGTCGCCGCAAGGGCGGACTCCATATCGCGGGCGATGCCCTCCTCCGCCTTTCTGCGCGCGTCGAGGGCGATGGCGTTCTCGCGGCTTTTCACCGACTCGTTGACCGTCTTTGCAAGCGTTTCGACGGCGCTGTCGAGGGGCGCCCATTCGCCGCCGATCTGAGGGTCCTTCCCCTCCGTCGCGGCACGTTCGATGGCGCGCGCCGCACGGGTGATAGAGGAGCGGATGCGGTTGAAATAGAGGGTGAGCGCCACGCCGTACATGACGAGGAGCACGACAAGCGCAGGGATGACCTCCCACAAGACGCGGCGGAGCGTTGCAACGTCGTTGCCCACGCCCTCGGGCAGGAGCACGAGATAGCGCACGACGCCGTAGACGGCGCCGACGACGAGAAAACCGACAAGAAGCAGCGTTAAGATCTTGGGGAAAGTGAGCTTCTTCGCGTTCATCCGAGCACCTCCAGATGGTTGACAAGCCCGGTCATCGCAAGGACTTCCTTGACAAATTCGGGCACGCGGACGAGGGAAAAGCTGCCCCCCTTTGCCGCCATGCGCTTTTGGGCGAGCGCGAACTGCCTCAGCCCCGCCGAGGAGACATATTCGAGCTTCTGAAGGTCCAGAACAAGGTCGGTGATCCCCCCCAGCGCAGAAACCGCCGCTCCAAGTTCTTCTGCCGTCATCGCGTCGAGGCTCCCCGTGAGCGAGAGCATCGCCGCCGTGCCGTCTATCGTCTTTTCGATCGTCATCCTTCGTCCTCCTTGCGTATTTCCCGCCGCCGAGGCGGCGTTTGGCAACATTTTTTCCATTATAGCATATCGCAGGGCAAAAGAAAAGCCCCGCCGCGAAATTTCTCCGCCTGCGGGACAAAAAAGAAAGGACGCGATCTAAGCCGCGTCCTCATCCTTTACTTCTGGAGCTTGTTCATCATATCGACGATATCCTGCACCGTCTTGATGTTTTCGACATCGGTCTCGGGAAGGGTGATGCCGTACTCGTCTTCGAGCGCCATCATGAGCTCCACGACGTCGAGGGAATCGGCGCCGAGATCTTTGACGACCTCCTGCTCGGGGCGGATGCTCTCCGCAGGGATCCCCAGCTGTTCGCCGAGCATATTGCAAACTTTCTCTAACATAGTCATATCCTCCGTAAGTCGCCGCACGCAGCGGCACGTCATAGCTTTGTGTGACTATCATACAACAAGAATGTGAGTTTGTCAACCCTTTTCGGGAATTTTGCCCCCATTCGTTGCTTTTTTGAACGATTTGAGCTCCTCTTTCTGCTCTTTCGTGAGGCGGAAGCTCTCGCACGCCTTTCGGATCGCCATATTGTGCACAAAGGGGATGAGCCGCCCCTCTTTGAGGTAGGCAAGCCCTTCTCTGTAACACTTGACGAGCACTTCCGCCATCAGCCACGCGGCGCCCATGCCCGTATAATAGCGGCTCCCGTCCGCTTCTTCGAGCGCCGCGAAAATGTCGGGCAGATACTTTTCTTCCACATAATCGTGCAGGAGGGAGACGAGGGCATAACGCTCCACGAACTCCCTTCCGTCGCGCGCAAAGGCGCGGATACAGGGCAAAAACTCCTCTTTATGCTTTGCGATGCAGGGGGCATGGAAGCCGTCCACCGTCGCCCAATTGTCGAGAAGCCCCACCATTTCAGAAAGCCCCTCGCAAAAGAGGTCAAAGGGCAAGAGCGCATAGAGGGAAAACTTCAGAAAGGTCACCTCGTAATACTCGTCGGGGAAGGAGAGAAAGCGTTCCGTCTCCCCCTTCCACATGCGCGCCAGCCGCCTCAAAACGGGCATCCTCACGCCGATGACCTCGATGTTCTCGTTCTTCAAGAGCTTTTTATAAAATTCCCGGTACCCCTCGTCGCGCTCCGAAAAGAGGCGGGAGAGCACTTCCTCGTACGTCATCTCTGCTCCTCTGCGCCCGAGCGGGCTTCTTCACCGCCTGCCCCCGTAAACGCCTCCGAAAGCGCCTCGAACCACGGCTCCATGCAAAAGCGCGGGTTGGCGGGCGACGTCGAAGGGAGCTTTTTGGCGATGGGCACAAGTTCGGGGAAATGCCTTTGAAACAAATGATACGCCGCCGTGCCGTTGCAGAGGATGCGGCGGATCCTGCTCCCCTTGACGAGCGAAGCGACGTCTGCGACCTGTTCCCCGCGGATGGAAGCGTCGGAAGAACCTTCGATGGTGCAGCTCAAAACGACGTCCCACAGCGCCGCGCCGTGCTTTAAGACATACGCCCGCCTGCCCTCGGGATCCTTCGGCGGCTCCTCGTGAAAGAACGCCCCGAGCGTGCGCCAAAACTTATTCTGCGGGTTGCCGTAGTAAAAGCCCTGCGCGCGGCTCTTGACGGAGGGAAAGCTCCCTAAAATGAGCACGCGGCTGTTTTCGTCGAAGACGGGCGCAAAGCCCTCGCAAAAGGCGGCTTTCACAGGGAGAGGGGGGCTTTGAGGTTGCCCACGCACGCCGAAGCGGCGGCGGAGAAATCGAGATTTTCCGCGATGACCCGCAGGATATCCTCGCGGGTGAGCGCGGAAATTTCCGCCATGCGCTGCTCGAAGTCGTACACCTCGTTCTTATAGAGGAGCTGCTTGCCGTAGACGAGCATCTGCGACGAGGTGTTCTCCTGCGAGAAGATATTGCTCGCTTTGAGCGTCTCGCGCCCGCGCAGAAATTCTTCCTCGGTGACGCCCTTCTCTTTGAACTCGGTCAAAACGGCGGAAACCGCCTTCGCGGCGTCCTCCGCCTTCTTGGGGTTGACGCCCGCATACACGGTGAGCATGCCCGTCTCCTTGTAGTGAGAGGTGTAGGAATAGACGGAATAGGCAAGCCCCAGCTCTTCGCGCACTCTCTTAAAGAGGCGCGAGCTCATCCCGCCGCCCAAAACGGCGTTCATCACCTGCACGGCGGCTAAGTTTTCGCTGTCGCGCGAAACGGTGGGAAAGCCGAAGGCAAAGTGCGCCTGCTCGATGGACTTTTGGCGGAAGATGCTCTCCGTGCGGCGGACGATGCGCTTCTCGCGCTCTATGAACTTTTCGCCCGCAAGCGCGCCGAACTCCCGTTCCGCCAATTCCTCGGCAAAGGCGGGCTCGATGTTGCCCGCAAAGGAGATGACGATGTTTTCGGGGCAGTAGCGCTCCTTTTTATAGGCAAAGAGCTGCTCTCTCGTGAAGCCCTCCACGTTCTTTTGAGGACCTAAGATGTTGCGCCCGTAGTTGTCGTTCCCGAACGCCGCCCGAGAGAGAAGATCGAGGCACAGATCCTCGGGCGAATCTTCGTCCATGCCGATCTCTTCGATCACGACGCCCTTCTCGCGCGCCATCTCGTCTTCGGGGAAGGTGGAGCGCAGAAAGAGCTCAGAAAGGAGCGAAAACGCCTCTTTTGCGTGATCGCTCGTCGACTTTGCGTAGTAGCAGGTGAGATCTTTCCCCGTGAAGGCGTTCACCTGCGCGCCGATCGCATCGAAGGCGTCGGAAAGCTCAAAGGCGGTGTATTTTTCCGTGCCCTTGAACTGCATATGTTCGATAAAGTGGGAGATGCCGTCCTCCTCGTCCCGTTCGAAGGCGGCGCCCGTGCCCACGAGCACGCCCATCGTGACGGACAGCAGCCCCTCCATGCGCTTGGTGATGACGCGCACGCCGTTTGGAAGTGTCTTTGTCGTTACCATATCGTTCAGTATCCTTCTCCTTGGTGAGTTTTATCCGCCATTCGGCGCAGGGCTCAGCCGATGTTCTCCCCCGCGGGGATGACCGCAAGCCCCTGTTCTTCGTAATATTGCAGCATTTTCGGGAGCGCCTTTAAGGTGTGCTCCATGGGGTGCATCAGGATGAGCTCCCCGCCCTTGATATCCTTCGTCGCCCGCGTGTAGCAGAGCGCAACGTCTTTATCGCGCCAATCGATGGTATCGCGGCTCCAGAGGACGGTCTTGAGCCCCAGACTTTCGGCAGCGCGCAGGGTATCTTCCGAATACGCCCCCGAAGGCGGCGCAAAGAGGGAAATTTGCTTCCCCGTCACAAGCGACAAAAATTCGACGCTCGTTCCGATCTCTTCCGCATTCTCGCGGAAAGAGAGCTTGTCGTGCTCGCGGTGGAAGTACCCATGCGAGCCCACCTCGTGCCCTTCCTCCGCCATGCGCTTGACCGTCGGCACGTTGTCGTCCGCCCAGCAGCCGCCCACAAAGAAGGTGACGCGCACCCCCTGTTCCCGAAAGAGATCGAGCATTTTTTCGACGATGTCCGTCCCCCAATAGACGTTGATCGTGAGGGAGACGGCGGGCTTGGTGCCGCGGTCGTACACCTTGCCCGCGGGCGCGGAGACGGCGGCGGAGGAGGGCAGAAAACAGACCGCCCCGATGACGAGCACGATGAAAGCGAGCGCCAGGTTGCACAGCGCCGTCAGGGCGCGCGGAGAGAGCTTTTTCACGCTCCTATTGTATGCGCGCGGCAAAAGCGGTTATGCCCTTTGCGCCCGCCCGCGCCGTCCTGCGTTTTGCCGTCGCTCCTATGTCGGCGCCGCACGCCGCAGCCCTTCAATTGAGCTTTGCGATGGTGACGCCGCTCTCCCCCTCGCCGTACTTGCCGAGGCGGAATTCCTTGATGCGCTTATCCTTCCTCAAGGCGTTCTGCACGGCGGCGCGGAGCTTCCCCGTGCCCATGCCATGGACGATGCGCACTTCGTCGAAGTTATTGAGGACGGCGCTGTCCAAAAAGTCGTCGAGCTCCTGCAAGGCCTCCGAAGCGGAGAGCCCGATGAGGTTGACTTCCCTCGGCACGACGGGGCGCTCCTGTAAATTTCGGATGACTTCGACGCGCTCCTTCTTTTCTTCCTTCTTCCGCGCAAGGAAGAGCTCTTTTATTTTGCAGCGCACCTGCATGAAGCCGCTCTGCACCTGTGCTTCGCCCTTGCTTTGATTGACGGAGAGCACCGTGCCCTCTGCGTTCAGGCTCTGCAAAAACACCTTGTCGCCTGCTTTGAGCGTCTTGGGATCGGCGGGCTCGAGCCGCACTTTTTCCTCTTCCTCGGCGGGAAGGGCGCTCTCCATCTTGTTGCGGAGGGTGCGCGCGCGGATGAGGTCGGCTTCCGAAAGCTGTTCCTTTTTGAAGATCTCCTCGATCTCGGCAACGAGTTCTTCCGCTTCCGCCGTGCGGCTCAAAATGACCCTTCGCGCCTCGGCGCGGGAAGTGAGCAAAAACTTTTCCCGCTCCTTTTTGAACGCCGCCTCTTCCTTTTCGAGGGAAGTCAGCTTTTCCTGCCACTCTCTGCGGATGGCTTCCGCCTCTTCCCGCGCGGCGTCCGCTTTGATGCGGCTCTCCTCGGCGGCGCGCACGGTGTGATCGAACGCCTGCGCCCCCAAAGAAAGATGCGACCGCGCCTCTTGAATGACCTCCTCGGGGAGCCCCAGCTTCGAACAGATGAAGAGGGCGTTGGAAGCGCCCGGCATGCCGATCTTGAGGCGGAAGAGGGGCTTTAAGCTCTCGCTGTCAAACTCCATGCAGCCGTTTTCGGCGCCTTCTGCCGAGAAAGCGTACTCCTTGAGCGCCGAATAGTGGGTGGTGACGATGCCGCGCGTGCCGCGTTTGAGAAGCGTTTTCAAGACGGCGCGGGCGAGCGCCTGCCCTTCCTCGGGGTCGGTGCCGCCGCCCGGCTCGTCGATGAGCACGAAGCTCTTTTCCCCCGCGTGTTCCAAAATATATTTGAGGCTGACGACGTGCGAGGAAAACGTCGAAAGATTTTCTTCGATGGACTGGCTGTCGCCCACGTCGCAGAAGACTTGGTCGAAGACGGGCAGGCTCGTGCCTTCTGCGGCGGGCACAAAGAGCCCGCACGCCGCCATCAGGCAGAAGAGCCCGCACATTTTGAGCGTCACCGTCTTGCCGCCCGTATTCGCGCCGCTGATGAGGAGGAAGCGGTAGTCCTCCCCCACCGAGACGGAGACGGGCACGGCGCGCTTGGGATCGAGCAAAGGGTGCCGCCCCTTGACGATATGCACGGCGCCCTTCCCGTTGAGGACGGGCCGCACGCACTTCAGACGGTGCCCGTATTCGGCGCGGGCGTAGAAGCTGTCCACTTCCGAAAGGATGTCCATGTCGCGCTCCAGCGCCTCGCGGTGCGCCCCGACGCGGTGGGAAAGCTCTGCTAAGATGCGCGCGATCTCCTGCTCCTCGTCGAGGTGCAGCGTCCTTAATTCGTTGTTCATTTCGAGCACTTCCTCGGGCTCGATGAACACCGTCTGCCCGCTCTGCGAGCGGTCGTGGATGAGCCCGCGCACGGCGCGCTTGTATTCCACCTTGACGGGCAGGACGTACCTCTCGCCGCGCATGGTGATGAGCTCGTCCTGCAGATATTTGCGCTCTCCCCCCGCCAAATATTCCTGCAATCTGGCGCGGATACGCTCGTTGAGGAGCCTTATTTCGCGGCGGATCGCAAACAATTTTTCGCTGGCGCGGTCCTGAAGTTCGTTCTCCCCCACGATCTTCTCCGTGATGTCCTCTTCGAGGGTGCGGTCGAAAATGAGATATTCCGTCAGCTCTTTGAGCCGCACGATGCGCTCGTCCGCAAAGGAACGCACGGAGGAATGGCACGCGCGCGCCGAGCGCAGCAGCGCCGCCGCCGACAAAAGTTCGGTGCACGAAAGCGTCGCCCCCTTTTCGGCGCGCTCCAAAGCGTCGCCCTGCGGCGGGTAATAGAGAACGCGCCCCGCTCCCAGCGTCAGAAGGAGAAGATCCGCCTCTTCCGTAAGATCGAGAAGCCGCCGCGCCTCTCCGATATCCGAAGCGGGGGCAAAGCGGGCAAGGCGCTCCTTTCCCCCCTCGAGCACGGCGTAAGCGGCAGCCGCGCTCAATATTTTATCGAGCTCCAAGCTCTCTCTGCTCTCTTTCATAGCATGCTCCTTTCCGTATGCCCCTTCGTCGCCCCTTTAAGCGCCCCTTCGGGCATATGCGCACGGCTCACAAGGTACTTCGGGTCCGTGCGGCAGGAGGCGTCAACAAGCGCCCCCGCCCCCACATCCGTTCCTGCGAGCAGCACGCAGTTGTAAACTTCAAAGCGGCAGTACTTTGCCCCCGTGCGGTAGCGGCGCAAAGGAAAGCTCCGCCCCGTTTCGTCGGTGAGGCGGTACTCCCCGCGTTTATCGCACGTTTTGCACGTCCTTCCGAAGGGGCAGTAGCAAAGGTCCATCACCTTGACGCTGCCGAGCGTCAGCACGAACGCCCCCTCGGCGGCAAGCGCGCCCTGTTCGCGCGCGGAAAGCTCCTTGGAAAGGGCGAAATACTCCGCTCCCGCCCCCTTTGCGCCCATGACCGCAAAGCGGTTGGTGAGGTTGAAGCCCGTGCCCGCGAACAGCTTTTTGTGGTATTTTTCTGCGAACTTCACGCCCCAGCTGCCCTCCGCATAC
This sequence comes from uncultured Clostridia bacterium, assembly GCA_944376295.1. Taxonomy (GTDB): domain Bacteria; phylum Bacillota; class Clostridia; order Christensenellales; family Borkfalkiaceae; genus Gallimonas. Next base: position 14,932 of record CALWCE010000002.1, read on the forward strand.
ACGCCGTCGAAGAGGGAAAGCGCGGAAAGAAGGGCTCTTTCGTCCTCCGCCGTGAAGAAGGGCGGGAGATACAAGTACTTCTCCCCCTCCCCTTTTCGGACTTCTGCAGGGTCGACGGCGGCATAGTCGCGCGGCTTATAGATGAGGACGTCCGCTTGGAGCCCCGCGAAGTCTTCGGCGATGACCGCCGTCTTTTGAGATGGCGCGAGGGAAAGTCCGGCAGTTCCCCCCACGGGCGCAAGCGCCTCTCTTGCGGGCGCAAGATACTGTGCAAGCCCCTGAAAGAAGGCGCGCCTGAGCGCGTTGAGCGCCGATTTGGGGAGGAACGCCCCCTCCGTTTCCACTTTTTCAAAGGTCACCGAAAAGGGCAGCGTGTCCGTCTTTTGGAAGCAATTCTTGAGCTCTTCTTCGGAAAGCGGCGCGCGCTCTGCCCGGGCAAGCGATTCGTCCGTCATTTCGAATGTGCCGCAGCGCATTTTGGGCGGCTCCCCTGCCACAAAGCGCAGGAAAAGCCTGACTTCCCGCCGCCGCTCCTTTCTGAGAAGCGCCTCTTTGAGCGCGGTGTCCGTCGTGATGCGCACCTCGTCGCCCGCGCGCAGTTTGCTCTCGGACGAGAGGAAAAACCCCCGCTCGTCTGCCGAGGCGAAAACGGCGCCGCCCGCTTCCTTCCCGCCGCGCAAAATTTTGAAGCCGTCCCCCTTTCGGGCGCTCCCGCGGCAGTAATATCTGCCGCCCTTCACTTCGAGGACGCCCACCCTCTCGCCGATATGCCCCTGCACATTGCGGGAGAGCAAGTTTTCCTGCCCGAACGCAAGGCCCTCGGTGTAATCTCCGCGGTCGAAGGTACGGGCAAGCGCAAAGCGCGCCGCTAAAAGCTCGCTTTTCTCCGTCCCGTCCAAAATGGCGCGGTAATAGCCGACCGCCGCCGAGACGTACTCCTCCCGCCGCATCCTGCCCTCGATCTTCAACGAGGTGACGCCCGCATCGAGCAGTTCTTTCACGCGCTCGCCGACGCTGAGATCGGACAAAGAGAGCGCATACGCGCGCTCTTCGAAGCCCGCTCTGTCGATGGAATACAGTTTGCGGCAGGGCTGTTTGCATCTGCCGCGGTTGCCGCTGTTGTTGCCCGCGAAGGAGGAAAAATAACACTGCCCCGAAAAGCAGGAACAAAGCGCCCCCTGCACGAACGCCTCCGTCTCGATGACTGCGGAAATGGCGGCAATGTCGCCGAGCGGCGTCTCCCGCGCGAGCACAACGCGCGAAAAGCCGTATTCCTTGGCAAGCTCCGCGCCGTACACGTTGCAGCAGCCCGCCTGCGTCGAAAGATGGAGCATCATGGAAGGATACCGCCTTTTGAGCTCCTTCCCCAGGAAAATATCCTGGATAAGAAGGGCGTCTGCCCCCAAATTCCAAGCGGTGAGCGCGCTTTCAAAAAAGGCGTCTAATTCGCCATCTTTGACGAGCGTATTCAGACAGACGTACACCTTCGCCCCGAGAAGATGGGCAAGGCGCACCGTTTCGGAAAATTCGGACAGCGCAAAATTTCCCGCACCCGCGCGCGCGGAAAATGCGGGAAGTCCCAGATAGATGGCGTCTGCGCCCGCCGCCAAGGCAGACTTTGCGCAGGCGATGTCCCCCGCGGGGGCTAAAAGTTCTTGTTTCATCTGCCGATGGTGCGTTGGATGAGTTCCTGCGCCGCGTCGTAGCCCATGTTTTTGAGGCGCTGATTGCGGGCGGCGACTTCGATGAGGATGGAAAGATTGCGCCCGGGGCTGACGGGAACGATGAGCTTTGGCACTTTGACGCCTAAGATCTCTTCGGTGAGCTTTTCGCCGCCGATGCGGTCGTACTGCTTATCGCGCTGCCAGTGCTCGAGCTCCATGATGACTTCGACCTGCTTTTCGTCGAGGATGGAACCCGAACCGTACATGTTTTTCACGTTGATGATGCCGATGCCTCTCAGCTCCATGAAATAGCGGATGCGCTCGGGCGCGGTGCCGACGAGCCCGCTCGAAACGCGCTTGATGAGCACGGAGTCGTCCGCGACGAGGCGGTGTCCGCGCTTGATGAGCTCCATCGACGTCTCGCTCTTGCCGACGCCCGATGAGCCCGTGATGAGGATGCCGACGCCGAAGACGTCCATCAGAACGCCGTGAACGGTGGTCGTGGGCGCAAGCAGCCGCGAAAGATAGGCGACGAGGTCTGCCATGACCATCGTCGTGAGGCGGCTTGAGCGGAAGATGGGCGTTGCCGTCGCCCGCGCGAATTCCATGAATTCGGGCAAAACAGGCAGATCGCGCGAGAAGATGACGCAGGGGATCTCGCCGCAGTCGAAGAGCTTTTTGATCTTTTCCTTGCGCTCTTCCGAAGAGAAGGAACGAAGGTATTCGTGCTCGGTGAGCCCGATGACAAGGATGCGCTGCGTATCGAAATAGCTGAAAAAGCCTGCAAGGCGCAGACCGGGACGGTCGACGCTGATGCTGCTGAGCTTGACGATGCCGCGCCCCGCATACAGCATTTCGACCTCGAGATCGCTCGCAAACTTATCGAGCATCACCGTGACGGTCGGAAAAAAGTGTTCGTTCATTGCTGTCCTCCTTCGGGCGCTTGCGCGTCCCCCTTCATCACATACTGTTCGAGCGCATAAGCAACACCGTCCTCCTCGTTGGAGGGGATGACTGTCGCCGCGCGTTTCAATGCGTCCACGCCGTTCGAGACGGCAAACTTCCCGCCCGCCGCTTCGAGCATAGGAAGATCGTTGAGCTGATCGCCCGCCGCCGCGATGCGTTCTCGGGGGATATGATAGTATCCGGAAAGGAAGGTGACCGCCTTCCCCTTGTTTTCGCCCGCGGGCATGACTTCGACGAGCCAATCGGAAGAGCTCGTCACATAGTACTCCTCCCCGAGCCTTTGAGAGAGCCGTTCGCGCAGCGCTTCCCGTTTTTCGGGCTCCACCATGACGAGCACTTTGACGATATCGAGTTTTTCTCTTTCCGCGAACTCCGAAAGCGGGCATGCGGGCACTTCGGCTTTCACGCCGCACACTTTTTCATAGGCTTCCAGCATCCCGTCGCGGCGGTTCGTGAACAGGTCCCACACCGTGTAGATGTGGATATGCAGCCCCTCTTTTTCGAGAAGACGGATGAGAAAGAGCGCCGCTTCCCGCGGGAAACAGCCCGCGCGGATCACCTCCCCCTTCCCCATATCGTAGACGACAGAGCCCTGAAAGGCGATGACGGGGCCCGACGTGATGCCGAGCTCTTTGGCGCGCGGCAAAATGGACGGGACCATGCGCCCCGTGCAGACGGTGAAAATGCCGCCCCGTGCGCGGTATTCTGCAATGACTTGTTTGGTGTGCTCCGAAATGGTGCCGTCCGCCCTGACGAGGGTGCCGTCGAAGTCGGAAACAAACAGATCGTATTTCATCGGTTATAATGTCTCGAAATATGCGCGGATGGTATGCGCGAGCTTGCGCCCGATGCCGGGCGTTTGAGAGAGTTCTTCTTCCGAAGCGCGCATGATCTTATCGATGGTGCCGAACTTTTCCATGAGCGCCTTGCGCTTTTCTTTGCCGACGCCTTCGATCTCGTCGAGAACGGAGGAAAGGTTGCGCTTGCTGTGTAAATTCCGAAAATAGGTGATGGCAAAGCGGTGCGCCTCGTCGCGGATGCGCTGCAAGGTGCGGAGCGCATAGTCGCGGCGGGAAAGGCGGACGGGCTCGGGGGAAGCAAGCGTATAGATCTCCTCTTCCTGCTTGGCGAGCGAGATGAGGTCGATGCCTTCGATGCCCAGCTCTTCGAAGATCGCACGGACTGCGGAGAGCTGCCCCCTGCCGCCGTCGATGACGATGAGCTGGGGTTTGGGGAAGCGCTCCTCTTCGTCCGTTCCGAGCTTTAAAAGGCGGCGGGAGAGCACTTCTTTTAAGGAAGCGAAGTCGTCCGCGCCCTCCACCGTCCTGATCTTGAAGCGGCGGTAGGCGGTTTTATCCGCTTCGCCGTCCGTAAAGACGACCATACTGCCCACCTTATCGACGCCCGAGATGTTGGAGATATCGTAGCACTCCATGCGCTTGGGGTAATGCGAGAGCCCGAGCACTTCCTCAAGGCGCTTGCAGGCGTTGACCGTCATGTCGTTCTTATGTTCGATGGCGGAGACGGACTTTTCGAGATATTCCCGCGCATTGCGGGCCGCCATATCGAGAAGATCGCGCTTGACGCCCTGCTTGGGGCGCACGATCTCCGTCTTCCTGCCCGTCTTTTCGCGCGCGTACGCCGAAAAGAGTTCGTCGTCCATCTCTTCGTCGGTGACGAGCTCGTGCGGCAGCTCGTGCGAGGAATAATATTGGGTGAGAAAGCTCAAAAAGCTCTCGCCGCCCTCGCCCGCGCCCTCTTCGAGGGGGAAGGTGCGGCTGCCCTGCATGATGCCCCGCCGCGTGACGAGCACGCAGATGGCGCCGTAGATGCCGTTCGTCGCCCGCGCCCAGATGTCCGCCTCCACGTCCTTGGGCATGGCAGTGATGCGGCGGAGCTTCAGGCGCGAGAGCATCTCGATGCGGTCGCGGTACTCAAGGGCGAGCTCGAATTCCTCGTTTTCGGCAAATTTTTGCATCTTTTCGCGGAGAAGTTCTTCCGCTTCCTCGTAATTGCCCGCAAGAAAGGACGCCGCGCCCGCAACGCGCGAAGAATAATCTTCTTGCGAGATATAGCCCGCGCAGGGGGCGGGACAGCGCCCGAGGTGATAGTTGAGGCAGGGCCGCTGCGCTTTCCCGAGCGTCTTTTTGCAGGTGCGCACGCCGTAGACGCGCGCGGCGATATCGACGATGTCCTTGCAGCTGATGCCGCCCATGAAGGGGCCGAAGTATTTGCCGTCCTTTTGGATGCGGCGGGTGATGGAAATATGCGGGAAGGGCTCCTTCGTGTGCAGTTTGATGTAGGGGTAAGTCTTATCGTCCTTTAAAAGGATATTGTATTTGGGCTTATACTTCTTGATGAAGGTGTTTTCGAGGGAGAGCGCGTCTACCTCGCTCGGGGTGACGACGTAGGAAAAATCGGCGATGTTTTCGACCATCGCCTGCACCTTGGGGGGCTTGAGCGAGGAGTGAAAGTACTGCCGCACGCGGTTTTTGAGCACCCGCGCCTTGCCCACATAGATGATGACACCATCCTGATCCATCATGAGATAGACGCCGGGCGCATCGGGCAGCAGTTTGAGTTTTTCCTGTATGACACTCATCCAAATCTATTATACACGCCTTCGGGCGATTTTTCAAGGGCTTACGGCATTTTTCCGCACTTTTTCGCAAAATGCGCCCCTGTTTGCCGAAAAATGCCCTCAAAAGCCCAAAAATTCCACGCCTTTCAATAAAATGTCGTTGACGATCTCGTTCGCGAGCGCGTAAAAAATGACTTTGCCGTGGCGCTCGCAGCGCACGAGCCCGCTGTCCTTCAAATAGCGGAGCTGATGGGAGACCGTCGTCTGATTGAGTGAAAGGACGCGGGAAAGATCGGTGACGCACAGTTCGGAGATGGCGAGCGCCGACAACAGTTTCAGCCTCGTGGCGTCCGAAAAGACGGAGAAAAAGCGCACGAGGGAGGAGAGCGTTTCCCCTTTCGGGACGCCCTCCGAGATGATGCCGCTCGTGCGGCGGTCCAAAAGCAGCGTTTGCATACATTGCCCCCTTTGCCAAAATATACGGCTCTTTTTTTCATTGTACCGCCTGCGCATATGATAAAACGGGGCTTCTTTGTCGAAAAACCGCCTCCTTTGCCCCAAAGTTTTGTGAAAATTTGCCCTTCCCCCTTGACGAGGAGCGCTTTCGGGTGTAAAATGAGGATATGGAGCCGATATTTTATCTTCTCATCGTCTGCGCTGCGATGAGCCTTGTTGCCTTTGTTTTTTACGGCGCGGACAAGCGGAAAGCCAAAAAAGGGGCGTGGAGAGTGCCCGAAAAGGTGCTATTATACCTTTCCTTCTTCGGCGGCGCCCCGGGCGGCATCTTAGGCATGCTCCTCTTCCGCCATAAGACCAGGCATTGGTACTTCTGGCTCGTCAATTTTTTGGGCCTTGCGCTCGTTGCGGGGCTTGCAGCCGCCCTTTTATTGCTCCTTTGAGCTGCACATACACACCTCCTTTTTATTTTATTGGGAAAAAGAGCCCTGTTTCGGGGCTCTTTTTCACACTTTTTAGTGCGCGTTTTCACATTATTTTTGCCGATTTCTGCACGGTTTTCACCGTTTTTCACACTATTGAGCGATGATTTTCCGCTCAGATCTCCTTCGCGGAATAGCCCGCTTCGGCGATCGCCGCAAGGAGCGTTTCGGAAGGGATGTCCTCGTTCAGGGTGACGAGGGCGGTCTTCTTTTTGAGGTCGACTTCCGCCTTCCCGACGCCCGCGACGCCTTCGAGCGCCGCCTTGACGTGCGCGACGCAGTGCATGCACATCATGCCTTCTACTTTGAATTTCTTTTTCATAGCTTGTTCTCCTTGTTCGGGCGCTCTGCCCGTTTTTTTGCGTTGGAAGCGCACGAGGCGCAATGCGTTGGTGACGACGAAGAGCGAGGAAAGGCTCATCGCCGCCGACGCGATCATGGGGTTTAAGGTGACGCCCGCGAAGGCGAACACGCCCGCGGCGAGCGGGATGCCGATGCAGTTATAGAAGAACGCCCAGAAGAGATTTTCCTTGACGATGCGCATCGTCCTGCGGGAGAGAGCGACCGCCTTCTGCGCCGCTCTCAGGTCGCTCCCCACGAGCACCACGTCCGCGCTCTCGATGGCGATATCGGTGCCGCCGCCCATCGCAAAGCCGACGTCGGCTGCCTTTAAGGCGGGGGAATCGTTGATGCCGTCGCCCACCATCGCGACGCCCTTCTTCGCACGGTTCGGAAGTTTCGCGTTCTCTTCGCGGCACGCCTGCACGGCGCGGAGCTTATCTTCGGGCAGCACTTCGGCGTAGACGTCCTCTTTGGCGATGCCCGCCTCGCCCGCGATATGCGCGGCGACCTTTTTGTTGTCGCCCGTGAGCATGCGCACCGTGCAGCCCATCGCTTGGAGCGAGGCGACCGCCTCGCGGCTGCCTTCCTTCAAGGTGTCGGCAAGGGCGAAGAGGGCGAGGATGCGCTCGCCGTCTGCAAGGAAGAGGACGGTGCTGCCCGCTTCGGAGAGGGCGTCGAAGCGCTCTTCCCATGCCCCGAAGGGAAGGTTTTTCTCCTTCATGAGGCGGTCGTTGCCGAGGAAGTACTCCTTCCCGTTCACATAGCCGTGCGCGCCGAGCCCTGTGAGGTATTCGACCTCTTCGGCGTTCTCCCCCTCGCCGCAGAATTCGGCGATGCAGCGGGAGAGCGGGTGATCGAGCTTGATCTCGAGGGCGTAGGCGATGCGCTTTGCCCCCTCTTCCCCCTCGAAGGTGACGACTTTGGGTTTGCCTTCGGTGAGCGTCGCCGTCTTATCGAGGAGCACCGTTCCGATGTCGGCGGCGCGCTGCAATGCTTCGGCGTTTTTATAGAGCACGCCCATCGAGGCGCCCCTGCCCGTGGCTGCCATGATGGCGACGGGCGTCGCGAGCCCCAGCGCGCAGGGGCAGGAGATGACGAGCACGCTGACGCCGAAGTTGACGGCTTGCGCCGCATCGTGCGTGATGATGAGCCAGACCGCGAAGGTGATGAGGGCGAGGGTGACGACGACGGGCACGAAGACCGCGGCGACTTTATCTGCAAGCTTCTGGATGGGGGCTTTGGACGCACCCGCTTCGCGCACCATGCGGATGACGCCCGAAAGCAGAGTGTCTTCCCCCACCTGCTCGGCGCGGATGAGAAGATAGCCGCTCGTGACGATGGAAGCGCTGACCGCGCGGCCGCCCTCCGCAAGTTCGACGGGCAGGCTTTCGCCCGTGATCGCCGCCTGATCGACAAAGGCGTGGCCTTCGACGATGGTGCCGTCCACCGCGACGGAGCCCCCCTGCTTGACGACGACGAGATCGCCCGCCTTCACTTCGGAAAGCGGTACGCGCACCTCTTTGCCGTCCTTCAGAAGGGTGACGGTGTCGGGCGCGAGGGAGAGGAGCTTTTCCACTTCCTTCCCCGTCCGCGCCTTGCTCCGATCCTCGAGCCATTTGCCCAAAGTGACGAGCGTGACGATCATCGCCGCCGATTCGAAGAAGAGATGCCCGCCGCTCCCCGAAACGGCGACGGCGAGGCTGTATAAAAAGGATGCCGCCGCGCCTAAGGTGACGAGGGTATCCATATTGGGGACGAGCTTGATTGCCGCCATGACGCCGCTTGCAAAGAAGCGGTAGTTGAGGCAGAGCACGGCGAGCGTGAGGGCGATCTGAAAGCCGTAGTTGAGCCAGCCCGAAGGCACGGGGAGCCCGATCATGTGACCCATCGCAAGATACATCTCGGGGATGAGCAGCACGAGCGATAGGAAAAAGCGCAGCTTGAGCGTGAGGCCCATCTGCTTTTTGGCGGGCGCTTTGCCGTAGTCGTACGCGCCGTAGCCGAGCGACGTGACCGCCGCGCGGATATCGCCGTCCGAGAGTTTGCTCTCGTCGAAGGTGACGTCCATGCTCTCCCCCATCAGCGAGACGGAGCAGGAAGAGACGCCGTCGAGTTTGGAGACGGTGCGCTCGATGCCCGAGGAGCACGCCGCGCACGTCATGCCTGTGACCGAATATTTTTTGTTCATATGACTCCTTTTGCATGTTTGGAGAAAGCGCCTTCTTAGGGCTCCCAAAAAAGATATGCCTTAGCAAAGATTTTTTGGGAAAAGGAGACGCAGGCGTAAAAAGCGCAGCGGCTGCCGTAAGGCGAACGCTCGCATATGCGCCTTGCGGCGACGCGGCGACTCCTTTCGCCATAATGTCGGGCTTAACAACCCTTCCGTCTTGCCGCCTCGGCAAACCTTCGGACGGCAATCCACCTCCCCTTACACAGGGGAGGCTAAATTAGAGAATTTTGCCGATCGAGAAAGCGCCTGCTCGCCCCTCAAACCTACCCCAAGGGAGGCTATCATGAGGAATACTCCTTCCGCCGCGCGCCCGCTCTGCGGGCGCGCGGCACCTCCCTCTTATATAGGGCTCCCGCAAAGATCATGCGAAGCAAAAGATTTGTGGGAAGAGGGAGAGGAAGGCAAGGGGGGGTGGCGAACCCCGGCAGTTACTCCCTCCGTCTCATCATCGGCATTCGCCGAATGATGAGCCACCTCCCCGAAGAGGAGGTCAAATTATGGAATTTTGCCGATCGAGAAAGCGCCTGCTCGCCCCTCAAGAAGGAGCCTAAAACAAGGCGACTCCCTCAGTCACGACGTCGGCTTTCAGCCGAACGCCGTGACAGCTCCCTCAAGAAGGAGCCTATAATAAGGAAATGGCGTTTATTGGAAGCGCTTGAAGAGATCGACGAGTTCGTCGACGACCTCCGTCTTGCCGGCGCGGATGTCGCGAATGAGACAAGTGTGGACGTGCGCATCCAAAATGTAGGCAGCAAGGCTCCTGATCGCCTTGTCCGCCGCAGAGAGCTGGATGAGGATGTCGTCGCAGTAGCGGTCCTCCTCCACCATGCGCCCGACGCCCTGAAGCTGCCCCGTGATGCGGTTGAGCCGCGAGGCGATCGCCTTCTTTTCTTCCTCGCTGCGCACCGTCGTGCGCGTCTCCTTATTGCAGCAGTCTGCCATATCCGTTCCTTCCTGTATCTTGATATACCCCCTACGGGTATATTCATTATATGCCCCTCCCCCGTATTTGTCAAGCGTTTGGGGGCAAAGAAAGCTCCCCTTTTCGGGGAGCGGGCGATGTCGCGTTTTACTGCTTTTTGAAAAATTCCTTGCCGACGCCGCAGCGGGGGCAAGTCCAGCTATCGGGAAGCTCCTCGAAGGGCGTCTCGCCGTCGTAGACGTAGCCGCAGACCGAACATACCCACTTGGCTTCGGCAGGGGCGGGCGCGGCGGGAGCGGGCTCTTCCGCCTGATAGGTGGGCGCGTTCTTCGCCGTCTTGCCCTTTAAGACCCTGTGATAGTAGCTGTACGTCATGGGCGCGTCCTTTGCGAGCTTGCCGCAGTCGAGCACCTCGCCCAAAAAGACGGTGTGGGTGGAGGTATCCATCGTGGAGACGACCTTGCAGGAAAACCACGCGACGCCGCCGTCGGGCACGGGGAGCTTGCCGCGCACGGCGTAAGGGGTCTGAGCGAATTTATCGAACTCTTGGGACGTGCGGAAGCCGAAGGTGCCGATGAGGGCGGGATCGGCGCCCTCGCCGAGGACGGTGAGCGCGAAGTGGCCGCTCTCCGAAACCGCCTTGTGCGTGTAGTTGTTCTTGTTGAGGCTGACGGCGATCGTCGCAGGCTGCGAGGTGATCTGCATCGCGCTGTTGGCAACGCAGCCGACAGGCTTGCCTTCGTCCCAGCTCGTGCAAAGATACACGCCGTAAGAAAGATCGTAAAATGCAGTTTTATCCATGATTTTCTCCCTTATGATCTGTTATTTTGGCGGATGTGAGGGATGGCGCCCTCCGTCGCGTCGTCGTGCTTAACAACCCCTCCGTCTTGCCGCCTCGGTAAACCTTCGGACGGCAATCCACCTTCTCGCGCGGTAGAGACCGCGCTGCTCCTCTTCCCACGCATCTGCTGCGCATCTGCGCGGGAGCCCTATATTTTACTCCCTCAGTCTTGCCGCCGATGTTCCATCGGACAGCAAGACAGCTCCCTCAAGAAGGCGCCTAAAATGAGGAATTTGGCAAATCAAAAAAACACTTGCTCACCCCTCAAACCCACCCCAAAAAAATACTACGTCTTTTTTTGGGGACCCCGTGGGAGGCGCCTATAATGAGGAAAATAGACAAAAAGCGGACGTGTGAAACACTATCCGCTTTCGATCGTTGCTTGCTCAGTCCTTGGCTTCTTTCTGCGCGACGACTTCCTTCCCGTCGTAATAACCGCAGTTCTTGCAGACGCGGTGCGCAACTTTCAGCTCGTGGCAGTGCGGGCACTCGACAAGCGTCGGAGCCGTTGCCTTATAGTTTGCAAAACGCTTGTTCGTTCTGCTCTTGGACTGTTTTCCCTTGGGGACTGCCATAATATCACCTCTCTTCCTATTTACTCTTCGTTGTATTCGGGCGCCGAGCAGCCCTCCGCACAAAATAGCGCCGAAGGGAGCGCAAACAGCACCGTATCGCGCAAAAATTCGCCTAAGTCGACGATGCCGTTCCGGTAGGTGTAGTCCTCTTCTTCCGCCTTGCCGCCTTTGGGGACGAACAGCGCTTCCGCTTCCGTTACGATGTGCTCTTTCGTCGGCTTCAGGCAGCGCGAGCACGCGCCTTCCAAAGTGAAGGAGAGCTCCCCTTTGACTTCCACGCTGTTGTCTTCGAAAATTTCGTAATCGAGGACGGCGTGGACGGGCGTTGAGAAGGAGACGAACGGGATATCGATGAGGCTTGCATCGCCTTCGAACTCGAAATCGAGCGTTCCCGTGTACTTCCCTTCTGCATTGCATTTCCGGACGTCGATCATCATTAGACTTTACGAGTATAGTATTTTTCCCGCGGTTTGTCAATCGGTTTTTATGCCCATTTGCAAAAATAAGGGGAAAATTGATGAGCGGGGCGGACGGGATGACTCCCTCAGTTGCGTACGGTGGAGAGAAGCGCCTTTGCTGCATGTCTTACTTTTTATAATAAGGCGACTCCCTCAGTCTCGCTGCGCTCGACAGCTCCCCCACGGGAGGAGCCAAGGGAATAGTTGCTTCATAAATGATTTCCGCGAGCAAAACCACGCTTTTGCGCTGCGGGACTCAATTTGCCTCTTGCCAGAGGCTTGCTGTCAAATAAGGACAAAATAGCGGGTGGGCGAAAAGGCAAGTTAAAATCAACAAACTACACCCCTCGCGGAAAGATTTTTGCGAAGCAAAAAGATTTTCGCGAAATCTTAAAGCCAAGCTGCGGAGATGACTTTGGAAAGGAGATGCAAGCAAGACAAGGAGCGCGCGGACTTGCCGCAGGGAGCTTACTGAGGCGTAAGTGACCAAGGCAAGACGCAAGCGCGACACCGTATTGCGCCGCAGATACTTTTCAAAGCAAAGCGGCGGTTTCGCGGGCGATCACCAGCTCCTCATTCGTCGGGATGACGAGCACCTTGACGCGGGAATCTGCCGCCGAGATCTCGTGGATCTGACCGTCGTTTTTGTAGTTGTTGCGCGCTTCATCGAGCTTGACGCCGAAGAATTCGAGCCCGCCCGCGACTGCAGAACGGATGGTGGGCGTGTTCTCGCCGACGCCCGCCGTGAAGACGATGCAGTCGAGCCCGCCCATCACCGCCATGTAGGCGCCGACGTACTTCTTGCAGGCGTAGGTAAAGAGATCGAGCGCAAGGCGCGCGCGGTCATTGCCCGCCTCTTTGGCAGCTTTGAGGTCGCGGAAGTCGCTCGAGACGCCCGAAACGCCCAGCATGCCGCACTTCTTGTTGAGATACACGAGCCCTTCGTCCATCGTCATGCCCTTCTTCTTGCACAAAAAGTCGATGGCTGCGACGTCGATGTCGCCGCTGCGCGTGCCCATGGGAACGCCCGCGAGGGGGGTGAAGCCCATCGAGGTATCGACGCACTTGCCGCCGTCCACCGCGGAGATAGAAGAGCCGTTGCCCAAGTGGCAGGTGACGATCTTGAGTTCTTCGGGCTTTTTGCCGAGGTATTCCGCGGCAGCGCCCGCGACGTACTTGTGCGACGTGCCGTGCGCGCCGTAACGGCGCACTTGATACTGCTTGTAGTCGTCGTAATCGATGGCGTAGAGGTACGCGTAGTCGGGCATGGTCGCGTGGAAGGACGTATCGAAGACGAGCGCCATCTTCTTATCGGGCATGACGGCGCGGCAGGCGTTGATGCCGAGGATCGCCGCAGGGTTGTGGAGCGGCGCGAGTTCGGCGATCTCGTCCATCGTCTTCATGACTTCGTCGGTGACGAGCGTCGTCTTGGTGAACGCCTCGCCCGAGGCGACGACGCGGTGGCCGACGGCGTCGATCTCGTCCATCGAGGAGATGACGCCCGCCTCGCCGTCGACGAGCTCTTTGAGCACGAGGGAGATGGCTTCGGTGTGGTTGGGAAGGTCCTTTTCGATGACGTACTCCTGCCCCTTCGCCTTATGGGTGAGCTTGCCGCCCGAAATGCCGATGCGTTCGCAGGTGCCCTTGGCGATGACGCCCTCCGTCTCCATATCGATGAGCTGATACTTGAGCGAGGAGCTCCCCGCGTTGATGACTAAGATCTTCATATTCTTAATTACCCCTTATATTTGGCTTTTTATCTCGTTTGCAGTGCGGTGATGGCGACGGCGCAGACGATGTCGCTCGCCTTGCAGCCGCGAGAAAGATCGTTGAGTGGCTTTGCAAAGCCCTGGCAGATGGGACCGATCGCCTGGAAGCCGCCGAGGCGTTCTGCGATCTTATAGCCGATGTTCGCCGCCTGAAGATCGGGGAAGATGAACACGTTTGCATGCCCCGCGACTTCCGAACCGGGCGCCTTGAATTCGCCCACGGAGGGAACGATGGCGGCGTCGAACTGGAGCTCGCCGTCGATCTTAAGATCGGGCGCCTTCTCTTTGGCGATGCGGACCGCTTCCTGCACGAGGGTGACGTTGTCGTGCTTGGCGCTGCCCTTCGTCGAGAAGGAGAGCATGGCGACCTTGGGATCGAGGCCCGCGATCTCGCGCGCGCTCTTGGCGGTCGCGATCGCCATATCGGCAAGGTCTTCCGCCGTGTAGGTGGGATTTAAGCCGCAGTCGGCAAAGACGAGCTTGCCGTCGGGCACATACTCGTTGCCCGTGACGGGCGCGACCATGAGGTTGAAGCTGGAGACCGACTTGACGCCCTCCGCCGTCTTGATGATCTGGAGCCCGGGGCGCAGCGTGTTCGCCGTCGAATGGCAGGCGCCCGAGACAAGGCCGTCCACGTCGCCGTTTTTGAGCATGAGCGCGCCGAAGAAGGTGGGATCTTTCGCCTGTTCCTTCGCCTGCTCTTCCGTCATGCCCTTCGCCTTGCGGAGTTCGTATAAGAGCGCCGCGTACTGTTCGAGCTTGGGGGAGGTGGCGGGATCGATGATCTCGATATAGCTGAGATCGACGTTAGGATTGTTCTTTGCGATCTCTTCGCGGTTGCCGAGCAGCACGATGTGCGCGAGCTTTTCCTGCGTGCAGATGGAAGCAGCCTCGACGACGCGCTTATCTTCGCCTTCGCACAGCACGATGCGCTTGTTGAGCGCCTGTGCCTTCTTCTTAATCTCTTCGACGATGGTGCCGCTCTCGACGATCTTTCTGCCGAGCTCTTTGACCTTGTCCATGAAAGCCATAGTATTCCCTCCGAATTTTACTTTCTTTTTCCCGCCTCTTCGTGTATAATGGATGCGGGGCCCCGTTCGGGGGCTCATTCCCCATTATTATACACTATCACGCCAAAATTGTAAAGTACTCTCTTTATAAGTTTTTGTGATTTGACGAAATTTCGGAGGCCGCATATGCGCATCGCAGCAGTTGTATGTGAGTACAACCCCTTCCACAACGGACACAAATATCAGCTCGAACGCATCCGCGAAGAGAGCGGGTGCGACAAGATTTTATGCCTGATGAGCGGGTGCTTCACCCAGCGCGGGGATATGGCGCTCTTCGACAAATACACGCGCGCCCGCCATGCCGTGGAGAACGGCGCGGACCTCGTTCTAGAGCTCCCCACCGCCTTTGCCGTGGGTTCTGCCGAACAGTTCGCGCGCGGGGCGGTGCATCTCCTCGCCTCAATTCCCGCAGTGAAGGCGCTGTGCTTCGGATGCGAGAGCGGCACGAAGGAGGAATTCCTGGCGGCGGCAGGGGCGACGCTCTCCGAGGACAAGCAGTTCAAGGCGCTACTAAAAGACAACATGAAGGACGGCACGAGCTATGTGAAAGCCCGTACCGAGACGGTGCTCGCCCTCCACAAGGAATTGGACGAGAAGCTGTTTACGCTGCCCAACAATATCCTCGGCATCGAATACTGCCGCGCCCTCCTGCAGGAAGGAAAGGGCATCGAACCCCTCCCTCTTACGCGCGTGGGCGGGGGCTTCCGCGACGAGGGGCTTTTGAAGAACTTCTCTTCGGCGACCGCCATCCGCGGGGCGATCGCACGGGGCGAGAAGAAGGAGAAGAAGCTCATAAAGGCGAACGTGCCGCAGGATGTGTTCCGCGACCTCGAGCGGGCGGCGGGGCGTGCCCCCTACCCCGAGGCGGCGATGTGCGCGCTGCTCTCTGCCGCTCCCGAGGAGGTGTGCCGCTGCCCCGACTGTTCGGAAGGCCTTGAAAACAGGCTGCGCACGATGGCGAAGAGCAATTCGGGCTATGTGGAAGTGCTGGATAAGTGCATCTCCAAACGCTATACGCGCTCGCGGTTGAAGCGCATCTTTTTGCAGAACTTTTTGGGGCTCGACCGAAAAGACGTGCGGCTGTATCTTGAAAACCCCCTCTACTACAAAGTGCTTGCCGTGAAAAAGAAGGATGCAGAGAGCCTGCTTGCGGCGCTTTCGGGGGGCGCCTTCCGCTCGCTGACGCGCAAGAGCGACGTGCAGGGGCTGAAAAGAGAGGCGCTCGCCTGCTTTGCGCTGGACGCGCACGCCTTGGAGCTTTACAATGTGCTCTCGCATGGCACTCATAACGAGTTCGAAATGATACAAATATAAATTCACACTTTTTTGTGCAGGCACAAAAAAGTCGTGAGGAGTGGAGCGCCGCGATTTCAAGCAGCGGTTTCGCCCGCGCACTTTTTTGTCTTTATTGAACAATAAGCGCCAAGTATGGCGCAAATTGGGGCCCGCAGCGCAGGGAAACCCTGCTCGCGGAAGAGAATGATAAGTTCACACTTTTTTGTGCAGGTACAAAAAAGTCGTGAGAAAGTTTCGCCGCGAATCTTTTGCTTCGGAAAATCTTCGCGGCGAGTTTTTACTCCCTCAGTCACGGTGTCGGCTTTCAGCCGAACGCCGTGACAGCTCCCTCAAGAAGGCGCCTAAAATGAGGAATTTTATCAAATTCAGAAAGCGCCTGCTCACTCCCCAAAGAGGAGGCTAAAATGTGGTGACTCCTTCCGCCCCTTCGGGGCACCTTCTCGCGCGGTAGAGCCCGCGCTCGGTCAGGAAACGGCACGCTCCATGTGCCGTTTCCAAGTTCGCAAGTGGTCAAAGCCACACCGTGGCTTTGCCAAGAAAGCACTTGCTCACCCCCAAACCCACCCCAAAAAAACACTTCGTCTTTTTTTGGGGACCCCGGGGAGGGAGGCAAGGAAGTGTTGCTTTACGGCGACGCGGAGGCAAGGGAAAGGCGGAAACCCGAACAAGGACTCCCTCAGTCACGGTGTCGGCTTTCAGCCGAACGCCGTGACAGCTCCCTCAAGAAGGCGCCTAAAATGAGGAATTTTATCAAATTCAGAAAACGCCTGCTCACCCCCGAAGAGGAGGCTAAAATGGGGAAGGGGGGCGGGGCGCAGCGAAAGCTGCGCCCCGCCCCCTTCTTTTATCTGATTCAAAGGGTGCTGATGTGTTCGCGGATGATGCCGAGGCGGTAGGCATCCAGAAGTTCGGTGAGCTCTTCGATGCGCTCCTGCATGCGGCGGCCTTCGTCGGTATCGCGGATGGAGAGGCGGTCGCTCGTCTTCTGGACGACCTCGGTCGCCGAATGGATGTCCGTCTCGTTGCGGATGGCGTCTTCGGTGGAACTGAAGGGCTCGTATGCGACGAGGCGCATGCCGTAGGAATTGCTCACGAGCGTATAGCCCGCGATGCCCGTCTCGCGCTGATAGGGCCGCGACATGCCGCCGTCGATCATGAGCACTCTTCCCCCGCATTTGATGGGCGTTTCGCCGCTCTTCAAATGCACGGGCATATGCCCGTTGATGATGTGCGCCGAAGGGCTCTTGCCGTCCAGCCCGAATTCGTTCAAGATGGCGGTGATCACCTTGTCGTTGTCGAGATACTTGTAGTAGGCGCTCTTGGCTTCGTAATAGCAGGACGGGTCTTTGACGAAGTAGCGCTCGAAGGTGGTCATGCGCTCCTTGCCGTAGAGGGGGGAATTTTCGTTCGCCCACAAAAACCACATGGTGTCCTGCCCGAAGCGACGCTCTTCGCCCTCGGGAAGATAGTAGCCCTTGCGCACCCATTCTTCGAGCTTTTCGAAGAGGGCGCGGCCGTGGTAAGCCGCATCCCCCACCTGCACTTCCTTGAAGGAGCCGTCTTCCTCGAGGGGAACGCAGCCATGATAGAGAAGGTTGCCGTTGCAGGGAAGATACATGCTCCCCCTCGCAAAGAGGAAGGAGATGTGCCGCTGCAGCTTTTCGCTGCCCGTGAAGGACGCTTTGAGCTTCTGCATGACGACTTCTTCCCCATCCGAGAGCTTGTAAGGGTCGTTTTTATCGATGGTCGGGAAGTTGCAGTCGTCCAAAGGATAGCGCTTGCCGTCGATCGTGACCGTCTTTTCTTCGAAATCGATCTTATCGAGGAGCAGGCGCTGCTCCATATGGTACTCGGGATGACGGGCGATGAGCTGACCTTCGAGCTTGAACAGGATGACGGTGATCGCCTTGTGGAGCTTGCGGTCCATATCGGGGTCGTAGGGATCGTAGCTCTGCGAGCCCGTGATCTTGAAACACTCGCAGGGGTCGCCCGCATAGGTATCGAGCGCGAACTTGGCAAGGGGCAGGAGGTTGATGCCGTAGCCGCTCTCGAGCGTGTTGAAGTTGCCGTACTTTGCCGAGATGCGCACGACGGAGGCGATGCAGGCAAGGCTGCCGCTCGCCGCGCCGATCCAGCAGATGTCGTGATTGCCCCACTGGAAGTCGACGTTGTCGTACGTCAACAGCGTATCCATGATGACGTTGGCGCCCGGACCGCGGTCGAAGATATCCCCCAAAATGTGGATGCGGTCGACGGCGAGGCGCTGGATGACATTGCAGAAGGCGATGACGAAGGGCTTGGCGCGGTTGGTGGCGATGATCGCCGAGATGATGCCGTTGTAGTACGCCTCCTTATCCTGTACTTCCTCCTTCTCATTCAAAAGCTCTTCGATGACATAGGCGTAGTCTTTGGGAAGCGCCCTTCTCACCTTGGAGCGGGAGTACTTGGACGCGATGCGGCGGTTGACGCGCACCAGGCGGTAGATGGTCGTCTTGTACCAATCGTCGAGTTCCTCTTCCGTCGCTTCGACGAGGGAAAGCTTCTGCTCGGGATAGTAGATGAGCGTTGCGAGCGATTTCTTCTCCTTGGCGGAGAGGGAATTCTTGAACTCCTCGTCGATCTTCTTGCGGATGGAGCCCGAACCGTTCTTTAAGATGTGCAGGAACGATTCGTATTCGCCGTGGATGTCGGTGATGAAGTGCTCGGTACCCTTGGGAAGGTTGAGAATGGACGAAAGGTTGATGATCTCCATGGCGGCGTCGTTCGCCGTCGGATATTGCAGCGAGAGCTGCTGCAGATAGCGTTTGTCTTGCATAGGATCCCCCAAAACGCGCACGATCGCGCGAAAATACACATTCCTTTTTTATTATAGCGCATTTTTTATGCTTTGACAAGACCTCTTTTCAAAAAAACTTGCCCCCGGGAGCCCGGGGGCAGACGTTTGCATGCGGACGGCGGCAGATCATTCGCCGATCGTCGAAATGTTGTTCATGAACAGGGCGCAGCTGCGCTTGCCCGTGGTGTGGCCCATCGCCGTGACGGTGAAGCCCGATCTGTTCTGTTCATAGAGCCATGCGGGGCGCACGACGCCGTAATACACCGTCTCGACCGTGGTGCCGGGAATGACGTTCGCCGAATCAAACGTGAGCTTGATATAGCCGTCGCCATACATGAGCCAGCCGCCCACCTGCGTGCCGTTATAACTTATCTTCCCGTCCTCCGAGAGCACGACTTCGACGGACTGCACCGCGCCGCTCCCCGAGATCGAACTGTTGGAGAGGGCGACGAGCTTGAAACGGCCGCCGTCGGTAAAACGGAAGAGTTCTTCCGCCGAAACGGAACGGTCGATCTCGCCGCCGTAGCGGTTGGGGTTGATGCACAGATCGCCGAAACTGTTGAGATAGTACTGATGGAGCTGCACCATGAAGACCGCCGAAGAAGGGTTATAGGTATAGGTGCGGGTGATGTATGCCGCAAGATCCAAGCCCGAGGACGTCGTGAACAGGTCGTTGTGGCCCGGCATGACGATATCCGTCTCTTTGCTGCCCGCCGCCTTGTCCTTCCAGGTGAAGCTGCCCATATACATGTTGCCCTCGTTGGCGAGGTTGCCCGGAGCCTGATTATACACGCTGCCGCCGTTGACGGAGGTGTATCTGCCCCAGACGGACTCGCTCCTGCCGCCCCACATCTGATAGGCGACGTTGAGCCCGTTGTAGGAGTGCATGGAGTAGTAATACGTCTTGCCCTCTTCGATGACGCCGTTCTCATCGGAAACGGTGACGTTGTCGTGGCGGGCGATGACGGGCGCTTCCATCGCGCCCTGCGAGATCATGCTGCCGTAATACTCGGTGGAGACCTCCTCGCCGTAGAGGAAGTTGCTGTACTTTTCCACCGCCTCGTTGCGGAAATCGCGCACCTCCTGCCAGGAATAGAAGGTGTCTTTTTTATACATTTTGTCCTTGCGCAGACCCGTTTTGGGGTCCAGCTCGAGCATCCAGTTGCCCGTGCCGAAGGAGCCGTACGCCATATACATCTTGCCGTCCGTATCGTAGACGATCTGCGGGTCGATGGAGTTGACGTCGATGGCGCCCTCCGTGCCGTCGGGGATGCAGGACTGCATGAGAACGCCCTTGTAGACGAAAGAGCCGGGCTCGATCGTATCGGACTCCATGAGGATGATGCACGCCTTGGAGTAGTTGGTGCCGTCAACGTTGACAAGCGCGTCGGAGACGCAGCAGGTATAGAGCCAATAGCCGCCGTCGGGAGCGGCGACGATATCGGGCGCCCACCACTGGACAAAGCCGGAATCGTTGGTGCCGCCGATCCAGTCTATCAGCTTCTGCGGAAGGATGCTGTCCGACTCCGTCGTCTTGCCGAGGTATTCCCAGGTGAGAAGATCGGTGGAGCGGCGGATCTCGTTGCCGTGATCCCAGCCCGTGGAGACGATGTAATAGGCGGGCGCGCCGTCCTCCTCCACTTCGATGAGGGAAGGATCGTGGCAGCCGCCGAGAAGATCGCCGCTCTGCGAATAGTCGAGCGCCGTGCCGTCGTACTGATTGCCGGGATCGGTGGGATAGGCGGGCACGACTTCCACGCGGAATTTGTCTCCCCCCTTCAAGGTGAGCGTCAAAACGCCCTCCGAAACTGCCGTGACCGTGCCCGTCGCTTCATCGTAGGTAGCGATCGTATCGGGATCGGAAACGGCGTTGCCGTCCGCATCGACGGCGGAGACGGACTCCGCGCCTTCGACGACGACTTTGGTGTCGGCTTCCGACAGAAAGCCCGCGCCGAGATTGTCGAAACAGATGCGCGCCGCGGTCGGCTCCTCTGCGGCGTTCTTGCAGCCCGTAAGAAGGCTTAAAGCGAGAACCGAGCCGAGCGCAAGCGAAATTACTTTGGATAACTTCTTCAAGATACCCCTCCCCCTATATTTTTGTTTTATTCTATCATAAACTGTTTCAAATTGCAATAGAAATAAAAATTTTTGTGGGGCGGAACGGAAAATTTTTTTTTGGGGGGGGGCGGAAAGAGAAAAGACAAAACCTCTCCGCAGGGGAGAGGCTTTGCCTAAGTGAGAGAATATGAAAAAATTATGGAGTGTAAGCTGCTTCCTGCGCTTGCAAGCATATCTTACCTCATCCGCGTGTATTCTGCGTGAAAACCACATTAAAAGGGGGAGAATTTCGGGGGAAATACGGTGAAATGCGGGGGTGACATCAAGGAGGTTGGCGTTTACTCCGGCAATTACTCCCTCCGTCGCGCTGCCGGGCTTAACAACCCTTCCGCCTCGCTTCGCTCGGCACCCTCCCTTACACAGGGAGGGCTAAAATGAGGTGACTCCTTCCGCCCCTTCGGGGCACCTCCCTCTTATATAGGGCTCCCAAAAAAGATTTGCCTTGGCAAAGATTTTTGGGAAGAGGGCGAGAAAGCGCTTTCTTGTCTTTCAGGGTTCCCACAAAACTCGCGTAGCGAGTTTTGTGGGAAGAGGAGCGGCAGGCATATAAGGTCATGCGGCAAACGAAGCGCGCCGCAGACCAAAACGCCTTGCCGCGACGAGGTGGGGCTTTGACCGCTTTCGAGCTTGGAAACGGCACATTGTCCGTGTCGTTACAGGGCTCCCGCGCAGATGCGAAGCAGATGCGTGGGAAGAGGAGACGCAAGCCGAGCGGTCAAGCCGCGAGGAACGCAGCGGCGGACCTAAAGGCTTTGCGGCGACGAGAGCGCGGGCACTACCGCGCGAGAAAAGCAGGCGTAAAAAGCGCAGCGGTTGCCGTCAGGCGATCGCTCGCATATGCGCCTTGCGGCGACGCGGGAGGCAAGGGGGATGCGGTTGCGGCGACGCGGGAGACTAAAATGAGGAATTTACAGGAATTTTGAGGCGATGGCGTGGGCGATGCGGAGGCCGTCGGCGGCGGCAGAGGTGATGCCGCCCGCATACCCGCAGCCCTCGCCGCAGGGGTACACGCCCGAGATGCCCTCCGCCTCGAAATTTTCGCCGCGCAGGATGCGGACGGGAGAGCTCGTGCGCGATTCGACGCCCGTCAACACGCCCTCATACGAGGAAAACCCCGCAAGGCGCAGCGCCATATCGGGGATGGCGGCGCGGAGAGACGCGCACACGGCGGGGGGAAGATAGGCGTCGACGGGCGCAAAGGCGGTGCCGCGCGCGTAGGAAGGTCTGACCTCGCCGAAGTAGTAGCTCTCCTTTTTGGCAAGGAAGTCGCCCACGAGCTGCGCGGGGGCGAGATACCCGCCGCCCGCCGCAAGATATGCGGCGCGCTCGATCTTGCGCTGGAAGGCAACGCCCGCCAAAGCGCCCTCGCCGAAGTCTTCCTTTTTCACCTGCACGACGAGCGCGGAATTGGCGTTCTTTTCGTCGCGGGCGAAGTTGCTCATGCCGTTGACGACGACGCCCCCCTCTTCGGACGCGGCGGGGATGACGACGCCGCCCGGGCACATGCAGAAGGTGAACACGGCGCGCTCCGAGGCGTGCGAGACGAGTTTATAGTCGGCGGGCGGGAGCGCCGCGTAGCCTTCGCCGTACTGCGCCCGCGAGATGCGCGACTGGAGATGCTCGATGCGCACCCCCACCGCGAAGTCCTTCGCCTCCATGTGAAAACCCCTGTTTTGCAGCAGTTCGAAGGTGTCGCGCGCGCTGTGGCCGACGGCGAGGACGAGAAGGGAAGCTTCCTCCCACGCGCTGTTCACGGAGATAGCGGTGAGCGCGCCGTCTTTTATGCGCACGTCGTCGAGCTTGCTGCTATAACGGATGGCGCCGCCGTGCTCCAGGATATAGCGGCGCATATTGGCGATGACGAGGCGGAGCTTATCGCTGCCGATGTGCGGGCGGCCGAGATAGGCGATCTCTTCGGGCGCGCCGAATTCCACGAACGTTTCCAAGATCTCGCGGTGGAAGGCGCTATTGGTCTGCGTATAGAGCTTGCCGTCCGAAAAGGTGCCCGCGCCCCCTTCGCCGAACTGCACGTTGCTGTCGGGAGCGAGCACGCCCGTCTGAAAGAAATTCTCGATGTCCTGGGCGCGCTCTTCGACGGGTTTGCCGCGCTCGAGAAGGACGGGCTCCATGCCGTGACGGATGAGGCGCAGGGCGCAGAAGAGCCCCGCGGGACCTGCGCCCGCGATGAACACTTTGGGTGCGGGGCGCGTGATGCGGGGATAGGTGCGCGCGGGGGGCTGTTCGGGGCGGGAGGAGCACTCCACCGAATACACCCACCTGATGTTGGACTTGTCGCGCGCGTCGAGCGATTTTTTGAGGATGCGGAAATAGCGGACGGGCGCGTGCAGCTTGCGTTCGCACAGTTTGAGAAGTTCCGTCTCCTTCTTCCCGGGGCGCAGGGTGAGGTTGTGATAAATTACAGGCATAAAAGCGCCTCCGAAGCAAGATAGGCGGACGTGAACGCCCATTGCAGGTTATAACCGCCGCAGTCGCCGTCGACGTTGAGCATCTCGCCCGCAAAGAAGAGATTGGGCGCAAAGCGGCTTTCGAGCGTCTCTTTGACCTCGGAGAGGGGCACGCCGCCCCGCGTCGCCTGCGCGGAAGCAAAGCCGAGCGTCCCCTTGACGGTGACGGGGAAGCCCTTTAAAAGGGCGGCAAGGCGGCGCTTATCCCCTTCGCTCTTTTTGTAGAGGAAGCGCCCGAGCCCGTTGTTGACGAGGCATAAAAGACAGTCCGCCCCCTCCCCCTTTTCAAGCGCGGAGAGGATGCGGTCTTTGGGAACGTCGGGCAGAAGATCGAGAAGGACAGTGTCGCCCGCCTCGGCATAGGAAGAGGCGCGGAAGGCGGCGTCGCCCGAAAGCCCGCTCTCCGTGAAGAGCACGTCGCCCCGCACGCGGCAGACTTCCCTGCCCGCGCGAAGGACGATGAGGACGGCGTCGATGCGGATGCCTTTGAGCCCGCGCACCTCGTTTGCGTCGCATTTCAGCTGCACGAGGACGGGAGACAAGGGCAGCACGGTGTGCCCCAGAGGCTTTACGAGGGAGAACGCCGAGCCGTCCGTGCCGAAGTTGGGCGCGGCGCACCCGCCTGCCGCAAGAAGGACGGCGGAAAAGCGTTCCGTCCCCGCCGCCGTAGAAAGAGCAAAGCCGTTTTTCTCCCTTTTGATGGAAGTAACTTGGGCGGAAAGGCGGATGTCGGTATGGAGTCGGGAAAGTTCGCGGCGGAAAAGGTCGGTAATTGCAGACGCCTGCCGCCCCGCGGGGTACACCCTGCCGCGCGCATCGGGCAGAAAGACGCCGCCGAGCGTTTCGAGAAAGGCGATCGTCTCCTCCGCGCCGAAACGCTGAAGGGCGCGGGCGAGAAGGGCGGGATCGTCCGTATGATAGTGTTCTGCCCCCATGTGAAGGTTGGTGACGTTCCCCTGCCCGTTGCCCGTTGCGGACAGCTTGCGGCCGAGGCGTTCTCCCCGTTCGAAGAGGGTGATGTGTTTTCCCGCCTGCAAGAGGCGGACGGCGGCCGTGAGCCCTGCGGCTCCCCCGCCGATGACGGCGATGTGATCCATGCGCATATTTTACAGCAAATGTAAAATTTTGTCAATGATTGACAGACTGCGTTTTTTATGATATACTATGAGTGAATTCAGAAATTTGGGGGTAACGTATGAAAAAAAGCCCTATGGTGAAAGTCAAAGTGACGCCGCTCAAAGAAGACGAGGAAAAGAAGGCCGCAAAGCCCGCCGTGAAGGCGGAGAAAAAGTCGGCCGTAAAGACAGAGAAGACCGCTGCAAAGACGGAACAGGCGGAAAAGAAGGCTGCCGTGAAGGCCGCAAAGGCGGAAAAAGCAGCGCCGAAAGCCGCCGAAAAGAGCGCTCCGAAGACGGAAAAAGCCGCCGAAAAGAACGCGCCCAAGAAAGCCGTGAAAACCGCGCCGAAAGCGGAAAAGGCCGCTCCGAAGGCGGAGAAACAGGAACAGAAGGGATACAGCGGCAAGTGGGTCATCTCCCCCATGAACGGGGGATATACCTTCGAACTGCGCGCCTCCAACGGGGAGAAGATGCTCTCGGGCGGGCACTATACGACGCTTGCGGGCGCGAAGGGCGGCATCGAGACGTATAAGAACAACATTAAAAAGGGGAATTTCCGCATCGTGCAGACCAAGATGGGAGACTATATCTTCCAGCTCCTGAATGCGAGCGGGAAGCTGCTTGCCTACGGCGCCGATTACAACACCCGCGCAGGCTGCGAGAGCGCGCTCGAATCTACCCGCCGCTTCGCCGCGACCGCGCCCGTGGAAGTTTCGGAGTATTAAAAATTCCGCCGAAACGATTGACAAAACGGAAAAAGCGTGATAAACGAAAAGAGCAACAGAGGGACGCTGCATTTCAGCGGTCAGCCCCGAGTTCGATCAAATAACCGTCTCCGAGACTACCACATCATGGGCGGTTATTTTTTTATGATCGGAAGGTGACTCCTTCCGTCACGGCTGCGCCGTGCCACCTCCCTCGGGGAGGGAGGCAAGGGGAAAAAGTAAAATTTTGCCGCACCTCACCTTCACGCAAGACTCGCTGCGCGATCTCTTCGGGAAGTGTTTACTCCCTCCGTCTCACCATCGGCATACGCCGAATGATGAGCCACCTCCCCGAAGAGGAGGCTAAATTGTGGAATTTAGCAAATCAGGAAAACGCCTGCTCACCCCTCAAGAAGGCGCCTAAAATAAGGAAAAATTCAGAAAAATTTTGCCGCGGCGGTCCGTACGGACCGCCGCGGCGTCTTTCTGAAGATCATGCTTCGGGGGTGGCGCGGACGATCTCGCGCGAGGAGGAAATGACGGAGAAGAGCTCCTTCAAAGCGTCGGTATCGGCGAATTCGATCATGCCCTCGTCGGCAAGCTCGGCATACTTCGGGTCGATGGGAAGGCGCGCCGCCGCGGGGAACTTGTGCTCCATGGCAAGCGCCGCCGCCTTGCTCGCCCCGAAGGGCTCGATCGTTCTGCCGCAGCCGGGGCAGGTGAGATAGCTCATGTTCTCTACAAGTCCCAAGACGGGGACCTTCATCATATCCGCCATGTTGACCGCCTTTTTGACGATCATTTCGACAAGGTCCTGCGGGGTGGTGACGATGACGACGCCGCTTAACGGGATGCTCTGGAAGACGGTGAGCGGCACGTCGCCCGTTCCCGGGGGCATGTCGATGAACATGATATCCACATCGTCCCACACGACGTCCGTCCAGAACTGCTGCGCCGCGCCCGCGATGAGGGTGCCGCGCCAGATGACGGGGTCGTCTTCATGCTCCAAAAGCGAGTTCATCGACATCATTTGGATGCCGCCCCTGGAGACGAGGGGGTAGATCTCCCCTTCCGTGCCGCGCGCTCTTTCATGCACGCCGAACATTTTGGGGATGGAAGGGCCCGTGATGTCGGCATCGAGCACCGCCGTGCGCATGCCGAGCTTGTTTGCGTGCGCAGCTAAAAGCGCCGTGACGAGCGATTTGCCCACGCCGCCCTTGCCGCTTGCGACGGCGACGACGCGCTTTACTTTTGCGTCGGGGTGAAGGGGCTTGATGAAGGACTGCTTATCGCGCGAGGAGCAGTTGCTGCTGCAGGAGGAGCAGTCGTGCGTACATTCTGCCATAGATCTTTGCTTCCTTATCGTTTTTCCCGCTCATTGTACTCCCTTTTCGGCGCAAAGTCAAATCATTTGCGCATATTGAGGGCGTAATAGCGGCCGCGGCGCGCCATGAGCTCTTCGTGCGAGCCCTCTTCGGCGATGCCTTTATCGGAGATGTAGAGGATGCGGTCTGCCTTGCGGATGGTGGAGAGGCGGTGGGCGACGATGAACGCCGTCTTGCCCGCGAGGATGGTATCGAGCGCGCCTTGGATCAAAAGCTCCGTCTCCGAATCGATGGCGCTCGTCGCTTCGTCCAGAATGATGATGCGGGGATTTTTGAGCACGATGCGCGCGAAGGAGATGAGCTGCTTTTCCCCCGCCGAGAGCCCTTCGCCGCGCTCGCCGAGCTGCGAGAAAAAGCCTTCGGGGAAGCGGGCGGCGACGCGGTCGGCATAGATGCGCTTGGCGGCCATAATGCACTCCTCGTCCGTCGCTTCGGGAGTGCCGTAGCGGATGTTATCTAAAATGCTGCCGCGGAAGAGGAAGGGCTCCTGCATGAGGACGCCGATCTCCTTGCGCAGAGAGTGCAGCGTGACGTCCTTGACGTCGTGCCCGTCGACGGTGACGCTCCCCTCCCCCACGTCGTAAAAGCGCGTGAGAAGGTTGATGACCGTCGTTTTGCCTGCGCCCGTGGGGCCGACGAGGGCGATCTTTTCGCCCGCACGGACGTGAAGATCGAAATGTTCGAGGACGTGGATGCCCGGCTCGTAGCCGAAGGTGACGTCGTTGAAGTCCACCTTCCCTTCGATGTCGTGCAGGACGGCGGCGTCCTTTTTATCGGCGATGGAGACAGGGGTGTCGATGGTCTCGTAGATGCGCTCTAAATTCGCCGAGACCTGCGCGAGCTGCTGCAAAATGGCGGTGATCTGCAAAAGCGGCTCCGAACACAGCCCCATGTAGAGGAGGAAGGCGATGACGGTGCCTGCGATGGCGGTATCGCCCCCCGACAAAAGGGCGAAGGCGACGGCGTAGAGGGCGAGCGTGCCCGCGTTCCAGAAAAATTCCGAGACGGGCGCGTTGAGCTCGTTGCGGCGCACGATCTTCATCCACGTCCTGAAGCTGTCTTCCTGTAAGTCGTAATAGACCTTTTGGTTATAGTCGGAGCGGTTGTAGTTCTTGATGACCTTCTCGCCCATGATGGACTCGACGATGAAGGCGTTGCGGTTGCTGTTCTTGGCGCGGTGGGTGCGGAAGAGCTTTCTCACCGCCGACTTGACGAGCAGGACGCACACGGTGAGCGGGATGAGCGCCGCATAGACGACGGCGGTCAAAAGCGGACTGATGCAGAGCATGAGCACGGTGCCGACGATGATCTTGAGGACGCTGACGATGGCATCGAGGAGATAGGACGTGAAGAAGTCGGCGAGCTCGTTGATGTACTCCGTGACGCGGATGGAGATCTTGCCTGCGGGGCGGGTGTCGTAATACTCGAACGGAAGCTCCTGCAAGTGCGAGAAGATCTCGCGGCGCAAATCGGTGATGATGCCGTGCCCCACCGTGCCCATGACGGAGCGGTAGAAGTAGGGAAGGAGCGCCGTGAAAAGCCCGATGGCGGCGAGCCCCGCCATATACAAAACGAAGGTGCGGAGACGGCCTTCTTCCATCGGGATGACCTCGTTGATGACCGTGCGGATGATGGCGGGCGGGAGAAGGGAGAGCACCGAGGAGAAGATGAGAAGGAAGAGCGCCGTCAAAAACAGCTTTTTGTAGGGCGCGATGCGCTTTAAGATGCGGCCGAGGTACTTGACGTCGACTTTGTCCGCCTTGACCTCTTCATCCATAAAATAGGTGTTGCGCTTCACAGTTCCGCCCTCCCGTAAGAAGAATCGTCGAGCTGTCCGTCGCTCGTCTGCAGGTGATAGACCGCCGCGAACGCGCCGTTCTTTGCGATGAGCTCTTCCGCCGTGCCCCGCTCGATGATCTCGCCGTCGCGGAGATAGATTATTTCGTCGCAGTCGAGGACGGAGGAGACGCGGTGCGCGGCGATGACGAGCGTGCTGTCGGGGCAGTGCTCCTTGATGGAAGTGAGCACGCGGCGCTCCGTCGCCATGTCGAGCGCGGAGGAAGCGTCGTCGAGGACGAGGACGGGCGCGCCCTTGATGAGCGCCCGCGCGATGGAGAGGCGCTGTTTCTGCCCGCCCGAAAGCCCCACGCCGCGCTCGCCCACCACCGTCTCGTAGCCCGCTTCGAGCTTGCCGATGAACTGGTCTGCCTGCGCGATCTGCGTGGCGCGCACGACTTCCTCTTCGGGGACGTCGGGATGGGCGAAGGCGATGTTGGCGTCCACCGTGTTGGAGAAGAGGAAGACGTCCTGGAAGACGTAGGCGAACTCCGAACGGAGCGCTTCCAGAGAATAGTCGCGGATGTCGGTGCCGTCGAGGGTGATATCCCCCGCCGTCACGTCGTAGATGCGGCTCAGGCTCTTCAAAAGCACCGATTTTCCGCTGCCCGTGCCCCCCATGACGCCCAGCTTCTTGCCGTAGGGAAGATCGAGCGTGATGTGCTTTAAGACGGGCTTTTCGCCGAGGGTCAGAGAGACGTCCTCAAAGCGGAAGTGCGGCTTTTGCGGCGCGGTACGGAGGGCGCGGCTGTCGTGGATGGCGCCCTCTTCGGTGAGGAACTTTTTGAGGCGCGCGCCCGAGACGAGCTGATTCTGCATCATGTAGAAGGAGCGGCTGATCTGCATGATGTGCGAGATGATCTTGGTGACGTACGTCGTCGCCGCCGTGAGCGCGCCGAGGGCGATGCTGCCGCTCAACACGAGCGCGAACGCCACGCAGACGGTGCCCACATACCCCACCTGCTGGCAGAGCGTGAAAATGCTGTTGTACTTGGCGGAGAGCTTGGCTTCCTGCTTGTTGAGGGCATAGACGCGCTCGTTGTCGCGGTCGAATTTGTGCATCTCCGTCTCTTCGCCCGCGAAGGAGCGCACGATGCGCACGGCGTCGATGTTCTCCTGCACCGTCAAATTGATGGCGGAATAGCTCTCGCGGATCTCCTTGAAGAGCACTTTTGCCTGCTTTAAATAGCGCACGAGCGCCACCGTGAAGAAGGGCGCGACGGCGACGGGGAGAAAGAGGAGCCGCCAGTCGAGCATGGTGAGCGTGACGACGGAGAGCACGATGACGATGACCGAATCGAAGATATTTAAGATCATGCGCGAATACAGCTCCTTGAAGGAGATGGTATCGCGGTTCATCGTGGTGAGGAGCTCGCCCACGTTGTAGCGGGAGAGCGTTTCGCCGTCGAGCTCCAAAAGCTTGGCATATGTTTCGGCGCGGAGGGTGCACTCCATGGCGACGCCGCACCACTGGAAGGTGACGTTCTTCGCATAGAGGAGCACGATGCGGACGAGGAAGACGCCCGCAAAAATGAGGACAAGGTGCAAAAAGAGCTCCCCCGAAGCGGGCGCGCCGAGGCGACCGTCGAAGAGAAACCCGATGAAGCCCTCGTCGACGGGCGAGGAAGGGTCGTAGGCGATCACATAGTCGATGATGCCCGCAGACAGCAAGGGCAGCAGCAGATCGCACAGAATAGCGACAAGGGAAAAGACTTTGACGAGGATGTCGAGCGGAAGATACTTTTTCCAGTACTTCCAGCCGAAACGGAAGATGTCCATAAAGAACCTCTTGGTATTTTTCGGGGGGGATGGTTTTTGGGGTGAGGGCGGGTCGTACTCCTTCCGCCAGCCTTTCGGGATCCACAACCCCTCCGTCTTGCCTTCGGCAAGCCACCTCCCCTTACACAGGGGAGGCTATATTGAGGCGACTCCCTCAAAGAGGGAGCCAAGGGGGAAAGGGTGGCGCGGATCCGAAAATTTGCCTCATTCTATCATGTTTCGGCAAAGCCTTCAAGCGTTCTTTATGATTATTTTTTATTTTATGTCATGATGAAGCAAAGCGCGGCGGGGCACTCTTTTCGGAGCGCCCCGCCGCGCAAAATGACCAAAAGAAAAAACTGTGAAGCTTTTTTTGTTGCACCACACCGAAGCGGAAGCGAAGCAGGTAACTAGCGCAAAGCTACCTCATGGCACACGCACCGAACTGTTTAGTGCTGCTGTATCCCTACCCTGACACGGTTCGCAGAGATGCGTTGCATAAGACCTTGCGATCGACATTCCTTACTCCGCGCAGCCTTCCATGTACTGCACCGAGAAAAGCATTCGGCTCTGCTATAGCGGATTGCAGATACAGGGCACCGCTAACTCCCCGCCTATCACAGTACGTTCAGTATAGCGCAAATCGCCGCTTTTGGCAAGCGATTTTGTATGAGCCGCATTTTCTTTTTTGCGGGAATCCCTTGCGCTTTCTTTCAACATGTGCTATACTGAGCGTGCGATGCTAACTGAATAGTTGACTCCAATGAGGTACGGATCGGCATTTCGTATCTCTACTTTCTCGCGATCGGGAAGGTTGTACCCGCAATCGGAGATACAAATGCAGGGCGTGTCTCCGTTGGAGCGCGCCCTTTATTTTTTAAGGAGGAAAAAAATGGCAGACAAGATCGCATGGGATGCAGGCGCGGAAGTGACGGCGGAGGACGTTATGGCCTCTTTGAAGCCGCTCTTTGACGAATACCTTTTCGGGACGTGCGGGCAGCAGGGAGATACCCTCCTCTATACCCTCCCCGACGGCAGGGCGTTTCGCCTCAAAGCGGAACGGATCAAGTGACTTTTGCGGCGGCGCCCCGTATGACGGGGCGCCGCCGCATGATAAAAAAGGGGTTGCACTTTTTGAGCGGGTGTGATATAATGCTGCGCGGAAAATATTTTACGGAGGCTTTCAGTCATGGCTGAAAAGAGCGAAGGACAGAAGAAATTCGAAACGCTGTCTTACGAAAGGAAAAACTACTTCGAAGTCGCCCCGAAAGAGGAGCTTGACAAGATGTTCGCCTTTGCCGAGGGGTATAAAAAGTACCTCAACGACGGCAAGACGGAGCGCGAGGCGTGCGACGCCGCCGTCGCCATCGCAAAGGAACACGGTTTTACCGAATACAAGTTCGGCGATGCCCTGCATGCGGGCGACAAGAAATATTTTGTCAACCGCGGCAAGAGCGTCGTCGTGTTCCGCGTCGGCAGCAAGAATTTGGAAGAGGACGGCTTCCGCATCCTCGCTTCCCACATCGACTGCCCGCGCGTCGATATCAAGCAGGTGCCCCTCTATGAGGACAGCGGCATGTGCTTTTTGAAGACGCACTACTACGGCGGCATCAAGAAATATCAGTGGACCGCCATCCCCCTCGCCCTGCACGGCGCCGTCATTTTGAAGGACGGAAAAAAGATCGAGATCAAGGTGGGCGAGGACGAAAACGACCCCGTCTTCTACATCAACGACCTGCTGCCCCACCTCGCCGCGGAGCAGATGGCGCAGAACGCCGCCAAAGTCATCGAGGGCGAACAGCTCAACGTACTCGTCGGCGGGCTCCCCTATGCGGATGAGGACGTGAAGGAAAAAATCAAGCTCACCGTGCTCTCCATCCTCAACGAGAAGTACGGCATGTGCGAAGAGGACTTCCTCTCCGCCGAGCTTTCGGCCGTTCCCGCTTTCAAGGCGCGCGACGTCGGCTTCGACCGTGCGCTCATCGGCGCTTACGGCCACGACGACCGCGTGTGCTCCTATCCCGCGCTCATGACCGTCGTCGAAAACGAGAGCGAGCACACCGTGCTTGCGATGCTCGTCGACAAGGAAGAGATCGGCAGCGAGGGCACGACGGGGCTGCAGTGCGAAGTCTATGAGGATCTGATGGAGGAAATTGCCGTTGCCTTCCATGCCAACTTCCGCAAGGTGAAGGCGGCCTCGAAGTGCCTCTCCGCGGACGTGACGGCGGCATACGACCCCAACTTTGCAAACGCGTACGAAAAGAAGAACGCCGCCATGCTCTCGTGCGGGGCGGGCATCTGCAAGTTCACCGGTTCGCGCGGCAAGAGCGGCTCCAACGACGCTTCCGCAGAATTTTTGGGCGAAGTGAGGCAGATGTTCGAAAAAGAGGGCGTCGTCTGGCAGACGGCGGAACTCGGCAAGGTGGATATCGGCGGCGGCGGGACGGTCGCGAAGTACGTCGCCAACATGAATATCGACACGGTGGATATCGGCGTGCCCGTCATCTCCATGCACGCGCCGTATGAGGTCATTTCGAAGGCAGACCTTTACAGCAACTACCGCGCGTTCGTTGCGTTCATGAAGTAACTTGTTTGGAATAGACGAAGCGGGGCGCCGCGGCTCGAAAGAGCCGCGGCGCTTTTTTTGTGTGGGGACGAAATTCCGATAAGGACTTGCCGCAAAGCAAGACGCAAGCATTGTTGCGCACGCGTATCCCCCGCCTTTACAACCCTCCCGCCTCGCTTTGCTCGGCACCGTCTCGCGCGGTAGAGACCGCGCTGCTCCTCTTCCCACGCATCTGCTTCGCATCTGCGCGGGAGCCCTGAAATGCCCCGAACAATGGGGCATTCCCAAGCTCGAAAGCGGTCAAAGCCCCACCGGGGCTTTGCCAAGAAAGCACTTGCTCACCCCTTACACAGGGAGGGCTATGAGAAGAGCGTTTTACGGCGACGCGGGAGGCAAGAAAGGGCGAAATTCCAGCAGTTACTCCCTCAGTCACTTCGTGACAGCTCCCTTTACACAAGGGAGCCTATGGCGCCGCGAGGGCATGATAACCCTTCCGTCTGCTTCGCAGACACCTCCCTCTAAGAGGGAGGCAAGGGAGAGACGATCACCGGCGACGACGTGGGAGGCACGAAAAAATAAAAAAAGACCCGTGGGGACACGGGTCTTTTGCTCTGATCGTGCTTTTGGGCTGCCCTGAACTCAGACGAGCTCGATGACTGCCTTTTCGGAAGCGTCGCCGCGGCGCTGGCCGAGGAGATAGATCCTCGTATAACCGCCGCCCTGGCCGAGTTCTTCCTTGCGCTGTGCGTACTTGGGAGCGATCTCGTTGAAGAGCTTCTCCACAAGGGGATGCTGCACCTGTGCGGTACGCTCCTTGTACGCCTTCTTGCTCTCGCCGAATGCCTTGATCTCCTGAAGATCGTACGTCTTTGCGATGATCTGGCGGCGTGCCGCAAGCTTCTTGGGGCCGTCTTTGACGGAAGTCGTCTTGACTTCCTTGCCCTTCTTATCCTTGGCGACGACTTCGTATTCGACGACGTCGTCGTAGGTGTTCACCGCCTTGGTGATGAGTTTTTCAACATAGGAGCGCAGCTCCTTCGCACGGGCCTGCGTCGTCTCGATCCTGCCGTACCACAGGAGCTGGGACGCCTGCCCTCTCAACAAAGCCATTCTCTGCTTTGTGGTCTTGCCCAATTTACCCGGCATTTTTTAATCCTCCTTTTTTTCCAGCGAAAGACCGTAGGATTCGAGCTTTGCAATGACTTCGTCGAGCGACTTCTTGCCAAGATTGCGCACCTTGAGCATTTCGTCTTCGGACTTGCTGATAAGGTCTTCCACCGTGTGAATGTTTGCTCTCTTCAGACAGTTGTAGGAACGGACAGAGAAATCCATGTCCTCGATCTTCATGGAGAGGATCTGCTGCTGTTTGTCGTCGTCCGTCTTGACGAGGATGTCCATATCCTTGATCGTATCGGACAGGTTGACGAACAGGTTGATGTGATCCTGCATGATCTTTGCCGCGAGGGAGACGATCTCTCTTCCGGAGAAGGTGCCGTCCGTCCACACCTCGATGGTCAGCCGATCGTAATCGATGTTCTGCCCCACGCGCGCGGGTTCTACGTTGTAGTTGACCTTCTGCACGGGCGTATAGATGGAATCGATGGGGATGTAATCGATGATGGGCTGCTTGTTCTCTTTGGCGGGCTTGTAGCCTCTGCCTCTGCCGATGGTGATCTCCATGTCGATCTTTCCGCCCTCGTCCACCGTGCAGATGTACTGGTCGGAATTGACGATCTCCACTTCGGCGTCCTGCGCGATATCGGCTGCCGTGATCACCGCGGGGCCTTCCTTGCAAAGACGCAGCGTCTTCGTATAGTCCTTATCGGTGATCTTGGTCTTGATGGCGAGGAGCTTTAAGTTGAGGATGATCTCGGTCACGTCCTCCTTCACTCCGGGGATGGCGGAAAATTCGTGCTTGACGCTCCCGTCCATGAACTTGATCCCCTGTGCGGCGGCGCCGGGCAATGCCGAAAGAAGGATCCTTCTCAGGCAGTTGCCGATGGTAAGACCGAAGCCCTTCTCGAGCGGCTCGACGACGATCTTTGCATACGATCTTTCCTCGTTTTCCGTCACGTCGATCTTGGGCATATCCATTTCGATCATATCGTGATCCTCCTTTTATTGATTACTTGGAGTACAGCTCGACAATCATATGCTCTGCGATCTGGCTGTCGACGTCCTCACGGGTAGGAAGGGCAAGCACTTTGCCTTCCAGCTTCTCGGGGTCGAATTCCAGCCACTTGGGCATATTCGCAACCTTCATCGTCTTGATCTGTTCGAAAAATTTGTTGTTCCTGCTGTTTTCCTTGACGGCGATGACGTCGCCTGCCTTCACGCTGTAGGAAGGGATGTTGACCGTCTTGCCGTTCACGGTAAAGTGGGCATGGTTGACGAGCTGGCGGGCCTGCGTACGCGATGCGCCGACGCCCATACGGAAGACGACGTTGTCGAGACGGCGCTCGAGCAGGGAGAGCATGTTCTCACCCGTGATGCCCTTCATGCGGTCCGCAACTTCATAGTAGTGGCGGAACTGGCCTTCCTGCACGCCGTAGATGCGCTTCGTTTTCTGCTTCTCACGAAGCTGAAGCCCGTACTCGGAGACCTTCTTTCTGCCTGCGCCGTGCTGGCCGGGAGCCGTGGGGCGCTTGTTGAAGGGGCACTTGTCCATATAGCACTTTTCGCCCTTGAGGAAGAGCTTCGCGCCCTCCCTTCTGCAAAGCTTGCATTTTGCGTCTCTGTAAACTGCCATGTTCTACTCTCCTTAAACTCTTCTGCGCTTGGGGGGCCTGCACCCGTTGTGCGCGATGGGCGAAACGTCGGAAATGAGCGTGACGTCGAGCTCGCAGTTGGCAAGCGCGCGGATCGCGGACTCTCTGCCTGCGCCGGGGCCCTTGACATACACTTCGACGGAACGGAGGCCGTGCTCTTTTGCGGCCTTTGCAGCCGTTTCCGCTGCCATCTGTGCTGCAAAGGGCGTGCCCTTCCTCGAACCTCTGAAGCCGAGCGAGCCTGCGCTCGACCAGGAGATCGCGTTGCCGCTCATATCGGTGATGGTGACGAGCGTGTTGTTGAACGTGGACTGGATATGGACCTGTCCTTTATCTACCTTCTTCAGTTCTCTGCGCTTGCGCGAGACGACTGTCTTTCTCTTATCTGCCATAGCTCACTCCTTACTTCTTCTTGTTCGCAACGGTGCGGCGGGGACCCTTTCTCGTCCTCGCGTTGCGCTTGGTGCTCTGCCCGCGGACGGGAAGACCCTTTCTGTGGCGCACGCCGCGATAGCAGCCGATCTCCATGAGACGCTTGATGTTCAAGCTGACCTGGCTGCGGAGCTCGCCCTCCACGACATAGTGGTGGTCGATATATTCTCTTAACTTGGAAACGTCGTTCTCATCGAGGTCCTTGACTCTCGTGTCGGGATCGATGCCCGTCGCTTCGAGGATCTTCTTGGACGTGGTGAGCCCGATCCCGTAAATGTAGGTGAGTCCGATCTCCACGCGCTTTTCGTTGGGAAGATCGACACCGGCAATACGTGCCATTGATGAAACCTCCGGTTTTTTTTGGTTG
The DNA here is from genome assembly GCA_944376295.1 of uncultured Clostridia bacterium. Classification (GTDB taxonomy): domain Bacteria; phylum Bacillota; class Clostridia; order Christensenellales; family Borkfalkiaceae; genus Gallimonas. The sequence goes on from CALWCE010000002.1 coordinate 50,937, forward strand.
GTATATTTTTTCTATCGAAACGGATCCCGCGGCGGACAGTGGAAAATATCGCGCCGCATGGCTCCCTTGTTTTCAAAGCAAGATGCCCTTTTGGACTTTTAAGCGCAAAGCAAGCCGACTTTCCGCACTTTGGGGTGCGGAAACTCAGCTTCATCTGCGATTTGTCACATACAGGGCATTATAGCACAGAGGTGCCGACCGTGTCAAGCGATTTTACTTGCACGATGCCCGCTTTGAGGGCAAATTTTAGCCCTGTCTCTGCTTATGGCTCTTGTTCTTGGAACAGATGACCATGACTTTGCCGTTTCTCTTGATGACCTTGCACTTATCGCACATAGGCTTCACGGAAGGTCTGACTTTCATAACTGATTCCTCCTCGTCCCCTGCCGCGTCCGGGCGCGGGGCGTAAATTTTTTCGCTGCTCGGTCAGGACTTGCTCCGCCAGGTGATCCGCCCCTTCGTAAGATCGTAGGGGCTCATCTCGAGCTTGACCGAATCGCCCTCGATGATGCGGATGTAGTTCATTCTCAGCTTTCCGGAGATGTATGCGGTGATCACATGACCGTTGGAAAGCCTTACCTTAAACGTTGCGTTGGGCAGCGCCTCGATGACTTTGCCTTCCGCTTCGATAACGTCGTCCTTGGACATAACTCCTCCGATTGATATTGGTACGCTCAGAGCGTCAAGATCTCCGTGCCGTCCTCGCGGATGACCACGGTGTTTTCGTAATGCGCGGCGGGCTTCTTATCCGCCATGACTGCCGTCCAGCCGTCGTCGAGGACGTTCACGCGCCAGTCCCCCATCGCGATCATCGGTTCGATGCAGATGACCGTGCCCGCTTTGAGGCGCATCCCCGTCCCCCTTCTTCCGAAGTTGTAAACGGAGGGGTCTTCGTGCATCTCCCGCCCGATGCCGTGCCCCGTATAGGAGCGGATGACGGAAAAGCCGTTGCTTTCGGCGTGCGTCTGCACCCGATAGCCGATGTCGAAGAGGGGCGTGCCCGCCCTGAGCCCTTCGAGCGCCTTGAAGAAGCATTCTTCCGTCACGCGGATGAGCTTCTGCTTCTCGGGGGAGATCTCCCCCACCGCGAAGGTGCGGGCGCCGTCGCCGTGGAAGCCGTTCTTGTAGGCGCAGAGATCCACGCTGACGATGTCGCCCTCTTCGAGGACCCTGTCGTCCGGGATGCCGTGCACCACGACTTCGTTGACGGAGACGCAGGCGCTGGCGGGGAAGCCGCCGTAGCCGAGACAGCTCGGCTCGGCGCCGCTCGCTTTGATGAAATCGTAGACGAGCTTGTCCACTTCTCCCGTCGTCATGCCGGGCCTGATGCGCTCGCCCACGAAGGAGAGACAGTCCCTGACGATGGCGCACGGAGCGCGCATCAGTTCGATCTCTTCCTCGCTCTTGACGTGTACCATATCAGCCGTTCAGCTTGTCGAGCACGGCCTTGACCTGCTCGAACAGCACTTCGGCGGGCGCCTCGGTACCCGTGACGTTGAGGATGATGCCCTTCTTCGTGTAGTAGTCGATGAGGGGCGCCGTCTGCTCGTTGTAGACGTTGAGGCGGCTCTCGACGGTCTCGGGGTTGTCGTCCTTGCGCTGATAGAGCTCGCCGCCGCAGCGTGCGCACGTCGTCGCGCCGTTCAGGGTGGAGACGTGATAGCTCTCGCCGCACTTCGAGCACACTCTTCTGCCGCAGAGGCGGTCCATGAGCAGCTTGAAGTCGATGTTGATGTTGACGACGCCGTCGATCTTAGCGAACTTATCGAGCTCCTCCGCCTGATAGAGGTTGCGGGGGAAGCCGTCGAGGAGATACCCCTTCGCGTTCTTGACGTCGTCCCAGGTGAGACGGTCTTTGACGATCGCGACGGTCACTTCGTCGGGGACGAGCTCGCCCTTGTCGATATACGACTTTGCAAGCTTGCCGATCTCGGTGCCGTTCTTGATGTTCGCGCGGAAGATGTCGCCCGTCGAGATGTGCACGAGGCCGTAACGCTCTGCGATCTTGGTCGCCTGCGTGCCCTTGCCTGCGCCGGGAGCGCCCAAAAGGATAAGATTCATACCGTTGCCTCCGTGTAACTTATTTTAAGAATCCCTTGTAGTTCTTCATCATGATCTGCGACTGGAGCTGCTTATCGAACTCGAGCGCCACGCTCACCACGATGAGGATACCCGTCGTGGAGAAGACGTTGATGAGGTCGACCGTGACGAAGCTGAAGATGAGGGAAGGGATGAACGCAATGAGCGTCAGATAAATGGCGCCGAACAGCGTGATGCGGTTGTTGATCTTACGCAGGTACTGCGCCGTGGGCTTGCCGGGGCGGATGCCCTGGATGAAGCCGCCGTTCTGCTGGATGGTGCGGCTGACGTCTTCGGGGTTGAACTGGATCTGCGCGTAGAAGAATGCGAACGCGAAGATGAGCACGGTGAGCACGAGGACGTAGATCCACGTACCCGAGCCGAACACCTGGTTCCACCAATTGAGCGCATCCGACCATGCGGGGACGACGCTCATGATCATCGAGGGGAAGGAGATGATCGCGAACGCGAAGATGAGGGGCATGACGCCGCTCCCCGAGATCTTCATGGGGATGACGGACGACTGGCCGCCGTACATCTTGGTGCCGCGCACCTGCTTTGCGTACTGCACGGGGATCTTGCGCTCTGCAAGGTCGACAAAGACGATGCAGAAGAACACGACGATGGCGAGCACGAGGAAGCCGATGACTTCGAAGAGGGGCGCGATGTTGTTCGCCGAGATCTTGGTGAGCTTATCGAGGATGGAAAGCCCCGCCGTGGAGATGATACCCACGAAGATGATGAGCGAGATGCCGTTGCCCACGCCGTACTCGGTGATGCGCTCGCCCAGCCACATGACGAGCATGGCGCCCGCCGTGTAGATGACCGTCATGTAGACGATCGCGAGCCAGGGCTGGTTGAAGAAGAGATCCCAACGGATGCTGGAATTGTCCGAGACGTCCGTCGTAAAGCCGCCCGCAAAATTGACGATGATGCCGACTGCCTGGATGACGGCGAGCACGATCGTGATGATGCGGGTGATGTTGGTGATCTTCTTCCTGCCCTCTTCGCCCTGCTTGGAGAGGCGTTCGAGCGCGGGGATGCCGACGGTGAGCAGCTGCACGATAATGGACGCGTTGATATACGGTCCGATACCAAGCGCGAACAGCGTGCCGTTGGCGAGCGCGCCGCCCGTGACGCCGCTCATGAGTCCCAGAAAGTCGTTCGTGGTGACCGCATCCGTCAAGAGCCCGTTCGCAAGACCGGGGACGGGGATGTAGCACCCGATACGGAATACGGCAAGAAGAAGCAATGTTAAAAGGATCTTCCTGCGGATGTCCTTATTGGCGAAGGCGTTTTTTAATGTTTCGATCATGTTTTACTCCTGTTGTTTGCCTGAGGACAAGCGAAAAGCGACGGAAGACGCCCCTTGAAACAAGGGCGCCTCATGATCATTCGATCACTTCCGCCGTGCCGCCTGCCTGCTCGATAGCAGCCTTTGCAGACGCGGAGAATTTTGCAGCCTTGACGGTGAGGGCGGCTTTGAGTTCGCCGTTGCCGAGCACCTTGAGCCCGCAATCGTTCTTGACTGCCTTCGCAAGACCGTTCTCCATGACGAAACCGTAGTCAACGACGGTCCCTGCGGGGAGATCGGAAAGTGCGGAGAGATTGACGATGACGTATTCCTTGCGGAACGCGTTGTTGAAGCCGCGCTTGGGCACCCTTCTTGCAAGGGGCATCTGACCGCCTTCGAAGCCCGGCCTGACGCCGCCGCCCGAACGCGCCCACTGACCCTTGTGGCCCTTGCCGCTCGTCTTGCCCAGGCCGGAGCCGATGCCGCGGCCAAGGCGCTTTGCGGAAGTTCTCGCTCCCTCGGCGGGAGAAATAGTATCGATTCTCATTGCTGTCTCCTTATACGTTCTCGACCTTGACGAGGTGCTCCACCTTCTTCAGCTTGCCGCGAAGGGCGGGCGTGTCTTCGAACGTGCGTTCGGAACGGATCTTCTTGAGCCCGAGCGACGCCACCGTCGCCTTGACGGACTCGACCTCGCCGATGGTGCTCTTGACAAGTGTAACTTTAACCATTTCCGTCCTCCTTAGCCGACGACCTCTTCCACGGTCTTACCGCGGAGCGCGGCGATCTCTTCCGCCGTCTTGAGCTCCGCAAGGCCCGCGACGACTGCCTTGATGCAGTTGACGGGGTTCTGCGTACCGTGAGACTTCGTCCTGATGTTCTTGATGCCTGCGGCTTCCATGACCGCACGCACGGGGCCGCCCGCGATGACGCCGGTACCGTTTTCGGCGGGCATCATGAGGACTGCGCCCTTGCCGAACTTCCCGAGCACTTCGTGAGGGATGGTCGTATCGACGATCGGCACTCTGATGAGGTTCTTCTTGGCTGCCTGGGTCGCCTTTTCGATGGCTTCGGGAACTTCCTTCGCCTTGCCCTGGCCGTAGCCCACTTTGCCGTTGCCGTCGCCGACGACGACGAGCGCTGCAAAACGCATGTTGCGGCCGCCCTTGACCGTCTTGCTGACGCGGTTGATGCCGATCAGCTTCTTGATGAAACCGTCGTCCTGATCCTGTTTTCTCTGAGGTCTGTTTTCTCTTGCCATGATGTTCTCCTCTTAGAATTCAAGCCCGGCTTCGCGAGCGCCGTCCGCAACTGCCTTGACGCGGCCCGTGTAAAGGTAACCGCCGCGGTCGAACACGACCGTCTCGATGCCCTTTTCCTTGGCGCGCTCGCCTGCAGCCTTGCCGACGATCTTGGCGGCTTCCGTCTTGGTCTTGCCTGCGACCTCTTCACGGATGCTCTTCTCGAGCGTGGAGGCGGACGCGAGCGTCACGCCCTTCACGTCGTCGATCACCTGCACATAGATGTGATTGAGACTTCTGTAAACATTCAGACGGGGCGTTTCCGCCGTACCCGAAACGTGCTTGCGGACGCGGGCGTGACGGCGCTGTCTGACCGAATTTTTATCGATTTTCGTTATCATGATACGCTCCTTTACTTCTTGCCCTTGCCGCTCGTCTTGCCTTCCTTATGCTCGACGTGCTCGCCCTTGTAGCGGATGCCGTAGCCGTGATAGGGCTCGGGAACGCGGATGGCGCGAAGGTCTGCCGCGACCTGGCCGACGAGCACCTTGTCGATGCCCGAAACGACGATATCCGTCTGCGTGGGGCACTCGATCTTGATGCCTTCGGGCTGCGCGACTTCGACGGGATGGGAAAAGCCCACGTTGAGGACGAGCTTGTTGCCCTGCATCGCCGCTCTCCAGCCGACGCCCTTGACTTCGAGGGCCTTGCTGTAACCTTCGGAGACGCCCTTGACCATGCCTGCGACGAGCGCGCGGTAAAGGCCGTGCAGAGCGCCCGTCTCCTTCTCCTCGTTCTGAGCGACGAGGGTGAGGTGGCCGTTCTCCGTCTTGAATTCGATGGCGCCCTTCATCTCGCGGGTCAGCGTCCCCTTGGGGCCCTTGACCGTGATGAGGGAGTTTTCACACTTGACGTCCACGCCCTGGGGGAGCGCGATGCTCATCTTACCGATTCTCGACATAGCTCCCTCCTTAATAGACGTAGCAGAGCACTTCGCCGCCCACGTTCTTGAGCTTTGCCTGCTTGTCCGTCATGATGCCCTGGTTGGTGGAGACGATCGCGATGCCGAAGCCGCCCAACACCTTGGGCATCTCCTTGGCGCCGCTGTACGTCCTCAGACCGGGTTTGGAGACACGCTTGAGGCCGTTGATGACCGAGCGGTTGTCGTCCGTGTATTTGAGCGTGAGAACGAGCTTGCCGTTGAAGCCGTCCTCGACGAGCTCGACGCCCTTGAGATAACCCTCTTCGAGCATGATCTGCGCGATGGCAGACTTCATTTTGGAGGAGGGCACCTCCACCGTTTCCTTGTGCACGGTGAGGCCGTTTCTGATTCTTGTGAGCATATCTGCGATAGGATCTGTCATCTCTTGCCTCCTTACCAGCTCGACTTCTTCACGCCGGGGATCTGGCCCTTGTATGCGAGGTTCCTGAAGCAGATACGGCAGATCCCGTACTTTCTCAGGACGGCGTGCGGTCTTCCGCAGATCGTGCAACGGGTGTAGGCACGCGTGGAAAACTTGGGCGTCTTTTGCTGCTTATTGATCATTGACTTCTTTGCCATGTCGTATCTCCTTACTTCTTGAAGGGCATCCCGAGTGCCGTCAAAAGTTCTCTCGCTTCCTCGTCGGACTTTGCCGTCGTGACGATGCAGACGTCCATACCGCGGATCTTCTCGACCTGATCGTAGGTGATCTCGGGGAAGATGAGCTGTTCCTTGAGGCCGAGGGCGTAGTTGCCTCTGCCGTCGAACGCCTTCTGCGAAACGCCGCGGAAGTCGCGCACGCGGGGAAGGGCGATGGAGACGAGCTTGTCGTAGAAGTCGTACATGCGCTTGCCGCGCAGCGTGACTTTGAGGCCGACGTTCATGCCCTCTCTCACCTTGAAGTTTGCGACAGACTTGGTCGCCTTGCAGTAGATGGGCTTCTGACCCGTGATGAGCTTGAGCTCACCTTCGGTGATCTGCATGGACTTCTGATTGTCCTTGATGTCGCCGAGGCCGGTGTTGATGACGATCTTTTCGATGCGGGGCACCTGCATGACCGACTTGTAGCCGAACTTCTTCATGAGGTAGGGCACGACTTCCTTGTCGTACTGCACCTTCACGCGGCTGGGAGCCGATGCGACCTTTTCCTCCGCCACTGCGGAGCTTTCCTTCTTTGCCATATTTACTCCTTACCCGCCGGCCTTATTCTTCGCCCGTGACAGCGGACGTGCTCTCGGCGGTCTCTTCGACTTCGGCAGTCTTGGCGCTGCGCTTTCTCACCCTCTTCTTGGGAGCTTCTTCCTGGGTGCCGGCTTCTGCCTTTGCCTTCTTGGAATAAGCCTTGTCGAGGACGGCGCCGCACTTCTTGCAGACGCGCACCTTCTTGCCGTCGATGACTGCGTGAGCGACTCTCGTCGCCTTGCCGCACTTGTCGCACACGACTTCGACGTTGGAAACGTCGATGGGAGCTTCCTCGGTGACGATCTTGCTCGTCTCGTTGGCTCTTCTCGCCTTCTCGTGCTTGTGGACGATGTTGACGCCCTCGACAATGACGGTGTTGTGCTTGGGAGAGGTCGTAAGGACCTTCCCTTCCTTGCCCTTATATTTGCCCGTGATGACGCGTACGGTATCGTTGATCTTGACGTTCATTCCATTGCCTCCTTACAGTACCTCGGGAGCGAGGGAGATGATCCTCATGTAGTCCTTCTCTCTCAGCTCTCTTGCAATGGGCCCGAAGATACGCGTGCCCTTGGGCTGCTTCTGGCTGTCGATGATGACGGCAGCGTTGTCATCGAAGCGGATGTAGGTGCCGTCCTGACGGCGGATGCCCTTCGCGCTCCTGACGATGACCGCCTTCACGACGTCGCCCTTCTTGACGGCGCCGCCGGGGGTCGCAGTTTTGACGGACGCCACGATGACGTCACCGATATTGCCGCTTCTGCGGAAGGAGCCGCCCAGAACGCGGATGCACATCAGCTCCTTTGCGCCCGAGTTGTCCGCCGCTTTCAGCCTGGTCTGAGGTTGTATCATAGTTTGTTCTCCTTCTCCTTACTTCGCCTTCTCGACGATCTCGGCAACTCTCCAATTCTTGTCTTTGCTGAGCTTTCTCGTCTCGACGATGCGGACCTTGTCGCCGATGCCGCACTCGTTCTCTTCGTCGTGCGCCTTGAAACGGCGGGTCCTCGTGATCGTCTTCTTGTAGACGGGGTGGATGCTCTTGTCCGTCACGGCGACGACGACCGTCTTATCCATCTTGTCGGACACAACGATGCCGACTCTTTCTTTTCTAAGATTTCTTTCCATCTTCGTCACCTCATGCCTTTGCCTTTAACTCACGCGCACGGATCTCGGTGTTGACGCGCGCGATGTTCCGCTTGCACGTTCTGATCGAGACGGGGTTTTCGAGCTGCCCCGATGCGTGACGGAAACGGAGGTTGAAAAGCTCGCTCTTGAGCTCCTTCAGCTTTTCAGCGAGCTCGACGTCGGTCATGTTATGGAATTCGTTCCCTTTCATCAGACTTCACCGCCTTCTGCAGTATTTTCGAGGTCCGCTTTCTTTACGAACTTGCACTTGACGGGGAGCTTGTGACCTGCAAGGCGCATTGCCTCGCGTGCGATATCCTCGCTCACGCCCGCCATTTCGAACATCACGGTGCCGGGCTTGACGACCGCGATCCAGTATTCCACCGCGCCCTTACCGGAACCCATACGGGCTTCCGCAGGGTGACGGGTGATGGGCTTGTGGGGGAAGATGTCGATCCAGACTTTGCCGCCGCGCTTGATGAATCTCGTCATTGCGATACGGGCTGCCTCGATCTGGTTGGACTTGATCCAGCCGCTCTCTTCCGCGACGAGGCCGTACTCGCCGTAAGCCACTTTATTGCCCTTGTGAGCGGCGCCCTTCATCGTGGGGCGGTGCTGCTTTCTTCTCTTGACTCTCTTCGGGATTAACATTACTTGCCTCCTTCCGCTCTCTTCGCACCTTTGAGCACTTCGCCCTTGTAGATCCAGCACTTGACGCCGATCATGCCGAAGGTGGTGTGCGCTTCCGCGAAGCCGTAATCGATGTCGGCACGCAGCGTCTGAAGCGGGATGCTGCCCTCGTGATAGTGCTCGGTACCCGCGATCTCGCGCCCGTCGAGACGGCCGCTGACCTGCATCTTGACGCCCTTCACGCCCGAACGCATCGTCCTGCCGATCGCCTGCTTCATCGCACGGCGGAAGGAAACGCGCTTCTCGAGCTGTGCCGCGACGCTCTCTGCAACGAGCTGAGCGTCTGCATCCACTTTACGCACTTCGGTGACGTTGATGATGACCTGCTTGCCCTTGGTGAGCTTAGTAAGGTCCTTCTTGATGACTTCGATCTCGGAGCCTGCTTTGCCGATGAGGACACCGGGGCGGCCCGTGTAGACGGTGACGACGATCTTGCCGGCAGCCCTCTCGATGAGGATCTTACTGATCGCTGCCGCGTAGTACTTCTTCTTGATGAAGGTACGGATGGAATGGTCCTCCTTGAGGTAAACGGAGAACTCCTTCTTGTCGGCGTACCACTGGGTATCCCAGGGCTTGATGACGCCCACTCTCAGGCCGTGAGGATTAACTTTCTGTCCCATGTTAGATTCCCTCCGTATGCTTCACATCGAGGATGACCGTGATGTGGCTCGTTCTCTTCAAAATCGCGTGGCCTCTGCCCTTGGAAACGGGCTGCATTCTCTTCAACATCGTGCCGCCGTCCGCAAAGCACTCCGCAACGTACAGATCGTTCCTGTCCATCCCGCGGTTGTGCTCCGCATTGGCGACCGCGCTCATGAGCACCTTCTTGGTGGGAGCTGCGCCGCCGTTGGGGCAGTTGTCGAGGATGGCGCCTGCCTCCTGCACGGACTTGCCGCGGATGAGGTCGAGCACCGTTCTCACCTTATAGGGGGAGATCCTGATATATTTTGCGACCGCGTAAGGGCGTTTTTCCCTTCTTTCTTCCACTCTTGCGGCCTTCTTCTTCATATTGCCAGCCATTGCTTTCCTCCTCACTTCTTAGGCGACGTGGTCTTCGCCGTATGACCGCGGAACGTTCTCGTGGGAGCGAACTCGCCGAGCTTGCAGCCCACCATGTCCTCCGTGATATATACGGGAACGTGCTTCCTGCCGTCGTAGACGGCGATCGTGTGACCGACCATCTGAGGGAAGATCGTCGATGCTCTCGACCAGGTCTTGAGCACTTTCTTTTCGTTTGCTTCGTTCATGGCCTCGATGCGGCTCAAAAGCTTCGCTTCGACGTAAGGCCCTTTCTTGACACTTCTCGACATTTGACCTGTCCTCCTCAGTTGATCCTCTTAAGGATGAATTTGCTCGTCGGGTTCTTCTTCTTTCTCGTCTTGTAACCGAGAGCGGGCTTGCCCCAAGGCGTTTCGGGACCTGCATGACCGACGGGAGACTTGCCTTCGCCGCCGCCGTGAGGGTGGTCGTTGGGGTTCATGACCGAGCCGCGGACGGTGGGACGGGTACCGAGGTGGCGCGTCTTGCCCGCCTTGCCGATGCGGATGATCTCATGCTCGACGTTGCCGACCTGACCGATGGTCGCGCGGCACTCTGCGGGGATGAGGCGCATCTCGCCCGAAGGCATCTTGATGGTCGCATAGCCGTTTTCGCATGCCATGATCTGTGCGGAGATGCCGGCAGCCCTTGCGACCTGTGCGCCGCGGCCGGGCTTCATCTCGATGTTGTGCACCATGGTACCGACGGGGATGTCCTTCAAAGCGAGCGCGTTGCCCACCTTGATATCGGAACCTGCGCCGCTCGTCACCTTGTCGCCGACGTTGAGGCCGACGGGGGCGAGGATGTAGCGCTTCTCGCCGTCTGCATAGACGAGGAGGGCGATGTTCGCGCTGCGGTTGGGATCGTACTGGATGCTCTTGACCGTTGCGGGGATGCCGTCCTTATTGCGCTTGAAATCGATGACGCGGTACTTGCGCTTGTTGCCGCCGCCGATGTGGCGGACCGTGATCCTGCCGGCGTTGTTTCTGCCGCCGGACTTGCGCTGATCCTCGAGGAGGGAGCGCTCCGCCTTGTCGCCCGAGAGCTGTTCCTTGTAGTTGGGAACGGTCATGAAACGGCGCGCCGCGGAGGTGGGTTTATATCTCTTGACTGCCATAATACCTGTATCCTCCTAAGTTAGGTCAACGAGTTGAAATACTCGATGGGTTTGGAAGCTTCTTCAAGCTGAACGATCGCCTTCTTCGTCTTGGGGGTGTAACCCTCGTTGCGGCCCATCCTCTTGAGCTTGCCGGGACGGGTGACGGTGTTCACGCTCTTGACGTCGACGCCGAACATCTCTTCGACGGCGATCTTGATCTGCGTCTTGTTGGCGGACTTTGCGACGATGAACGTGTACTTCTTATCCGCGATGCCGTCGTAACCCTTCTCGGTCAGGACGGGCTTTAAGATGATATCTTCGGGTGTCATACCGCGTAAGCCTCCTCGAGTTTTTTCACCGTGCCCTTGGTGAGCACCACGACCGCGTTCGAAACGATCTCGTAGGTGTTGATCTCTTCGACGGAGATCGTGGAGAATTTCTGGATGTTGCGCGCTGCAAGGATGACGTCCTTGTCGTTCTCGTCGAGCACGACGACGGTGCGTTTGTCAAGTTTGAGAGCCTGACGGAATGCCTCCATCTCCTTCGTCTTGGGAGCGGAGACCTTGACCTCGTCCACGACGACGAGCTCGCCGTCCGCGACCTTCTTGGAGAGGGCGGAAAGAAGCGCGCCGCGCTTTGCGGTCTTGTTCATCTTCTTGGAGAAGTCGCGGGACTTGGGTGCGAACACGACGCCGCCCTTCGTCCACTGGGGCGCGCGGATGGAACCCTGGCGCGCACGGCCCGTGCCCTTCTGTCTCCAGGGCTTTGCACCGCCGCCGCGCACTTCCGTGCGGGTAAGGGTGGACTTGGTGCCCTGACGGCCGTTCGCAAGATAGGTGACGACCGCCTGATGGATGAGGGGCTCGTTGTATTCCACGCCGAAGACGCTGTCGTTGAGTTCGAGCTCGCCGACCTCGGCGCCCTTCATATTGTAAACTTTCACGTTTGCCATGTCTTTTCTCCTTACTTCACCTTGACGCTGTCCGCAAGGGTGACGATGCTGCCCTTGGGGCCGGGGATGGCACCCTTGATGAGGATGGCGTTTCTTGCGGCGTCCACTCTCACCACTTCGAGGTTCTGGATCGTGACCGTCTCGACACCCCACTGACCTGCGAGGTTCTTGTGCTTGAACACGCGGGAGGGATCGCTGATGGAACCCATCGAACCGGGCTCGCGGTGGACAGGGCCGACGCCGTGCGTTTCCTTGAGGCGGTGCTGGTTCCAACGCTTGATGACGCCCGTGTAGCCGTGGCCCTTGGAGGTGCCGTGGGCATCCACCTTGTCGCCTGCCGCGAAGACGTCTGCCTTGAGCTCGTCGCCCACCTTGAAGCCTTCGACGGAAGCAAGGCGCACTTCTTTGAGTACCTTGCAGGGGGTAACGCCCGCCTTCTTGAACTGCCCGAGGTCGGGCTTGTTGAAGACGTGCCTGCTCTTCTTTTCGTCCTCGACCTTATCGAAGCCGAGCTTGAGGGCGCAGTAGCCGTCCGTTTCGACCGTCTTGACCTGAACGACGGGGCAGGGGCCCGCTTCCACGACGGTAACGGGGATCACCTTGCCGTCTTCCGCGAAGATCTGCGTCATGCCGACCTTGCGGCCGATGATTGCTTTATTCATGGATAAAGTTCACTCCTTTTATTTTTCTCAATACCGCTTTTGCAGTATCACTTTGTTAAAGTTTTACCTTGATGTCGACGCCTGCGGGGATGTGGATGGAATCCAGCAGCTTGGCGTTGGGGGAATAGATGTCGATGATGCGCTTGTAGGTGCGCAGCTCGAACTGCTCGCGCGAATCCTTATACTTATGCGGGCAGCGGAGGATGGTGACCACCTCGCGCTCGGTGGGGAGCGGGATGGGACCGGAGATCTTCGCTCCGCCCTTCTGCATCGTCTCTACGATGCGCTGCGCCGCCTGATCGACGAGTTCGTGATCGTATGCCGACAGCTTGATCCTGATCTTCTGACTTGCCATTTGCTTACTCCTTTTTATACTAACTATGGATTTTTTGTGTCAACGTATCCGTGCGTATCGAGGTATCTCCATCAAAAAAACACTTGGTTGGAGTGCTTTGATGCAAAAGCCTCGGTTAGTCGCAGGAGTCGCGCTCCTACATTTGTCAACGGAAATTATCTGCCGAGGGGCTTTCCGACCTCGATTTTTCAGTAACTTCCCGTCTCAACCCTATACGCCGCAATGACACAGCTTGAACATTCTACCATAATGTCAAGCCGATGTCAACGGTTTGAACGGATATTTTTTCTGATTTTTGCCCTTTTTCGCAAATTTCAGCCGTCTTTTTTGCATTTTGAGGGGCGTTCTCCAAAAAAATGCGCCGCCCGCTGCCGCGGACGGTCTTTGAGGACGTGCGGACAGTGCGTCCGGAACGTGCGGGCGGTCTTCTCCGCGCCCTCTTTTAATTATGGAAACGGCGGATGCGCTCTTTCAGGAAGGCATAGTAGCGTTCCTTCGTGACTTCGCCGCCGAAGGAGAGCACCTCGTAGGTGACGCCCTTGAAGGTGTAGGTGTAGCCCGCGGGCGCAAAGCCGTGTTTTTCGTAGAAGCGGTATCTGCGCTCGCGCTGCTCCCGGTTGGGGGCGGAGGCGCTGCGCTCCTCCATGTCGAGCACGACGGGCGTGCCCGCATAGTGCTCTTTGACCGCCTCGAGGATCCTGCCGCCGAAGCCGTGCGAACGCGCCCCCTCCCCGACGGCGAGGAAGAAGAGGTAGGTGAAGTCGGGCTGTTCGACGGCGACGGTGAGCCCGACGAACTTGCCTTCCTGATAGCAGCCCGAAAAGGCGCATTCGCCCTTTCTTGCAAGACGGCAAAGAAGAAGGAAGGGCGCGCGCTCCGCCTTCGGGAAGGCGGTGCGGTAGAGTTTTTTGATCGCGCCCTTATTCGGCGCGCCGTGATAGGGAATGAATGTGATGTCTTGGTTGGTCATGATGTGTTTGGTTTGGTTGGGGATGGCTCCCTCTTATATAGGGCTCCCGCAAAGATCATGCGAAGCAAAAGAGTTGTGGGAAAAGGGCGAGAAAGCGCTTTCTTGGCAAAGCCACGGTGTGGCTTTGACCGCTTTCAAGCTTGGAAACGGCGCATTGTACGCGCCGTTTCCTGACCGAGCGCGGGCACTACCGCGCGAGAAAAGCAGGCGTAAAAAGCGCAGCGGTTGCCGTAAGGCAATCGCTCGCATATGCGCCTTGCGGCGACGCGGCGACTCCCTCAGTCACCTTCGGTGACAGCTCCCCCAAACCCACCCCAAAAAAATACTACGTCTTTTTTTGGGGATCCCGGGGGAGGAGCCAAGGAGGTTGACGGGTAAGATCGACAACCCTTCCGTCTTGCCTTCGGCAAGCCACCTCCCCTTACACAGGGGAGGCTATAATGAGGAATCTTTTCCAAAAATAATTTCTGCAAGCAAAACCACGCTTTTGCGCAGCAGGACCCAATTTGTACCCGCAGGGCATACATACCATGCTTGGCACTTATTGTGCTTAGAATGACAAAAAGGGGCGCGGGCGAAAAAGCAAGTTAAAATCAACAAACTCCACTCCTCACGACTTTTTTGCGGCACGCAAAAAAGTGTGAACTTTTTCATTCGTTTTCAAACGTCAGCTTGCCGTCCTCTTCATCGACGATGACGGTGGCGCCCTTTTTGACCGTGCCCGCCAGGATCTGCTCCGAAAGACGGTCTTCGACCATCTTCCGCACGACGCGCTTGAGCGGACGGGCGCCGAACTCTTCGCTGTACCCCTGCTCCACAAGGAGGCTGCGCGCCCGCGAACTCACTTTGATCGCGATCCCGCGCTCCTTGAGGCGGCTCTGCACCGAGGAGAGGATCTTCTCGCAGATGCGCGAGGCGTCCTCCTTCGAGAGCTTGTGGAAGATGATGATGTCGTCGAGACGGTTCAAAAACTCGGGGCGGAACTGCTTCTTGAGCGCCGCGTCGATGTTCTCCTTCATGCGCTCGTACTCCCCGTCCTCCTCCGCCGCCTCCGAACCGAAACCGAGGGAGGCGGACTGTTTCACCTCGTGCGCCCCCACGTTGGACGTCAGGATGATGACGGTATTCTTAAAGGAGATGACCCGTCCCTTGCTGTCGGTCAGGCGTCCGTCGTCGAGGATCTGCAGAAGGATATTGAAGATGTCGGGATGCGCCTTTTCGATCTCGTCGAAGAGGACGACGGAATAGGGCTTGCGGCGGATGCGGTCGGTGAGGACGCCTTCGCTGTCCTCAAAGCCCACATAGCCGGGAGGCGCGCCGAGCAGTTTGGAAACGGATGCCTTTTCCATGTACTCCGACATATCGAGGCGCACCATGAGCCGCTCGTCCCCGAACAGGCTCTCCGCAAGCGCCTTGCAAAGGTCGGTCTTCCCCACGCCCGTGGGACCGACGAAGATGAAGGAGCCGATGGGCTTATCGGGCGAGCCGAGCCCCGCGCGGGCGCGGCGGATGGCGCGCGCCACGGCGGAGACCGCCTCTTCCTGCCCCACGATGCGCTTATGCAGATCGTCTTCCAGGTGCATGAGGCGCTCGCTCTCCTCTTCGGTGAGGCGCGCGACGGGAACGCCCGTCCAGCTGCTCACGATCTCGGCGACCTCGTTCCTGCCGATGGACAGATGGGCGGCGCTGCGGTGTTCCAGCCACGTCCTCTGCCGCTCTTTGAGTTCGCACGCGAGCTGTTCCGCTTTCTCGGTGAGCTCCGCCGCGCGGGCGTAATCTTTCCATGCCGCCGCCTTCTCCCCTTCCAGACGGGTGCGCTCGAGCCGTCGTTCCAATTCGTGCAGCTCTCTCGGCCCGTTGTAGGAGCGGAGGCGTTCGCGCGACGCCGCCTCGTCGATGAGATCGATCGCCTTATCGGGAAGGAAGCGGTCGGTGATATAGCGGTCGGAGAGTTTGACCGCCGCCTCGATGGCTTCGTCCTCGATGACGACGTCGTGATGCGTCTCGTACTTATCCTTGATCCCGCGGAGGATGGTGATGGCGTCCTCCACGGAGGGCTGATCGACGGTGACGGGCGTGAACCTGCGTTCGAGCGCGGGGTCTTTTTCGATGAATTTGCGGTATTCGTCGAACGTGGTCGCGCCGATCGTCTGCAGCTCCCCGCGGGCGAGCATCGGCTTTAAGATGTTGGAGGCATCCATGCTGCTGTCCGCAGAGGAGCCCGCGCCCACGATCATGTGGATCTCGTCGATGAAGAGGATGATGTTCTTGTCGCGCATGACGGTATCCACGACGGCTTTGAGGCGCTCCTCGAAGTCGCCGCGGTATCTCGCCCCCGCGACAAGGGAGGTGACGTTGAGCGAATATACCCGCTTCCCGCGCAGGATCTCCGGCACTTCGCCGCGGGAGATCGCGAGCGCGAGCCCTTCGACGACGGCGCTCTTGCCCACGCCCGGCTCGCCGATGAGGACGGGATTGTTCTTGGTGCGGCGGCAGAGGATCTGGACGACCTTCTCGATCTCCGTCTGCCGCCCGATGACGGGATCGACCTTGCCGCGACCTGCTTTTTCGGTCAGGTCTTCGCCGTAGGAAGCGAGGACGGGGGGCAGGGCGCTCTTCTGCTCGCCCTCCTTCTCCGTATCCTGGAAGAGGACGGACGAGGGCAGGAGCGGCTCCTCGGCGCGGCGCTGCCGGCGGTAGTTCTGCGACTGTTCCTGCGCCTTCGCCTGCTCTCCGCCCGGCGCGAAGACGAGCTGTTCGACGCGCAGCGAGAGCGTATATAAGTCGATGCCCATGCGCTGAAGGATGAGCACCGCGAGGCAGTGATCCATGGAGAGGATGGCATAGAGCATATGCTCCGTACCCGGGATGGTCTTGGCGGCGCCGAGCGTCGCCACGTCCCTCGCGTCGGCAAACAGCTTTTTGGTGCGCGGCGTAAACAGCCCCGTGATGTGCGCCGAACGGTCGATGCTGCGGCGGAACTCGTCTTTATAGCGCGCGCGGTCGACGCCCATCTCTTTGAGGAGCCTGCCCGCGGCGCTGTCCTCCTCGCAGATGAGCCCGAAGAGCATATGCTCCGTACCGATATAATCGGTCTCGTAGGCGATCGCGATGTCTTTCGCATAGTCGATCGCATGGTTGAGATGTTCGCTGAAATTCATATCCATAGCCGTTCCTCCCCGCCGTTGCGGCAAACGTTATCTCGGGTCGATGATGCGCCCGCGCGCCTCCTCGGTGATGAGCTGCATGCGGCGGAGCACATCCCCCACATAGGCGGCGCGGAAGGCGTCGTTCCCGCCGATCTCCACCGGCCCGCCGTTGAGGCGCTCGATATTGGCAGGCCGCATATCGACGATGAGCGCGTCGAGTTCTTCGAGGCTCCCCGAAAGAAAGCCCAGCGCGACGCCCAGCTTCACGTTCGTCATATGGCGCACGAACTCGCGCATGCTGAGCCGCGCGCAGTTGGTCAGGATGCCGTAAGAGCGCAGCACGCTGTCCGCCGTTCCGATGCGGTCCTCCCCGAGGAGGCGTTCCCGCTCCTCCGATTCGATGCGCATGACTTCCGCGACCGCTTCCTCCACCGCCGAAAGGATCTCCTCCTCCGAAAGCCCGAGCGTGCGCTCGTTGCTGATCTGATAGAGGGCGCCCTCGGCGCCGCTCCCCTCCCCGAACGCGCCGCGCACGGTGAGCCCCCGCTGCGGAAAACCCGAGGCGATCTTCTGCATGAGCCCCCGCCGCGCCACGACGGGAAGAAAGAGCATGACGGACGCCCGCAATCCCGTGCCGAGGTTGCTGGGGCAAGCCGTGAGATAGCCGAACTGCTTGTCGTAGGCAAAGGGGATGGCTTCGGCGATGAGATCGTCGATGCCCGAAAGCCGTTCGTACGCCCCGCGCAGATCGAATCCCCGCATGAAGAACTGTTCGCGGACGTGGTCTTCCTCGTTGATCATGACGGAGATGCTCTCGTCGTGCAGGACGAGGACGGCGGAGATCGCGCGCCGCTTGAGCAGGTCGCGGCTGATGAGATTGCGCTCATACAGGAACTGCACCGTCTTTTCCTCCACATTGTTCATGCGGTAGAGACAGAAGTTCTCCACGTCGCGCAGCTCCTCCGAAACGAGATGGACGATCTCCTGCGCGAGGGGAATGTCGGTAAGACGGTTGGGAAAGGGATAATCTTCGAAATTGCGCGCAAAGCGGATGCGCGTGGAAACGGCGATGTTCTGCGCCGCGCCCGCGGGGATGACGGGACGCTCCCGCACAAAGGACGGCGCCCTCATGACCGCACCCCGCGGATGGCTTCGTTGAGCGCCCTGATCTGCTCGCTCAGCCGCTCCGCCTCGGCGTCGTCTCCGCGCCTGAGCGACTGTTCGAGCCTGCCGCGCAGCCGCGAACGCTCCAGGAGCAGCTCGTAATTCTCGCCGACGTCTGCAGACGGCGTCCTGCCCGTATGCACGGTGCCGCCCTGGATCCGCTCCACGGAAGGAAGGAGCTCGCGGCGGAAAAAGCGGTAGCACTCCGCGCAGCCGACGAGCCCCGTGCGGCGGTATTCGCCGAACGTCATGCCGCAGACGGGACAGCGGCGTCCGCCCGCCTGCAGCCCCGCCATGAGCGCGGAATAACATTCGGGACAGAGCACCGCTTCCCACTCCTTCCCGTCCGCCGCGATCGTATATCTGGATGCGGGCCTGCCGCACTGCGTACACTCCATAGCCTGCCTCTTTCGGGAAACGCGAAACGTTTCCCCGTCTTGCTATCCATTATATCATGTTTTGCAAAGTTGTCAACCGCACGCTTTCGCAAGGCGCAAAAAACAAGCGAAAAGGCGGGCTCTCTGCCCGCCTTGCGGCTGTTTTCCGTTCATTTGCGGCATTTTTCGGGATGATGCGCAAGGAGATAGTCGTACGCCTCCCTCACGGGCGTGAAGCCGTGGTCGCCGTAAGCGCAGCTGAGGATGAGCGCGGGCTTTTCTTCGGGCGTCTTGTCCGTTCCCTCCCTGCCTTCGAAGAAGGAGACGCTTTCGATCTCTTCCCAGGTCAAATAGCTGCTCTCCGCGCGCGTCGCCTTCTTATCCCAAATGCCCGTATCGAGCAGGATGAGCTCGGTGCACGCCCTCGCGTAGCCGACGGCGCCGTGGATGAGGAGATAGACGCCGATGCAGCTCAGCAGGATGCCGATCGTGCGGTTTGCAAGCACGGCGACGACGATGCCCCCGACAAGCAGCCCCGCGCCAAGGAGAAGGAAGGGGAACTGTCGGCGGCGTTTTTCCGCATCGGGGAGCACGAAGCGCTGCTCTTTTTGGGGCTTTGGGGGTTTTGCGCCCTTCTCCCCTTCTGCGGCGGGGGCGGGCGTTTCGCCGACGAGAGAAAGGCCGTGAGAAGATATGCACGCTTTGAGGCGCTCCTTGCCCTGCGTTTCGATGAGAGCGGGCGGCTCGCCTTTCTGCGGCTTTTTGCTGAGATAGTGCGCGGGGATCTCGAAGAGGATGCGCCACTCCCCTTTTTCTCTGGGCGCATGGCGGACAAGGACGGAAAAAAAGCGCATCTCTTTGAAAGGAACGCGGATGCGGCGCTCCTTCTTTTCGCGGTCCTGCCCGTGAAGGACGAGGGCGTCTTCCGAAAACGTCGCGAGCGTGCCTTCGCCCACGGTGAAGCTCTCTTCGCTGTCCGCACGCTCCGAAAAGTCGCGCTCCGTATCCTCCGCCTTGACGGAGGCGCGGAAGAGGGCAAAGCCGACCCCGCCGAGCGCCGCCGCACCCAGCATCCCCCCGAGCGCCAGAAAGCCGAGGAGATAGAAGTTTTGGTTGCCGAAGCCGAGCATGACGAGGCAGATGATCGCCCCGATGACGAGGAAAAGGGCGAGGATGGCTGCCGTCCATGCCAGGGCGGTGAGCGCTTTGCGGCGTTTTGCGGCGCGCTCCGCCTGCCGGATGAGAAGTTCGTTCATATATTATTCCTTAAAGCGCGCGCCCTTGCGCCAGACGAAGAAGAAGAGCGCGAGAATTTGCAGCGGGATGCCGATGAGGAAGATGAGCCAGATGTTCTGCCCGAAGACGAACGCCGTCAGATAGATGCATAAAAGGACGGTCCAGATGAGGACGGTGAGCGAGATGATGCGCACCCACTTCCACTTCCAGACGGCGCTGAACACGAGCACGACGACGGCGGACGCCGACACGGCATAAACGAAGACGAGCCAGGTGTGCGGGAGCTCGCCCTTACCGAAGATGCCCAAAAAGACATAGAGAACGACTGCCGTGAGCCAGCACAGCCCCACGGAACAGAGGAGGGTGATGACGCGCTGCTTGAGGCGGAAACGTTTTGGCATGATGACTTCGTTCTTGGGCTCGTGAGTAAGTTCGTCGAGCGTGACGCCGAAGAGTTCGGAAAGGCGCACGAGGATGCGGACGTCGGGGATGCCGTTGCCCTGCTCCCATTTGGAGACCGACTTATCGGAATAGTTGAGCCGTTCCGCAAGTTCGGACTGCGTCATGTTCGCCATCTTGCGAAGCCTCATGATGTTTTTGCCGATGATCTCGGCAAGGCGGTCCTGATCTTCTTCCATGCCTCGATTATACGCAAAAAAACGGGAAAAGTCAACCGTTCTACTGTGAGTAGAGCGTGAAATACGCACTCTACCGCGCCGGGATGCGGCAATAGAGCGCAAAAAAGGAGAAGTAGGTTGATTTTTCGCCCGTGCTTCGGTATGATGGAATGGAAGATGACGCCGCGCCGCACTGCCGCCTGCATCGGTATCTGCGGCAGGGGTCTCCCATCCCCGAGGCGCGTCTTCGGAAGGGCAACCCCCCTTCCTACCTCTCCATTCTTTGTAAAGGCGCCGCCGCGGCATGAGCCGCGGCGGCGCTTTTCCACTCCCCGAAAAACTCGCCGACGCGACTTTTGCGGGAGCTCTGAAAGCCAAGAAAATAGATGCTCACCCTTCGAGTGGGCGCTTAAAATAGGGAAAACTCCCTCAGTCATGCCACCGCAGTAAGCTGCGGATGACATGACAGCTCCCCGAAGAGGCGCCTACAATAAGGAATATTACAAATCAAGAATGCACTTGCTCACCCCTTACACAGGGGAGGCTATCATAAGGAATCTTTTCCAAAAATAACTTCCGCGAGGAGGGTTTCCCTCCGCTGCGGGACTCAATTTGTACCCGCAGGGCACACATACCATACTTGGCGCTTGTTGTATAATATGGACAAAACAGCGGGCGGGCGATATCGCTGCTTCAAATCAACTGTCTCCACCCCTCGCCGCGAAGATTTCCCGAAGGGAAAGATTTGCGGCGAAAATAAGAAAAAATCGGGCGGATCATCCGCCCGATTTTTTTGATCGATTCTTGTAAAATTACTTGCCGAAGTATCTCTTGAGAAGGCCCTTGAAGCCTGCGCCGTGGCGCGCTTCGTCCTTTGCCATCTCGTGCACGGTGTCGTGGATGGCGTCGTAGCCGAGCTCCTTCGCGCGCTTTGCGATCGCGAGCTTGCCTGCGCACGCGCCCGTTTCGGCAGCGACGCGGAGCTCGAGATTCTTCTCAGTCGAATCGGTGACGACTTCGCCGAGAAGCTCTGCAAACTTGCTTGCGTGCTCTGCTTCCTCGAAGGCATAGCGCTTGTACGCCTCTGCCACTTCGGGATAGCCCTCGCGCTCGGCAACGCGTGCCATCGCAAGATACATGCCGACTTCGGTGCATTCGCCCTCGAAGTTGGCGCGGAGGCCGTCCATCACTTCCTTATCTTCCACCTTGCCGTCGCCGACGTGGTGCTCGCATGCAAAACCCGTGTTCTCCTCGATGGGAACGAACTTCGTCGCCTTGCAGACGGGGCAAACTTCAACATCATCCGCGACGATCTCGCCGCAAACTGCACATCTCTTCATAGATCAATATCTCCTTTCTTGATTTTCTGGGGTCATTATAACATAAATGAGACTAAATATCAATAAGTTTTCAGAAAGTTGTAAGGATGCGGAAGAGCTCTTCGTAGGAAGAGACGAAGCGGGAGGCGCCGACGCGGGAGAGTTCTTCCTTCGTGCGGTAACCCCAGAGGACGGAGACGCCGAACATCCCCGCATTGCGGGCGACCATGGCGTCCGTTTCGCCGTCGCCGACGAAGGCGCACTCCGAAGGGGCAACGCGGAGGGTGAGCGCCGCGTACTGCGCGAGGGAAGGATCGGGCTTGCAGGGGAAGCTCCCCGTATCGCCCCCGACGAAATCGAAGAGCCCTTCGGGGAAGAACTTTTGGATGCAGCCCTCCGTCGCATCCTGCGGCTTGTTGGTGACGACGCCGAGCTTCAAGCCCCGCGCTTTGAGAGCGGAGAGCGTTTCTATCTCTCCGTCGTAGAGGCGGGTGCGCTCCTGCGTGTTGCGCGAGAAGTGCTCGCGGAAGTATTCGTAGCAGGCTTCGAGCTCCTTCGCCCCGTGCGGAACGGCGCGCTCCATGAGCTCCCATGCGCCGTCGCCGATGAAGCGGCGCGTTTGCTCCCGCGTGATGGGCGGGAAGGAGAAGGCGGCAAGCGCCTCGTTGACGTAATATCGGATGTCGCCCAGCGTATCCAAAAGGGTGCCGTCGAGATCCAAAAGAACTGCTTTGAGCATGTGTTTCTCCTGATGGTCACAACTGCCGAAACATTGCGCGGCGGAAAGCTTCCGATCCTCTGAAAAAGGCAAAACCACGCTTTTGCCTTTTCCCCCGATCTGCCGAACGGCTTCCGGGAAGAGGGTGAAGCCGCGCGATGTGAAACGGTGTGCCCCGAAAGATCGCGCGGCGAGGGAGAAAATGCTGCCGACCGCAGGGCGCAGCGGTGTCTCCCTTCCCTCACGACGATTTTGTTTGCCGTCGCAAACAAAATTGCGTGAACTTGTTTACATTTTCTCCGGGACGCCGATGCCGAGGAGGGTGAGCCCCGCCGTGAGCGCGGAGAGCGTCGCTTTCGTCAAAGCGAGGCGGAAGGCGCGCGTTTCCTCCTCCTGCAGAATTTTGCAGTCGAAGTAGAACTTGTTGAACTTCTGCGCCGTATCGACGCACCAGCGGGCAACGAAGCTGGGCTCGTAGCGCTCGGCTGCCGCCTTCACCGTATCGGGGAAGTCGGAAAGCGCACGGATGAGCTCGAATTCCTGATCGCAGGGGGTATAATTTTCGGGAAGCGCCGCCTCAAAGCCGCCCTCCGCCGCCTTGGCGAGCACGGACGAGGCGCGGGCGCAGGTGTACTGCGCATACACGCTCGTTTCGCCGTCGAAGTTGAGCGCCTTATCGTAGGAAAAGACGATATCCTTGATCTTGTTGTTGTAGAGCGCGGAGAAGATGACGGCGCCCACGCCCACCTTTTCGGCGATCTCCTGCTTGTTTTCGAGGGAAGGGTTCTTCTCGTCGATGACGGAATACGCCTTTTCGACGCAGCGGTTCAAAACGTCTTCGAGCCAGACCACCTTGCCCTTGCGGGTGGACATGGCGCCGTCTTCCAAAGAGACCATGCCGTAGGCGACGTGCACGAGGTCCTTCGCCCACTCCTTGCCCATGAGTTCGAGCACCTTGAACACCTGCTTGAAGTGCAGGTTCTGCTGATAGGCGACGACGTAGAGGCATTTATCGAAGTCGTAGGTGTTCTTGCGGTAGATGGCGGCGGCGAGGTCGCGCGTCGCATAGAGGGAGGCGCCATCCGAGCGCAAAATGAGGCAGGGCGGCATGCCGTAGGGTTCGAGGTCGACGATCTGCGCGCCGTTGCTCTCCTTTAAGAGCCCCTTTTCTTTGAGTTCTTCGACGACGGGCGCCATCTTATCGGTATAAAAGCGCTCGCCCGCGTACGAATCGAAGGTGATGTGCAGCTTTTCGTAGATGCCCTTGACGTAGCTGAGCGTCAACGACTTGAACCAATCGAAGAGCTCGTTCGCCTCTTTGTCGCCGCTCTCGATAAGGCGGAAGTATTCGCGCGCCTCCGCTTCCATCGCCTCGTCCGCCTCCTCGTTGAAGCGGACGTAGAGATCGTTGATGGCGTGGATGCCGCCTTTCTCTGCCTCCTCGCGGCTGCCCCAGCGCTTGTAGGCGGAGATGAGCTTGCCGAACTGGGTGCCGTAGTCGCCCAAATGGTTGATGCCCACCGTGTGATAGCCGAGGAACTTGAAGATGCGGTAGAGCGCCCCGCCGATGACCGTCGTCGAGAGATGCCCGATATGGAAGGGCTTGGCGATGTTGACGGAGGAATAGTCGATGCAGATGGTCTTGCCCGCGCCGAGATTTGAGGAGCCGTACTTTTCCCCCTCTTGAAGGATGCAGGAGAGGACGTCCTTCGCAAGCCCCGCCCTTGCGATGCGGAAGTTGACATAGCCGTTGAGGGCTTTGGCTTCCGAGACGATGCCGTCCACGGGGTAATTTGCGGCGATGTCCTCCGCGATGAGCGCGGGGCACTTGCGGAGCACTTTGGCGAGCTTGAAGCAGGGGAGCGCATAGTCCCCCATCGACGTATCGGGCGGGACGGCGATGAGCCCTTCGAGCTCTTCTTTCGTGACGCCCTCTGCTTGGATATGTTCGGAAATATAGCGTTTATAGTCCATGTCGGCCTCTCCCGCAGCGGGGAAACGCGCTCCCGCGCCGCTGTCGTTTTCCCCGTCATTTTAACACATTTTATCGGAAACGGCAAGCGAAAAGGCTTGCCATTTCGGGCGGGGTATCGTATAATACTTAAGAATACATCGGGCGCCGGACAGGGCGCCCGCTTCAGGAGATACAAGATGAAATTAGGTGTCGTGGGGCTCCCCAACGTGGGAAAATCCACCCTCTTCAACGCCATCACGCACGCGGGCGCCGAGATGGCAAACTACCCGTTCTGCACCATCGAGCCCAACGTGGGCGTCGTCGCCGTGCCCGATGAACGGCTTACGAAGCTTGCCGCCCTCTATTCGAGCAAGAAGGTGACCCCCGCCGTCATCGAATTCGTCGATATCGCGGGCCTCGTGAAGGGCGCGAGCCGTGGCGAGGGCCTCGGCAATAAGTTCCTCTCCCATATCCGCGAAGTGGACGCCATCGTGCACGTCGTGCGCTGCTTCGAGGACGAGAACATCACCCATGTCGAGAGCACCGTCGACCCCGTGCGCGACATCGAGACCATCAACTTGGAGCTCATCCTCGCCGATATCGAAGCCGTGCAGAAGCGCATGGACCGCATCCGCAACGCGGCGCGCGGGGGCTCCGATAAAGGCGCTGCCGCCGAGTTTGCCTTCCTTGAAAAATTACAGGCGCACCTCGAAGAGGAAAAGCCGGCTTCTTCCTATCCCCTCACCGAAGAGGAAGAGCCCATGATGGACAACCTCTTTCTGCTTTCGTCCAAACCCGTCATCTACTGCGCCAACATTGCGGAGAGCGATATGGGCAAAGAGGAAGAAAACCCCTATGTGCAGCAGGTGAAGGCGTATGCCGCAAAGCACAACGCGAGGACCATCGTCGTCTGCGCCAAGACGGAGGAAGAGCTTTCCGAAAT
Source organism: uncultured Clostridia bacterium (assembly GCA_944376295.1). Lineage (GTDB taxonomy): Bacteria > Bacillota > Clostridia > Christensenellales > Borkfalkiaceae > Gallimonas. The sequence continues at coordinate 76,080 of CALWCE010000002.1, forward strand.
GGACGAGGCGGACAGGGAGATGTTCCTTCAAGACTTCGGGCTCAAAGAGAGCGGGCTTGATAAGCTCATCAAGGCTTCGTATGCGCTCTTGGGGCTCATCTCGTACCTCACCGCGGGCGAGAAGGAGACGCGGGCGTGGACCATCAAAAAGGGCACGAAAGCGCCGCAGGCGGCGGGCAAGATCCACTCCGACTTTGAAAAGGGGTTCATCCGCGCCGAGGTCGTCGAATGGGAGACGCTTTTGGAATGCGGCGGTCTTGCGGGCGCGCGCGAGAAGGGCAAAGTGCGCTCCGAGGGCAAGGACTATGTGATGAAGGACGGCGACGTGGTGCTGTTCCGGTTCAATGTGTGAGAGTCTTTCGCAAAAATCTTTTTGCTGACGCAAAAATCTTTCCGCGAGGGGTGAACGTTGAGCATCTAATTTGCTTTATCGGCCGCGAACTTTGATGTCGTTATTTGACACTAAGTGCCAAGTATGGCACAAATTGAGTCCCGCAGCGGAGGGAAACCCTCCTCGCGGGATTTCATTTTTAAGTTCACGCATTTCTTTTGCTTCGCAAAACAAATGCCGTGAGGGGTGGAGACGGTTGATTTTAACGGGCGGTCTCGCCCGCCCGCTTTTTTGTCATTCTAAGAACAATAAGCGCCAAGTATGGCGCAAATTGTGTCCCGCAGCGGAGGGAAACCCTCCTCGCGGGATTTCATTTTTAAGTTCACGCATTTCTTTTGCTTCGCAAAACAAATGCCGTGAGGGGTGGAGACGGTTGATTTTAACGGGCGGTCTCGCCCGCGAGCTTTTTTGTCATTCTAAGAACAATAAGCGCCAAGTATGGCACAAATTGAGTCCCGCAGCGGAGGGAAACCCTCCTCGCGGAAGTAATTTATAAGAAAGGGCTCCCGCAAAAATCGCGTTAGCGAGTTTTGCGGGAAGAGGAGCAGCGAGCATCGGAGCATAGCCGCGAGGAACACAGCGGCTTGCGAAATTTGCTCCGCTGCGACGCAGCGGAGGGAAACCCTCCTCGCGGAAGTAATTTATAAGAAAGGGCTCCCGCAAAAATCGCGTTAGCGAGTTTTGCGGGAAGAGGAGCAGCGAGCATCGGAGCATAGCCGCGAGGAACACAGCGGCTTGCGAAATTTGCTCCGCTGCGACGCAGCGGAGGGAAACCCTCCTCGCGGAAGTAATTTATAAGAAAGGGCTCCCGCAAAAATCGCGTTAGCGAGTTTTGCGGGAAGAGGAGCAGCGAGCATCGGAGCATAGCCGCGAGGAACACAGCGGCTTGCGAAATTTGCTCCGCTGCGACGCAGCGGAGGGAAACCCTCCTCGCGGAAGTAATTTATAAGAAAAGGCTCCCGAAAAAGTCGCGTCAGCGAGTTTTTCGGGAGCGCTGTATTTTACTCCCTCAGTCTCATCATCGGCATACGCCGAATGATGAGCCAGCTCCCTCAAAGAGGGCGCCAAGGAGGATATCGCTGTTTCCTCGCCTCCCTCTTAGAGGGTGAGCAGGGGAGGCTATAATAAGGGAAAAGGCGCGGCGCGCGGGGCATAAAGCCCCGCGCGCCGCTTCTGTTTCGCTTTTCGCTTGATTCTGTTTCATCTTCCGTTTCTTTTTGTTTCATCTTCCGTTATTTCCGTGTTCTTTCCTTTCCGCATCGCTCTCCGCGCCTATGACTGCCCCGTGGAGACGATATCTTCCTCGTCCTCCTCCGCCGAGGGGCGGATCATGCAATAGTGCGCATTATGGCAGTATTCGGTTTGTTTCGTTTGTGTGCTCTTTCCCTTGCGATCTTCCATAGCAACAGGATAAACAAAAGCAGGAGAAATTATTCCTCCTGCTCTTTTTCTTTGCTCTCTTCGGGCTCCTCTGCCGTTTCGCCCGACATTTCGGCGATCGCCTCCCGTTCGCGCCGTTTGTATGCCTCGCGGCGCTCCTCGACGTCCCGATCGACGCGGTCGATGTTTTGTTCTTTTTCCATAGCCGCCCCCTTTGCGCGGTATCCCGCGCCCGTAACATGATATATTATAGCACAAAAGGACGACTTTGTCAAGTCCTTGCTAAATTTTTTCGAAGACGGACATGCGAGGAAGGGCGACCGTATTCGGGCGGCGCATCGGGGGTCCGCCTTGCCCGGTCAGGCGAGCCCCAAAAGCTCTTTGACGCGGCTCACGGGAACGGGCGCGGTCTGACGCGTGCAGCGCTCGAGCTTTTCCACGACGCCCTCGCGCGTGAGATGCCCCTCGGGGACGAGCACCCTGTCGCCCTCCTTCACGAAGACGAGCTCGGGCACGAGATACCACGCGGCACCCTCCCCCGCCCGCACTTTGGCAAAGGTATAAATTTCTCCGTCCGCGAGCACCCCGCCCGCCAAAGAATGGATCATCATGTTCTCCTTATCAGAATAAAGGTGCAAAAGCCTTCAATATCTCGCACGTCCACCGCCACACGACGCTCTTTTTTGCGTCCTCTTCCGTCTGCAGGGCGCACTTTTTGAAGGTCGCCTCATAGTCCGCCTTGAGCTCCGTATTGGCTGCCGTGCGATACATGAAGACGGCGTTTTCGTAGTGGTGCATGAGCGAGCGGTAGTCGAGGTTGATGGTGCCCACGACGCTCGCCACGTCATCGGAGAGAAAGCTCTTGGCGTGGACGAACCCGGGGAGGTATTCGTAGATCTTCACCCCGCCCTTGATGAGCGCCATGTAGTTGGAACGGGTGAGCGCGAACGCCGTCTTCTTATCGGGGATGTGCGGCACGACGATGCGCACGTCCACCCCGCGCGCCGCCGCCGAAACGAGCGCCTCGCGCATGCGATAGTCCAGGATGAGATAGGGCGTCATGATCCACACATACTTTTCGGCGACGCTTAAAATGTTGATATAGAGGTCTTCGCCCAGATGCCGCCCGTAGAGGGGGATGGGCCCGTCGCTGTACGGCTGCACGAAGCCTTCGCCCTGCACGCCGCTCTCTTCGGGCAGGAAGCGGGAGAAGTCCTCCGTCTCGCCGCTGCAAAGGTCCCAGAAGCGCAGGAACATGAAAAGTAAACTCTTGGCGCCCTCGCCTTCGAGGCGCACCGCCGTATCCTTCCAATTGCCGTAGGGCTGTTTGACGTTGATATACTCGTCGGCGAGGTTGATGCCGCCCGTGTAGGCGACCTGCCCGTCGATAACGGCGATCTTGCGGTGATCGCGGTTGTTGTGGAAGTTGGAGACGACGGGCACGAAGGGGTTGAATTTATAGCACTTGATGCCCTGCTTGCGCAGATATTTATAGTACCCCGCGCGCACATAGCCCATGCTGCCGATGTCGTCGTAAAGAACGCGCACCTCGACGCCCTCCGCCGCCTTGGCTTTGAGGATATCGAGGACCGCCCCCCACATGACGCCGTATTCGATGATGAAGTATTCGAGGAAGATATACTTCTTCGCGCGCTGCAGATCGAAGAGAAAGTGGCGGAAGAAATCTTCGCCCGTGGGATAGTACGTTGTATCGGTGCCGCGGTAGACGACGGCGTGCTCGTTCTTTGTATAGAGCGCGCGCGACACCGCCGCCCAGCGCCCCATGCCCGAGACGAGCTCCTCTTGGGAGAGCGTCGGGCGGGTGAACTTGTGCGCCTCCTCTTTGAGGAGGAGAAACTTCTTCCTCTGCCTGCGCGAAGGGCGGTTGTAGGAAAAGACGGCGTAAATGGCGACGCCGAAGGCGTTGAAGGCGACGATGCACAAGAGCCACAGGACTTTGGCTTCGGGCATCATGTTGCGGTTGATGATGTGGATGGCGGTCGCGACGACGACGATCCACCCCACGGCGCGGAAGATGAGATCGATCCACTCCGCCCCGCTCGCAAAGACCGCCTCCAAGATGAGTTTTAAAAGATAGAACGCGCCCGCCACGACCAAAAACCCTGCAAGGAACAGGGCGATGATCGTGAGCGCCACCAACGTAAAGCGGCTGAGTAAAATGCGCAGTCTTCTCTTCATTTGAATTACTTGTCCGATTTGGTTTTTTGTTTCAGAATTTGGAGGGGAACCCTCCTCGCGGAAGTTTATTCGGAAGCGGGTGCTTCTTCCAACGTGCAGCCCGGCGGGAGATTTCGCCGCAAATCTTTTCCTGCGGAAAATCTTTGCGGCGAGGAACGAACCGCTCTGATTTTAACCGAGTATTTTGCCCGCGAACTCTTTTGTCATTCTAAAATCAATAAGTCCTAAGCATAGGACAAATTGTGTCCCGCAGCGGAGGGGAACCCTCCTCGCGGAAGTTTATTCAGAAGCGGGTGCTTCTTCCAACGTGCAGCCCGGCGGGAGGGCGGAGACATAGCGTTCTGTGCCGTACCGCTCTTCCCACAGCGCGCCGCCGCGGAAAAAGTAGGGCGCTTCGGCAACGACGCGGGAGAGCGCGGTATATAAGAGCCCGTCCTCTTCCACTTCGCCCCCGGCACGCAGATAGAGCGTTCTGACGCCGCTTTCGAGCAAAAAACCGCTCTCAAAGCTGCCTTGCAGCAGCACCGCCTCCGAAAAGCTTTCCCGCTCCGCGCGCTGCACGCGCGTGCCGTCCCAGACGAAGGGCTCTCCGTCGTAGTATGCCCGACCGCCGTAAAATGTTTGCACGGCGTACGATTCGAGGGGCGTGAGGCCGCTTCCGTCGAGCGATATAAGCTCTGCAAGCGTGCCGCCCTCCAGAACGGAAACGACCGTCCTCAAAGGTTCGGAGGCGGGCACGGTGCCCGCGATCCCCTCCCGCTCCAGAAGGACGCCCTCCGAAGAAACGCCCGCAAGGCAGGCAAGGGCGGAAGCAAACGTCTCGTCGCTCTTTGCGCCGTCCGCCCAAAGGCAGGAAAAGGTCTCCGCCCTGCCCGCCTGCTTCGGACGGGGGAGCAGCAAAACGACCGCCGCCAAAAGGATGAACGCGGCGCCGCCCGCAAGCAGCCCTTTTATAAGCCGCGCCCGCGAAAAGGCGTTCACGAGAGGTCGAGGCGGTGTTCGGCGTCCTCTGTCGAGAGCGCGCCGAAGCCGTTCTGCCTGAGCCCTTCGTAGACGGCGACGGCGACCGAATTGCTCAAATTGAGCGACCGCGCCTCCTCCCGCATGGGGATGCGCACGCATGCCGCGGGATGCGCGAGCAGAAGCTCGTCGGGAAGCCCCTTCGTCTCCTTGCCGAAGACGAGATAGTCGCCCTCGCAAAGGCGCGCCTCGGAATAGACGCGGGGAGATTTGGTCGTGAAAAAGTGCAGTTTCTCTTCCGGCACGCCAAAGAGCGCTTCTTCCGCAGTTTCGTGCAGTTCGACCCTGACGAGATGCCAATAGTCGAGCCCCGCCCGCTTTAAGTATTTATCGGAGATCTCAAAGCCGAGCGGCTTTACAAGGTGCAGAACGCACCCCGTGGCGGCGCAGGTGCGCGCGATATTGCCCGCGTTCTGCGGGATCTCGGGTTCGACAAGCACGACATGGAACATAGTGCGCCTCCTTTTTTCTATTTTACACCCTTCGGGCGCGGTTGGCAAGTTCTTACATATGAAATTTTTTTCACACGCCCGAAAAGAAAAAGCCGCCCCGAAGGACGGCTCTTGCCCGATCGCGCTCAGCCCATGTTCTCCAGGATGAGCTTATCGGCGACGAGGGCGATGAATTCGCTGTTGGTCGGCTTTTCGGTGCCGATATAGACGCGCGCGCCGAAGATGGCGTTGACGGCGTCGATGCGCCCGCGGTTCCACGCGACCTCGATGGCATGACGGATGGCGCGCTCCACCTTGCTCGCCGTCGTCTGGAATTTCTCGCCGATGACGGGATACAGCCCCTTCGTGACGTTGTTGATGACGTGCGGGTCTTCGACCGCCATTTTGATGCCCTCGCGCAGGTACCCGTACCCCTTGATGTGCGGCGGGATACCGATGGAGATGAAGATGTTGCTGATGCGCTCATCGAGAGAGTTTGCACGGCGGCGCTCGAGGCTCTCGCGGCGGGCAGGCACGCCCTCCCCCGCAACTTCCGCCGCGCGGTCTACGACGACGGACGCTTCGACCGGCTTCATCAGATAGTATCTTGCCCCGAGCGAAATGGCACGGTTGATGATCTTATCGTCCGAAAAATTGCCCATGACGATGAACGCGCCCTTCTTCTCGCTCCGCTTTGCCTCTTCCATCACCGTAAATCCGTCAAACCCCTTCAGAAAGAGGCTCAGGATGACAAGATCGGGATCTTCGCTCTTGATGAGCGCGATGCCTTCCTCCCCGCTGCCCGTCATCCCGCAGACTTCATACCCCTCCCGCGCCAGGACGCAATCCCTCAGTTCATTTGCAAAAAGCTCGTTGCTCTCCAAGATCAAGACACGCTGCGCTTTCATATCACGCCCCCGAATTCGTTGTTGTCTGTATTATAATTCAGCTTTTTGCCGTTGTAAAGCTATTTTTGTAAAAAAGTCAATGATATTTTTACAAAAATCGTCGATTTGTGTAAATAAATAGTGGAAAATGGCGACGAACACGGGAAACTGCGCCAAAAACGCCATTTCGCAGGCATAAAATTTTCGTGAAAAAATCAAACGCGGCAGCCGCTGCGGCTGCCGCGAAAGGGTCGGAGAGAGGAAAAATACAAGGATTTGAAGCCGTCACGCTTCCGCCGCGTCGAGGTACTCGTCGAAGGTGATGCTCTTATCGTACACCTTGGTGCCGTCGAGAACGATGATGCGGTTACAAACGGTGTTCATGAGCTCCTGGTCGTGCGACGTCAAGAGCATGCAGCCCTTGAAGGCGGTGAGCCCGTTGTTGAGCGAGGTGATCGATTCGAGGTCGAGGTGGTTGGTCGGCTCGTCGAAGATGAGGAAATTGCCCCCTTCGAGCATCATCTTGGCGAGCATGCAGCGCACCTTCTCGCCGCCCGAGAGCACCTTCGCCTCTTTCAAGGCTTCCTCGCCCGAGAAGAGCATGCGCCCCAGCCAGCCGCGCAGGTACTCCTCGTAATGATCTTTGGAGAACTGCGAGAGCCACTGCACGAGCGTTAAGGAGCAGCCGTCGAAGTATTCGGAATTGTTCTGCGGGAAGTAGGAGTAAGAGATGGTCTTGCCCCACCTGACGGTACCCTCGTCGGGCTCTTCCTTGCCCGTCAGGATGTCGTAGAGCATGGTGACGGAGATGGACTTGTCGCACAAAATGCCGATCTTATCTCCCTTCTGCACGTTGAAGGAGACGTTCTCGAAGTACCCCTTCTTGGTGAGCCCTTCGACGGTGAGGATGTCGTTGCCGATCTCGCGCTCGTACTTGAAGTCGATGAAGGGATACTTGCGGAGGGAGGGCTTGAAGTCGGAGATGGTGAGCTTTTCGAGCTCCTTCTTCCTGGAAGTCGCCTGGCGGGACTTGCTCGCGTTCGCCGCAAAGCGGGCGATGAACTCTTTGAGTTCGGCAGCGCGCTGCTCCGCCTTCTTGTTGGCGTCCTTCTGCTGGCGCGCCATGAGCTGGGAAGTCTGATACCAGAAGTCGTAGTTGCCCAAAAAGAGGTTGATCTTGCCGTAGTCGACGTCGCAGATGTGCGTGCAGACCTTGTTGAGGAAGTGGCGGTTGTGCGAGACGATGATGATGGTGTTCTCGAAGTCGAGGAGGTAATTCTCCAGCCAGCGCACCGTCTTTAAGTCGAGGTTGTTGGTGGGCTCGTCCAAAAGCAACACGTCGGGATCGCCGAAGAGCGCCTGCGCAAGCAGCACCCTCACCTTCTGCTTGGCGTCCAGCTCGCCCATCTGAAGATAGTGATATTCGGAGGGGATGTCGAGCTCGTTGAGGAGGGTCTCCGCCTCGCTCTCCGCCTCCCAGCCGCCGAGCTCGGCAAACTCGCTCTCGAGCTCCGCCGCCCTGACGCCGTCTTCTTCGGTGAACTCGGCGTGCGCGTAGAGCGCGTCCTTTTCGTCCATCACTTCGACGAGGCGCTTGTGCCCCAGCATGACCGTGCGCAGCACCGTCTCGAAATCGTACTTGTTCTGATCCTGCGCAAGGACGGACATGCGCTCGTTCTTGCCCAAAGTCACTTCGCCCTTGTTGGGCTCGATCTCGCCCGAGAGCACCTTCAAAAAGGTGGACTTGCCCGCGCCGTTGGCGCCGATGATGCCGTAGCAGTTCCCGCTCGTGAATTTGAGGTTGACGTCCTCGAACAGCTTCTTGCTGCCGTACTGCAGGCTGACGCCCGTGACCTGTAACATACTCTTACCTCTTGCCCGTGTTTTTTTGAATTATACCATATCGCGGGCAAATGCACAACCGAAAGCGCGCGCGAAACGCAAAATCCCGCGCGATGAGGGAAAAGAACAAAGAAATCTGCGCCATCTTGCCCTTTTTTTGAAAATGTGCCTTGACTTCGGACGGGAAAGAAGGTATAATAAAGACGGCGGCGAAAAGGCGCTTTGCTTTTCGCGTGCCAAAATCGCTGAATTCTTTAATATTTATGGAGGTTTTAGGATGACTAAAATGACAATCGACGGCAATACCGCCGCCTCCCACGTCGCTTACGCCTTCTCGGAAGTAGCGGCCATCTACCCCATCACGCCTTCCTCGCCCATGGCGGAGTCCGCGGATGAGTGGGCCACCCAGGGCAGAGTGAACATGTGGGGACAGAAGCTCCGCATCGCTGAGATGCAGTCCGAGGGCGGCGCTGCGGGCGCCGTGCACGGCTCGCTCTCCGCAGGCGCGCTGACGACCACTTACACCGCTTCTCAGGGGCTCCTTCTCATGATCCCCAATATGTACAAGATCTCGGGCGAACTTCTGCCTATGGTCATGCACGTTTCGGCGCGCGCGCTCGCCGCACACTCTCTGAACATCTTCGGCGACCATGCCGACGTCATGGCGTGCCGCCAAACGGGCTTTGCCATGATCTCCTCCTGCTCGGTGCAGGAAGTCATGGACCTCGCCCTCGTCGCACACCTTGCGACCCTCCGTGCGCGCGTTCCCTTCATCTCCTTCTTCGACGGCTTCCGCACCTCGCACGAAGTTTCCAAGATCGACGTCATCTCCTATGAGGAAATGAAGGCGATCGTCGACAAGAAGGGCCTTGAAAAGGACATTGCCGACTTCCGTGCAAGGGCGCTCAACCCCGAGCACCCCATCCAGAAGGGTACCGCGCAGAACGGCGACACCTACTTCCAGAACCGCGAGACCGCGAACAGCTACTACCTCGCCGCTCCCGCCATCGTGCAGGAGATGATGGACGAAGTTTCCGCGCTCACGGGCAGGAGCTACCACCTCTTCGACTACGTCGGCGCTCCCGATGCGGAAGAAGTCGTCGTCATCATGGGTTCGGGCGCCGAGACGGTGGAAGAGTCCATCAATAAGCTCAACGCAACGGGCAAGAAGTACGGCCTCATCAAGGTCCGCCTGTATCGCCCCTTCGTCTCCGAAGCCTTCGTGAAAGCCATCCCCGCAAGCTGCAAGAAGATGGCTGTCCTCGACCGCACCAAGGAGCCCGGCTCCCTCGGCGAACCCCTGTATCTTGACGTCTGCACCGCGCTCCTCGAGCACGGCATGAAGGACATCACCGTCGTCGGCGGCAGATACGGCCTCGGCTCCAAGGAGTTCAACCCCTCGATGGTGCTCTCCGTCTACAAGAACCTCGAAAAGGACGAGCCTAAGAACCACTTCACCGTCGGTATCTACGAGGATGTGACGAACACCTCGCTCGACTTCTCCGAGAAGTTCGACGCGGCGCCCGCAGGCTCCACCTCGTGCAAGTTCTACGGCCTCGGCTCGGACGGCACGGTCGGCGCGAACAAGAACTCCATCAAGATCATCGGCGACCACACCGATATGTATGCGCAGGCATACTTCTTCTACGATTCCAAGAAGTCGGGCGGCATCACCGTCTCTCACCTCCGCTTCGGCAAGACGCCCATCCAGAGCGAATACCTCATCGACGCGGCGGACTTCATCGCCTGCCACAACCCCTCCTACATCATCCGCTACGACATGGTCAGCGACCTCAAAGACGGCGGTTCCTTCCTCCTCAACGCTCCCTGGACGAGCATCGAAGAGCTCGAAGCCAACCTCCCTGCCAAGGTCAAGAACACCCTCGCAAAGAAGCACGCGAAGCTGTATGTCATCGACGCCATTTCCATTGCGGCGAAGCTCGGCCTCCGCGGCAGGACGAACACCATTTTGCAGTCGGCGTTCTTCCTCATCAACGAGCAGATCATGCCCTACACCGAGGCGGTCGACCTCATGAAGAAGATGGCGTATAAGTCCTTCGCAAGAAAGGGCGACGCCGTCGTGCAGATGAACTACAACGCGATCGACTCCGCAAAAGAGCACCTCGTCCAGATCGACATCCCCGAATCGTGGGCAACGACGACGGAAGGCGCGGAGATGATCAAGCTTGCGGACAACGACTACTTCAGGAACGTCATCGCGCCCATCCTCGCGCTCGAAGGCGATAAGCTGCCTTCCTCCGCCTTCAATGCGGACGGTTCCGTCCCCACCGGCACGACCAAGTTCGAAAAGCGCGGCGTTGCCGTCATGGTGCCCAAGTGGGTCAAGGAAAACTGCGTGCAGTGCAACCAGTGCTCCTTCGTCTGCCCGCACGCCTGCATCCGTCCCGCCCTCGTCGCGGAAGGCGCAGAGAAGCCCGCAGATTTCGACACCAAGCCCGCGACCGGCATCAAGGGCTATGAGTTCCGTATGCAGGTCTCCCCGCTCGACTGCATGGGCTGCGGCGTGTGCGCAGAGGTCTGCCCCGGCATGAAGGGCAACAAGGCGCTCGTCATGACCCCGTTTGCAGAGCTCGAAGTCAAGGAAGCCGCAAATTGGGAATACGCCGTCGAACTGCCCGAAGTCGACCTCTCCGAAGTCAAGATGGCAGACGTCAAGAAGAGCCAGTTCACCCCTTCGCTCTTCGAGTTCTCCGGCGCGTGCGCAGGCTGCGGCGAGACGCCTTATGTCAAGGTCGTCACCCAGCTCTTCGGCGACAGGATGATCATCGCGAACGCGACGGGCTGCTCGTCCATCTACGGCGGCTCCTCCCCTACCTGCCCCTACACCGTCAACAAGCAGGGTCACGGCCCCGCATGGGCAAACTCCCTCTTCGAAGACAACGCAGAGTTCGGCTACGGCATGAACCTTGCTTACAAGGCAAGAAGAGAGACCCTCAAGGATAAGGTCGCAAAGCTTGCAGAAGCTTGGGCGGGCTATGAAGAGGGCAAGGCTGCCTGCGAGGCGTGGATCGAGAACATGAACGACGCCGAAGGCAGCAAGAAGGCGGCAGCGGCGCTCGTCAAGGCTTGCGATGGCTGCAAGGACTGCGGCTGCGAAGCGGATGCGCTCGTCAAAGAAGTGCTCGCAGATAAGGACTGCCTCGTCAAGAAGTCCTTCTGGATCATCGGCGGCGACGGCTGGGCATACGATATCGGTTACGGCGGCCTCGACCACGTCCTTGCCTCCGGCGAAGACGTCAACGTGCTCGTCCTCGATACCGAGGTCTACTCCAACACGGGCGGCCAGGCTTCTAAGTCCACCCCCATCGGCGCGGTCGCGAAGTTCGCTTCGAGCGGCAAGCGCGTGAAGAAGAAGGACCTCGGCATGATCGCGGCGACCTACGGCTATGTGTATGTCGCTCAGTGCGCGATGGGCTCGGATAAGGCACAGCTTGTAAAAGCTCTGAAAGAGGCTGAGGCTTACCACGGTCCTTCGCTCATCATCTGCTACGCGCCCTGCATCAACCACGGCATCAACATGACGAAGTCGCAGGCAGAGGAGAAGGCGGCAGTCGACTGCGGTTACTGGCAGCTCTTCCGCTACAACCCCGAACTTGCCAAGGAAGGCAAGAACCCCTTCGTCCTCGATTCCAAGGATCCCACAGGCGATTACCAGGCGTTCATCCTCGGCGAGACGCGCTACGCTTCCCTCAAGAAGACGCAGCCCGCCGTTGCAGAGGAGCTCTTCAAGGAGACCGAAGAGGCTTCCAAGGAGCGCCTTGCAGGCTACAAGCACTTCGCTGCAAGAGAGTAAAAAATAAGCGGTTTTCACCGCTGATAAGACCGAGAGACGGCTCGCATGAGCCGTCTCTCTTTTTGTTTTTCATTTCAAGGAAGCATGGTTCTTTCCATGCTCCTCTTGTTTTTTGGGGGATTGACAATAGAGAGAACGAGGCGTATAATATAGTCAAGCGCAATCGCGTTTAGGGCAATTTGTTGGAAGAGCCGGAAAGCGATGTGCTTCTTGCACCCCCTTCCGCTACCGCGGGTATTACTACGACACTTCCATCGGGCTCTACTACCTGAACAGCCGTTACTACGATCCCGAGACGGGCAGATTCTTAAATAAAGATCTTGTCAGCTATCTCGAACCCGAGACGATCGGCGGCATCAACCTGTACTCCTACTGTCTGAACGATCCTGTCAACAACATCGACCCCAGCGGACATTTTGTGATCTCGTTACTCATTGCTTTGACTGTAACAGGAGCTGTGGTAGGCGGGGCGACAGCGGGCTTGATCGCAAGCAACAATGGGGCTCAGGGCTGGGAGCTTGCAGGATCGATCTTGGGTGGAGCGCTGCTTGGCGGGGCGATCGGTGCACTCGCGGGGCTCGGGCTTCCGATGATCGGCGGCACGGCCGGTGGAGCAGTGGCTATTGCCGGTGGCGGGACACTGGCTATGGCAGGCGCAAGCGTGGCGGCTTCTGCTGTAAGCGTCTCGCTCGCAGGAATTGCAGGAATTGCATCTATTTTGGGCATAGGATTATTGTTTAGTAAACATAATCCGGGGATGTCTAATAAACCTCCGGTCTCCTGGACAGATATTGATGAGGGTATTGATATTTATAATAAATTCAACGGAAACTCGGATAGGGCGGCCGAGTATTTGCTAAATAAAAAATATGGCCCAGGAAATTGGAGCAGGGGTGCAGGTTCTGAGTTTAACGCTCTAAAGAAATGGTTTGATAGAATCATTCGGTTTCGGAGAAGATAAAATGCGAGCCATTATATTTCGCCTATCGGAGTATAAATTTTACTCATATGATGAAGTCGACAAGGAAAATATTGAGGAGCGTCGAATTTTAGGTTATTTTAGTAGTGAAGAGATGTTAAAAGATTCAATCAGATTGTGTATAGAGAGTGGGATCGATGAAAGTTGTTTATCGATAAATGCATATTCTCTAATATTGCGAAAGGGTCAAAGATATATCTTCGAGCTGTCATATTCATATTCGGTGCAAACGACTTCCGGTAATTATGTTGATTATGATTATATTTTTGAACCCAAAGCAAGCAAAGATGATTGTCTCAAGTTAAAAAAACGTCTTGTTCGGCAATACAAATTTCAACCTACAACGGATAAGATCTTTGATTCCTCTGTTCCAGATGGCTTTTGGGTCGAACGTTATGATATCAATAAGCTTTATTCTGTTGTGGGAAAAAGCTAAGTCGAATTAAAATAAGTTAAAAATAAAAAATGTCCAAATAGGCGAATTTGCTGTGGTTTTGATTCCCCAAAAGGAGCATGGAGCAATCCATGCTCCTCTTGCTGCTTTTTTGGTATTGACAATTACGGCGCTCTTTTCCGGCGCCCCGTCTTTCTCCGCCGCGCCTCGCCTTTCCCTGCCGTCCCTACACCCCCGCCGCCCTCATGCCGCCTAAGCCGCGCAAAGGGTTGGAAAGCAGTTGACATCTCCCTCTCCCTGTGCTACAATGGAAAAGCGCGGGCGCCCCTGCCCCGCGCAAGATCGCAAGGAGGAAACCCGATCATGTCTTTTTGGGAAAAGATCGTAAGCGGCGTCGGCACCTTCTGGGAGCAGTTCGTGAACAACACGGGGCTCACCATCATCCGCACGCTCGCCTTTCTCGTTTTGGGGCTCGTCGTCATCCGCATCGTGCAGATCATCGCCCGCTCCGCCTCGCTCAAGAGCAAGCGGCTCGACCGCGCCGCCTCTACCTTTGTGCTCTCCATCCTCACGGTGGTGCTGTATATCGCGCTCGTCATCGTGCTCGTCAGCTCTCTGGGCTTCTCTACGGCAGGCATCATCGCGGCGTTTTCCGCCGTCGCCCTCGCCGTCGCCCTCGCCTTGAAGGACAGCCTCGGCAGCCTTGCGAACGGCGTCATCATCATCTTCACGAAGCCCTTCAAAAAGGGAGACAGCGTCAAGATCGGCGACTACACGGGCAGCGTGCAGGAGATCCGCCTCTTCAACACCAAAATTCTGACGCCCGACAACGACACCGTCATTATCCCCAACAGCGATGTTTTGGGGAGCGAGCTCGTCAATTATAGCACCATGCCCATGCGGCGCATCGCCTTCAACTTCTCCGTCGCCTACGGCGAAGACCCCGAGACGGTCAAGCGCGTCGTGCTCGAAGGGGTGAAAGCCATCCCCAACGTCGTGGATACGCCCGCGCCCTCCGTCGTCATCACCGACTATCAGGCGAGCGCCGTCGGCTATTCCGTGCGCGTGTGGACGCCCAACGAATTTTACTGGACGACGCACGCCGCCATCCGCGACACCGTGCTGAAAGTGCTCAACGAGAACGGGCTCGAGATCCCCTACGACCGCCTCGAAGTCACGATGCGCCCCAATGCTTCCTACGGAGGTGACGAAAAATGAACGTCTTCCTGCTGTTGACCGATGCTGCCGAACCCGTCGCCGAAGCTGCCGGAACTTCGGGCGAGCTGCTCCTCAACTATCTCATCTACGCCGTCATCATCGTCGTCGGCATCCTCATCCTGCTGCTCCTGAGAAGAGCAACACGCCTGCCTTCTCATACGGAAGTCAAGGAAAAGATCGCCGCCTTCTCCGCCGCCCTTGCCGCCGCGGACGAGAGCGCGCCCGAACACCTTGTGGAACGGCTCAACCGCGCCAACAAGCTCCTCGGCGACTGCGACAAGCTCATCTACGCGACGAGCGCCATCGCCCAGAAGGAGCGCGACAGCGATATGGACGGCGTGTGCACCCTCCTCGAAGGGGCGCGGGAAGAGCTCTCCGCCTTCCGCAACGGGGGCGGCACGGAAGCCTGGCGCCTGCACGAGGCGCGCACCCGCACCGAAGGCAGCCTTGCCACGATGGAACGCATCCTCGAGCGCGACAAGGCGCTCAAGAAAAACAAAAAACGCGCCTGAACGCGCTCTGCGCCCCGCCTTTGCGGGGCGTTTTTTTGCGGCGTGGTTTTGCGGGGCGTTTTTTTGCGGCGTGGTTTTGCGGGGCGTTTTTTTGCGGCACTCTTTTTCGATACAAAAAGTAAGCGGTGCATCGGATGATGCACCGCTTGTTGACGAATATTTGATCTTTTGTCCGATCGCTGATTCCGAAAAGTATCCCTCTTGGATCGAACTTACAGGCTATCCCTACTTTTTACTTTCGGTCAAAAACTCGATCCGGAAAAATTTTTCTTTCCCTTTTACGATCTTCTTGCTCTTTTCTTCCCATCCATTCCGTGTCGTTTCTTATTTCTCAGGCCCCAAACAAATATCTTCTTTCTTTTCTTCCAAGTTTTCATCTCGTCCGATCGAAAATATGTTCTTTGTTTTTCCCGAGATCTTTCTTTGACCCGATCTGAAAAGTTCTTTCAAAATTTTCGTTTTGAAAAATTCCTTTCAAATTGCCAAAGACTTTGTTCCTGCTGAATGCGATTTGAAGGGTTTCGAGCTTCAGATAAAATATCCGTCCAACAATTGGTAACGTTTCACTGCGTTTCCCGTTTTATTCCTGCGCTTGAAATAAATCGTCTGTGGAAGGAATCCCTTTTTTCTTATTAAAAGCAGTTCCTGATTTTATCTTTCCGATTTGGGGGAGGCATTTCTTCAAGTAAGCTCCTTTTTCAAAAGAACGTTGGTTTCGATCCCGTTCCGGAACCGTCCACAGATCAAACTGATGTTCCTTTGTTAAAATGGATCTTCCTTTCGGAAACTATCCTTTGACCGGGAAGTAAAACCTGGCTTTCTTGGAATAAGATCAAGGTCCGCTGTGTTGGTTACTTCCTTGTTGTGCCTACATTATAGCACACATTTTGTTTTTGTCAAGCGTTTCGGTGAAAAATTTTTGCTTTTTCTGCAACTTTTTTTCGGAAATTTTTTGCGTACTTTCAGAACGCGTCCTCTGACCCCACGGTGCGTCTCAGAACGGCTTGGCGTTGTAGTTTTCGAGGAAGCGGTTGATGCGGGGGAAGTCGGAGGGGGTGATGATGGAGAGCGCCTTTTCGCCGAACACGCCGTTTTCCGTGACGATGACGGCGGTGAGGTCGCGCTTTTCCTCGAAGGCAACGAAGACGTCGAAGACGGTCGCCTCTTGGCTCATGATGAGATAGCGTTTCATCTCCTCTTCGTCCACGAGCTCGCGGCAGGGGGTCGTGAGCAGGAAATCGGTGACGCTCTTGCCCGAAGCCGCGCACTGTAAGATCTTGGAATAAAGCAGATAGGTGTTGACCGCGCCGATCATGGTGCCGTGGTCGTAGACGAGCAGCGTCTTCTGCCGGTAGGCGGCAAACGTCTCCACGGCGGAGATGGCGGGCTTATCGGCAAAGACGGAAGTGACCTTCTTCACTTTGATGGCGTCCATGAGGCGGGGCGGGTGACACAGGAGCTTTTCGATGAACTCGATCTGACGCACGACTTCGTCGCAGGGAACGGCGATGACCGTCTCGCCCGCGCCCCCGTCCGTGCGGTGGACGATGGCGTTCCTCAGTTTCCCGTAGTCGATGAGCTCGTTCTCATAGCGGCGGACGGTGATGTCGAGGTCGGCGCAGCGCTTGACGAGATCGGTAAAGTTCTGCGTCGACTTGGCGTTATACACGAGCTTGAGCTGCGCTTCGATGCGGTTGTAGCTGTTGATGAACCGCGATGCGTTGGTTATGTCCATAACTCTCCTCCTGTCTTTCCTGCCCTCAGTATAACACATTGCCCGAAAGAATTCAAGAGGGTATTTTCGCCGAAAGAAGCCGAAGCGGACAAAGCGGGCATAAAGACGCGCGGAACAATCCTTTCGGCTCAAAAAAACAGACCGCATCCGTCCTGCGGTCCGCTTTCTCTGCCCTGTTACATTTTTTCGAAGACGAACATGCGCGTAAAGACGGAGTTCGCGCTGCGGGCGTCCTGTTCCTCGAAGATGCCGTCGAGGCGCACGCTGCCGTTTACCAGCATGCCGCCCGTCGCTTTGCCGACTTCGCGTGTTCCCGCGCCCTCTCGCACCGAGACGCGGTACAGCGCATCCTCTTCAAGCCCTTTGAAGGAGGCGCGGAAGTTCATCATCCCCGTCCGCTTTTTGAGCACGGCGACCACAGCGACGGCGAGAGACTTATCGGGCGAGACGGTGCAGTAGCCCGCCCATTCGCCCTGCACGTCGCCCAAAGGATAGTACGCGCCGAACTGCATGACTTCGCGGTATTTTTTATAAAAGGCGATCTGATCTCCGATCGCGGTAAGCTCCTCATCGGGAAGGGCGGAAAGATCGCACTCGTAGCCCAAGACCCCGCCCGCAGCAACTGCAAAGCGCGCGGAGAGGGCGCTCGCGTTGCCCGTCTGATGGTTGGGGGAAGCGGAGACGTGCGAGCCCATCGTGCTCTGCGGATAACATGCCGCCGTGCCCGACTGGATGGCGATGCGTTCGCGGGCGTCGGTGTTGTCGCTCGTCCAGATCTGCGGCATATAGCAAAGGATGCCGAGATCGAAGCGCGCGCCGCCCGAAGCGCAGCCCTCGAACAGCACGTCGGGGAAGGCGGCGCTGAGCCGCGCCATGACGGAATACAGCCCGAGGATGTAGCGGTGATAGTATTCCCCCGCAGGCGCCGCGCCGAAAACGTCCGTCATGTGGCGGTTGTTGTCCCATTTCAGATAGGCCGCCTTCGTGAGCGTGAGGACGGAGGAAACGCTCTCCACAAGATAGTCCTGCACGGCGGGCAACGTGAGGTCGAGCACGAGCTGATGGCGCATGCGGACGGGATCGCGGCCGGGGATCTTCATCGCCCATTCGGGGTGCGCCTTGTAAAGTTCGCTGCGCTCCGAGACCATCTCGGGCTCCATCCAGATGCCGAAGTCAAGCCCCAAAGAGCGCACTTCTTCGGCGAGCGAGGCGATGCCGCCCGTCTTTTGTTCATGATCGGTCCAATCGCCGAGGGATGTGGTGTCGTCGTCGCGGCTGCCGAACCAGCCGTCGTCGAGGACAAAGAGCTCTGCGCCCGCTTCCTTCGCCGCTTTGGCGATGTTTAAGATGCGCTCGCGCGTGAAGGAGAAGTAGGTCCCCTCCCAATTGTTGACGAGCACGGGGCGGGGCTTCTTCTTCCAGACGCCGCGGATGATGTGCTCCTGCACGAAGGCGCGCATATAAAGCCCTACCTCGCGCTCGCTGTGGCCGCAGGCGAACACCGCTTCGGGGGCGAAGAAGGTCTCTCCCCCCTTGAGCTTCCAGGAGAAGGAGAAGGGATTGATGCCCGTAATGAGGCGGGTGCGGCCCATGTCGTCGCTCTCCGCGACGGTGCGGTGATTGCCCGAATAGACGAGGTTGACCCCCACCGCCTCGCCCGCGCGGGCGAGGAGCGTGAAGGGCGCGCGGAAGGGCGAAGACGCGCCCGTGAAGGAGGCGTTCTCGCACTTGCCGCCGTTTATAGGACGGGTGTGCTTCTGACGCTCGCACCCCCAGTCGCCGTCGAAGGTGGTAAAGGAATAGTCCTTCCCCCAAAATTCGAGCTGAAGGGAGGCAAAGCGTTCGATGGCGACGGTGCTTTTTCCCTCGTTCTTCAAAGAACAGGACGAGGTGAAGGCGTCGCTGTCTTCATAGGCGGTGAATTCGAGCGCCAGGAGGACGCCGAGCCGCTTTTCTTCGTATGTAAGGCGGAGGCAGGTCTCCTCGCCGTAGGAAGAGGGCAGCCCTTCCAGGGGCGTACGGGGGGCGATCTCCGCCGAGCGCAGCGAAAAATCGGCAGATGCCGAGCCGTCCTCCGCGCGGAGGAGCAGGGAAGGCTCGCGGAAATCGGTGCCGCCCCATGCAGAGAAGAGCGAGCACGGCTTTTCATTGCCCGAGCCGTCGTATTCGGGAGCGAGGAGAGAGGCGTTCTCCCATCCGCCCGCAAGCTTTTTGCCGAGATAGAGGAGCCCGGGCGCGCGCGCATCGGCGCGGAGGAGCAGGCTCGCGTGCGCCGTGGAAAGCAAAAATAAATTTCCTTGTTGTTCGATCATGGTGACCTCCGTTTGGTAAGATTATAGCACATTCCGCACCGTTTGTATAGTCCATAAATCCTCAAAAGCGTCACAGATCCGCACCCTCTTCTTCCGTCAGGGCGGAAAGCTCCTTCTGCGCCTTTTTTGCAAGCGAGAGAAGTTCCTTCCTGCCCTCCGCGGCTTCGGGGGAAACGCGACATAAAAGCTCTTTCAAAGCGGCGCGGTCTTCGAGGGCGGAAGAAAAGAGCGGCAGAAGCTCCGAGCGAAGGGCGCGGCTGTCCGCGGCAAGAAGAGCCCCGAGATAGCGGCGCAAAACTTCCTCTTCCGCCTGCAGCAGAAAGCGCAGCGTATCGCGCGCCGAGAGCATCCCCTTGCCGCGCTTCATTGCATGCCCTCCGCAAGAGAAATAAGCGCCGCATGGCGGGCGCAGGCGGAGGAAGCGAGCCGCGCCGCTCCCTCTGCAAGCGCGCCGTCCGTTAAGGTGCATGCCGCAAGATGCGCCCGCTTTCCCGCGAGCTCTTCCGCCGAAAGAAGGGCATAAATCGCAAAGAATACTTCGTCTTCCATGAAAAGACCTCCCGCCGAAAGCTTGTGCGGGAGGCGAGTTTTTATGCGTTTTGTCCGGGCGCGCTCTCCGCCGTCAGAGTGCCCTTCGTCTTTGCAAAATAAGGACAAAGCGGCGCGAGCGTGCAGATGTCGCAGGAAGGCCTCTGCGAATGGCAGACCTTTCTTCCGTGCCAGATGAGCCAGTGATGCGCCTTCGACCAATCGTGTTCGGGGATGAGCGCCATGAGCCCTTTTTCCACTTCGAAGGGCGTCTTGCCCGGGGCGAGCCCCAAGCGGTTGGCGACACGGAAGACGTGCGTATCGACGGCGATGGCGTTGCCGTCGAAGGCGAACGCGTAGACGACGTTGGCGGTCTTCCTCCCCACGCCCGCGAGCGTTTCGAGCTCTTCGCGCGTGGAAGGGACTTCGCCGCCGAAGCGCTCCAAAATATCTTTGGAAGCGGAGAGGATATGCGCCGCCTTGTTGTGATAGAACCCGCAGGAAAAGATATACTTTTCCAGCTCTTCCTGCGAGAGGGTAAGCATTTTTTCGGGGGTGTCGTGCTCGCGGAAGAGGACCTTCGTCACCTTGTTGACGCGCTCGTCCGTGCACTGTGCGGAGAGCATGACGGCGATCAGGAGCTCGTAGGGCGTTCTGAACTGCAGGGCGGGGCCCGCGTCGGGATAGAGGCGGGCAAGCTCTTTCAAAATTTCTTCCTTGGTATCCATGCGCCCATTATAGCACGGAACGGGCGGGAAGGCAAGCGCTCAGAAGTATTGGAACCCCCGCCCCGCCTGCTTCATGAAGCCCGAAAAGGAGGAATACCGCCCCGAGGAAAGCGCGCGCCGCGCGCGGGGAAGGAAGGCGTCTTCGAAGCGCGCCGAAATGCCGCACCCCACGCCCGCCTCTTTGGGGGTGTTCACCGCCTGCGCCGCCGCGCCCATGCCGCGGAGGGCTGTAAGGAATGCGAGCGTCTGCGCCCGCGAACGAAACACTGCCAGAACCGTCATAATCTTTCCCCTTGCGTTCGTATGATAAGACGGCGCCCACGAAGGCGACCGTTTGGGAGGTGAAATGTTGATCTATCTCGACCATGCCGCCACGGGAGGGAACAAGGCGCCCTCCGTTTTAAGCGCGGTGCTCGCCGCCATGCGCTGCTGCGCCAACCCGGGAAGAAGCGGGCACAAGCTCTCGCTCGCCGCGGCGGAGCGCGTCTTTGCGTGCAGGGAGCTGCTTTCCTCCCTCTTCGGCGGATACGGCTTCGAACGCGTCGTCTTCACCAAAAACTGCACGGAGGCTTTGGACCTTGCCATCCTCGGCACGCTGAAACAGGGCGACCATGCGGTGACGACCTGCCTCGAACACAACTCGGTGCTGCGGCCGTTGGAAGCACTCAAGCGGGCGGGCGTCATCGGATACGACGTCGCCCCGCTCACAAACGGCAGGCTGCTGCCCGAAAGCATCGCAGAGCTCGTAAAGCCGAATACGCGCATGGCGGTCGTGACGTCGGCTTCCAACGTAACGGGAGAGGCGCCCCCGCTTGCCAAGATCAAACAGCTTTTGCCCGAGCACGTCCTCTTTGTCGTTGACGGCGCGCAGGGAGCGGGGCATCTTCCCCTTTCCATGAAAGACATGGGGCTGGACGCGCTGGCGCTCGCGGGGCACAAGGGCATGGGCGGCATCCAGGGGTCGGGGGCGCTGCTCTTTTCCGAACGCATGGAGATCAGCCCCCTCCTCTTCGGCGGCACGGGCAGCGAGAGCTTCGATCTCGGCATGCCCGCGTTTTATCCCGACCGCCTCGAGAGCGGCACGCTCTCCTATCCCGCCGTCTGCTCGCTCTATGAAGGGGCGCTCCTCGTGAAGAGCCGCCGCGAAGAGTGGGCGAAAAAGCTCGAAAGGACGACGGCGTTTGTTCTGGAAGGGCTGAGCGGGCTCAAAGGCTATACGGCGTACTCTTTGCCCAATGCGTGCGGCATCTGCTCCTTCCGCCACGAAAGGCTGCCTTCCGAGACCATCGCGGGCGAACTTTCCGAGGGGTACGGCATCTGCGTCAGAGGCGGGCTGCACTGCGCGCCGCTCATCCATAGGGCGCTCGGCGACTTCCCCGACGGGCTGGTGCGCGCCTCCTTTTCGCCCGAGCAGGGCAAAAAAGAGGCAAAGGCGCTGCTTTGCGCCCTCAAAGAGATCGCGCGGCACGCTTAGAGGCGTTTGAGCTTTTCGGCGATCTTGAGAAGACGGCGGCGCTTGGGGGCGTCGAGGACGGGAGAAAGCTGAGCGACAAAGGCGTCGATCTCGGCGTTTGAGAGCGTGCCTTCGCGCTTGGCTTTTTCGGCGCGGGCGACGATCTCACGAAGGACGTCTCCCTCGCCCTTCCCTTCCACCGCCGCCATGGCGCGCGCGGCTTCCTCTTCCCACTCCTTCGGGAGCTTCTTTTGTGAGAAACTTTTGAAGTCGTTTTCTGCCATACGCCATTGTATGCAAAAAGGCGGGCGCTTGCCCCCGCACGAGAAAGCGCATAGGGCGCATAGGATGGCGTATGGAACAAAAAGACGCCATTCTGCTTCTCGTGCTCTTTGCCGCCGCCGAAAACAGGGACTTAAGAGAGACGCTCTCCTCCGCGCTCGCCTTTTACCGCGACAACCGCGACGTGCTTTCCATGCTCTTTGCGCCCCCGAAAGCCGAGAAAGCGGGCGGCGCCCAAGAGGCGCCGCCCGAAAAAAGCGTAGAATATTCGGATACGGAACAGGAAAAGGCAGAACAGGCTGCCGATCCCGCGCTCATTTCCGCCCTGCTCAAATTCCGATCGATGGGATAGAGGGCGCGCTGCACGCCGCTTCGATGACGGCGGAGAGCATCTTGTCTTCCTTCCCCCAGATGAGGGGCGCGGAGACGGCGACGCAGCCGTCTTCGGGCGTGACGCCCGTGCCGTGGATGCTCTTATCGCTCACCGGCCAATAGATGCCCGCCACGGTGAGTTTCATCGCCGCGCCGTTTGCCGCGACGAAGCTCGTCTGCATGATGCCCTTGCCGTACGTGGACGCGGTGCCGTCCTCCGCCTCGCGCAGATAGATGTGGTCGTAAGAGAGGGTGCCGTAGTCGACGAGCACGCCGATGAGGCATTCGGACGCGGACGCCGTGTTCTCATCCGCAAGCAGATACACTTCGGACGTTTCCGAAAAATGATCGGAAAAATCGTTGCCGTAGGCGTAGTAAACTTCCTCTCTGCCGCCCTTATAGCGCGCCACCTGCACTTCGGGGGCAGAGCCTTCCGCATCGCGCATGAGGTGGGAGGCGATATGCTGCAAGTCGTCGAGATACCCGCCGCCGTTGGTGCGCAGGTCGAGGATGAGGTCGGTCCTCCCCCGTTCTTTCATGGCTTTCAGGCAGGACTCGAACTCCTTTGAAACGTTGCCGCTGAACTCGTCGATGCGGATATAGGCGGTGTCTTCGTCGAGGGAGGAGATCGCCTCATCGGGATATTCCGTCCACTCGGTGCCCTGTTCGCCCGTGAAGTAGAAGGCGGACTCGCTGTCGCGGTAGGAGCAGTACGTCGTCTGATAGTCGCCCGCCGTGACGGTGTAGAGAGCGGCATCCGAGCCGTCCTCCTCATAGCCCATTTTCAGACAGAGCGTATTGCCGCCGTATCGAGAGGCGTCCGACGAGAACGCGGCGTACGTCGTAAAGGGCGTGAGCGTACCCTGTTTGCCGTCCTCCTCCGAGCCGTAGGCAAGGATGGACATGCCCTTGCGGATGCCCGCCTCGAACGCGGGAGAGTTGTTGGAAACGAGCGCGACCATGCCCGAGTCGTCGCCCTTGAGGAAGGCGATGCCGAGATCGTCGCTCTGCCCCGCGCCCGCGCGCAGGTAGGCGGCGTATTCTTCGGGCGAATAGTACTGCGAATAGTCATCGAGGGTCTCGTTGAGCGCGGAGAGAAGCTCTGCGCCCGTCGCGTCCTCGCCCGCGCTTTCAAGTACCTTCCCGCGCGAGAAATCTTCGGGATAGTAGTAGCGTTCGGTGACGTCGAGCGCCCACAAAAAGGAGCGCATGTCCGCGTCGATCGCATAATAGCGGACGAACCAGCCGACAAGGAAGCCCGCGGCGAGCAGTACGAGCGCCAGGAGAAGGGAGATGAGGCGGCGCTGCCACGACTGTTTGCGCGTGGGGCGGGGAGAGGACAAGTTCTCCCTCTCGTCGGGGCGTTCTTCGGGAACGGGATCGAAAAATTCGTCCTTTTCTTCGGGGGTGTTGGGTTTGTTGAAGTCGGGATCCATAGAGCCTCCTTGCCGCACCCTTTACGGGTTGAGCAGCTTGTAGAGAATGGTGATGACGCGGAAGGTGACCGCATCGGAAAATTTGCGGATGTTGAGCCCCGTGATGCGTTCGATCTTATCGAGACGATACATGAGGGTGTTGCGGTGCATAAAGAGATCGCGCGACGTCTCGGAGATGTTGAGGCTGTTCTCGAGGAACCGCTCCGCCGTCTCCATCATGTCTTTGTCTTCGAAGACTTCGTCGGCGCTTTCCACATAGAACTGCTCCATATACTCCTTCAAGCGGTCTTTGGGAAGGTCTTCGAGCATCTTCACGAGCAGATATTCGCGGTAGGTGTGGACCTTGGATTCGGAGGCAAAGAGGGCGCTCACGCGCACCGCCGTGGATGCCTGGCGGTAGGAGGAGGCGATCTCGACAAAGCTCTTCATCTCGCAGCCGATGCCGATGCTCGCCTTGACGCCCAGCTCTTCGTAGAGCGACTGGCTCAGAAAATGCCCGAATTCGAGGGGCGTTTCGTCGGCGTCCATGAACTTGACGACGACAAGATGGGTATCGTCCATGCGCACCGCCATATCGGAAGCTTCCTGCAAACAGCTCTCGATGTGGGCAAGCGCCTCCTCGATGCGCTTGGGAACGAGCAGTTCGACGGCAAAACAAGCGCCGTCGGATAAGTTGAACTTGGTGAGGAAGCGGTAGATATACCAGCCCGAGCCTTCGCCGAGCAGGATATTTTTGAGGTATTCCGCCTTATCGGGCAGCACGTCGCGCGCGTCGGCGTTGGAGACGAGATAGGCAACGAGCTTTGCCTTTGCCGCCGCCCCTTCGCCCGTGCCGTCGAGGTATGCCTCCGCTGCCTCGCCGCAGTAAGAGAGGGTGAACCTCGTCTCCTCCCCGCCGCGGGGCATGAGCCGCACTTCGGTACCCGTCTTTTCCTGTACGTCCTTCAAGAGACGGGAAAGTTCCGCCTTCGTCTGATGCGTCATCACATTCTCCCCTTTTGCAGGATCCGCGCCGCAGCGGACGCGCCTGCCGTCATACAAGAACGATTATATCATTTTGCGGCGGGAAATTCAAGGGTTTTCACAAATTCTGCACCAAAATTGCACGCGGCATACGGGAGAGGGCGAAAAGCAGGAGCGTTTTCCGCCCCGCCTGCCCAAAGTGCGCCAAAATGCGACGCTTTCTCCCCGCCCGCCCGCGAAAGACAGGTGCTATAATGGAAGAACTTTCAAGACAAGGAGGGAGATACATATGGAATTTTCTGTGGAAGGAGCGCTCGTCTGCGGCGGGGCGCCCGCGGCGCGCGTGCGGCGGGAGACGGAGGTGTTCCTCGAAGAGAAGGCGCATGAAAAACGGAGGACGCACCCCCTCTTTTATGCCCTTTGCTGCGGAGGGATATCCCTGTTCTGTCTGTTCGGCTTCTTCGGCGCGCCCCTGTTCCCCTATTCCGCCGCCGCGATGGCAGCCGCGGGAAGGGATACGATGATGGGAAGCTCGCTCTTCGGCATGACGGCGGAGCTCCTGCGCGGGAGCCTGCCCGCCGCGGACAGCGCCTATCGCCTGCTGCTGCAGCTCTGTCTTTTGGCTGCCGCCGCCTCTTCCGCGGTCGCCCTCGCCTGCGCCGCCCTCGCGTTCGCCGCGGGGCGCACGGCAAGAAGGCTTGCCGCCCTCTCTTCCACGCTCAACCTCCTCACCTTCGGAACGCTCTCTGCGCTCGTTTTGCTGGGCGCGGAGACGGGAAGGGCGGCGCTCCCCATAGACGCGCTTATCGCCTTTTTTGGAACGCTCTTCATCCGCGTCCTCTGCGTGCTCACCCACAGGCGGGGAAGGGGGCTCGGGAACGCAGTCCTTCTCCTGCTTGCGGCGGCGGCGTTTACGGGGCTCTGCCTGCCCGCCTCCCCCTTAAAGCGCGAACTTATGGCGGCACTCGGCGCGGGAGCATCGCTTTCCGACCTCCGCCGCACCGCGTTTGCCGCGCTCTTCGGGGTGACCTCGGCAAATCTGATCCTCGGCATCCTGCGGCTGGGCGCAGGGCGGGGATTCGCCTTCGACCTCCTCCGCTTCCTGCTGCAATGCGCGGCGGCGGGGGCGGCGGCAGCCGTCTGTGCGGCGGAGGAGATGAACTTCTCCGTCTTTGCGGAAGCCCCCCTTCCCGCCCTGCTCGTTGCCGCTGCGGCGCTCCTCGGGCTCGTCCTCTCGGCAGCGCTCTATGCCGTCCGCGCCGCGCAGATCAAACGCCCGCCTGCCTCCTGCCCTCAGACATGAAAACACCCCCGCTTCAGATAAGCGGGGGTGTTTCATAGCATTTGAGATAGACGGTGATGCCGTCCTGTTCGGAATACTCGCGGCGGAAGCAGACGGCGTCGACGAGGAAGAGCCCGCGGCCGCATTCGTCGCTCACCGAAGAACAGCGGCTCACCCGGGGCGGGCAGAAGGAGTTTTCCCCCCGCACGCAGAACAGGAGCTCGTCCCCCTTTCTCTCCGCACGGAAAAATGCCCTGCCGCCGCCGTGGCGCAGCACGTTGATGACGAGCTCGTTGACGACGAGCTTGCTGTCGAACACGACGCCTTCGGGGATATTTTCCTTCAGAAGGCGCGCGCACATCGTATCGAGCGCCGCTTGCAGCGCGGCGTGATCGCCGATCTCGAAGTACATCATTCTGCCATCCCCTGTTTGAGATCTTCTTTGAGTTTTTGCAGGATCTTGCGCTCCATGCGCGAGACATACATCTGCGAAACGTTCATCCTTCTCGCCGTCTCCGCCTGCGAGAGCTCCTGCCCGAAGCGGTAAGAGACGAGCTGCTTTTCGGGCTCGCTCAGAAGGGAGAGCGCGCGGCGGACGGCGTCGTTTTGTTCGATGCGCTCGAACGCGTCTTCCCCTGCGGGAAGCACGTCGTAAAAGCTTGCGCCCTCCTCGCCGTCTTCGCCGTCGGCGGGGCGGTCCAGCGAGACGACGCTGCCCGCTTCCATGCAGCTTAAAACTTCTTCTTCGGGAACGCCCAGCTTTTCGGCGATCTCCTTTGCGGTGGGGCTCTTGCCGTTTTGAAGGGTGAGCTCCTCTTCCGCTTTCTTGACGCCCGCCCTCAGCTCCGCCACGCGGCGGGGCAGATGGATGAGGCGGGAACGGTCGCGGAAGTAGTTCTTGATCTCCCCCGTGATGGTGGGCGTGATGAAGGTGGAAAATTTGAGCCCCTTCGTCTCGTCGAAGCGGTCGATGCCTTTGAGGAGCGCCAGCGAGGCGACCTGAAAGAGATCGTCGTACTCCACGCCCCGCCCCACGAACTTCTTTGCGATCATGGAGGCGATGAAGAGGTACTTTTCGGCGATCTCGTTCCGAAGCTTGATATCGTGCGTCTTCTTATATTCCTGAAAAAGCTGTGTTTCGTCCATCACTTGTGACCAAACCCGAAGGAGACGGATGTGACGCCCTGCCCCGACCGCTCCATTTTGAGATCTTCCACAAGCGCCTCGAGAAGCGCCACCGAGATCTCCTCTTCCATCGAAGAGCCTGCTTCGCCGCCGCCCTCTTCGCCCTCGGCAAGGACGCGAAGGTCCTCCCCGCGCGTGAAGACGAGGCGCGCCGACAAAAAGCCCGCGTGCTTTAAAAGGAGCAAACTTTCGGTGACGCACACCTTGCAGTCCTCGCTCTCCTCGAGCCCGAGCCCCGCAAGGGAACAGACGCCGCCCGTTAAGAGCCGCACGGTCGTCAGAAGTTCGCTTTGAAGGGGTAGTTTCAAGTCGATGAGGGCGTTCATGATGCGATCTCCATGATGGTGTCGAGCGCGCAGATGACGAAGAGCTTTCTGATGTGGGCGTTGAGGCCCGAAAGCTTCATCTTGTGCCCGTCCGTTCTGACGTGCTTCAAGATCTTGACGAAGGTGCCGAGCGTCGTCGAATCGATGAATTCGAGCCCCGAACATTCGAACGTGATGTCGCCCGGGGCGCTGTCGTAAGCGGCGATGACTTCCGCGCCGAATTCTTCGGCGTTGCCCGAATCGATCGTCCCCGAAAGGGCGATGCAGATCTCGGGCGTGGTGGCTAAGACCTGAACTTCTTTCATGCTGTCCTCCGCGCCCTTTGGGGCGCTCACCGCGCCGCCCGCAAACGAGAGGCGCGTATTTTTTACGTTCTCTTATGATAAATATACCCGCATTCGGGGGGAGATGAAACGCTCAGAGGAGCGCATTGACGTCGGGAAGGACGAGCGTGGGCTCGTCGGGGTAGTTTTTCCGCGTTTCTTCCGTCGTTTCGCCGCTCAAAACGAGTACGGTGTGCATAGAGCAGTTGTTGCCGAAGCGGATGTCGGTATGCAGGCGATCCCCCACCATGCACATGCGGGTGCGGGGGATGTGCAGACGGCGTTCTAAGCTTTCCCCCATCACCGTATTGGGCTTGCCCACGACAAGATCGGGCCGCCGCCCCGAGGAGGCGTAAAACAGCTCCAAAAAGGAGCCGACGTCGGGCATGGGGACATCCTTTGTGGGGCAGACGGCATCGGGATGGGTGGCGATGAAGCATGCTCCCCCCGCCAGAAACTCGTTGAAGCGCTTGAGCTTTGCAAAGGTGAGGCTCGTATCGTAGGCGAGGATGACGAGATCGGGCTTATCCTCCACAAGCGGCACGGTGCGGGCAAATTCTTCCTTCACCGCGTCCGTCGCAAGGAGGTAGACCCTTTTCCCCGCAAAATGCGCCGAAATGTGCTCCGCCGCCGCCATCGCCGAAGTATAGATGAGATCGCCCTCCCCCAAAATGCCGATGCGGGAAAGCTTTTTGCGGTACTCCTCTTCCGTCTTCGAGGAATTGTTGGTGACGAAGACGACGTGCTTTTTGAGGGCGCGGAGGCGGGCGAGCGTCCCCTTGACGTCGCCGATGGGCGTCTCGTCGAGATAGACGGTGCCGTCGAGGTCGAAGAGGAAGGCGTCGGTGCTGTCGAGCAGTTGTTCTTTTGTCATAGAGGCTCCTTCGTGACGTTGGATATGAGATGCGGACGGAGCGTCGGAAGCTGCGTCCGTCTCAGTCAAAGTCCAAAAGCCCGAAATCGCGGATGAGGGCGGAGAGCCCGCGCGGGGCAAATTCGGGCAGATACCGGAGGCGGAAGGTGTTCCCGCCGCGCAGAGACACGGGCACAGCGGAAAGCGACGAGACGCGCTCCGCTTGCCTTTTGCGCGCTGTTAACAGCTCCTTTGCTTCCCGTGCGAAGCCGCCGCGGACGCGTTCGAGCGTGAGGGCGCGGAGGGCGTACTCTTCGGGCGTGGGAACGCGGGCGCAGAGCGGGGTGCCCGCATGAAGAGCACGGCGCGCGTAGTCGGGAACGAAGGCGCGTCGGGGCATGCCTTTCTCGAAAAACGCCGCATAGAGCGCCAAAAGCTGCACATACGCCCGCCAATGGGGCGTTATTTCGCCGTCCTTTTTCAGGAGCGCGGCGAGCGTGAAGCCCTCCCCTTCGCGGAGGGCGGAAGGCAGAGCGTAAGCGGCGCGGAGGACGCACTCGAAGCTTGCTTCGAACGCGGGGACTTCGGGGCGGGGCTCCCCCATCCCGAACGCCGCGAGCGCGCGCCCTTCGAAACAAGCAAGGCGGGCAAGCAGGAGCGAGGCATATGCTTCGCCGAGGGTGGGCATGAGCAGCGCTTCGTCGCAGCAGACTGAGGCGGGCGCAAGGCGGTGAAGGGCGGTCTTCCCGCCGAGGGTGATATATGCCTCCGCTTCCGCCGCCCCGCGCAAAGATGCGTCGGCGGGAAAGAGCACGCAGGGGATGCGGCGCACCTCGGCAAAACAGCGGGCGGCAGTGAGCACCCGTTCTCCGCCCGCCGCAAGGATGCAGGCAACGCCCTCGGGCAGGGAAAAGAGAGGGAGCGCGTCCTCCTCCAGGACGAAGGAGACGGCGCGCGGGGAGAGCGCAAAGCCCCGAAAGAGCGCGACGCGTTCGGGATCGCTCACAAGCGCGAGCTTTCCGCCGGGAAAGCGGGAAAACTGCGCTTCCGCCCTCTCCCGAACGGTAGAAAACAAAAGCTCATTTTCGCCGTCTGCGACGCCCGAAGGCGCGTTTCTCTTTGGTACGGACGCAGAAATGAGCTGCATACGGGGATACTCCCTATATTAAGATTTTTTTGAGTTTTGCAAGCAGCACGTCGTTTTGTTCGGGCGTGCCGATCGTGATGCGCACAAAATCGCGGAGGATGGGCTTCTCCCAATAGCGCACGAGGACCCCCTCCTCTTTCAGGGCGCGGTAAAGTTCGCCGCCGCTTTTCTTTGCCCTTCCCGCAAAGAGGAAGTTGGCGCCCGATCCGGGGACGGTGAAGCCGAGGGAAAGCAGCGCTTCGCGGAGACGGGTGCGTTCCTCTTTGACGAGCGCCGCCGTCTTGTCGCGGTAGTCCTTGTCTTCCACCGCCGCAGTGCACACCGCCTGTGCGACGGCGTCCACGGGATAGGAATTGAAGCAGTCCTTCATGCGGAAGAGACCGCCGATGAGCGCCTCGTCCCCTACGGCGTAGCCGCAGCGGATGCCCGCCAAAGAATAGCTCTTGGAAAACGTCTTGACGACGAGCAGGTTCTTGTATTTCTTCGTGAGCGGCACGGCGGACTGCCCGTAAAAGTCCATGTACGCCTCGTCGGCGATGACGACGCGGTCCCCGACCGAGGCGACGAAGTCTTCCACCGTGGAAAGGGGCAGGGCGATGCCCGTCGGCGCGTTGGGGTTGCAGAGATAATACCCCGCGCAGTCGGCGGCCCGCATTGCCGCTAAGTCGAAGGAAAAGTCGGCTTTTAAGGGCACAATGTGCGTCTTCACGCCGAAAAAGGCGGCGAAGACTTCGTAAAAGCTGTAAGTAAGGTCTGCAAAGCAGGCGGGCTTCCCCCCCTCGTCGAAGAAAGCGGGAAAGGAGAGCGCCAGCACTTCGTCCGACCCGTTGCCGCAGAAGACGTTGCCCTCTTCCACCCCTTCCGCACGGGCGATGGCGGCGCGGAGGCCGTCCGCATCGGGGCGGGGATAGAGGCGGAGCTTTTCCGCCTCGAAGGCGCGGAGCACTTCTTTAACGCGCGGCGAGGGCGGATAAGGGTTTTCGTTGGTGTTGAGCTTGACGTACTGCTTATCGGCAGGCTGTTCGCCCGCCGTATAGGGCGCGATGGCTTGCGCCCGCAGGCTCAAAAAGTTCATGGCATGACCTCCTTAAAAGAGCAGCATGAGGGCGTTGCCCGCATACCCGACGACGATGCCGAGCGCGGTGAGAGCGCCGAGGACCGCCAGGTTGCGCTTCCATGCCCTGGCGTTTTGGAAGAGCACCAGAATGCCGAGCCCCGTGTTGGTGACGAGCCCCGCAAGGCAGCTCGCAAGGGTGAGGCCGCCCACCGCGTACGTTTCGGCGAGGACGACGCTCGAAGCGCAGTTGGGCACCAGCCCGACAAGGACGGCGACGAGGGGCTGGAACCAATAGCCCGCGCCCTCCAGAAAGCCGACGACGCGCTCCTCCCCCACGAGGAAAAAGAGGGTGCCGAAGGCGAAGTTGACGACAAGGATGGCTGCCGCCACTTGCAGCGCGTGCAGAAGAGGCGAGAGGAAATAGAGCGTCAGCGCCCCTTCGTGCTTGTGTTCGCAGACATGGAATTCTTCGTGATCGCGATCGTGCTCATGGTCATGATGTTCATGTTCGTGCTCATGACCATGATGTTCATGAGCGTGATCGTGCTCGTGGGCGGGCAGAGGAGAAAGCGGTTGCGCTTTCCCGCGCAGGAAAAGATCTGCAAGATACCCCGCCGCAACGGCGAGCACGAGCTTGACGGCGACGATGACGCCGACGGAGAGAAGCTTTTGCTGCCAGGAAAGCTCTGCAAGCGCGAGAACGAGCAGGGCTTCGTCGTTGGTCGCAATGAACACGGCAAGGAGGGTGCCGAGGGTGATGAGGCCGCGTTCGAAGAGCTTGCCCGCCATCACCGAGAAGCCGCACAAGGGGATGAGGCCCGTCGCGCCCCCGATGAGGGGCGCCGCCTTGCCCGAGAGCGCGCGCGAAGGCGCCCCCACCCGCGTGCGGTGCTCCAACAGTTCGATGAGCACATAGAGCACGAACAGGAAGGGCAGCATCTTGAGCGTATCGAGAAGGGCATCCAGGACGACGTCGAGCAAAGTGCGGGCCTCCGTGCGTTTTTTGGGGAGCGGCACGCCCCCGTGACGAGAGAAAGTATATCTCTTTTGCGGCAGTTTGTCAATTTTTTCGCGCACGGTGCGGGAAATTGAGGCGGACAGAACGGCGCACCCCGTCGAAAAACCGCCCGCAGGCGCCTCTCTCTGTTTTTCCCATCAAATAATCATCCACCGGCATAGCCGGTGGTTTTCATTTTACTTCGCCTGCGGCTCGTGCCGCCATAGGCGGGGCGGGCTGTAAGCCCTCATATTACTGGCAGCGCGCAAGTCGCGCCTGTGACGACCTGGCAGTCACGCATTTGTTACTTGTCACCCGTAAACGGGTCTCATATCTTCCCCTCTCTCCCCTCCCCCTTGCACAGGGGAGGGGTCTACGATTGAAAAAAGCAGACGGAAGGGTTGTCATGCCCTCGCGGTGCCATAGGCTCCCTTGTGTAAAGGGAGCTGTCACGAAGTGACTGAGGGATTGTTCCCTGCTTTTTGACAATCCCCCCTTACTCCCCCCGAATAGGGCTCCCACAAAAATGCACAGCATTTTTGTGGGACAGTCGCAAGGGGGGCGAAATATAGAGATGGCCTCGCTACACACTTCTCTCCCCCCAATTCAATTCTGCTCATCGGCAAAGCCTCTCTTGAACCCCGCGACTATCGCGGGGTTTTCGTTTATACAAAAAGGCGCGCGGCTTTTTTGCCGCGCGCCCCGCGATCTGTTTTGTTTAAACGATATAAGCCTCGTCGCTCGCCGCCTGATCGAGCTCCTTCTTCTGCTCCTGATAGCCGGGCTTGCCGAGGAGCGCGAACGTCGCCTTCTTGCCCGCTTCGACGCCGGGCTGGTTGAAGGTGTTGATGTTGAACATCGCGCCCGCGTAAGCGGTCTGCAGTTCGAAGAGGAACAGGAGCTGACCGAGGGTGAACTCGTTGACTTCGGGCAGGGTGATGGTGTAGTTGAGCCTTCCCGCCTTGGTGAGGGCATACGCCGTCGCCTTGTTCTCCGCCTGGATGAGCTCTTCCATCGTGTGTCCGCCGAGGAAGCCGACGTCGGGGATATCCTCGCAGCCGTGAGGGATGGGGAACTTCTCCTTATAGCTGCCGACGGAGAGGAAGGTCACGACCTTGTCGTAAGGGCCTTCGGTGTAGAGCTGCACCTGCGAGTGCTGATCGGTGACGCCGAGCGCCTTGACGGGCGTCTGCCCGACGTTGCAGGGCTCGCCTTGAAGCGTCACGTTCTTGCCGAGCGATTCCGCCCACAGCTGCGCGTACCAGTCGGAAACGGTGCGCAGGTTATCGGAGTACGGCATGAGAACGCCGATGTTCTTGCCGTCGTTCATCGCAATGTACTGGAGCGTTGCCGAGAGGAGCGCGGGGTTCTTCTTGAGGTCCGCCGTCTTGCACAGCTTGTCCATATAAGCGGCGCCCTTTAAGAGCAGCTTGATGTCGATGCCGAGCACCGCCGCGGGCAGGAGCCCCACGGGGGAGAGTTCGGAAAATCTTCCGCCCACGCCGTCGGGGAGCACATAGCGCTTGACGCCGCCCAGTTTTTCGGAGATCTTCACGAGGTTGCCCCTCGCGGCGTCCGTCGTGAACACGACGTGATCTTTGACGTTTTCGCCCGCCTTTTCGAGCAGGTCTGCAATGATGAGGTACTGCGTCATCGTCTCGCTCGTCGCGCCCGACTTGGAGATGACGTTGAAGCACGTCTTTTTGACGTCGATGACGTCCAGAAGCTCCTTCATGCGCACGGGGTCGACGTTGTCTTCCACATAGAACTTGGGCCCCTTCCTCTTGGACTTGGGCAGGTCGTTATAGTGCAGGTGGCAGAGCGCGTTGAACGCCATGATGGGCCCGAGCGCCGAACCGCCGATGCCGAGCACCACGAAGTTGTCAAAGTTCCTGCGGATCTTCTTGGCCTCTTCCAGGATATCCGCCACGATCTCGTCCTGGTTGTAAGGAAGTTCCGTCCAGCCCATGAAGAGCTCGTCGCGGCCGCGGTTGTTCGCCACGAAGGCGTGTGCCGCTTTGGCAAGCTTCTTGTGCGCATCCAGCGTCTTCTGCGAAATACCCTTGTCGCCGAGATACTTATCCGTCATGTTGGTGTAGTCCACTCTCACGCGGAGCGCCTTGCGCAGTTCGTCCGTCAGTCTCATAATACATCCTCCATTTTTTCGGCAGATTTGCCTTACCTTTCTGCCTTACCTTTCTATTGTAAGCTACTTTTTCCTCCTTGTCAATAGCACGCCCGAAAAAATACCCCGCGAAGGCAAAATTTTTCTCGTATTTTCCGCTTTGGCGGCGCGTCGCCCCGGACGGAGAACACGGCGGAAGAGCGCCCGAAGGTCCGCGGGCCCCAGCAGCGCAAAGAGGGCTGCCTCCGCCGCGAGCAGGATCGGAAAGAGGCAGACGAGCGCGGGCAGGAAGCTGAAGTGCAGCAGGAAGAACTTCCTGAGGGCAAGCCCGAAGGCGATCGCGACGCAGGAAGAGGCAAGCACTTGGAAAAGCAGCTTTTTCTCCCCCGCCGTTCCCGTCTTTCTTTTGAGGACGGCAAGGGAGAGCGCGGCAGAG
The DNA here is from genome assembly GCA_944376295.1 of uncultured Clostridia bacterium. Taxonomy (GTDB): domain Bacteria; phylum Bacillota; class Clostridia; order Christensenellales; family Borkfalkiaceae; genus Gallimonas. The sequence continues at coordinate 110,687 of CALWCE010000002.1, forward strand.
AGCGTGTGCTCCGCCGCCATGCCGCAAAGCAGCGCCCCGCTCCCGAGCTTCCCCGCAAGGCAGACGACGCAGAGGAGCATTGCCGCCGCGCCCGCAAGGAAGATGAAAAGGGTGTGTCTTTCGCAGCGGAGGGAGTTGAGAAGGCTCCCCGCGATCATGGAAACGCTCATGGGAAGGAGCAGAAGGGAACCGAGCGCGATGAGCGCGCCGCTTTTTGGGCTGTCAAAGAGCAGGATGCCGATATCCCGCCCCAATACGGCATAGAGGGGCAGGAGCGCCCCCGCGATGAGGAGCGCGGCGGAGAGCGCCTTTTTTGTGAGCGCGGCGAGCTTTTCCCCCTCCCCGCGCGCGGCGCATTCGGAAAATTCGGGCACCAAAACGAGCGCCGCCGAACTCAAAAAGGCGGAGGGGATGAGCATGACGGGCATCACCATGCCGTAGACGACGCCGTATTCCGCCATCGCCTCCTGCGAAGTCGCTCCCGCCGCCGTGAGGCAGAGAGGAAAGAGGAAGGAGACGAGCATCCCCGTGAGCGAGGAGGCGGCGCGCATGGCGGTGAGGGGAAGGGCGGAGGCAAGCAGGGGCTTTACCGCCCGTTTGGGCGAAGCGAACGCCCCTCCGCGCGCGAGGAAGCAGCCGAAGGCGAGCGAAAAGGAGAAAAGGCGCGATAACAGCACGGCACCCGCGGCGAGCGTCTCCTTTGCGAGGGCGAGCGGGCAGAAGACGAGAAGGCAAGACCCCGCGGCGATCATCACCGCCTCCTCCGAAAGCTCCGTAAAGGAGTAGAGAAAGAAGCGCTTCTGCCCCCAGAAATACCCCCTCAGCACGGCGTAGACGGCGGTGGGCGGCAGACCGAGGAGCAGGAGGTAAAAGAGCCGTTCCGCCCCCTCGTCCGAAAACACGCCCGAAAAGAGGGGGCGAAGGGCAAAGAGCAGCGCTTCGAAGAAGAGCGAAACGCAAAAAGAAAGCAGGAGCGCGGCGGTCACGGCGGAGCGTTCGGCGCGCTTGTCGTTCCGCGTGCGGTGGGCGGCGACGGTGCGCGAGAGCGTCGCGGGCAGCCCGCTCGCCGAGAGCATCAGAAGTACGGAAAAGACGGTGAGCGCCATCTGGTAGCGCCCCAGCCCCTCCGCGCCGAGCGTGCGCGAAAGCAAAATGCGGTACAAAAAACCGAGGCAGTGCTCCGCGGCGGAAAAGGCGGTCACAAGGGCGGATGTGCGGAGAAGGTCCATATTCCCTATTGTATTCTTCCCGCCCCGCCCGTTATGAAGATCGAGCGGGCAGAAAATAAGAGCGCGTCCTGAGCCGAAGGCAACTTCCCCGCCCCGTCCGCATAGGATGGCGTATGGGCTATGAACTCTCTCTTTCCCGCCCGCGCTTTCTCCGTGTGAAGCGGGGCATGACGCTCGAGGAGATCGCGCGGACCTACGTCCTGCCGCCGCGCGTGCTCGCCGCCGCCAACGGCCTTAAGCAGGACCCCGAAGAAGGACAGGTGCTCTTCCTCCCTTCGGGCGGGAATTTATACCGGGTGCGCGGCGGGGAGACAAAGCCGCTCCTCTCGGGGAGCGAGCAAAATTTCGAGGAGAAAAACTGCACAAAGCGGCTGTATCCCACGCAGATCGTGCTGCTCTGAAGGCGGCAAAACAGGCAAATCAGTGCAGAAAAAAGGCGTATTTCCCTCTGAAATGCGCCGCTTTCGCGCGCCGTGCGGGCGGCGAAAGTTTTTTTGGGCAATCTATACAGTCTCATGGGCTATCTTTGTTACGATTGCCTATTGCAAAATCGGACAGTTTTGTGTATAATATCCTCAAAACATGATTTGGAGGAAACTATGTCCGGTCTTTTACTCAAAGGCATCAACAAGATCTATCCCGGCGGCAACCAGGCAGTGTTCAACTTCTGCCTCGACATCAGGGATAAGGAATTCATCGTCTTCGTCGGCCCCTCGGGCTGCGGCAAGTCCACGACGCTGCGTATGATCGCCGGCCTCGAAGAGATCTCTTCGGGCGAACTTTACATCGACGGCAAGCTCGTCAACGACGTCGTCCCCAAGGACAGAGATATCGCGATGGTCTTCCAGAACTACGCGCTCTATCCTCATATGTCCGTCTACGACAACATGGCGTTCGGTCTCAAGCTCCGCAAGGTGCCCAAGGAAGTCATCGACGAAAAGGTCAAGGCCGCGGCAGAGATCCTCGGCATCACCGATTACCTTTCGCGTAAGCCCAAGGCTCTTTCGGGTGGTCAGCGCCAGCGTGTCGCGCTCGGCCGTACCATCGTCCGTGAGCCCAAGGTCTTCCTTCTCGACGAGCCTTTGTCCAACCTCGATGCAAAGCTCCGCGCGCAGATGAGAACGGAAATTTCCAAGCTGCACGCCCGCCTTGCAACGACGTTCATCTACGTCACGCACGACCAGATCGAGGCAATGACGATGGGCACGCGTATCGTCGTCATGAAGGACGGCTTCATGCAGCAGGTCGATACCCCTCAGAACCTCTACGACTACCCCATCAACCTCTTCGTTGCAGGCTTCATCGGCACCCCTCAGATGAACTTCTTCAAGAACTCCACGCTCACGCAGGAGGACGGGAAGGTCTACGTCAACTTCATCGGCGGCAACAAGATCGCGCTGCCCCGCTCGGTCGTCTCCAAGATCAAGAACGTCGACGAGTATATCAACACCGGCAAGACGGTGACGCTCGGCGTCCGTCCCGAAGATATCCATGAGGACGATCTCTTCATCTCCAACTCGCCCGAGACCATCGTCAAGGCGAGGATCGACGTCATCGAAAAGCTCGGCGCCGAGACGCAGATCTACTGCGACCTCGAGTACGAGAACGATAAGAACACCATCGTCGACAACGCCGCTCAGATGATCGCAAGGATCAGCTCGCGTGCGACCGTCAGCCTCGGCGAGATCGTCGAGCTTGCCTTCGACGCAAAGCACATCCACCTCTTCGACGGCTACACCGAAGCGACGATGCTCGAGCGCGACGAGCACTACGACGTCATCCCCGAGAACGCGGAGGGCTCGGCATTCGTGCCTCCTACACCTCAGGAGATGCAGGCTCAGATCGACGCTGCAAGAGTCGTCACCAAAGAGATGAAGAAGCTCGAGAAGCAGAACGCCAAGATGGAAAAGAAGAAGGCTGCCGCAGCGGCTGCCGAGGAGAAGAAGGACGAAGAGTAACTTCTTCCATCCAAACAGTTCACAAGGAACGCCCCTATCCGGGGCGTTCTTTTTTGATGCGGAAAGCAGAGAGAGCCGCCCGAGGGCGTTTGTCGCTCTTATCTACAGGGAAGATCGGAAGAAGGCGGGAAGTCATATATGGGTCCCGCGATCAGATCGACGCCGACAAACAGGACGAGAAAGAGCGCTGACGACAGGATCGTGAGCCCGATCTCAAGGAAGAAGCACAGTCTGCTCTCGGCTCTCAGTGCGGGCAGGGCAAGGGCGAGCACGGAAAACACCGCCGTCCCCGCCCAGACGGCGGCGGAAAACCACAATACGATCAGCATGCCCTTCATTCCGGGAACAAATGTGACGGGGGGATTAACGCCCGTCCTGCCGAACATCGCAAACAACGAGCGCGGCGAGAGCGCGAGCGAGACCGTTATTTTGGGCGTGAAGGTGAGGCAAAACCCGAGGAGCACGCAGAGCGCGGGAACGAGGATGCCGCCCGCGCACAGCAGGATGTGCCCCAGCTGCACTTTGTCGATGCGGAGCTGCTTTTTCAGGTCTTCGCGTTCCATCAGCCATTCCTCCTTCACATTGAAATAGCCGCAAAGCGCCTGCAGGTTGCCGTCGTCGGGGAGTCCGAGCCCGTTTTCCCATTTGGCGACGGCGCTGCGGCTCACATAGATGCGTTTGGCGAGCGCCGCCTGCGAGAGCCCGTGCTCTTCGCGCAGCTTTTTGAGTTTGTCTGCAAAAGCCATCGTATCCCCTCCCGCGCTTTCATCGCACCTCTATCGTACCGCAGGGAAGGTCTTCCTGTCAAGAGGGGCGGCTGTTACTCTTGCACGGAGGGCTGTTACTTTGAAAAAAGCGCCCGCGGGGCGCCCTTTGGGGCGTCCCGCGGGCGTTGATACGAAAAAAAGGCGGAGCTTGCTCCGCCTTTTTCATTCAGTCTAAGAACAGATAGCCGCTGCGCCTGCTTCCGCTTATAAACCAGCTGTATGTCACATATTTGCCGGTAAAGAGTTCTGCCGCCTCAGCAGGATCGTCGAGAGAATCCGTCACGCGGATGCCCTCGCTGTCTGCAGGATCGTTGCGCACGTTCCAATATTCGGTAGAGCCCTTGAAGCGCACGCCGATGAGGGAGGAACAGTTTTCAAACACCAGCGCGCCCAACGTCCTGACGTTCTCCCCCAGCGTCACGCTGACGAGAGCGGTGCAGTCCGCAAATGCAGAAACACCGATCCCGTTGATGCTGTGCGGGATGCTGATCGTAATAATGGACGTGCAGCCCTCAAACGCGGAATTCAGGATGCTCTTCACCGGATGCTCGCCATTCACGCCGTCATCATAGACGTCCGGCACAAGGATATGCGTATCGGTACATGTCCCGATGCCCGCGAGCATGTAGTATTCTTCGCTATTATTGCTCCACTTAAACTCCAAGCCTTCGCTCGCCGTCGCGGGGCAGTTGATGCACTCGTTGCCTACGATCTCATGCCCGAGGGGCGGAACGATCTCCCCCTCTTCGAGCACTTCGCCGCAGCGGCCGCAGACGACCCTGCCCTTGCGCCCGGACGTCTCGCATGTCGCCGGCACGTCTTCGGACACGGGATCGTGCCCGAGCGCGGGGATCATCTCTCTCTTGACGTCGCCGCAGAACCCGCACACTCTCTCCCCGACTCCCGTCGAATTGCAGCCCGCACTGACTTTGACGACGGTCTCCCCGTAGCGGTGCGCGGTCTTGGGGATCGTCTCCCCCTCCTTCAGCACTTCGCCGCAGACAGAACACCGGATGCCGTCGGACTTCCCTTCGGCGGTGCAGGTCGCGGGCGTACCCGGAACGATCTCTTCCGTGTGGCCTTTGGCGGGGATGGTGCGTTCGATCGTATCTCCGCAGCGCGCGCAGACGCACGTCTCGAGCCCTTCCTCCGTGCAGCCCGCCTCTTTGACGACGGAGAACCCTCCTTCGGGGATCTCATGCCCGAGCGCGGGGATGACTTCCCGCGCGGCGATCTCTTCGCCGCAGGAGCGGCAGTACTTGCGCTCGGTGTAGCCTTCCTCCGTGCAGGTAGCCGCCTTTCCCGCCTCCGTCACTTCGATGTGAGGCAGCATATCGATGGTCACGTCCTCGATGCGCTCGCTGCCCTCCTCGTCGATATAATCGTTCCCGCATTCCTCGCAATGCCAGTACTGCACGCTGCCCGTGCTTTCGCACGTCGGTGAGACGGCGGGATGATAGACCATCGTATGATGATGGGTACACGAGCCGAGCAAGAGGAGCAGGATGACGATAAAAATGACGATCAGCGCGACAACGATGGACACGCCGATGATGATCTTCTTCTTGTTTTGCCGAGATCCCTCGGAAGCGCCGCCTTCCGAAGGCATTTGTTCTTCTGCCATGATCCCTCCTTCGTAGTTCGCAAGGATGTGTCCCAGGACGGCGGGCCGCCTCCCCAAGGCCGCCGTTTTGCACGTCCGTACGGATTGCAGACAGGGCGTTCCGCCCTTCATTTTGTTAGATTATACCACAGACAGAGGGCTTTTGCAACCCTTTTCCCCCCAAAAGAGCGGACGGCGGCGGGAATTTTTTCGTGCACTTTGTGGACATTCTGCTTGCCCAGAAACGCAGTTTGCACAAAAAAACGGCATTTTGCCGCCGATTTCGCATGCGTTTTTGCCTTTTTTCTTCTTCAAAGACGCCGGATGCACAAAAAAAAAGCAAAAAGGCGCTCTGCGGTTTTTTTCCGCAAAGCGCCCGTGGAACACATGGTCACGCCTGAGGCCGTTCCTTGATCTCCACGTTGTACTTCTTGCTGCCCTTGGGCGTTGCCGCGCGCACGAGCGTGCGGAGCGCCTTGGCGATCTTGCCCTGTTTGCCGATGACTTTGCCCATATCGGACTCGGCAAGGAGCACGGTGACGGTGATCGTATCTTCCGTCTCTTCGACGTCGTACGAGATGGCGTCCTTTTCTTCGGCGAACTGTTCGACGATGTACTTGATGAGTTCCAGCATGGTGCCTCCTCCTTATGCGCAAAGGCTGCAGCCGCAGCGCAGCTTACTTCTTTTTCTTCGTCTTCGTCTTGGCGGGAGAGAGCTTGTCGCTCTTTTCCATCGCGCCCGAAGCGACGAGGAGGGACTTGACCGTCTCGGTGGGCTGAACGCCCTTCGAGAGCCAATCTTTTGCCTTCTCGACGTCCACGGTGAGCGTGACGGGGTTGGATCTGGGATCGTAGAAGCCGACCTTATCCAGATACTCGCCCGTGGCTGCCTTGCGCGCGTCCACGACGACGATACGGTAGACGGGGGACTTCTTGTCGCCCATTCTCACCAATCTCATTTTGACCATAGTATTTGACCTCCGAAAAAATGATCGTTTTTTTGACTTGTTTTATGCCGCGCCCTTAAAAGGGAAGGCGGAATTTGCCCTTGCCGCCCTTGAGCTGCTTCATGAGCTGCTTTGCCTGATCGAACTGCTTCAAGAGCTGATTGACTTCCTGCACGCTCGTGCCCGAGCCCTCTGCGATGCGGCGCTTCCTGGGGGAATTGATGATCTGCGGGTTGTCGCGCTCTCCGGGCGTCATGGAAAGGATGATCGCCTTGGTGCGTTCGAGCTTTTTCTCGTCGATGTCCGCTTCGTTCATTTTGAACTTCCCCGCGCCGGGGAGCATGTTCATGAGCGCGCCCGCGCCGCCCATCTTTTTGAGCGTTTCGAACTGGGCGAGATAGTCGGTGAGCGTAAAGGACATTTCGCGCATCTTGCGCTCCATATCCTTCATCTGCTGCTCGCTGACCGCCTCCTGCGCCTTTTCGATGAGGGAGAGAACGTCGCCCATGCCGAGGATGCGGCTCGCCATGCGGTCGGGATAGAAGGGTTCGAGGTCGGTGAGCTTTTCGCCCACGCCGATGAACTTGATGGGCTTTCCCGTGACCGCCTTGATGGAGAGGCACGCGCCGCCGCGGGTGTCGCCGTCGAGCTTGGTGAGGATGACGCCCGTGATGCCCACGCGTTCGTTGAACGTCTGGGCGACGTTGACGGCGTCCTGACCCGTCATGGCGTCCACCGTTAAAAGCACTTCGGTGACGGAAACTGCTTTTTCGATCTCTTCGAGCTCCTGCATGAGGGCGTCGTCGATGTGAAGGCGGCCCGCCGTATCGATGACGACGGTATCGTACCCCATTTTGAGGGCGTACTCCACCGCCTGTTTGGCTGTTTTGGGGGGAGCCTGCGTCCCCTTTTCAAAAACTTCCGTCTGCGCCTGCCCGCCCACGACTTGCAGCTGGTGGATGGCGGCGGGACGGTAGATGTCGCACGCGACGAGGAGGGGCTTCTTGCCCTGCTTTTTGAGCTGCAGGGCAAGCTTGCCGCACAGCGTCGTCTTGCCCGCGCCCTGAAGGCCGCACATCAGGATGACGGTCGGCGGCTTGGGGGAAACTTCGAGCTTGGCGCTGCCTGGCCCCATGAGGGCGATGAGCTCTTCGTTGACGATCTTGATGACCTGCTGGGCGGGATTCAAAGAGGCGAGCACCTCCTGCCCCACCGCTTTTTCGGAAACGTTCGCGATGAACTGCTTGGCGACTTTCAAGTTGACGTCGGCTTCCAGAAGCGCGACGCGCACTTCGCGCATCGCCGAACGGATCTCGAGCTCGGTGAGTTTGCCGCGCTTGGTGAGCTTGGAAAAGATATGATTGAGCCGCTCCGAGAGCGAACCAAAGAGTGCCATGGCTCCTCCTTAACGATCGGGCGCTTCGCCCGAGAGGATGGATAAAAGGGCGGCGGCTTGCTCCGAAGGGAGCGTTTTCGCAAACGCTTCGAGCGCTTCGTGCTCCTTCGCCCGCCCGGAAAGGAGCGAGAGAAGATGCAGCTTTTCTTCGTACTCCTCGAGCTGACGCCGCACCTTTGCGAGCGTATCGGAAATGCTCTGGCGCGAACAGCCCTTTTCTTCGGCGATCTCCGCAAGCGAGAGGTCGAAATTGAAGTAGAGCGCGGCGACTTCGCGCTTGTTCTCGGTGAGCAAGGGACCGTAGACGTCGAGGAGACGGGAAATGGTAAGATCCATGCGCGCCCTCCAAACGCGGGATATTATAGCAGAGATCAAAACGCCTGTCAAGCATTTTTACTTGACAGGCAAATGTTTTTTGCGGATAGCGTTTGACCGACCGCGGCGGCGGGAGAGAGAACTGCCGCTATCGGAAGCGAACCTGCAAAAATGAGGCGACTCCCTCAGTCTCATCATCGGCATTCGCCGAATGATGAGCCAGCTCCCCCGAGGAGGCGCCTATAATAAGGAATCTTCCCAAAAATAATTTCCGCGAGCAAAACCACGCTTTTGCGCTGCGGGACTCGATTTGTACCCTACGGGTACTTACTGTTCTTAGAATGACAGAGGAGTGCGCGGGCAGAAAAAGCTCCTTAAAATCATGGCAGCTCACCCCTCACGACTTTTTTGTGCCTGCACAAAAAAGTGTGAAATAAAATAAACTCCCGCGAGGAGGGTTGCCCTCCGCTGCGGGACTCAATTTGCGCCATACTTGGCGCTTGTTGTACGATAAGGACAAGCAAGCTCGCGGGCTGCATAGCAAATTAAAATCAACCGTCTCCACCCCTCACGACTTTTTTGTGCTCGCACAAAAAAGTGTGAACTTATATAAATCCCTCTACAAACTGCTCGGCGTCGAAGGGGACGAGGTCTTCCATCTTCTCGCCCACGCCCGTGAAGACGACGGGGATCTGAAGCTCGCTGCACAAGGAGAACACGAACCCGCCCTTTGCGGTGCCGTCGAGCTTGGTGAGGACGATGCCGTCGAGTTCCACCGCTTCGTCGAAGACGCGCGCCTGCGAGATGGCATTCTGCCCCGTCGTCGCGTCGAGCACCAGAAATTTCAAAAACTGCGCTTCGGGGAATTCGCGCGTCACCACGCGGTCCATCTTCTGAAGCTCCTTCATGAGGTTTTCCTTGACGTGCAGCCGCCCCGCCGTATCGACGAGGACGACGTCCGTCTTTCTCGCTTTGGCAGACGAGAGCGCGTCGAAGATGACCGCGGAAGGGTCGCTCCCCTCCTCGTGCTTGACGATGCGCACGTTGGCGCGCTCCGCCCAGACGGAAAGCTGATCGCTCGCCGCCGCGCGGAAGGTATCCGCCGCCGCCACGGTGACGCTCTTTTTCTGCGAGACGAAATAGTTTGCGACTTTGCCGATGGTCGTCGTCTTGCCCACGCCGTTGACCCCCACGAACATGATGACGCAGGGATACTTTATTTCGGGAACGGGGGCTTCTTCGAGCTTTTCTTCGAGGATGTCCTTCAAAAGGTCGGTGACGAACGCCTGGTCTTTGACCTTGCCGCCGATCGCCTCCTCTCTGACTTCTTCGACGACCTCCTCCGCCGTGCGCACGGAGACGTCGGCAGAGATGAGGATCTCTTCGAGCTCGTCATAAAATTCCTCGCCCAGCTTGTTCTTGGCAAACAGCAGGCGCAGCTTGGTCGAGACGCCTTCGCGCGTCTTTTTCAAGGCGTCTTTGATCTTTCCGAATAAACTCATGATCGGCTCCTGTTATGCTATGACGGTGTCGCCGCCGAGGCGTTCCTCCACCTCCGACAGCTTGACGGAGACGATCTTAGAAACGCCTTTTTCTTCCATCGTGACGCCGAAGAGGGTATCGGCGCGGTTCATGGTGGGCTTGCGGTGGGTGATGACGATGAACTGCGTCTCTTTGGAGAACTTCTGCAAATATTTTGCAAAACGGTCGACATTGGCTTCGTCGAGCGCCGCCTCGATCTCGTCGAGGATACAGAAGGGCATGGGGCGGGACTTTAAGATGGCGAAGAGGATGGCGATCGCGGTGAAGGCGCGCTCGCCGCCCGAGAGCAGGGAAATTTTCGTCAGCTTCTTGCCGGGCGGGCAGGCGACGATCTCGATGCCCGCGTTTAAGGGGTCGTCGCAGTCGGTGTAGTCGAGCTGCATCTCCGCCTTGCCGCCGCCGAAGAGCTCCTTGAAGATGACGGTGAAGTTCTGATTGATCTCGTTGAAGCCTTCGTCGAACTGCTTCTGCATGGCGTCGCGCAGGTCGTTTAAGACGGTGGTGAGGTCGAAAATGCCCTTTTCGAGGTCTTCCTTCTGCGACTGCATCTCGGAATAGCGGCCGAAGAGGAGCTCGTAGTCCTCCTCCGCGTTCATGTTGACGGGCCCGAGCGCGGAGATCTTGCGCTTTAAGGAATTGATGTTGTTGTAGGACTGCGAGACGTCGTAATTTTCGTCGCGCATGTCCTGCGCGCTCTCGTAGGAGAGGCCGTACGCCTCGTCGATGCGCTGTTTCATGTTTTCGAGCGCGGCTTCCGCCTTGCCGATCTCGAGTTCGCTCTTGTGCCGCTTCTCGTCCTCCTGCTGCTGTTCTTCGAGGAGGGCGCGCTTGCGGTCCGAACGCGCTTCCTGTTCGGCGCTCTTTTTGCGCTTTTCCTCCTCCGAACGGGAGATGTCGGCGCGGACGGCGTTGATGGCGGCGCGGTCTTCGTCGGAGAGTGCCACTTTTTCCGCCTGCTCTTTGAGGACGGCAAGTTCGGACGCGGTGCGCTCCGTCTCCTCGCGGTCGGCAGTGATGCGGGCGAGCAGCGTTTCGCGCTCGTCTTGAAGGCGCTTGGAGTTCTCTTCCTCCGCCGCGCGGGCGGAGAGAAGGGAAGCGCTCTCTTCGCGGAGGGCGGCGATCTCTTCGTTGAGCTTGTCGCGCTCCTGCCTGAGTTTCCCGCTCTCCTGCTGGCGGGCGGCGGCTTCGGCGGCTGCTTCCGTGCGGATGCGGTTCAAAACGTCTTCGCTCTCGGCGGCGGAGAGCGCTTCGCTCTCCAAGCCCGCCACTTTCTGCTCAAGCTGCTGAAGCAGCGCGCTGTATTCGGCGATGTCGCGGTCGGCGTCCGAAACGAGGTCGGAAAGCGCGAGCTCCTTCTGCGCGAGGGCGGCGCGGGAGGCGGTCTCCTTCTGCACCCGTTCGCGGAAGGCGGCGATCGCTGCCTCCGCTTTGGCGCGCTCCTGTTCGCAGGCGTCTGCCGCCGCTTTGAGCTTTTCCGCCGTGAGGCGCTTGCGCGCGATGGCGTCTTCGCACTCCTTGATGCGGCGTTCGCCCGCAAGCAGGTTGCCGCTTTCTTTGCGCTTGGAGCCGCCCGTCATGGCGCCGCTCGTGGCGATGATGTCGCCGTCCAGCGTGACGATGCGGAAGGCGCGCGGGTATTTTTTGGCGATCTGCGTGGCGCTTGCAATGGTATCGCACACGAGGGTGTTGCCGAGCAAATTGCCGATGACGTTGCCATAGTAGGGGTTGTATTTGACGAGCTCGTCGGCAAGGCCCAGCGCCCCCTCTTCGCGGAGGGCGCGGCGGATCTCCCCGCTGTTGGCGCGGGGACGGATGGCGGCGACGGGCAGGAAGGTGACGACGCCGCCGCCCGTGCGCTTGAGGTATTCGATAAGATAGCGCGCGTCGTCCGCCGTGGCGGTGACGAGGTTCTGCATCGCCCCGCCGAACGCCGTCTCGATGGCGACTTCGAACTTCTGCTCGGTGGAGACGATGTCGGCAATGGCGCCCTTGATGCGTCTGCCGAGCTCGGGATCCTTCTGCGCCTTCAATTGCAGGTTGCGCACCGAATCGCGGTAGCCGTCGAAGCGGTTTTTGAGGTTCTTATAAAATTCGAGGTTGTTGGTGTAGTTGGCGATGGAGGTGTTGCAGTCGATGTACTCCTGCGAGAGCTTCTGCCCCGAACGGGCGAGCTCGCGCAAGTTTTCGGTGAGCTCTTCCTCCTCTTTCTGCTGCGACGCAAAAAACGCGTCCGCTTTCTCCTTCTCCGCACGGCAGAGGGAGAGCTGTTCGGAAAATTCTCGCTCCCTTGCGCCCGCGCGCTCAAGGGCGGTGCGCACCTCTTCGATGCGTTCGCTCGCCGCCGTCTTCTGCGCGGAAAGGCTCCCCGCGCTGGCGCGCACGTCCGCCAAATTTTCGACGGAAGAAAGCTCGCTGGCGCGCTTTTCGTCGGAGATCCTTTCATAAGCTTCGAGATGCGCTTCCGCTTCCCGCACTTTGAGGAGCAGTTCTTCGCGGCGGCGTTCGAGCTCCTTCATGCGTAAGGCGCCTTCCTGCGTCTTTTTCTTTCCCGTTTCGAGAAGGCAGGCGATCTCTTGGATGCGCCCCGAGGACGCCTCTTCGTCGAGCTTTGCCTGTTCGGCGCGGCGGCGGACGGAAGCGATGCGCTCGCCGATGAGCCGCGCTTCGCCGCTCTTGTGTTCGAGCCCCACTTCGAAATCGCGCAGCTTTTCGTTGAGGGCGCGCAGCGTCTCGTCGGCGCGGGCGATCTCCTCGCGGGCAAGGCGCTCTTCTTCGTCGAGGGTATCCGTCTCCCTGCGGATGGCGGCAAGGCGGGCTTCCGCCTTTTGGATGCGGTCGCGGTGCTTGCCCGTCTCGTAAGCGAAATTATCGCAGCGGAGAAGATAGGTGTTGACCTCTTCGTATTTGAGCTGATCGGAATAGGCGCGGTATTTTTTCGCCGTCTCCGCCTGTTTTTCGAGGGGGCGGAGCTGCTTTTCCGCCTCGTCCATGCGCTGGACGAAGACGGTGAGATTGTCCTTCGCGCTTTCGAGCTTCCGCTCGATCTCCCCCTTCTGCGCCTTGAACTTCATGACGCCCGTCGCCTCTTCGAAGATGGCGCGGCGGTCTTCGGGCTTAGCGTTCATGATCTGTTCGACCTTGCCCTGCCCGATGATGGAATAGCCCTCCTTGCCGATGCCGACGCCGTGCAGAAGGGCGACGATGTCTTTGAGGCGGCAGGGCTGCTTGTTGAGCAGGTATTCGCTCTCGCCCGAGCGATACAGCCGCCTCGTCATGGCGACTTCCTCGTAGTCGATGTCGAACATCCTCGAAGCGTTGTCGAAGACGAGCGTCACTTCGCAGTAGGAAAGGGCGCGGCGGGATTCGGTGCCGTTGAAGATGACGTCCTGCATGGAGGAGCCGCGCAGCGACTTTGCCGACTGCTCGCCGAGCACCCAGCGGACGGCGTCTGCGACGTTGCTCTTGCCGCAGCCGTTCGGGCCGACGATGCAGGTGACGCCGTCGTCGAATTTGATGGAGGTCCTGTCGGCAAACGACTTGAACCCCACGAGCTGTATTTCCTTAAAATTCAATGCTGTCCCTCGCAGTGAGAATTTGATAAAGTTTCCGGGCGGCGGCGGTCTCGGCAGCTTTCTTGCTCTCGCCGAAGCCTTCGGCGCGTTCGCCGAGCGCCGTGACGGTGCTCAGATAGCCCTCTCCCCGCGCCTCCGTCAAATAGACGGGCGTCCTCTTTTCGCGCTCCTGCACATATTCCTGCAGGAGCGTCTTATGATTTTCCGTCGGGCAGACCATGAGATAGCGCTTTAAAAAGGAGCGGACGCATTGCATGCCGCCGTCGAGGTAGATGCCCCCGATGACCGCTTCGAAGAGGTTGGAGCGCGTCTTGCCGCCGAGGTTCTTCTCTCCGCCCGAATGGCGCAGAAAGCGCATGAGCCCCGCCCTGTCGCACGCCGCCTCCAACGCGGACTGCGAGACGAGCTGCTGCCGCCGGTCGGTGAGCACCCCTTCGCGGTTTTCGTCGGAACGGAAAAGCTCTTCGGTGACGGCAAGCTCCAGAACGGCGTCGCCCAAAAATTCCAGCCGCTCGTTGTCCTTCCCGCCGAAGGCGTTGGAATAGGAGCGGTGCGTGAAGCACGCCTTTAAAAGCTCGAGATTCCGGAAGGGATAACCGATCGCTTGCTGAGCCGCCTCGAGCTCGCCCGCGCTCAGATCTTCGCCGTTACGCATCCTGTTTTTCGAGCGCACCCGAGGTGAGCATCTCCTCGATGGTCTCGACGAGGCGGTTGTTGTAGGCGTCGAGCGCCTGGATGACGGAGGGGCAGATGGCGTTGGCTTTGGAGGAGCCGTGCGATTTGACGACCACCTTCTTGAGCCCCAGAAAGACGGAGCCGCCGAGCTTGGCGTAATCGAGCATATCCGCAAGCCCCTTGATCTGCTTCCTCGCGCAGAGGTATGCAAGCTTGGAGGCAAGATTTTTCTTGAACTCGCGCTTTAGAATGGCGGAGACCGTCTTGCCGCAGCCTTCCACCGACTTTAAGGCGATGTTGCCCGAGAAGCCGTCGGCAACGGCGACGTCCACGTCGCCGAACATGATGTCGCGCCCTTCGATGTTGCCCGCGAACTCGATGTTGGGGTTGGCTTTCAAGAGCTGATGCGCCTCCTGATGCAGCGTGTCGCCCTTGTGTTCTTCGGTGCCGTTGGTGAGCAAGCCCACGCGGGGGTGCTCCATATGAAAGGCTGCCTTGCCGTAGGCGGACGCCATGATGGCGAACTGTTCGAGGTACTGCGGCTTGCACTCGGCGTTGGCGCCGCAGTCGCAAAGGAGCGTCCGCGAGCCGCGCACGTTGGGGATGCCCGGGCAGAGCGCGGGGCGCAAGACCCCCTTGATGCGCCCGATGAGCATGATGCCGCCCGTGAGCACGGCGCCCGTCGAACCCGCCGAAACGAACGCCGCCGCCTCGGGGTCTTCCTTCAAGAGAGTCATGCCCACGACGAGGGAGGAATCGCGCTTAGAGCGGATGGCGTGCGTCGGCACGTCGTCGTTGGTGATCTCCTCGGTGCAGTGCCTTACTTCCACGCGCGCACTGTCGTGCGGGGTCTTTGCAAGTTCGGCGCGGATGCGCCCCTCGTCCCCCGTGAAGAGGACGGAAAAATTTTCCCGTTCCCGAAGCGCCAGAAGCGCCCCCTTGACGATCTCTTCGGGGGCGTTGTCTCCGCCCATCGCGTCTACGACGATCTTTACCATATCCATCTCCTTGTTCTTTCACCCGACGGCGAAAGTCATACAAAATGATTATACCATTTCTTTCGGAAAAAGACAAACAAAACGCGCCGCTTGTGTGGAGTCGGCGCGCTTTTTCGCGTGAGAAGATATTTTTGGGGAAGAGCCGTGCGGCGGCGGGCGGTTTTACTGCCGCTCCACCCAGACGGAACAGTCGAGATCGCCAAGCCCCAGCGCCTTCTCTTTGAGGGCGGAAGCGATCTCCTTGTCCTTTGCCTTGCAGTCGAAGGGGACGGCGGCTTCGAAGACGAGCGTCTTCTTCGCGCCGCGCACGAGACGGAAATCGTGCAGGTCGAGCCCTTCGAAGAGCCCCTGCGTTTTGACGCGCACCCCGGCTTCGAGCCGCTGCGCCTCCTCGTCGTTGAGGTCGACGGGGTCGAGATGGCTCGTTAGATCGATGCCGAGCTCTTCGCGCACCTCCCGTTCGAGGCGGTCGAGCGCCTCATGGGAGAGCATCGCGGGCTCGCTCGCGTCGCGTTCGACGTGGGCGGTCGCAAAGAGGTGCTCGGGCCCGTAGCTGAAGAGGCGCACGTCGTGCACGCCCAAAACGCCCTCGCCCTTTAAGATGCAGGCGCGGAGCGCGTCGAGCTGTTCCCTTTCGGGCGCCTGCCCCAACAGTTTGGATCCCGCCTCGCGCAGCACGCCGACGCCCTGCCATAGGATGAAGAGGGCGACGAAGATGCCCGCCCAGCCGTCCGCCGAGGGGACGTTCGCATACATCGAAACGAGGGTGCCGACGATGGCGGCGAGCGTTGCAAGGCAGTCGCAGGCGCTGTCCTTCGCGGCGCTAAGGAGCGGGTCGGAACCGCCCATCGAGCGGGACATGAAGCGGTAGAAGAAGAACATGCCCCCCTTGACGAGGACGGACACGCCGAGGACGGCAAAGACGAGGGGCTCTGCCGAGGCGGAGCTGCCCGCCGTGACGCGCTCGAAAGATTCGCGCAGCAGTCCGACGGCGAGCGCTAAAATGATGCAGCCGATGATCATGGAGGCGACGTACTCCGCCCGCTGATGCCCGAAGGGGTGCTCCTTGTCGGCGGGCTTTGCCGCGATACGGAAGGAGACGAGCGACACCGCGCTGCTGCCGCAGTCGCTTAAATTGTTGATGCCGTCCGCGAGCACGGAGACGAGCCCGAACAAAACCCCGACGGCGATCTTCGCGCCCGCGAGGAGCAGGTTGAGCCCCATGCCGACCACGCTCGCCAAAGTTCCTCGTTTTGCCCGTGCGGCACTCTTTGCAGTAAGTTCCATGCCCTATATTATAACACGGGGAAGGCGTTCTGTCACGCGGGAACGAAGAAAAATTGCGCGGCGGGGTATAATTGCTGCCCGCGCGGGTCATCATCATGGTGCGGCGGACCAAGAGCAAAGCGCACTACATACAATGATAGCAAGAAGTCCGACGCAAAAGAGGGACGCCATGATGAACGTAAAACGCGGTGAACTTTACTATGCCGATCTTTCGCCCGTGGTGGGCAGCGAACAGGGGGGCGTGCGGCCCGTGCTCGTCGTGCAGAACGACACGGGCAACCGCTACTCCCCCACCGTCATCGCCGCCGCCGTCACGAGCCGCATCCACAAGGCGCGGCTGCCGACGCACATCGAGCTCCCCCACGCCTTCGGGCTTGCAAAGGACTCCGTCATCCTGCTCGAACAGATCCGCACCATCGACAAGAAGCGGCTGATGTCGCGCATCGGCGAGCTGCCGCCCGCCACCATGTCGCGCGTCGACAACGCCATCCTCATCAGCCTCGGGTTCGAGCCGCGCGCGGTGCGCCCGTGATCGGGGAACGCCGAGGAAATACGCCGCCGCGCCGAATGTGCCGCAGAAACCGCCGCCGCGCTTGACTTCTTAGGCAAAAGCGCGTACAATAGCGGCTATGGAAGTTGTTTTGGCAAAAGAGCAGGACTTAGAACGCCTGGAAGCGCTGTATGCACAGGCGCGGGCGTTCATGCGGGAGCACGGCAACGGCGGGCAGTGGGGCGAACAATACCCTCCCCGCGCCCTCCTTCAGGAAGATATCAAAAGGGCGCGGATGCACCTGATCGAGGACGGAGGCGAGCTTTTGGGCGCCTTCGTCTTTTTCGTGGGCGAAGAGCCCGCCTACCGCGCCATCGACGGCAAATGGCTGACGGACAGTGCGCAGTACGGCGTCATCCACCGCGTGGCTTCCGCGGGGAAGGGCGGCTTTGTGCGGCGCGTCGTCGAATTCTGCACGGCGCGGGCGGACGATCTTCGCATCGACACCCACCGCGACAACGCCCCCATGCGCGGGGCGCTCGAAAAGTTGGGCTTTGTGCCGTGCGGCACCATCACCATCGACGACGGCACGGAACGGATCGCATACGAGATATGTTCACGCATTTCTTTTGCTTCGCAAAACAAATGCCGTGAGAAATACCCCCTTGACAAATTAGCATAATTATGCTATTATTGTGGCATAGATATGATATTAGCGAAGGAGGTACCCGATGCCCAAGATCATTCCCATCCGCGATATGCGGAATACCGCCAAACTCTCCGAACTGTGCAATCAGTCGGACGAACCCATCTTCATCACCAAAAACGGGTACGGCGACATGGTCGTCATGAGCATGGCGGCGTATGAACAGCAGCTTGCACGCTCGGAACTGCACGCCAAGATCATGGAAGGGAAGGCGCAGGCCGACCGCGGAGAGCTTTTGGACGGCCCCTCTGCCCTTGCCAAGATGAGGGAAAAGTATGCCAAGTGACTTTCGCTACTTTCTGACCCCGCTTGCCTTGCAGGACATCGACGAGACGCTCGCCTATATTTCGGACGAGCTCTGCAACCCGCAAGCCGCAGCGGCGTTGCTCGATTCGTTGGAGCAGACGATGGAGCGGGTCTGCGCCTATCCCTATGCTTTTTCCGATTGTTCGCTGTTTTTCATCCAAGATGCGCGCATCCGTCATGCGCCCGTCGGGAACTACCTCGCGGTCTATGAGATCGACGAAGAAAAACGGCAGATCAACCTCCTGCGCTTCCGTTATGCAAAGACAGACCTGAAAAACACGCCCTTCAAATCGAGCGAACCATAAAAACCGCGCCGCGGGGCTGCCGGATGGCAGCCCCGCGGCGCTTCTGATTTGATCTACAAAATGATGCCGCTCAGCCGCGGTCCTTCATGGGGACGTATTCGCGGCGGGGCGCGACGGACTTGTAGGCGGGGCGGATGATCTTGCCCGCGCTCACGAGCTCTTCCATGCGGTGGGCGCTCCAGCCCGCGACGCGCGCGATCGCAAAGATGGGCGTGAAGAGTTCGGTCGGGATGCCCAGCATGCGGTAGGCAAAGCCGCTGTAAAAGTCGACGTTCGCCGAAACGCCCTTGTAGATCTTGCGGCGCTTCGCAATGATCTCGGGTGCGAGCTCTTCGACCTTCGCATAGAGGGCGTACTCCTTCTCGAGGCCCTTTTCCCTCGCGAGCTGCTCGACAAAGCCCTTGAAGATGCGGGCGCGCGGGTCGGAGATACTGTATACGGCGTGGCCCATGCCGTAGATGAGCCCCGCGCCGTCGAACGCCTTGCCTTCCAGAAGGTCTTCAAGGTACTGCGCGATCGCCTTGTCGCTCGAGACGTCGATGTTCTTCTTCATATCGGCGAACATCTGATCGACGCGGATGTTGGCGCCGCCGTGGCGGGGGCCCTTGAGCGAGGCGAGCGCCGCCGCCATCGCGGAATAGGTATCGGTGCCCGACGAGGTGACGACGTGCATCGTAAAGGACGAGTTGTTGCCGCCGCCGTGCTCGGCGTGCAGGACGAGCGCCATATCGAGCACCTTGGCTTCGAGGCGGGAAAAGTTCGTATCCTGCCGCAGCATGTGCAGGATGTTTTCCGCCGTCGAGTAATCGGCGCGCGGGCGGTGGATGACGAGGGAATCGTCGTTGTTGTAGAAGTTGGACGCCGCATAGCTATACACCGAGAAGATGGGGAATTCGGCGAGAAGCTGCAAACACTGCCGCATGACGTTGGGAAGAGACGTGTCGTTGGGCGCGGGGTCGTACGGGAAGAGGGACAAAACGCAGCGCATGAGGGTGTTCATCATGTCCTCGGAGGGCGTCTTCATGATGACGTCGCGCACGAAGTTCTTGGGCAGCGTGTGGAATTCCGCAAGCAGCTCGCAGAAATCGTTGAGCTCCTTTTCGGTGGGGAGTTCGCCCATGATAAGCAGGTACGCCGCCTCTTCGAAGCCGAAGCGCCCCTCGCGGAAGGAACCGCGCACGAGGTCCTTCACGTTGTAGCCGCGGTAGAAGAGCTCGCCGTCCGCAGGCACCGTGACGCCGTCCACTTCCTTCGTCGCGTTGACTTCGGAAATTTCCGTAAGGCCCGCCAAAACGCCCTTGCCGTTGAGATCGCGCAGACCCTTTTTGACGTCGTACTTCGTGTAGAGGGCGGGGTCGATGCGGCTGGAGGTGGCGCACTTTTCAGAAAGTTCTTCCACTTCTCTTTGGATGTATTCCGCGTTCAAAGCCATAGTTTGCCTCCTTTTTTTGCGCACGAAGGGCACAAAAGCCCGCCGCCGCAAGGGGTATTTTGACCCATCATAACACATTTTTCGGAGCGTTGTCAACCCCTGAACGGGAAAGTTGTGTGAAAATTGCACCCAATTGCAGCGCGGAAAGAGAAAAGCAGCGCCGCCGCGGCTTTGCCGCGGCGGCGCGCATAGCGGATGGGATGATCGGTTTTAAACGGCTCCCGAAAGGACGGAGAGAAGGTCGATCCCCCCCGAGAGGCGCAAGATGAGAAGATCGATGCCGTGCAGGATGCAGCCGAGGAGGAACCCCGCCGCAAGGATGACGGCGACCATGATGATATCCCATTTCTTCAAACGGAAGGAGCGGCGGTAGATGAAGTAGAGCACAAAGACGACCGCCGCCGTGATGACGGTATAATACAAAAGCCCGACGTCCCATTCTCCGCCCACGCCGAACGCGGCGACGAGCGCCGCATAGACCGCGATCGCATAGACGGGGATGATGACCTTATAGCCCCACCACGAGGAGGAGACCTGCGCGGCGTTTTCCGACTTGTCCCGATCGGCAAACAGGAAGAGCGAAAGATATGCCGCCGCCGACTCCGCAAGCCCGAAAAAAAGCGCAAACAAGAACGCGAAGCGCACGGGATACTCGTAGCACGCGAGAGAATTCCCGATCCGGATCAGTTCTTCCAGCCGCCCCTCCATGATCCATTCGTGCATGAGATTCGTGACCGTGGAGACGGGGCTGTAGGTAAAGAGCAGCATGCCGAGCGCATCCCCTGTGAGGTGTTCCCCGCCGACGGAAAATTCGTAGCTCGGGACCGACATGAAGACGCACATATTCACGAGAGGCAGCGCGCACGCCCAGGCGGCGATAAAGACGATGCCGTCCGCCACGGTGTTGCCGCGCGTGAAGAGGAAGGCGTTGACTCCGAAGAGACCCGCCCCCAGAAGGAGCAGGAGCCCGTATGCGGGAAGATAATAGAAGTAATGCAGCTCGGAGCCGCGGAGAGCGATCGCCGCCGCCGACAGCCAATAGGCGAGCGTAAAGGGCACGAGGGTGAGGACGAGCCCGCCCACCGTGCGCACAAAGGCGAGCTGCTTCCTCGTGATGGGCAGCGAGTACCAGAGATCGACGCTGCGCTGCTTCATGCGGTAGGAAAATTGCAGCACGGGGATCACCGTGCAGAGGATGCAGAGGATGACTGCGCTGCATGCGATGCTGCTGTTTTGATAGCGAACGATCTCGCTGCCGGTATCTCGCGTATAATTCGACGACATAGCAACGCCGACGGCAATGACGACGGCGATGGCGATGAACACGACGAGGGGCAGAAGATCGCGTTTGAGTTCGTGCAAAAGCGGCTTTTTCATGACAGATACCCCCTGCTCTTGACTTCGCAGAGGAAGAGCTCCTCAAAGTCGACTTTGATCTCTTCCACAAAGATGGGCGAAAGCGCCTTAAGCGCCGAGACGATCTCTTCGCGCTCGCCGCGGACGACGAAGCGCACCACCCGCCCCTCGCTCTCGAAGGCGAGGCACTCGAATGGGAAGCGTTCGCGCGGGACGGGCTCTTCGAACGCCGCCTGGAACTTATGCACCTGAGCGAGCGTTTCCGCAAGGTCGCCCGCGTCGGCGACGGCGCCGCCGTCGAGGAGCGCAAAGCCCGAGCAGATGTCTTCGAGCTCGCGCAGCGAATGGCTGGAGATGACGGCGGTCGTCCCCTCGAGCGAGATGATGCCGCGCTTGAGTTCGAGGCGCGCCAAGGGGTCGAGCCCGTCGAACGCCTCGTCCAGGAGGAGATACTTCGGCCTGCACGCGAGCGCGAGCGCCGCGAATGCCTGCCGCTTCATGCCCTTGGAGAAATTGCGGATGGGCGTGCGGCGTTCGAGCGAAAAGAGCTTTTCGTAACGGGCAAAGAGCTCGTCGTCGAAGGCATAAAAGCTCTTGTAGAGCGCGACGAGCTTTTCCACCGTCGTCCCCGCCGTGTAGTAGGGCTCGTCGGGCAGGAAGAAGAGCTCTTTGCGCTTTTTCGCGTTGCCCGCGATGTTTTCCCCGTCGTATTCGACCGTGCCTTCGTCGGGGCGCAAGACGTCTGCCATCATGCGCAGGAGCGTCGTCTTGCCCGCGCCGTTGATGCCGACGAGCCCGAACACCGAAGCGTCGGGCACCGTTACATTGACGTTTTCAAGGACCTTCTTCGGCCCGTAACTTTTCCCTAATCCCTTGATCTCGATCATAACTTACTCCGTGCGGCATCAGCCGCCGTACACCTCTTCGACGAGGGCGAGCGCGTCCTCTTTGGAGAGCCCCGCCTCGCGGAACACGATGAGACGGGAGCGCGCCTCCGCCTTGACGGGATCGGGCTTTTCCGCCCCGCAAGCGAACACCCCCTTCTTGGGGATGGAGCGGATGACGCCCTCCGCCTCGAGGGCATAGTACGCCCGCGCGACGGTGTTGGGGTTGACGCCCAGCTTGAGCGCCAGATTGCGGACGCTGGGCAGACGGTCTCCGTCCTTCAAAACGCCGAGCGAGATATACCGCTCGACCGTCTCCATGATCTCCTCATAGATGCTTTTTTTACCGGTCAGATGAATTTCCATTGTGCGCACCAATTTTGTTGTATCTGTGACCTCTGTCATAATTGTATCACGATACAGCCGTTCTGTCAAGGGGTCGGGGAAAATTTTTATAAAATTCGGCACCGCAAGGGACGCGCGGTGCCGCGGATATCGCAGAGGGCAGCTCAGCTGCGGCTTGCAAAGTAGTTGTTGAGCGCCGAGACGAGCGCATACACCGACGAGCGGATGATGTCGCTGTTCTCGCCCGCGCCCCAGAAGAGTTTTCCGTCCTTTTCGACGGCGACGTAGGAAAGCGCCTGCGCGAAGGAGCCCGAAGCGAGCGCGTGCTGTTCGTAGCCCGTCAAAACATAATCGATGCCGAAGTACTGTTTGAGGGCGTTCGAAACGGCGTCGAGGCGGCCGTTGCCCGTCGCGGTGACGGTGACAATGTCCTTGCCGTCCTTCACTTCCACGATGGCGGTGATGCCGTTCTCCTGCTTGTAGTGCACCTCGCCGACGTCGAAGCGGCCGCGGGCGCTTAAGAATTTGTCGCAGAAGAGCTTGAAGAGCTCCTGCGGTTTGAGTTCCTTGTGCTGCTCGTCCGAGACGTGCTTTGCAAGGGCGCTCATCGCCTCGCGCATCTTGGAGGGGAGCTTGATGTCGTAGCACTGTTCGAGGACGTACCCCACGCCGCCCTTGCCCGACTGCGAGTTGATGCGGATGACGTCCGAATCGTAGATACGGCCGACGTCGCGCGGGTCGATGGGAAGATAGGGAACATCCCACACGCCGCCGCCGTGCTCGGCGCGCCAGTGCATGCCCTTTGCGATGGCGTCCTGATGGGAGCCCGAGAACGCCGCGAAGACGAGCTCGCCCGCGTAGGGCTGACGGGGAGAAATTTTGAGCGTGGTGAACTGCTCGTAGGCGTCCGCGATGGAGGGCATATCGGAAAAATCCAGCCCGGGATCGACGCCCTGCGAATACATGTTCATGGCGAGGGTGACGATATCGCAGTTGCCCGTGCGCTCGCCGTTGCCGAAGAGGGTGCCTTCGACGCGGTCGGCGCCCGCAAGGAGCCCGAACTCCGCCGTCGCGACGCCCGTGCCGCGGTCGTTGTGGGGATGAAGGGAGAGAACGACGTTCTCGCGGTACTTCATGTGCTTGTGCATGTACTCGATCTGCTGCGCGTAGACGTGCGGCATGGCGTTTTCCACCGTGGAGGGAAGGTTGATGACCGCCTTCCTCTCTGCCGTGGGCTGCCAGATATCGAGGACGGCGTTGACGACTTCGAGCGCGTACTCGGGCTCGGTGCCCGTGAAGCTCTCGGGCGAATATTCGAAGCGGTAATTTTCGCCCGCCTCTTCGGTGAGCTGCTTCAAAAGCTTCGCGCCGTCGACGGCGATTCTCTTTATTTCCTCTTTGGACTTTTTGAAGACCTGTTCGCGCTGGGCGACGGAAGTCGAATTATAGACGTGGACGATGACGTTTTTTGCGCCCTTGACCGCCTCGAAGGTGCGGCGGATGATGTGCTCGCGCGCCTGCGTGAGCACCTGGATGGTGACGTCGTCGGGGATGAGGCCCTGTTCGATGAGGGCGCGGAGGAAGGCGTACTCCGTCTCGCTCGCGGCGGGGAAGCCCACCTCGATCTCCTTGAAGCCGACCCGAAGGAGCAGTTTGAAAAATTCGAGCTTGGTCTCGAGCGACATGGGCTCGATGAGAGCCTGGTTGCCGTCGCGAAGATCGACGCTGCACCAGACGGGCGCTTTTTCCACCATGTCTTTCTCCGCCCAAGCCATGCAGCGCTCGGGCGGAAGGATGAATTGTTTGCAGTATTTGTTGGTCTCCATGAGTCCCTCCTCACTTGAAATAAAAAAGCCGCGCCTCCGAAAAAGAGACGCGGAACACGCGCGGTACCACTCTTATTGCGGGCGCATGCCCGCCGCTTGACGGATACTTCCATATCCTCTCCCTGTAACGGGGGACGCCGTTCCGCCTTACTTTGGTTCGGGCGGACCGCTCGGCGGTGAGTTCGCCCCTCCCCTCTGCCGCCTCGCACCTTCCGGCGGCTCTCTGAAAGCAGGAAAAAAGGGGGTACTGCTCCGCGTCTTCGCGTTATATTTGTCCTATCATATCATGAAGATACGAAAAAAGCAAGCAATTTTCGGGGAATTTTGAAATTTTCTCACCCCTTGCCGGCGCAGGCGGCGCACACGCCCGAAACTTCGAGCTCGCTCTCTTCCAAAAGAAAGCCTTCGGGCAGCGCGAGGGGCGCGGGAACGTTTTCCAGATCCCACACCCTGCCGCAGAGGCGGCAGCGCGCGTGCGCGTGGGAGGAAGTGTTATGATCGTAGTGCGCCTCGTCGCCGAGGAGGCGGAGCTTTTTCACCCTGCCGCTCTCCGAAAAGGCGGAAAGGACGCGGAAGACCGTCCCGCGGCTGACCGCGGGCTCTTTGCCCTGCAGATACGCATACACTTCCGTCGCCGACGGATGATCGAGCGCACGGAGCGCATCGTATACCGCCTGTTTTTGCGCTGTGCGGCGCTGAGACGTCATCTTCCTTCCCTCTTCCCCGCGGCGTTCTCAGTTCTCTTCGTCGGGCTCGAGCATCGCCGCTTCGTCGGCGTCCTCGGAATCTTCGTACTGGTTGCAGAATTCCGCGAACACCTCGTCGAGCAGCGCGTCGTCGTCGATGGTCTCGAGGCGCTCGTCGTCCTCGTCGCCCACCAGGCGGAAGACGGCGACTTCCTCGCCTTCGTCCTCGCCCGCTTCCTCCACATTGAGAACGGGCGTGAAGAAGCAGTACCATTCGCCCTTGTATTCGATGGTGCCGACGTGCTCGTAGCGCAGCGTGTTGCCGTCCTCGTCGATGAGTTCGACGATGTTGTCGCCGTCCTCGTAATCGTTGTTCTCTTCCTTGAAGCTCATTGCCGTTTTCTCCTTTTTGCGTCTTGATAAAAATCCTTCGAGGATGTACGCCGCGGCAAGCGAATCGATGTGCTTGTTTTTCTTGTCCTTTTTGGAGCTCACGCCCGTAAAGACAAGGTCGCGCCGCGCTTCGCGCGTCGTGTAGCGCTCGTCCTCTTCATAGACGGGGATCAAGAGCCGTTCCCGAAGCGCCGAAATAAAGCGCGCCGTCTTGCGCGTCTGCACGCTCTCGGTGCCGTCGGCGTTGAGGGGCAGCCCGCAGACGACGGCAGAAGCGTTCTCCCGCTCCGCAAGCGCCTGCATGGCGGCAACGTCACGCTCGAAGTCCCCCGTGCGGAAGTAGGTATCCCCCGGCACGGCGTACTCGCCGAACGGGTCGCTGAACGCGACGCCGATGCGCTTATCCCCGATGTCCAATGCGACGATCCTCTCGGTCATGCCTTGATTGTAGCATATTTCCCGCGCAAAGGCAAGCTTTTTTGGAAATAATGAGAAACCGCCCGCCCGAAGGCGCGTAAGACGCGAACCCCGCCCGCCCGAAGGCGCGGAGCAAAGCGCAAAAAAGGCTGCCCGAAGGCAGCCCCCCGCTCAGTCGCGGTCTCTCTTTTTTCTCTCGAAGCATTCGAGGCGCTTGTCGACCGCGTCGTCCAGCTTGTCGAGAAAGTCTTCCTGGCTCTTTTTGACGAGCGAGCGCATCTTGCAGCTGTTGGAGACGGCCAAAGCGCCGCCGAGCGCACCCAGCGCCAGCCCGAGGCAGAACATTTTTTCCATATCGGCTCCTTTGCGGGCGTTCCCCCGCACCGGATAGTTTGTGAAAAGATCTCCCGATTATTCGCCGCGTTCCCGGTGCAGTTTTTCAAGTTCTGCGCGCAGCGCCTCATTCTCGCGCCGCAGTTCCCCCGCGATGCGGCGGTAGAGGGCGTCGATCTCCTGCTCGAGGCGGCGCTGCAAAAACTCGCTGCCCGCGGGAACGCCCGCCTCTTTTGCCGCCCGTTCCAGCCGCTCGGGCTGCTTTTTCAGGAGATTTCTATACTTGTTCTGCATCCTGAGCATCTTCTTCGCGTCGCCGTCCGCGGCATGCATGATGGCGCGCCGCACCGAATACCCTTTGGCGCGTTCGCGGAAGATGGCGCGGAGCATCCCGTCCGTCTCCTCCTCCGTAAAGGGTCTCACCGTTCCCGCGCGCAGGTCTTTGCCCGCGAGGATGCGCCTGACGCGCTCGTCGTCCTGCTTTTTGAGAAAAGCGTAGTAATAGTTGCGCACGCTGCCCTTGGCGCGGCTGTGGGCTCTTCCGTACGTTTCGAAGAGGTACGAGAGCGTCTTGCCCGCGTTCCTGCCCGTATAAATGTACTCGATGAGCCCCGCCGCCTCTTCTTCCGTATAACCGTTGATCTTGTTCATCGCTGCCTCCGCACGGGGGATCCCCGTTTCTCCTCTGTTCTTGACATAATTTTGTGCGTTTATACATCTAATAGCGGTATGCGGATACTTTTTTTGGCGGAACGGAAGTGCATCCTCACGCTCGGCGGCATGACGCTCGGGATCGTGGACGGCTTCGAACGCTCCGCCGAACTGGACCCCGAAGACGGCGTCCTCTGCACGCTCGCTCCGCTCGGGGGATATCTCCCCGTGAGCTTCTGCATCGACGAGGACTTTCTTTTATCTCCTCCGCCCGGATTCGCCCTCTATCACCTGAGCGGAAGGGAGACCGCCGCCCTCTATGCGGGCGGGTTCTGCCGCGCCGACCAAAGCCTCAAAGTGCTCAGGCAGGAACGGGTGAACGGCGCGCGGCTCACGCTGTTCCGGCAGGGGAAATTGTTCCTGGATATCTCCGAAGCGGGCGGCACGCATCTCGTTTCCCTTCCCGACGAGCTGGAAGGATGCTCCTTCCTTGCGCAGGACGACGGCTTCCTGCTTGCGGGAGAGACGGGCTTTGCCCTCCTTACGCGGCAGGGGGAGACCGTCGTCCTGACGGACGGGCGCGTTCTGGAGACGGGCGGCGTGCTCCGCGCCGAAGTTCCCTTCCGCGACAGCCGCGGTCACACCGCGCTCTGCGAATGGAAAGAGGGCACGCTCGCCTCCTGCACGCTCAGGGCGGCGCGCGGTCCCACCCCCGCCACCTTCGCGCTCGCCCTCTTCGAAAGCGTGCTCTTAGGGCTGGACGCCTCCCCCTTCCTCTCGCCCGAACTCGACGCGGACGCCCTTGCAGAGTATCTGGGCGGCTTCCGCTCCGTCGTGCTCGCGGAGGAGGAAGACCGCGTGGGGCTCGTCTATGCGCGCCGCGAACGCGTCTTCGACGTCAGATATTTCACCGTCGAAACGGAAGACGGACGGGTGTGCAACATCCTTCCTTCGCCATAAAATAACGCCCCGCCGTAAACAGCGGGGCGAAAAAGATCGCGGATATCAGTATTTGGTGACCTCGACGGACTTGACGATGATGGGCTCGACCGGGACATAATAAGCCGCGCGGATGTTCTCGCCCGAGAACGTCGTCGTTCCCGTCACGGCATCGTAAGGGTCGTGCTCGTTGACATAGACTGCCGTCTCCTTCGTGAAGTCGTCTTCGCTGTCCAGCGTCTCGCAATAGTCGCTGACGGCGTCGAGAAGCTCCTGGAGCTGACCGTAATGGGTGACCATCCCGATGACGGCGCGAACTTTGTCGAGCTCGGGGAGCGTCCCCGCGCCCGTGAAGGTGTAGAACATGGACGTCGTGCAGTTATACTTGTAATAATCGCCCGACTGATATTCTTCGCCGTTGTTGTCGCTGCCGCCGTCCGAACGGATGGTGCCGACGCGCACACGGCTGTCGCCCTTGCTCGTATAATACATCGCAAGCGCACCCTGCTGATGCGTCAGCGTCTTGGTATTCCCCTTCACGCCGTTTTCCGAGAACTCGCCGCGGACGGTATAGAGCGGTTCGCCGCGCTTGCCGTCCTCGCCCAGCGTGTAGACGGTCTGCGTGAGCTTGAGGTCTTTGACCTCGTTGTAATAATCTTTTTCGACGATGGACTTCGTCTCCTCGTTATAGACGTACGCGCCGCCGTAGAGATAGCTGGACTCGTAGGAGTGGATGCAGGTGCCGTCGTAATAGCCGGCGTCCGCAAGCTCGATGAAGTGCTGCACCGTCTGGGGCGCACCCTTGCGCGAAAGCGTATATTCGACTTCGTAGTCCTCGCCGAGGAAGGAATAAGTGATGGTGACTTCAGGTTCTGCGCTGTCGCAGCCGGCGAACATGGCGCACGCCGCCGCCGAGACGACTGCCGCAGAGACAACGGATAAAATGCGGTGGATCTTTTTCACGAATATGACCTCCGGAACACGGCACGGGATGCCGTGCGGTTATTACTGATATTTTACCCGTATTCGGCACGTTCGTCAAGTGCTTTTGCGGAAGAAAGCGTGAAAAATGCGTGTGCGCCCGCCTTTCAAAAGAAAAACCGCTCCTTGCGGAGCGGTATTTTTCTTTTACTGAAGCTCTGCGGTAGCGCCTGCTTCCTTGAGCTTGGCAACGGCTGCCTCTGCGTCTGCCTTGGGAACTGCTTCCTTGAGCACGCCGAGCGCTTCGACTGCCTTCTTGGCTTCTGCAAGGCCGAGACCCGTGAACTCGCGGACGACCTTGATGACACCGATCTTGTTGGCGCCGATGTCCTTGAGGACGATGTTGAACTCGGTCTTCTCTTCCTCTGCGGGAGCAGCTTCAGCCGCAACTGCGCCTGCAACTGCAACGGGAGCCGCAGCGCTCACGCCGAACTCCTCTTCGAGTGCCTTGACGAGGTCGTTGAGTTCGACCACGCTCATTGCCTTGACTTCTTCGATCAGCTTCTGAACATCCATTTTGATTACCCTCCGGTTTTTTTAAGAAAATTATTCCTTGTTTTTCGCGATCGCGCCCAGCACATAGGCGAGATTTGCGATGGGAGCCTGCAGGCACCCGAGCATCTTGGCGATGAGCACCTCTCTCGAGGGGATGGAAGCCAGCTTCTTGATACCTGCCTTGTCCACATAGGCGCCGTTCACATAGGCGCTCTTGGGAACGAGCTTGTTCTCAAGTGCGGGCGCATCCTTCACTGCCTTGGCGAGGATGGAGCAGCCGCTCGTCTCGTCGGGGCAGAACACGAATGCCGTCGCGCCGTTGAGGTCGTTGTCGAAGTCGTTCACGCCCAGTTCGTCGAACGCCTTTCTCACGAGGGTGTTCTTATACACCTTGTACTCGCTCGAAGCGCTGCGGAACCGGTTGCGAAGGTCGGTGACTTCCGCCACGGTGAGCCTGTCGTACTGAACGAGGACGACGGACTTGCTGGCGTTGATCTTTTCCTTGATCTCTTCGACGACCGCTTTCTTTGCTTCAAAATTTGCCGACATGTTTACCTCCTTAGGAAACCTCATTCCCGCTTCCCCGCGCCGTGCAACTGCGCGGAAAGCAAAAATGCGCTCCGTACCGCAGCGGGACGAAGCGCATGGCATGACCATAGCTGTTCGTTACCTCGACGGGATATTGAGCCAAAATGCGGCACCCGTTGTCTGCGGTATCGTTTTCTTGTGTCAGTTTAGCATATCTGCGCGCCGTTCGTCAAGCGATTTTGCGCAGAAAATGCAAGTTTAGCCCTTGTTGTAGGCGACTTTGACGCCGGGGCCCATCGTCGAGGACAGCGAAACGCTCTTGACGTACTGACCCTTGGCTGCGGCGGGCTTTGCACGGACGATGGCGTCCATGAGCGCCGTGAAATTGTCGAGGATCTTTTCATTCCCGAAGCTCTTCTTGCCGATGGGGCAGTGGATGATCGCCGTCTTATCGAGACGGTACTCGACCTTACCTGCCTTCACTTCCTGCACGGCGCGGGCGACGTCCATCGTCACCGTACCGCTCTTGGGGTTGGGCATGAGCCCCTTGGGGCCGAGGATACGACCGATGCGGCCGACCACGCCCATCATGTCGGGCGTCGTGATCATGACGTCGAAGCCGAACCAGTTCTCCGTCTGGATCTTCTGGATCATCTCTTCCGCGCCGACGAAATCTGCGCCTGCCTCTTTTGCCTGGTCTGCACGTTCGCCCTTGGCGACGACGAGCACCTTCTTCGTCTTACCGGTGCCGTGAGGGAGCACGAGCACGCCGCGGACCTGCTGGTCTGCCTGGCGGGGGTCGATGCCCAGTCTCACATGCAGCTCGATCGTCTCGTCGAACTTTGCCTTTGCGTTGCCCAAAACGATATTCACGGCTTCTGCCGCGTCATAGGGGCGGGTCTTATCGTAAGCTTTCAAGCTCTCGGCATACTTTTTACCGTATTTCATCAATTACCTCCTGGTGGTCGAACGAAGGCTGCGCCTTCTCCCACATTCTCCTTAATACTCAGTCCTCGACGGTCACGCCCATGCTGCGCGCCGTACCTGCGATCATGCTCATCGCGCTCTCGAGCGAAGTGCAGTTGAGATCGGGAAGCTTGGTCTTTGCGATCTCCTCGACCTGCGCCTTGGTGAGCTTACCGACCTTCACCTTGTTGGGCGTAGCCGAAGCGGTCTCGAGCCCCAGCGCCTTCTTGATGAGGACGGGAGCGGGAGGCGTCTTGAGGACGAACGTAAACGAACGGTCCTGATAGATGGTCATGACGACGGGGATGATGAGCCCCTCCTGACCTGCCGTCTTCGCGTTGAACTCCTTGG
This sequence comes from uncultured Clostridia bacterium, assembly GCA_944376295.1. Classification (GTDB taxonomy): domain Bacteria; phylum Bacillota; class Clostridia; order Christensenellales; family Borkfalkiaceae; genus Gallimonas. The sequence goes on from CALWCE010000002.1 coordinate 141,366, forward strand.
TGAAACCGGGGATGTTGATCCCGTGCGGGCCGAGCGTCGAACCGACGGGAGGACCGGGAGTCGCTTTTCCTGCAGGGAGCTGAAGTTTGACTACCGCAGTGATCTTTTTAGCCATATTGTTCCTCCGTATTCGTGGTACCTGCAAGGCGGCCGAAATTTAGATTTGCCGTCTCTCCCACGTTATCGAAATGCCCCGAAGGGCGATTCGCCGAATTGTTATGCCTCGGGCTCTTCCGCCGCTTCGGGCGCGCCTTCGGGCAGTTTGCGCATCTGGATATACTCGACCTCGACTTCCTGCCGGCGGCCGAACATGAGGATATCCACCTTCGCGTGCTGCTGTTCGTCGTTGAGCTCGACGATGGTCCCCTCGAAGCCTTCCAGAGGGCCGTTGTCGATGGCGACCTTATCCCCCGGTTTGAAGTCGGCGTCGGAGACGTACTCCTCAAGGCGCATCCTTCTGATCTCGTCCTCGCGCATGGGGATGGGGCGCCCCTGCGGGCCGCAGAAGCCCGTCACGCCGCGGGTGTTGGTCACAAGATACCAAAGCTGGTTGGAATAGACCATCTTGATGAAGACATAGCAGGGCAGGAGCTTGCGCTCAACGACCTTCTTCTTGCCGTTCGCCTTTTCTTCGATGGTCTGTTCGGTGGGGATCTTGACGTCGACGATACTGTCGCTCAGATTGTTGTTCTCGATCAGCCGCAAAAGGCTGTCTTTTACCATCGATTCATAACCCGAATAGGTATGAAGGATATACCACTTGGGCTCGCTGTCTGTCATTGCCATAACTTAGATCTTGTCTCCGAGGCCGGTCAGCAACTCCAGAAGTTCGGAGAAGCCGAAGTTGATCGCCGTGACGACGATAAGGAAGATGAGCACGATCACGATCACGACGCCCGTCGCTTTGAGCGCCTTGGGAAGGGTGGGCCAGGTGACGCGCTTGAGCTCGGAAAACGTCTCTTTGATCTTTCTGCCCGCGCGGACGAAAATGTTGGGCTTCTTATCCCCCTTTTTTACGGGCTTCTTGGACGCGTCCTGCTTTTTGACGTCGAGCTTTTCGGTGCTGTCGTTGGACTTTTGCATTCTCATTCACTCCAATGCGCGAAAAAGCGCGGACTATTACTTCGATTCCTTATGCACGGTGTGCTTCTTGCAGACGGGGCAGTACTTCTTGAGCTCAAGACGGTCGGGGTCGTTGCGCTTATTTTTGAAGCTGTCGTAATTCCTGTTTTTGCATTCCGTGCATTCAAACGTGATCTTCATTCTCGTGGATTTGGTAGCCATGCGAAATAAACTCCATACAAAAAAATTACCCCCTTCCGAGGATACAACGGAAGTTTACCACACTTTTATGGGCTTGTCAACCGATTTTGAAAGGAAGTTAAGGAATTTTGGGAAATTTACGGGAGGAGTTTCCATATGACAGCCTGCCCTGCGCATGGAGAGGTGGCAGGCGAGGAACGAGCCTGACGGAGGGGTTGTTGCGTCCGTACGACGCCTGCCTTTACAACCCTCCCGCCTCACTCCGTTCGGCACCCTCCCTTACACAGGGAGGGCTTAAATTTAGAAATTTGCCTCAACTCATAAAAAGAGAGCTCCCGCGCGTGCGGGAGCCCCCTTTCGTTCACAACTTATGAAGTTGTCTTAGATGTTGTTACGCAAGCGTGAAGCCGTCGACCGTAAAGTACTCCATAGCCGCCTCGTTCGTGAGATGGATATTGAGAACATTCACATTTTCACCGGTAACAGGGAGCGAATATGTGCACTCGAAGTTATTCGTTCCGTTATCAAGCTCAACGGTTACAAGGACGGTCTTTGCAGTAGCCCAATTGAAAGTGATCGTGTAATCGCAAGCACTTGCGAGCGCAATCAGATTTGCGTCAACTGCACCAAGCGTATAATTCTCACCATTATAAGTGATTGATGTCACGCTGTAGTTTGCACCGATCTGAGAAGTAGCCGCATACTCGTTGCCCGGATCAAACGTCCAACCATAAGCATCGGTACGACCCGTGAAACCCTGACGGATCTCCCAAACTATCGAATGAAAGTTTGCTTCTGCCTTGCCTTCCTGGCTGCCCCAAACGGTAAGCGTTCTGCCCTGCGAAAGTGCGGCAGGAACTTCGTACCAGCTGGCAAAGACAACGGGCTCATCAATTCTCTCGTTAACAATGGTAGTAACCTCGCCAACGGTCACGGTCATATTCGTGACCATGAAGATGTGACCGCCCAGGCAAGTTGCGAGGTCGCCCGTCGTGAAGTTGGTGATCGTCGTGAGCGACGTCCACACATCACCGTTCGCCGCCGTCGCATACTCTTCGATGGTGAGCGTCGTGCCAATTCTCGTAATAATGACGCTGAATCCTGCATCGGTCCAGTCTGCACCCTCCGCATCGGCAAACGTTGCGGCCTCACCATTCCTGAGGATCTCGTAAGTGACCTTCGTGGTCTCGGAAACAAGCGTATCGTTGGTAAGACCTTCGAGCGATCCGTAAGCTTCGTTGGTAGCGCCCTCGAGGAAGCGCTTCTTGACGGCGTCCGCTACGCCTTTTGCAGGGTTCGCGTTGCTAATAATGATCGCGCCGTTTCCGACATACTTGTCTGTTTCCCCGCTCTTCCAGGTGTATCTGATCGTAAAGTTACCACTAAGAATGGTAGCTTCCGTGGTATCGACCCACCAGCCGCCGTCGGCTTCTACATTGCGGATAGGATCGGCATCGCCGACGGAAAGGAGAACGATCTCGGTGTACGTTCCGTTGCCAAGGTCGTACTTCGTCTTGACTGCGCCGCACGAAGAGCAGACCGCCTCGTTGTTCTCGTCGTATGCGGGGAAGGTGTGCTCGCCCGTTGCATACTCGACAAGCGCGCCGTACTTGAAGCCGGTCTCGCCGTAGGTGTAAGCGGCATATCCGTTCTTCATGCAGGACTGTTCCTGAAGCGTTGCGCGTTCGCCCGTAGGCGTGACTTCCTCGGAGGTGATGACGTTGGCTTCGAATTTCCCTTCGACTTCATTGCCGACGGTGTAGACGACATAACTGTCCTGACCGTTTTCGGTATCTTCGTTTGAGGTGAAGTAGAAGACCTGTTCTGCGTCTTCCGCCCTGAGACCGAGCGTCGTCACGGAGAACTCGACCATGAGGAGCGCGCCGTAGTCGTAGTCGCTCGAATCGCCCACTCTGCCGAGCGCGACGAGCTTGCCCGAAGTCGTGGAAGCATTGGTGAGCGTATTCTTCGCATCGAGGCTGACGCCGCTTGCGCTTGCGGAAGCGTCGAGCGCGTACGACTCACCGACGGAGTTCTGAATGTTCAGGGAGACGTCGAAGGTGAGCTGACCGTATTCGAGCTTGCCGTTGACTTCCTCCGCGGAGAACGCCTTCATGACATACATCTTGTCGCGGTTGACATAGACGTAGACGCCGTCGGCGACCTTCGCGACCTCGCCCGTAGGCTCATCGCTGAACTTCATGTTGAAGTAGATATAGTACTCTGCCTGCGTTTCGCCCTCTGCATCTCTGAGGGAGACAAGACGGGTCACGTTGTCTGCCGTAAGGTTGGCAAGGGATGCGGGAGCGAAGCGGTACGTCACTTCGAGGCCTGCCGCCGTCCATTCGACCTTGGAGATCCAGATCTGATTTCTGACTGCCGTGTACTCGCCCTCTGCCTCGATCTCGTCTTGGATCTCTGCAACGGTCGCACGGTCGGAAATGGTGAGGATCTGATAGTCGTCCGCATCGGCGGGAACGTTCGTATAGACGACGGTGTAGCTGCCGCCTGCGTCAAGCGTGAAGTCGGAATCGGAAATATACACGCCGACTTCGGGCTCGACAAGATCTTCAAGGTTGACCGCAGCGGTCTGCACGGTCTCTTCGCCCGCCTTGAAGGTGAGCGTGTAGTTGGTGCCTTCCACAATGGGAAGCACGACTTCGACGACGCCGTCCGTCAGGACTGCATAGCCGCCGTTGTCGACGGTGACTTCCGTCACGCCCTCTGCAAGGGCATAGATCCTGAAGGAAACGAAGGACTTCGCCGTCGTGCCGAGCGCGGTCTGCTGCGCCGCGGTGAGCACGGTGGACTTAGGATAGACAGGTTCTTCTTCCGTGCCGGTGACGACAGCGACGATCTCGACTGCATCTTCGGCTGCGTTGACCGCATAGTCGAAGGTAACGTCCGTTGCATCGAACACGACATCCTTGACGACAGCCGATGCCGCTACCTGCGTGAACTGAGAGGGAAGGACGGTGACGCTGTCCGTGCCGTCTGCCGTGCCGTCCGAAGTGAGGTAATACTTCTGACCTGCGAACTCGACGTAGAAGTCGGTCATGCCTGCCTGAAGAGGCGTGGTCTGAAGGTTGACGACTGCGCCGTCCAGCATTGCGTATGCGCTGTAAAGATCCTTGACCTCGTTGCCGTCGCTCATCGTCGCCGTCGTGGTGACGCCCGACGTATCGAACATCTTGCCTTCGGGCTGGACCTTGTTCTCGTTGATGGTGCCGACGAAATCCGTCATGTAGGTGTTCATGACCGTCTCAACGGCGGTGACGGTGTATTCGCACTTCTCACCGTAAGCGCAGATCTCGTAGGAAGCGTTGGGAACTTTCACGGAATACACGAGTTCCTTCGCCGCGCTGCCGTCTGCAGGAGTCAGCGTATGACGGATGGTCATGATGCTGTCGCTCGAATAGTCGTACTGAACGACGACGGTCGCCTTCTTATCGCCCGAGGGCTGCATATGCTCGGAACCGAAGGACGTGCCGCGGTAGTAGACCTGCCACTCGGGGCTGTCCACGGTCGCCGTGCCCTGAGGAGCGGCGCCTGCCGACATGCCGGGCGTGGTATAGCCGGCTGTGACAACGATGATCCAGAGGTCTTCACGGGGAAGGACGCCGTCCGCGCCGTTGCGGAAGCCCATGAGGGGCGTGAACCAGGTGGAGGATGCATCCGCCGCGTCGATCTGAAGGGTGAGCGTCATGGACTGACCCGCGACGAGCACGCCGTAGGTGACTTGGCTTTCGCCGTTGGAAGGCGCCTCTGCGGGCGAATTCTCGGAGATCTCGATGGCCGCGGGATTTTCCCATGCGCCAACGACGATCTTATCGTTGAGACCCGTGAGGTTGGTGCGCTTTGCACCGCAGTCGCACACTTCGGTGCCGACTTCTTCGGTGCTCGCCGTCCAGTTATGGTTGACCGTGACGTCGTACGACTGCGTAACGGGCTCTGCGCCCTCTTCGACATCTTGTTTGGGCGTGACGACGATGGTGTATGTTCCCGCCTTATCGGCATTGTATTGGGAAGAATCCACGTCGTACTGACCCTCTTCGAGGACGACTTCCTCGCTGGAGCCGCGGTACTTGACGATGACCGTGAGCCCCTCCGTCGAGAAAGCTTCGCCTTCGACGAATTCTTTCTTCGTTCCCTCTCCGATCTCGACGGACACAATGTCCTCCTTGCCGCCGCAGGCGACCAGGAAGAGCGAAAATGCCATCGCGAAGAGGAGACTCAAAGCTATTTTCAGCTTCTTCATGTTGTTCTTGTCCCCCTATAGAGTTTTTTTCCACTTGTTTTGCGTGGTTATCATAATTTTACAACAAAATTACAGTTATGTCAATAGCTTTTTGCAAAAAGTTATCGCCATGATGATAATTTCTGCAAGCGGGCGCGTTCCATGCGCCATACCTCGGAAAGCGCGCAAAAAGGGCCGCGTTCCGCAGGGAAACGCAGCCCGAGGGGGGTCGTCTTTGGTATTTTCTTCCTCTTTTGCTTATTTTTCCTCGTAAGTGAACCCGAGGTGAGCGGCGGGATCGACGCTTTCGCCGTCGAGGAAAAGCTCGAAGTGAAGGTGCGCTCCCCCGTGTGCCTCCGTGCCGTAAGGGGCGGCGACCGTGCCGAGAACGTCCCCCCGCGCAAGCTCATCGCCCGCTTTCAGCCCGTCCCTGGGCTCTACAAAGCGGTAAACGCTCACGAGCCCGTCGCCGTGGTCGACGGTGACGAGGTTGCCGAGTTCTTCGGAAAGACTGACTTCGAGCACGGTGCCTTCCGCGATGCAGGCGACTTCTTCGCCCTCCGCCGCCGCAAAGTCGACCGCGTTGTGGCGGTAGATCTTGTTGAGCGTCTCGTTATAGTACACTTCGCCGTACAGGGTGGGCGCGCCCGAAGAAGGGAGCACGAACGCCGCCTCTTCGCCGCCCGTGGGTTTGTCGTCCTCTTTGCCGCCGTCTTCGCCGCCCGGCTGTTCGGTGACGGGAGGCGTTTCGATCGTGGGCTCGCCGCGCGCTGCGAACAGGACGGTGAGGACGATCGCCGCGATGAGGAGCAGCGCCCCCACGCCCGCGATCAGGGAATACAGCAGTTTCTTCTTTCGGATGGTGAGATCGGTTTGCGTTTCGTTCATAATGTCCTCCGGTTTGTCTGATTATCGGCTCGTCGGCGGGAAATTATACCTTGTTCCGAAAAAAAATATGTTGAAGCCCGGGGCTGCCGCAGCGAAGGGGCGCGGGCGGTTCAGAACCCGCCGAAAAGAAGGGGCGTGCCCGCCGCCGTCTGTCCCCTTCCCGCCGCGATGTGCAGGTTGACCTCTTTGCCGTTCAGGAGCAGCCCCTCGCCGAGCAGGGGAGAATGGCAGTAGTAGCTCACCGTGCCCGCCGCCTTCTCTATAAAGAGGACGCGCGCGCGATAGGCTCTGAGCAGTTCTTCCGCACAGTCGCTTTGAAAGACGGCGCTCTCGCCGCGCACTTCGGGGGAAAGCAGGAGCGGGAGCGCATCCCCTTCGAGCACGACCGCCTCCGCGGAGGAAGTTTCGCCCAAAAAGAGGCTGTAGCGCGCCGCGCCCGCAAAGGAAGGCGCATGCCACAGCACAAAGAGCGCCCCCGCCGCCGCAAGGCAGGCAAGCAAGACGGAGGCGAGCTTTGCCGCCCGTTTGAACTTCCCGCAACGGACAGAACCGCTTTGCCTCAACCGCGGGCGTTCGGAGACCGCCCCTGCCGTTTTACGCCCTGACTGCATAAAAAACCTCCCCGAACTTCTTCGGGGAGATGTTTGACAGATTGGATGAGAAATATACGCTGCGGGAAGAAACTCCTTCCGTCTGCCCTGCGGGCTGCCACCGTCTCGCGCGGTAGTACCCGCGCGAGAAACCGTCACCTTATCTTTTGCCCTCCCTGTGCAAGGGGCGAGCAAATGCTTTCTTGCAAAAAGCCCGGTGGGCTTTTTGCCATTTGCGAGCTCGGAAACGGCGCATTGTGCGCGCCGTTTCCTGACCGAGCACGGTTTCTACCGCGCGAGAGGGTGCCGAACGAAGTGAGGCGGGAGGGTTGTAAAGACGCCATGCGGGCTCCACAACCCCTCCGTCTTGCCTTCGGCAAGCCACCGTCTCGGCGGCGCAAGGGAAACGCCGCCTCAGTCACGGTTTTTGCCCACAATGGCAAAAACCTCTGTTCGCCGCGCGCGCACGCCACACCGTGGCGATGCGTATCATGCGCGGCTCACCCCCTTACACAGGGGAGGCTATCATGTGGACAACTCCTTTCGTCATGCCTTGCCCCGATGAACCGCAGCTCGACAAAGTATTGCGAAGTTTATGGAGCGAGCGCAATTACCAGCTCAAAACTTCGCCGCCGAGGAGATGCATGTGAAGATGCATCACCGTCTGCCCCGCATTCTCGCCCTGGTTGATGACGACGCGGTAGCCCTCTTCAAGCCCCCATTCCTTGTAGTGCGCACCCACCGTCTGCAGCATGCTGCCGACGAGCGCCGCGCGCTTGTCGTCCGTTTCGGAAAGGAAGGCAAAGTGCTCCTTGGGCACGCACAGAAGATGCACTTTTGCCTTGGGCTCGATGTCTTTGAAGACGAGCATCTTGTCGTCTTCATACACTTTGGCGGAGGGGATCTCCCCCGCAACGATCTTACAGAAAATGCAGTTATCCATATGTTGACCTCCGTTTGGATTCAGATTTTTTGCAGCAATTGAGCAGATAGCCCGTCCTTTTCGCGTCCCGAAAGTTTCACCCGCCACAAGCTCCCCTCTTCGGCGCCTTCCGCATAGACGCGCAGATAGTTGGGCGTATAGCCGCCGTCCGCTTCGAACAGCACTTCGCTCTCCCGCCCCACGAAGCGGGCAAGGTATCCCTCTTCCACCTCTTTGGCGGCGGCAAGAAGCCGCTGCACGCGCTCGTGCTTCAGGGAAGCGGGAAGATCGGGCTTTTTGAAGGCAGCCGTCCCCTCGCGCGGGGAGAAAGGGAAGACGTGCACGCGCGAAAACCCCGCCTCTTTCACGATGGAAAGAGATGCTTCGAAGTCCTCCTCCGTTTCGCCCGGGAAGCCGACGATGATGTCCGTCGTGATAGCGGCGTCGGGAAAGGCTTCGTAAATTTTACGGCAGGCCGAAAGGTATTCGGCGCGGGTATAGCGGCGGTTCATCGAACGGAGCACCGCGTCCGACCCGCTCTGCAGCGAAAGATGAAAGTGCGGCATGAAATTGCCCTCTTTCATGGAGGAGAGCAGTTCGTCCGTGACGGCGCTCTCCTCCACCGAGCCCAGACGGATGCGGGCGGGCACCTCTTTTAAAAGGCGCAAAAGCCCCGCAAGATCGCAATCGCCGTCGTGATAGTCGGAAATATCCACGCCCGTCAGAACAAGCTCCTTTGCGGAAGAGGCAAGCGCTTCCTTGACGATCGCTTCCTTCTTGCGCGAGCGCGAACGGCCGCGAAGATAGGGTATGAGGCAGTAGGAGCAGAAGCGGTCGCACCCGTCCTGGATGCGAAGATAGGCGCGCGTCTTTGTCTTCTGCGGGGCGGGGAGCTCTTCAAGCCCCTGTTCGGGCTCAACAAAGACGCCTTGTTTCCCCTCGCGGAGGAGCTCTAAAAGCCTGCCCTTGCCTTGCGCGCCCGCGACGAGGACGACGCCCTCGCGCCCCCAAAAATCTTCGGCGTGGTGCTGCGCGGCGCAGCCGCACACGATAACGGGGGCGTCGGGGTTATACTTGCGCATGCGGGCGACCGCCTGGCGACTCTTTTTTTCCGCCTCTTTGGTCACCGCGCAGGTGTTGAGAAGATACAGATCGGCATACCCGAGCTCTTCCGTCGTCTCGTAGCCGAGCGCCTTCAAACCGCTCATGAGGGAAGCGCTCTCCACCTCGTTGAGCTTGCAGCCGAGAGTGAACACGCACGCCTTCATCGCCACTCCCCCAGCGCGTGCATCGCAACGGACAAAAGGGCGATGGACGCCGTCTCCGCACGCAAAATGCGTTTCCCGAGCGAAACGCCCGTAAAGCCGAGCTCCTTCGCCCGTTCGAATTCCTCACGCGAAAAGCCGCCCTCGCTGCCGACGACGAGCGCCGTCGCTCCTTCGAGCGATGTAAAGTCCCCTTCGCCCGTTTGTAAAAATTCGCAGGCGAAGAGCTTGTTTTTGCAAGTTTGCGCCGAGGAAAGCGCGCTTTCGAGATCGGGATAGAGGGTAATTTCGGGCACGCGGGCGCGCAGGCACTGCTTTGCCGCCTCCCGCGCGACGCGTTCGAGCCGTTCGAGCTTGTTCTCCCCGAATGAGACCGAACAAAAGCGCGACAAAAAGATGCCGATCCGAAAGACGCCCAGCTCGACCGCTTTTTGCACGACGAGCTCGGACTTATCCCCTTTGAGCGCGCCGAAAAGGAGGGTGACTTGCGTTTCGGGCTCTTTGTCGGAGACCGTCTTATTTAAGACGTTGAGCAGCATCTCGCGCTTGGAACACTCCGCGATGACGGCGGAATATTCGGCGCCGCTGCCGTCGAGCAGGGTGACTTCGTCGCCCGTCTTCAGGCGGAGCACCTGAGAGGCGTGGCGGAATTCTTCGCCCGAGAGCACGACTTCCTCCCCGATATCCTGCACAAAAAAGCGCTTGGGGGCAGCCATTCAAGCCTCCCGCGAAAAGACGAGCGCGAACCACTCGCCCTTCCGCCTCTCTTCCTTGCATGTAAGGCCGAGGGATAGATATTTTTCTTTGACGAGAGAGAGCCTGCTTTCGATGATGCCGCTCAAGATGAGCGTGCCGCCCGCTCTGAGGTGCGAAGGAACAGAGGGCGCGAGCAGGCACAAAATTTCCGCCGTGATGTTGGCGAGGATGACGTCTGCCTCCACCGAAGAATCGGTGAGAAGATCGGAGAGGGTGACGCGCGTGATATCTTCGACGTTGTTGAGGGCGCAGTTGTGTTCGGCGCTTTCGACGGCGATGGGGTCGAGGTCGGAAAGATAGCAGCGCTTTGCCCCGAGCTTGGCGGCAGAAATGCCCAGAATGCCGCTGCCGCAGCCGACGTCGAGGACGGTATCCCCCTCTTTCAAATACTTTTGCAGAAGTTCGATGCACATCGAGGTCGTCTCGTGCTCGCCCGTGCCGAACGCCATGTTGGAATCGAGGTAGACGATCTCTTCGCCCGCCTCTTTTTTATAGTCGATCCATTCTGGCACGACGACGATGCGGCCGAGATGGATGGGGCGGAAGTGCTTCTTCCACACGTCGATCCAGTCGTCACCCTCGATCTCGCGCTTGGTCTCTTCCAGCGAGCCGAAGTCGATGGCGCCTTCCGAACGCTCCTTGCGCGAGGCGATCTCCCCCAGGATGAGCCTGATCTTTTCCTCCGCTTCCGAAGGCTCCAAATAGCACTTGACGAGGACGTCGCGGTTCTCCGAAGAGACGTTTTCGTCCATATAGTCCCAGAAGACGGTGGAATCCTTGGCAAGCGCGGCGGCGTCGGCGGCATCGCAGACGGTGACGCCGTAGGGGGAGTACGCCCACATCGCGTCGGCGACGAGCTCGCTCCCCTCGGTGGCGGTATGTACGGTGAGTTCGATGTATTTCATGGCTTTTATTATAGGGGAAGGCGGGCGCAAAGTCAAGGACTTTGCGCCCGCCTCATATTTTGATGGCGGCGCCCCGCGTTTTGCGCGGGGCGCCGCCCCTTCTTTTCCTCTTTTCAGCGCAGGAAGTCTCCCCCTTCGCCGTGCACGAGCGTGAAGAGCGCGAGCTCCTCCCCGCTCACGGCGTCGAGGAAAGCAAGGTATTGCTCCTCCCCAAACGTGCATTCGAAGGCATAGCAGAGCCGTTCCTCTCCCCCGAAGGGCACGAGCGCGAGATGCGCCGCTTCCACTTTGAGGCGGGGCGAGAGATATTCGGCGATGACCGCCTCTTCGCGGGGCGTGCCGATCGTGCGTTCGTGGTGGTTGAGGCGATACATGAGGGCGTCCATCCCCACGACGCGGCCGCGGCTCTCGCACACCCGCACGCGGACGAGGTCGGGATACAGCCGCACGCCCTCCTGCACGGGCACGAACGCGAGCTCCGCCACGCCGCCCTGCTCGGACGTCCACACCGCTTCGGCGTTTTCGATGCCCGCCTTATTCAGAAATTCGCGGGCGAGCCCTTCGCACGCCGAAAGGTCGAACTCCTGCCGCCCGCACGCGCCCTGCGCCGAAAAAGAGACAAGCGAGCCGTCCTTCCTGGCGATCGCGGCGTCGAACTGCGTCTCGCCGTCCGAAAGGACGATGCGATAGAGCGTCGCCTCGCCCACGCGCACTTCGCCCGTGCAGTGCGCCTCCGCGATGTGATAGCCCGCAAAATACTCCTTCGCAAGCTCCACGGCGCGCGCTTCCGTAAGCTCCCCGCCCGCGAGGCGGTTTTCGCCCACGTTGCCCGCGCCCGCAAAGGGCGGCTCGACGAGCCCTTCCGCAGGAAGGCGGGTATAGCCCGCCATCTCTTGGAAGAGGGCGTTCATGCCCTCCGTGCTCCCCTTGAAAAAGGCGGAAAGCTCGGCGTGGGAGAGGTGATGCTCCGCCTCGTTGAGGGCGCGCAGGAGCTGCAAGTTGACGGCGTGGAGATAATCGAGCGTCCCCGTCTCGCGCGCACCCAGAGAGCCGCCCGTATTCAGCCGTTCGAGGAGCGCCCGCGCATACATCCCCGTGTGATTGACGAAATTGGAAAGGCGCAAAGAAGCTTCCTGAGAAAGGGGGAGCTTTTCGAGCGCGCTTTCGAGAAGCGCCGCCCCGACGGCAACCTCCGTCAACAGCCGCCGCTGTTCGCTGCGTCCTTCCGAAACGCGGAGCTTTGTTAGGCTCGCGTCCATCGCTTCGGAGGCTTCCGCCATCTCGTAGACCGCCTCGCGGGCGGTGTTTTCGAAGCGCGCCTCAAGCTCGTTCATGCGCACCGCGCCCACGGTGACGACGGTCGCCAACGTGAGGCAGGCAAGCCCGAGCGAGACGACGGCGGCGATCCAGCCGCCCACGCCCGAGCCCCGCCTTTTCTTATTGGCACGCTCCTCGCGGCGCTGTTCGCGCGCTTCCGCCTTCTCCGTCCGCTCCCGTTCCTTGGCTTCGCGGCGGCGGGCGGACTCAGCCAGGCGTTCCTTCTTCTGCCGCTCTTTGAGGCGCTTTGCCTCCTCCTGCTCCTGCGCCTGCTTTAAGGCGGCGCGCTCCCGCTCCTTTGCGGCTTCCACGCGCGCGTCCGCCATCAGGCGTTCGCGCTCTTCGAGCGTGCCGCCCGAGAGCTTTTCCACCTTTTCCGCCCCGCTCGAAAGTTCCCGATCTTCTTCCATGTTTTCCTCCTTTTTCTTTCCGATAGGTCTTACTGATAAGTCTGTTTGAAACGAAGTTTGGAAAGTAGACACGCCCGAGACGAGGAGCCTGCGCAAGCAGCAAGGGAGCTTACAAAAGGTAAGTGACCGCAGCTGCGCGTAAAGGCGACAAAGTATTCGGGTGTTGTATCCTTTTCAAACTACTTTGCAAAGACGTGATTGCCGATCACCGTCACCGTCGGCCGCGAAAAGATCCACGAGCTCGTCGCAATGGCGGGGTTATAGTAGTAAAGGCTCCCGTAGGAAGGATCCCAGCCGTTGAGCGCGTCCCGCGCGGCGTTGTATGCCGTCTGATTGGGCTCTAAGTTGATCTGCCCGTCCGAGACCGCCGTGAACGCCCCCGGCTGATAGACGACGCCCGCCACCGTGTTGGGGAAGGACGAACTTTTCACGCGGTTCAGAATGACCGCGCCGATCGCCACCTGCCCCGTGTAGGGTTCGCCGCGGCCTTCGGCGTAGATGGTCTTGGCGAGAAGATAGAGATCGGACGAACTCGCCCCGCCCGACGAGCCGCCGCCAACGAGCGCGTTGTAGGAATCGGTCATGCCGAGCGCCTTATACGTCGCCTTGCCCACGACGCCGTCCGCCGTGAGCCCGTTCTTCTTCTGAAAGGAGATGACCGCCTTCTTCGTCCCCGAGCCGAAGATGCCGTCGACGGAGCCCGAATAATAGCCCCACTTTTTGAGGCGGCGCTGCACCTCTTTGACTTCGCCGCCCGTCGAGCCCTGACGGAGCACCGCGGCGGCGATCACAGCTTCCGCCGCGCCCGCTTCCCTTTCCGCCGAGGCAAGCGCGTATGCCGCGGGGCAGACGCTCGCCGTGAGCGCCAACACAAGCGCGCCGATGAGTAATTTCTTTTTCATGAGTTCCTCCCATGCACAATGTCTGTAAAACGCGCCGAAATTATGCAAAGAAGGAGCGGATGATCTCTAAAATTTTGCTCTTGTAGACGATATTCTGCTCGCCGCCCGCAAAGCAGAGGGGCGGATAGACGACGCACCACCAGTTATCCCCCTCGCCCGAGCCGAGCTCCAAAATGAAGGCGTCGTACACGCCCGCGGGGAGCGTCGCCCCCTCGTAGACGCGCGTCGGGAATTCCTCTTTTGTAAGCTTTGCCGAAGCGCCGTAAAAAAAGCCGTTTTCAAGGAGCACCCTTTCTGCGATCGCTTCCGCCTCTTTGAGCTGCCCGCGCACCAAAGAAAGCGCCTCTTTCTTGCTTTCCGCCCCGGCGACGAGGGGCGTCAGGTATTCGACGAGGGCGTCGCGCACGAGGTATTTGACCGCCTGATCTTCCTCGGAATCAGAATTGGCGCGCACATGCAGGCGCAGATAGGAAGCGGGGTCCTCCGCTCCCCCCTCCGCATTGCCGAACGTGAAGACGAGCCCGAACAAAAGCGCCGTCAGAAGCGCGCACACGCAAAACTTTTTCATAAAATGACCTCCGCGAGAACTTCGCAGAGGTTATGGACGCGTGAAGGTATTTTTATACGGTGAGAAGAAAAGCAGGGGGCTTTTGAGCGGCGGGGCGGCGGGCTTTGGATCCGCCGCCCCGCCGCATTTTACGTTGCCGAAGTGATGACGCCGCCGCCCAAGCACTGCGTCTCGTCGTAAAGGACGGCGTACTGCCCTTCCGTGACGGCGCGCTGGGGCTCTTCGAAGAAAATCTCGAGGCTGTTTTCCCCCGTGCGGCGCACGGTGACGTTCTGCTCGCTCTGGCGGTAGCGGAACTTGGCGCGGCAGGAAAATTCCGTCTCTTTTGGCGGGAAGGGGATGAAGTTCATGCCCTCGACACGGCAGGAGCGCGAATAGAGCGGGCTCTCGTCGCCGTGGGAGACATAGAGGATGTTGTGTTTCAGGTCCTTTCCGACGACGAACCACCTGCCCTCCTCGCCGCGCCGCCCGCCGAGGTCTAAGCCCCGCCTCTGACCGAGGGTGTAATACATGAGCCCCATGTGTTCGCCCACATCCTCGCCCGAGAGCGTCAAAATGCGCCCCGGCTGCGCGGGGAGATATTCCTGCAAGAACTTGCGGAAGTTGCGCTCGCCGATGAAGCAGATGCCCGTCGAATCTTTCTTCTTCGCCGTCGCAAGGCCGTTTTTTTCGGCGAGCTTCCTCACCTCCGCCTTCTGATAGGGCGCGAGCGGGAAGAGGACGCCTTCGAGCTGTTCCTGCGTGAGCTGATTCAGAAAATAAGTCTGATCTTTGTTCCGGTCGGCGGCCTTTAAGAGGCGGTGAACATTCCCCTCGTGCGAAATGCCGCAGTAGTGGCCCGTTGCGATAAAGTCCGCGCCCAGCTCCTTTGCATACTGCTTGAAGGGGCCGAATTTTATTTCGCGATTGCACAAAACGTCGGGGTTGGGCGTCCTGCCCGCGCGGTACTCCGAAAGAAAGTAGGAAAAGACGCGCTCCATGTACTCGCGCGAAAAATTGACGGTATAGTAGGGGATGTCGAGAAGACCGCAGACGCGGCGGACGTCCTCGAAGTCCTCTTCCGCGGTGCAGGCGCCGTTTTCGTCCGTCTCTTCCCAATTGCGCATGAAGAGCCCGACGACCTCAAAGCCTTCCTCTTTGAGAAGGAGAGCGGCAACGGAGCTGTCCACGCCCCCGCTCATGCCCACTACGACGGTCTTTTTCGGCATATTCCTGCCTCCTTTGCGGAAAATTTTTAGAAATTATACCATATCGGCGGCAAAATACAAAGCATTTTTCCCGAAGTTGTGGTATAATATAGTTGCCGCGAAGCTGTGCCCGTGGTGGAATTGGATAGTGCTCCGACGCTGAAGGTCGTGGGGGCGCCCGACGCGAAAGCGTCGCACGAGCGCAGAACAAAGCCCGAAAAAGCGGCAACGTTCCTTTGCGCGAAGTATCCCCGCCGCTTTTATAACTTGATATTCTATGTGCCCGTGGTGGAATCAATAGTGCGCGGGAATGATACGCGCACGGCCCGAAGCGCTTATTTTGCGTTGATACTGCGTTAAAGGCCTTGAACGTGCGCTCGGCACGCCCTGCGGCCTTTGCCTTGTCTGAACACAAAATAAGCGGCTTGGGGCTGCAAGCACTTTTGGCGAGCAGATTTTTGGATGAGTTGCCGCGAAGAGGATGCTGCAATACCGCAGTATTGCAAAGACGATGAACGGCAAAGCGCCTAAAAGATGCCGCCAAAAGCGTGTGCTTATGATCCCCGCGCACTATCGCATAAAGGCCTCCGACGCCTTCGGTCCGGGTTCACCCCACCGCTTGCGGTGGCACGAGCGGCGAAGCCGCGAAGTAGCCCCGGCGGACACAAAAACTGAATATGCACTCGTGGCGCAATTGGATAGCGTGTCAGCCTCCGACGCCTTCGGTCCGGGTTCGCCCCACCGCTTGCGGTGGCACGAGCGGCAAAGCCGCGAAGTAGCTCCGGCGGACACAAAAACTGAATATGCACTCGTGGCGCAATTGGATAGCGCTCCGACGCTGAAGGTCGTGGGGGCGCCCGACGCCGCAGGCGTCGCACGAGCGCAGAACAAAGCCCGTCCGAACGGCAACGCCCCTTTGCGCGAAGTATCCCCGCCGTTTATTACAACTTGATATTCTATGCACTCGTGGCGCAATTGGATAGCGTGTCAGCCTCCGACGCTGAAGGTTGTGGGTTCGATCCCCGCCGGGTGCACCATAAAAAAAGCCCCATTGCGGGCTTTTTTTATGGTCTATCCTGCCCTACCCGGCCGCCGCCCGCATCCGGCCGCCGCCCTCAAATCGGTTGACAAGCGGCAGATAGCGGCGTATAATCTCGTTCGGCTGCGGGAAAGGGGCAAAATATGACCGCCCCGAAAACGCCCCCGCGCCGCTTGGAATTTATGCCGAACACCCGCACCAAAGCAAAAACTCTCGATGCTTCCGCCCTTTACGGGACGGAAAAGATCGGGAAAGTTTTATTCAAACTTGCGCCGCCCGTCATGCTGGCGCAGCTCATCCAGGCCCTTTATAACGTGGTCGACAGCCTCTTCGTCGGCAGATATTCGGACTCCGGCCTCACCGCCCTTTCCATCATCTATCCCGTGCAGCTTCTGATGATCGCACTCGCCGTGGGAACGGGCGTGGGCATCAACACCGTGATGGCGGCAAAGCTCGGCACGGGGCATAAGGAGGAGGCGGACGAATACGCGGGCGTGGGCACGCCGCTCGCCGTCGTCCTTTGGGCGCTCTTTGCGCTTTCGGGCTATCTTCTGATGCCCGCCTATGCGCGGATGTCGACGACTTCCGAAGCGGTCATAGAAGACGTCATCGTCTACGGCAGGATCGCCTGTGTATTCAGCTTCGGGCTCTTCCTCGAAAGCGTCTGGACGAAGGTCTTGCAGGCGGTCGGCAACATGAAGGCGCCCATGTTCGCGCAGATCGCGGGCGCCGCCGTCAATATCGTGCTCGACCCCTTACTCATCTTCGGCGTCTGGGTCTTCCCCGAGATGGGAATCGCGGGCGCCGCCGTCGCGACCGTCCTGGGGCAGATCGTCGCCGCGCTCATCGTCATGAAGGGCGGCTTCCGAAGATCCCCCGCCCTCAGGCTCTATCCCCGCCACACGCTCACCATCTTCCGCCTCGGCATCCCCAACATCCTCATGCAGGCGGCATACACCTTCTATATTTTAGGGCTCAACCTCATCCTTTCGGGCTTTTCCGACCAGGCGGTGACGGCGCTCGGGCTCTATTACAAGTGGCAGACCTTCTTCTTCATCCCCTTGGGCGCCATGCAGACGTGCATCGTGCCCGTCATCAGCTTCAACTATGCCGCCAAGGATATCCGCCGCTGCAAACAGACGCTGTGGGCGTCCGTCCTCTTCGGCGCCGTCTTCATGGCGGTGGGGCTCGTCGTCTTTGAAACGCTCCCTGCTCAGATGCTCTCCGTCTTCACCTCCGACCCCGAAGTCATCCGCATCGGCACCGTCGGCTTCCGCTTCACGGGCGCGAGCTTTCTGCCCCTCGTCACCTCACTCATCTTCCCCGCCTTCTTCCAGGCGGTGGGCGCGAGCCTCAAAAGCACTCTCCTTACCGTGGTGCGCACCGTCATCTGCTTTGTGCCGCTCGGGTACCTTTTCTCGCGCTTCGGGCTCACCATGTTCTGGATGACCTACCCCGTCACCGAAGTCGTGACGACCATCGTCGGGCTTGTCTGCTACAAACAATTCCTCGGCTGCGACTATGTGCGCTCGGCGGGGCAGCCGCCCCTTTTAGAGGCGGGCGAGCTCGCGCTCAAACCTTCGAAGCCGGGCGTCATCGTCACCATCGCGCGGCAGCACGGCTCTTCGGGCAAGCAGATCGGCAAGATGGCGGCGGCGAAGCTCGGCATCCCCTTCTACTACAAGGAGATGATCGCCCTCGCCGCGCATGAGAGCGGGCTGGACAGAGACTTCATCTCCAACATCCACAAGAATTCCCCCGACGTACTGCGCGGGCTGTATCTTTCCTCGCACGCCGTGCGCCGCGCCATGCTCGCGCAGGACAAGATCATTCGCAAGATCGCCGAAGAAGGGAGCTGCGTCATCGTGGGCCGCGCCGCCGACCATGTGCTGAGAGATTTTCCCAACGTCGTCAGAGTGTTCATCGGCGCGCCCGAGGAGTTCCGTATCTCGCGCGTCAGAGAGGTGTACGGCGACACCTTACAGGAAGCAAAGCGCAACCTGCGCCATTCGGACAAGGCGCGCGCGGGGTACTACCGCCACCTTTCGGGCAAGCGCTGGGGGGACCCTCAGAACTACGACCTCGTGCTCGACTCCTCCGAGGGTCTGGAAGCTGCCGCCGAGACCCTCGCTGCCTTCGTAAAGGAGAAGGAGCGTGCGCTCTTCCCTCAAGCCGACACGCAGCAAACGACAGAGGCGCAAACACAGCAATAAGGCAATCAAAAAGCGCGGGCGGGAGCCTGCGCTTTTTCTTGAAAAGGGCGGCGCCCGCGGCTTTGAGCCGCGGGCGCCGCCCTTATTTCAGATCTCCTTAAAACAGCAGCAAGGTCAGGTACCCCACGCCGACGAGGACGAGAAGGAACGCAAAATTATAGATCAGAAATTTGACGATATACTTCCCCGTCTCGCCGGGCATCATGCGGCGGTAGGTATTGAGAGTGATGAGGCTCGCGAGCGACGCAATCGGCGTGCCCAGCCCGCCCGCATTCACCGCGATGAGAAGCGCGGGGTAATTTTCCGTAAACTTAGAAAGGAGCACAGAAGACGGCACGTTGGAGATGACCTGACAGGAAAGAACGCCGACGGCGAGCGGGTCCTTCTCGACGAGCGCGCCCAACGTCTCCTCGACGGCAGGGATGCGGGCAAGGTTGCCCGAGAACACGAAGAAGGCGCAGAAGGTGAGAAGGAGGGAATAGTCGACGTGGACAAGGGCGCGGGGGTCGAGGACGAGGAGCGCCAAAACGACGGCGACGAGCCCCCAATAGTAGGGGAAGACGCGGAAGACGATGAGAACAGAGAGCGCAAACAAGAGCCCGTAGACGACGGAGCGCCAGACGGAGGGCGTTTTCTGCGGCACGCCCTGAAGGTCTGCGGGCTCGGGCTTGACAAATAGGCAGATGCCGAGGATCATGAAAAACGCTGCGGCGAAGGGGATCGCCATGATGGCGAAGAACTCGCCCGTCGGGATAGAGAAATAGGAGTAAAGATAGAGGTTCTGCGGGTTGCCGAAGGGGGTGAGCATGCCGCCCAGATTCGCCGCGATGTTCTGCATGATGAAGACGAACGCCGTCTGCTTCTTGTTGCCGCACGAATCGAGCACGAAATAGCCGAGCGGCAGGAAGGTGACGAGCGCCATGTCGTTCGCCATCACCATCGAGCCGAAGAAGGTGACAAAGACGAGCGCTAAGGCAATATTGCGCATATTCTTGAAACGGCGCACGATGATGTCGGCAAGCCACACGAAGAAGCGGATATTCTTAAAAGCCGCGACGACGGCGAGCGTCGAAAACAGGCAGGCGAGCGTGCTCCAATCGAAATAGCCCGCGTACTCCGCGTCGAAGGGGACGAAAAAGCAGGTGACTGCCGCGGCGGCGATCGCCACGAGGAGCACCACGTTGTTTTTGGCGAGATGCCCCGCCATGTGCAGAAAGCGCTTTGCTCGCATATTTTCAGCCATGATTTTCTCTCCTGTGCAAAACGGCTATACTATAGCATTTCATTTCCGAAAATGCAAGCGCGGCGCACCCCCGCCGAAAAATAGTTTGACTTTTTTCATAAAATACGCTATCCTTTTCGCGTTATGGCAAGACCGCTCTCCCGCTGCCAAGAGATCGAGCGCAGCATCGTCAAAAAATTCAGAAAAGCCCTCTTCAACCCCTTCATCGAGGCGGTCAAGCGCTATTCTCTCATTCAAGAGGGCGATAAGATCGCCGTGTGCATCTCGGGCGGGAAGGACAGCATGCTGCTCGCCAAGCTCATGGAACTGCTCAAACGGTACGGCGAGCAAAACTTCGAGCTCGTCTTCCTTGCGATGGACCCAGGCTACAACGAAGAGAACCGCGCGCGCATCCTCGAAAACGCGAAGACGCTGGAGCTCCCCCTCACGATGTTCTCTTCGGAGATCTTCGCCGCCGCCGACAGCGTGGAAAAATCGCCCTGCTACCTCTGCGCGCGCATGCGGCGGGGGCACCTCTACGCCAAGGCAAGAGAGCTCGGCTGCAATAAAATAGCGCTCGGGCACCATCTCAACGACGTCATCGAAACGACGCTCATCGGCATGTTCTACGGCGCGCAATTGCAGGGCATGATGCCGAAGATCAGGAGCCAAAACTTCGAGGGCATGGAGCTCATCCGCCCCCTTTACTGCGTCAAAGAGGACGATATCATCGCCTGGGCGCGCTACAACGGGCTCCAATTCATCCGCTGCGCCTGCCGCGTGACGGCGCGCACCGAAGCGGAGGAGGGCTGCTCCAAACGGCAGGAAGTAAAAGAGCTCGTGAACGCGCTGAAAAGGCAGGACGCGCAGATCGAGGACAACCTCTTTACCGCCCTCCACGCCGTGTGCGTGGATACCTTCCCCGGGCTCAAGGCGGGCGGAAAAAAATACTCCTTCGACGAACTTTACGAAAATAAAAAGACGGACAGCTAAGCCCGTCTTTTTTTGGCGCAATGTTCAGCCCGCGATGATGACTTCGTCGAACGCCGCATAGTCCTTCCAGCGGGCGCCCTTTTCCACCGCTTCCCACTGTTCCCTTGTCCCGAGATAGGTGACGGAGACGAGAGCGCCGCACTCGAAAAAGGCGGCGTCGCCGATCCGCTCGATGCTCGCGGGGAGCACAAGGCTGCGGATGAGACGGTTGCCCAAGAAGGCGTTGTCGCCGATCTCTCTGACGCCGTCGGGGATGACGCTCTCCCCGCAGCCGAGGATGAGCTTGCCCGTTTCGCGCTCGACAAGGCAGTTCCCCTCCCCCGAATAGCTGAGGTTTTCTTCGCTCACCGTGATGCGCTCCAACGCTTCCATCCTGTAAAACGCATTCGGGGCGATGCGCTCAACGCCGCTCCCGACCGCAAGCGACGCCGCGCCGCTGCACGCGTAATACGCGTACTCCCCCACCTCCTCCACGCTGTCGGGAAGGTCGACGGAAGAAAGGCGGAAGCACCCGCGGAACGCGCTCTTCCCGATCAGGCGGACATGCGCGTAACAGGAAAGAGCGGAGAGCGTTTCGTTCCCGTAAAAGGCGTTCTCGGCAATGGCGACGACGGGCTCCCCGTCGTGATAGGGCGCGATGACGACCTCCTCCCGCGCCGCTCCCGTGAACGAGACGGCAGCCCCGCCTTCGCAGGGCGAACAGTCGATCCCCTCGGTGGAGACCGCCTCGAATTTGCATACCGAGCAGACGTTATCCTTCGAAAAGACGTGTTCCGACATTTCGACTTCCCGCGTCTCCGCCCTGCCGCAGTAGGCGCAGGTCCGCATTTCCTCTCCGGGAGAAATGCAGGTCGGCGTTTCGGAGAGCTCCCAGGAGCCGAACAGATGGCCCGTCGCGGGCAGGATCTCCTCCGTCTCAAGCCCGCATCTGAGGCAGGTCATGGTGAGGCAGCCTTCCTCTTCACAGCTCTCCGCCCTGCGTTCGGACGCCCAGTTATGGCCCGGCGCGGGAAGCACCACGGCGTCGGCGGGATGCTCTCCCGCTCTGTCCGAGAACCGTCCGCCGCACAGCGAACACTCCCAATAGCCTTCCGTACCCGCTTCGGTACAGGTGGGAGCGCTGCCCTCTATGTAGTGCATCTCATGGTGTTCTTTGCAGCCCGCGAATGCCGAAAGGCAAAAAACGAAGGCTGCCGCGACTGCAGCGTACTGTCTTTTCACCCGCGTTTCTCCTTTGTGGTTTCGCCTCATTATATTCTCTGAGAAAGAAATTGTCAAGAGCGCCGCAACAAATCGGTCGATTTCGGGCATTTTTTCTGCGAAATTCTCACAACAGAGGAAATTATTTTTCCTTCCCCTCTTGATTTTTCCGAAAAGTAAGGTATAATGGAATAGACGGCGTTCCGCCGAGCGGGGGCGCGCCGAATCATTCACAAGGAGATGATACCCATGAGCGTATCTGCAAAAAATATCCGCAACATCGCCATCGTCGGCCACAGCGGCGAGGGCAAGACCACCCTCTGCGAAGCCATCCTCTTCAACGGGGGCGCCATCGAGCGCATGGGCAGGGTGGATACCGGCACCACCGTTTCCGACTTCGACGAACAGGAGATCGCACGCAAGATGTCCGTCTCCCTTTCCGCCGCCTACACGACGTGGAAGGACGTCAAGATCAACCTTTTGGACTGCCCCGGCTTTTACGACTTCGAGGGCGAAGTCAACGAGGCGATGCGCGCCTGCGGCGCGGCGATCGTCGTCATGGGCGCGAACGGCACGCTCACCGTCGGCGCCGAGAAGGCGATCAACCAGTGTTTAAGGGCGAAAAAGCCCCTCATCATCTTCATCAACGGCATGGATAAGGACAACGCCGACTACCACGGCACCGTCCGCGCGCTGCAGGAAAAGTATAAGAATAAAATTGCGCCCATCCAGATCCCCATGATGGAAGGCAGCAAGATGACGGGCAACGTCAACGCCCTCACCGAAAAGGCGTACCGCTTCACCAACACGGGTCCCGAAGAGATCCCCGTGCCCGACGCGTACCGCCGCGACTTCGACGAGATGCGCCTTTCTTTGACGGAAGCCGCCGCCGAGAACGACGACGTGCTGCTCGAAAAGTACTTCGAAGACGGCCAGCTCTCGCGCGAGGACATCATCCACGGCATCCGCAAGGGCATCTACAACATCAACGTCATCCCCGTCATGGCGGGCAGCGCCCTGCAAAATAAAGGCGTCATCAACCTGATGAACGAGATCGTGAAGTACCTGCCCGAGGCAGCCGAGCGCGCCGAAGTGCCCGCCACCGACCTTGAAAAAGACTCCGTCATCGGCATCACCTGCGATGAGGACGCTCCCTTCGCGGCGCAGGTCTTCAAGACGGCGGTCGACCCCTTCGTGGGCAAGCTCAACTATCTGCGCGTATGCCGCGGCGTTTTGAAGACGGGCATGACCGTCCTCAACCCCAACACGAACACCGAGGAGCGCATCAACACCATCTACCTCGTCTGCGGCAAGAAGCAGACGCCCGTCACCGAGCTGCGCGCGGGCGACATCGGCGCCGTCAACAAGCTGCAGAACACAGGCACCTGCGACACGTTGTGCGACGTTTCCGCGCCCGTCCGCTTCGACCCCATCCCCTTCCCCCACCCCGTGCTCTACATGGCGGTCTACGCCAAAGTGCGCGGCACGGAAGACAAAGTCTTTTCCGGCCTTGCCCGCCTTGCGGAGGAGGACAAGAGCTTTGTCGTCGTCAAGGACCACGACACGGGCGAGACGCTCGCGGGCGGCCAGGGCGAAGTGCATCTCGACGTCATCAACAAGAAGCTGAAAGCGAAATTCGGCGCGGAGGCAGACTTCCGCACCCCCGCCATCGCGTATAAGGAGACCATCCGAAAGACCGCCAACGCGGAAGGCAAATACAAGAAGCAGACGGGCGGCCACGGGCAGTACGGCCACTGCAAGATCCGCTTCGAACCCTGCGAGAGAGACTTCGAATTCGCGGAAGAGGTCGTGGGCGGCACGGTGCCCAAGCAGTACATCCCCGCCGTCGAGAAGGGCCTTGTGGAGTGCCTGCCCCACGGCGTGCTCGCGGGCTATCCCGTCATCCGCCTCAAAGCCGTCCTCTATGACGGAAGCTATCACGACGTCGACTCTTCGGAAGCGGCGTTCAAGGCGGCTGCCGAGCTCGCCTTCAAGGAAGGGCTCAAAAACGCTTCGCCCGTCCTCCTCGAGCCGCTTTCGAGGCTGAGGATCGCCGTGCCCGAACAGTTCGTGGGCGACGTGATGGGCGATCTCAACAAGCGCCGCGGCCGCATCCTCGGCATGGACACGCAGGACGACATGCAGATCGTCACGGCGGAAGCGCCCAAGGGCGAACTTCTGACGTATGCGACGGCGCTGCGCTCAATGACGCAGGGCAGAGGCCGCTTCTCGGAGACCTTCGCCCGCTACGAGCAGGCACCCGAGAGCGTGCTGCAAGCCGTTCAGCAGGCAAAAGCGTAAATTTTCGATAAGCGGCGGCGCCGCGGCTCTTTCGAGCCGCGGCGCCGTTCTGATCTTTCAACCGTTTTATTCGTGCGTATCCTGCGGAGGTTCGCTTTCGGGAGCCGGTTTTTCATCCGAAGGAGCTTCGGGCGCAGATGCCGACGCTTTCCTCGCAAAGAGGAACTTCCTGTTTTCCCGCGCGGCGAAGACGAAAACGACAAACCCGGCGACAAACAGGCAGACGATTGGGATCGCCCCGAAATTCACCCGAAAAGGAACAACCACGTTGACCGTCAGCTGCGCAACCGTAGAATAGAGGATCGTACCGACGAACGAGGCACCCTTGCCGAAGATATCGAGAATGCCAAAGAGAAGACCCGATTGCTCGGCGGGAATGAGCTGCGCAAAGTAAGAACGCGAGAGCGCCTGCACGCCCCCCTGGAAGAGCCCGACGATGCATGCAAGCACCCAGAACTGCCACTCCGCGCTCAGGAACACCCCGACGATCCCCACGCCCATATAGGCGACGATGCAGATCAAGATCAGGATATCGTTGCGCACACGGGCGGCGATCTTCCCGAAGACGATGGCGGCGGGGAAGGCGACGATCTGCGTCAGAAGAAGCGCCAGCATCAACGTCACATCGCTGAACTCCAATATCTTTCCGAGCGCGGTCGCGATATCGATGATCGTATAAACGCCGTCGATGTAGAGGAAGAATGCAACGAGGAAAAGGATGATGCCCTTGCGGTTGGGAAGCCCTTCTTTCTTGCCGAACACCGAGAAGAGGCGCTTAAAGCTCCCGCGCACCGTGTTCTTGGAGCGGCGGATGAAGTGCGTCTGCTCATATTCCTTGGTAAGGGGCAGCGTAAAGCCGAACCACCACAACGCATTCAAAAGGCAGGCGACGGGGATAGACACCGTCATCGGCATCTCGGTAAAGAGGATGAGCACGATGCTCAAAATAAAGGGGATACAGCTGCCGATATAGCCAAAGGCATAGCCCTTTGCGGAGATGTCGTCGAGGCGTTCGGGCGTCGTCACGTCGGTGAGCATGGCGTCGTAGAAGACGAGGCTGACCGAATAGCAGATCTTCGCGATAACGAAGATGGCGAGGAAGGCGACCCAGCCCATCGGGATGCCGAGCGCCGCACAGCCTATAACGCCCAAAATGGCGCTGAAGAAAAAGAGCGGCTTCTTCCTGCCCACATCGTCGGCAAAGGAGCCCAAGATGGGCGAGAGCACCGCGACGCACAGCGTGACTGCCGCCGTCGCAAACCCCCAGATCGCGGACGGATCGACCCCTGTTAACCCCGATGAATTGATAAGATTAACGAAGTAGATGGGCAGCACCGTGCTCACGAGCAGCGTGAACGCCGAATTGCCCACGTCGTACAAGATCCAGGCGATCTCCTTTCTCCTGTTCGGGTTTGCCTGCCGCGCCTTGGCGGCCCGAGCTTCACTCATACCATATTCTCCTGTTTATTCATAATTCCGATTTAATAACGGGCTCAACTCCCCCTCGCCGCGCAGATACGCTTCATAGGAAGCGATAAGTTCGCACGCCTTGGGAATTGCCCGCTCAAAGGCGTCCATGAGCGCCTTGTCGCTGTCTGCACAGCGTTCGTCCTTTTTGTAAGGGATCATCATGCCGTGCATCTCGCGGTAGTTCCCCGTGAGGCGCAGCACGGCGCAGACGAGGCGGCGCTTTGCAAGGTGCGGCGCGCGCAGCAGGCGGTTGTAAAAGAGAATAGACGAGAGCGCCTTTTTCAGCTTGCGTTCGGGCAGCCCGTAGTAGGCGGCGGCGATGTCCGCAAGCCGCGAAGAGGGATGGATGTGCGCCGTGAGGTCGGCAGAAAGCGGGTCTTTTCCTTCTCTCTCGAGGAGAAGGCGGTCGAAGGAGGACTCCGTCTCGGTGTGCGTCACGTCGGGCGAACGTTCGAGCTTTTCGTTCACGAGGGGGTGCGCCGTGCTGTCGAGCGCGAAATGGCACAGGAAGCCCAAAAGATACGCCGCGTCCTCGGGGCGGCAGCCGCGCGCCGAAAAGACGGTCTTCGCGCGCGCAAAGAAGGGCGCCGCCTGTTCGAAATGCAGGCGGTAACCGACTGCGCTCGTCTTGTTGGCAAAGAGCGGGCGGTAGTAAAAGAGCAAATCAGGGCCGTGTACGCCGAGCGCGAAGGCGTCGAAGTGCTCCTTGACAAGCGTTTGAAGCGGCGCGGGCAGGGCTTTTAATACTTCCCTCCCGAACGAGATGTGTGCATAAGCCGCGGGCATGGTATCCTCCGTAGTGCCTCTATAGTATAACGTGTTCTGCGCGCAAAATTGCGCATTTTTCGTCACGGAAAGGTAATAATCGTGTAAAATGCCGCCTGTTCCGCGCGATGAGTTCGTTCACAAAGGAAATTATATCACAGCGCCCCGCCCTTTACAACTTTTTTTCGGCATGTTGTGCGCGCCGTTTTTTGCGCAAACGCTTGACATTCCCCCCGCCTTGCGCTATCATAATGCAAAACAGAGAAAAGCGTAGAATGTACGGCTTGTTAAAAACAACATTCGTTTTCCCCCGAAGCCGTACCGCTTCGGGGGCTTTGCTTTTCCCGAAGGAGAAAAGATGGAAGAATTGAAGCAAGACAATGCGGCGCAGCTGCCGCCCGAGAGAAAGAAAAAGCTCTCCGAAATGACCTTCAAAGAGTGCAGCGGCGCGGGCGAAAAGCTCAAGTGGCTCTTAAACTACGTCTTCATCGACGGAATGAGCGGCATGGCGCTCGGCCTCTTTGCGACGCTCATCGCGGGCACCATCCTCTGGCAGCTCGGCAGCCTCATCGACAAAGCGGGCAACAACCCCTTCGGGCTCGCGCTCGAGGCGGTGGGCAAGGTGGCGCAGATCGCGATGGGCGCGGGCATCGGCGTGGGCGTGTGTTTAAAACTCAAAAAGACGCAGCCGCTCGTCGTCGCCTCGGCAGTTGCCGCGGGCATGATCGGCTCGTACGCGCAGGCGGTCATCTCGGGCATTCAAAGCGCAATGGAGAGCGGCAATGCCTTTGCGATCACGCTTTCCTCGGCGGGCGATCCCATGGGCGCGTTCGTGGGCGCGTTTGCCGCCATGACGCTTGCCTCCCTCGTTTCGGGCAGAACGCGCGTCGACATCCTCGTCACCCCCCTCGTGGGGCTTGCGGGCGGCGCGCTCTTCGGCATCGGCGTGGGGTATCCCGTCTCGCTGGCCTTGACCCAGCTCGGCAACTTCATCGCATGGGCTGCCTCCCTTTCCAAGGTGTCCGCCGCCGTCACGGGGCTCATCGTCTCCGTCGTGATGGGCGTGGCGCTCACCCTCCCCATCTCCTCGGCGGCGATCGGCATCTCCATCGGGCTTTCGGGCGTGGCGGCTGGCGCGGCGGTCGTCGGCTGCTGCTGCCAGATGATGGGATTTGCCGCCATGAGCTTCCGCGAGAACCGCTGGGGCGGCTTTGTGGCGCAGGGCTTAGGCACTTCCATGCTGCAGATCCCCAACGTCTTCAAAAAGCCCGTCCTCTTCGTGCCGCCCATCATCTCTTCCGCCATTTTGGGGACGCTTTCCGTCTTTCTTCCCAACGGCGCGGGCATCGGATTGTTTGCGACGCGCACGGGGAGCGGCATGGGCACGGCGGGGCTCGTGGGGCCCATCGATATGCTCTTCGAGATGATCGGAGCCCAGGGCTGCAGCGTGGGGCTGACCATTTTGTGGGTCGTGCTCTTCTGCTTCGTCCTCCCCGCCCTTCTGACGCTCGCCGTCTGCGAACTCTTCCGCAAGCTGAAGATCGTCAAATACGGCGACCTGACGCTGAAGCTGTAAGTGTTCACGAATTTCTTTCGCTGCGCGAAACAAATTCCGTGAGGAGTGAGGTTTGTTGATTTTAACAAACGCTATCGCCCACGAACTTTTTTGTCCTTATTTGACAATAAGTGCCCTGCGGGTACAAATTGTGTCCCGCAGCGGAGGGAAACCCTCCTCGCGGAAGTTATTTTTAGGAATCCTTATTTTGACCTCCTCTTCGGGGAGGTGGCGCGGCATCCGAAGCTTGCTTCGGTGCCGCGACGGAGGGAGTAAAAGATCGCGCGGCGGAAGGAGTCACCCCCGCATTCAACCGACGGTTGAGCAAAAATCAACGCATGGTTGGGCAATTTCAACTGCTCGTCGCTGGAATTTCGGCAAAAAACGCGCTAAAATGAAGGCACGAAACGCGGAAACCATCCGCAAATACCCGACCATAAGGAGATCATCTATGAACACATTAGGACAGCGCATCGCATACTTCCGCAAACAAAAGGGGCTCACGCAGGAAGCCTTAGCCGAGCTGTGCTCGGTGAGCGCACAGGCCGTCAGCAAATGGGAGAACGACCTCACCGCGCCCGACATTTCCCTTCTCCCCCGCCTTGCGGAGCTTTTCGGTATCACCGTCGACGAGCTCCTCGGCGTCAAAAAGGATGCGGCGGTCGCCGTCGATCCAAAGCACGTCGATTTCGGCAAGCTCATGCTGCGCATCCGCATCCTCTCGGATAACGGCGACAAAGTCAACATCAATCTGCCCTTCGCGCTCGTCGAAGTCTTTTTGAAGGACGGCAAGCTCCCCTTCTCGGCAGGCGGCGCGGCGGGCGAGGCGATGAACAGCATCGACTTTGCAAAACTTGCAGAGCTCGTACACGCGGGCGTTCTGGGCAAGCTCGTCGACATTGAAAGTTCGAACGGCGACGTCATTGAAATTTGGGTGGAGTGATGGCAAAGATCGTGATAAAGGCGGAGGGCTTCCGCCTTTCCCTGCACTTTCCCGTAGGGCTGTGCCTGCGTCTTGCCCCGGCGGTGCTGAAGAAAAAGGACGAGGAACTGCACCGCTTTTTGAAAGAACACGGGCGGGAGGTGCGCACCATCCTCAAAGCGTGCCGCAAAAAATGCGGGAAATTCGCCCTCGTCGACATCGAGACCGCCAACGGGGAGACGGTGAAGGTCATCGTATAAAATGCCGCGCCGGAAACGAGCGGCGGCAAAACAAGACGATACAAAACGCAGAACGCGCCGCGGCACCGACCCATAGTCGGCGCCGCGGCAATTTTATTCCCGAAAAATTCGCTGCGCGATTTTTTCGGGAGCCCTTTCTTATAAATCACTTCCGCGAGCAAGGTTCCCCTCCGTTTGTCTAAAATGAAATGAGCCGAGCAAGGTTCCCTTGCGCTGGCTCACCCAATTTGCCCTATGCTTAGGGCTTATTGTCCAATAAGGACAAAAAAGCGGGCGGCCGAGACCGCCCGTTAAAATCAACTAAGTCCACTCCTCGCGGAAAGATTTTTGCGTCAGCAAAAAGATTTTCGCGAATCACATTTTTTCATGGATCGTCCGTGCGATGACGTCGTCCTGCTGCTCCTTGGTGAGCTTGATGAAGTTGACCGCGTACCCGCTCACGCGGACGGTGAGCTGGGGGTACTTTTCGGGGTGCTTCTGCGCGTCGAGCAGCGTCTCGCGGTCAAACACGTTGACGTTGAGATGATACCCGCCGTCCGCCACATAGGCGTCGAGCATATTGACAAGGTTTTCCGTCTGCTGATTGCTCATAATAAGTTCCTCCTTTAATCTTCATCTTTGCCGAGCGACTGCGGCGTCACCGAGAAGGTGTTGGAGATGCCGTCGCGGGCGTAATCGTAGGGAAGTTTGGCGACCGATTCGAGGGAAGCGAGCGCGCCGTGGGAATCTCTCCCGTGCATGGGGTTGGCGCCGGGGGCGAGCGGTTCGCCCGCGCGCCTGCCGTCGGGCGTGTTGCCCGTCTTCTTACCGTACACCACGTTGGAAGTGATGGTGAGGATGGACATCGTCGGCACCGATCCGCGGTAGGTGTAGCAGGACTTGATCTTATTCATGAACGTCTTGACGATCCACACGGCGAGCTCGTCCGCCCTGTCGTCGTTGTTGCCGTACTTGGGATAATCGCCCTCGATCGTAAAGTCGGTGACGATGCCCTCTTCGTTCCTGACGGGATACACTTTCGCGTACTTGATGGCGGAAAGGCTGTCCGCCGCGCACGAGAGCCCCGCGATGCCCGTCGCGAAGAAGCGGCGCACCTGCACGTCGTGCAGCGCCATTTCGAGCGCTTCGTAGCAGTACTTGTCGTGCATATAGTGGATGAGGTTGAGCGTATTGACATAGAGGCGGGCGAGCCACTCCATCATCTGCTCGTACTTGCGCATGACCTCGGAAAAATCGAGAGCTCCGTCGCCGAGGATGGGCGCGTACTCGGGCGAGACCTGCATGGGTTTTCCCGTCTTTTTGTCCTTCATGAGCTCGTCCTTGCCGCCGTTGATGGCGTAAAGCAGGCACTTTGCAAGGTTGGCGCGCGCCCCGAAGAACTGCATATCCTTGCCCACACGCATGCTTGAAACGCAGCAGGCGATGCAGTAATCGTCCCCCATCTCGGGCCGCATCAGATCGTCGCTCTCGTATTGGATGGCGCTCGTCTCGATGGAAACTTCCGCGCAGAAGCGCTTGAAACCTTCGGGGAGCCTTCTCGACCACAGCACCGTGAGGTTGGGCTCGGGCGCGGGACCGAGGTTTTTGAGCGTGTGCAGGATGCGGAAGCTGTTCTTGGTGACGAGCGTCCTGCCGTCCACGCCCATGCCGCCGATGGACTCGGTGACCCAGGTGGGGTCGCCGCTGAACAGTTCGTTATACTCCCTGATGCGCATGAACTTGACGACGCGCAGCTTCATGACGAAGTGATCGACAAGCTCCTGCGCTTCCTCTTCGGTGAGCTTCCCTTCGCGGAGGTCGCGCTCGATATAGATGTCGAGGAAGGTGGAATTGCGGCCGATGCTCATCGCCGCGCCGTTCTGATCTTTGACGGCGGCGAGATAACCGAAGTACAGCCACTGGATGGCCTCCTGCGCGTTCTCGGCGGGGCGGGAGATGTCGAACCCGTACTCCGCCGCCATCGCTTTGAGCGCTTTCAAAGCCTTGACCTGCTCGGCGACTTCCTCGCGGTCGCGGATGCGGTCGGGCGTCATGTCGCCGTCGATGCGGGATTTATCTTCCTCACGCTTTTGGATGAGGTAGTCGACGCCGTAGAGCGCTACCCGGCGGTAGTCCCCCACGATGCGGCCGCGGCCGTAGGTATCGGGCAGCCCCGTCAGAATATGCGCGGAACGCGCACGGCGCATTTCGGGGGTGTAGGCGTCGTACACGCCGTCGTTGTGCGTCTTTCTGTAATGCGTGAAGATATATTTGACCTCGGGGTCGATGTGATAGCCGTACATTTCAAGCGCCTCTTCCGCCATGCGGATGCCGCCGAAGGGCTGCAGCGAGCGCTTGAAGGGCATGTCCGTCTGGAGCCCCACGATCTTTTCGAGCGACTGATCGAAATACCCCGCCTTGTGGCTTGCCACGGTGGAGACGATGGAAGTATCGGCGTCGTACACACCGCCCCGTTCGCGCTCCTTCTTGGAATACTCCATGACGATCTCCCAAAGCTTTTTGGTCGCTTCGGTGGCGGGGGCGAGAAAGGCGCCGTCGCCCTCATACGGGGTGTAGTTGCGCTGGATGAAATCGCGCACGTCCACCTCGTCTTGGCTCCACTTGCCGGGCTCGAAGGAATGCCATGCCCCTTCGAAGTTATGTTGTGCAAAGTCTTTTGCCGTCATATGGCTTTGACCTCCTCTCATTCGTTATGGTTGCAGATATATCGGTTTCGGGCGAAAGAATTTTTCAAACGCGAGCCTGTTCAATTTTAGCGTCCAGCCAAAGGGATAGTATCTCCTCCGGCTGATAGCCCGAACAGCGCGCGGTCACTTCGCCGTCTTTTAAGACGAGCACCGTCGGAACGCGGTCTACTTCGTACTTCCTCACCTCTTCGGCGTTTTCTTCCGTCACTTCGAGGTGCCTGAGCGGGATGCCCCGCTCCGCCGCCAGCTTGTTTAAAAGCGGCAGCAGCGAAAAGCAGTTCGCGCAGCCCTCGCCGCTCACTTCCATGAGTTCAATGTTCGCCATCATTTCCCTCCGATGCCCCTCAATAAGATCGTGCGGGCGTTTTGGATGCGCTCTTTGTCGGGCGGGCGCACCCCTTCCAAAGGATACTCCATGCCCAGCGCGCGGTATTTTGCGACGCCCAGCGTGTGATAGGGCAGCACTTCCACCTTTTCCACCGTCTTCAAGCCGTCGATAAATGCTTTGAGCCGAAGCAGCGCGCCGTCGTCGTCCGTGATGCCGGGCACGAGGACGTGCCGGATCCACATGGGCTTGCCCCGTTCGGAAAGATAGTTTGCAAACGCCCTTGCATGCGCCCCCGAACGCCCCGTGAGCGCCCTGTGCGCCTCCTCGTCGATGTGCTTGATGTCGAGGAGCACGAGATCGGTGACCTTCAGAAGTTCGTCAAACGCGCTTTTATCGGCGTCCTCCTCTGCGGGAAAGGGTGCGGCGGAAGTATCGAGGCAGGTATGCACGCCCTTTTCTTTGAGACGGGAAAAGAGTTCCGTGAGGAAGGGAAGCTGCAGCATGGGCTCGCCGCCCGTCGCCGTCACGCCGCCCTTTTGACCAAAATAACTCTTGTATTTGAGGGCTTCTTTGACGGCGTCTTCCGCCGAAACTTCCCTGCCGCCCCCCGCTTCCCAGGTATCGGGGTTGTGGCAGTACTTGCAGCGCATCGGACAGCCCTGAAAGAAGATGACGAAGCGGATGCCCGGGCCGTCGACCGTACCGAATGATTCATAGGAATGGATGCGCCCCGTCATGCCGCCCTCCTTACTTTTTTTCGGGCGGCGCGCCCGCCCGTTCGCCCCTTCCGCAGTTTGTGCAATTTGTGCACAAACCCCTCAAAAAACAGGAAAGGACAGCACCCTACCAAAAGAGGTACTGCCCAGACGAAACGGCTGCTCTGCCCCTACGGTTTCACGCGGTGCTCCGCCAATTCGTCAGTCGCCGTAAGGTGTTATCACTATAGCACAGAACTTGTGTTCTGTCAAGCAAAAAGCACAAGATTTTCCGATGAAAAGATTTTTCACCACAAAATCTTGTGCCAGCCGAGAGATATTTCCACTACATATCCAGGTTATTCCAGACGGATGCGGCGAAGCAAAGCGGCGTTCCCGACGGCTCTGCCGCCGCCTAAGATGACCGCCATCTGCGGATCGCCCGAAAGGTGCGCTTCCATCTGCAGCCTTCCCGCCATATACTCCGCGAGCCCCGCGATCTTGCATACGCCGCCCGAAAGATACAGCCCGTTCTTGAGCATCGCCGCCGACACCTCCGCAGGGAGCTTCTTTAAAACGAGGTCGGCGTATTCCGCGATCTTATCGATATACACCTTGATGGGGAAGACGATATCCGCCGAGGAGACGGACACCGAGCGCGGGCGGCCGGACTTGATGTCGCGTCCGTTGATGATGGTGCTCTGGTTGTCGTCCTCGATGAGACTGCCCACCGTGTTTTTGAGCTTTTCGCTCGTCAAAGAGCCGATCTTCAGGGAGAAGGTATCGGCGATATGGTCGATGATGTGCACGTCCATATTGCTGCCGCCCACGTTCATGGAAAGCCCCGCGATGATGCCGTCGAGCGAGAACGCCGCGATGGAGGTGACGCCCGCGCCGATATCGATGGCGAAGACGGGGTTGCTCTCCGAAAGCGGGACGTCCTGCCCCAGCGCGCTCAGGAAGGGCGTTTCGGCAAAGTTGACCCTGCCGATGCCCGCCGCCTTCGCGACGCGGTACACCTTCTCGCGCGATTCCACCTTGCAGCCGCAGGGAACGCAGAACAGCGCTTCGACGGACGTTCCCCTTTTTACCACCTTGCGGAGGAAATATTCGAGCAGCGCCCCCGCGAGCCGTTCGGAGACGATCTCCCCCTCATACACGGGGAAGCACACGTCCGTCTGCTCGGCGGTCTTGCCGAGAAGGCGCTTCGCTTCGTTGCCGAAGGCGCGGATCTCTCCCGTATCCTTCTGCACGGTGACTGCTGTCGCCTCGGCGAGCACGATGCCGCTGCCCAATTTGTAGATCTTCGTCACCGATGTGCCGAAGTCGATCGCAAGTTTTATCATAAGTGCAACTCCTTGACATATTCTCGCACACGCTCGAGGGGAAGCCCCACGACGTTGGAATAGCTGCCCCGGAAAGCGGCGGCAAAGCCGCTGTCCTGAATGCCGTAGGCGCCCGCCTTGTCGAACGGGCTGCCCGTTTTGATGTAAGATAAGATCTCCTCGTCCGAAAGGGGGCGGAAGGTGACAAAAGTCTCTTCGACGCCGCTCCTCTCCCCCTCGGGCGTGACAAGGCACACCCCGGTATAGACGGAGTGCGTCTTTCCGCTTAAGAAGCGGAGCATCTCAAAGGCGTCCGCCTCGTCTTTGGGTTTCCCCAAGATCTCGCCGCCGAATACGACGACGGTATCCGCGCCCAGCACCGCCGCGTCGGGAAAGCGGGCAAACACCTCCCTCGCCTTCCCTTCGGCAAAGCGCAGGCAGCGCTCCTCTCCCCGTTCTCCCTCTTTTGCGATCTCTTCGAACCGCGAGGGGACGACTTCGAAAGAGGGAACGAGCTCCGAAAGGAGCTCCCTCCGCCGCGGGGAGTTGCTGGCAAGCAAAAATTTCACAAGATCTCCAGATTTTTCTTGAAGGTGCGCTTGAAGTCGGTGTTCGACTTGAGCGCCTGGCTGATCTCCAGCGTCGCGTCGCCCGTGACCTCCGTCTTCATGATGACGGAATCGCCGAGAACGTCGCAGTTGATGCCCGTGACGATGCCCTGACCGCTCCTGTCGAGGCTTTCGGCGATGCGAAGGAGCACGCCGAGCTTCCTCACGACCTCGGCGTCGTCCTCGGAGACGATATCCTTATAGCGCGCCCAGTCGGAAGCGGCGATGTCCTCGCGGCTCTGCGCCCCCGCCACAAAGGCGGCAAGCACGATCTCGCGGTGCGTCGCGCCGTAAATGGGCGAATTGAGGATGATATAGCGGCTGTGCTGGCGGTTGTTGTAAAAACGCACGCGCTTGCCGCAGTCATGCAGGCTCGCCGCGATCTTTAAGACTTTCAGATAGACGCGCGGGAACTTGTGCAGCACCCTCAGCTGTTTGAAGAGCTGGATGGAGAGCTTGACAACGTGCTCGATGTGCGCCTCGTCGCAGGAATAGTACTTGGAAAGCGTGCTCAAAGAGTAACCGAGGACGTCGGAAAGAGGCCTCTCCTCCGTCATGGGGACCGCCTGATTGAACATGATGCCCTCGCGGAGACCGCAGCCGCTGACGAGGAAGTTTTCGATGTGCAGATAGTCGAGGAAGGACTTGACGATGGCGAGCGCCGCGGGCATGATGTCCGCCCGGTTGGGCGAAAGACCGCGGATGCGCTTGCGCTTTTCGACGTCGAGGACGCGCACCATCTCGTAAACGGAGCGGAAGTCGTCCGCCGCGAAGGAGTAGTTGTGCACGATGCTCAGGGGGTACTTCCTGACGAGGCGGTTGATCTTGTAGAGGTTGCGGAAGGTCCCGCCCACGCCGATCATCTGCGTGTCGGGCTCCACTTCCGAGAGCCAGTCGATCTTCTTGAACTGCTCGGTGAAGAATTCCTCGATCTTCGCCGTCTGTTCTTCGGGGGAGACGCCCTCGTCCGCAAAGAGGTCGGTGAGCGTCACGGCGCCGAATCCCAGCGTCGCATAGTGCAAAATGGTGCGGCGGTTGTAGTAGACGATCTTGGTGCTGCCGCCGCCGATCTCGAGGATGATGCCCTTGGGAACGTCCATCGAGTTGATGACGCCGCGATAGACGAGCGTCGCTTCCTCCTCTTCGGAGAGCACGCGCACCCGCATGCCGCAGGTCGCCTGGATCTCGTCGAGGAAGGAGCGCTGATTTTTGGCATGGCGGACCGCCGCCGTCGCCACGGGGATGATGCGGTCTACGTGAGACGCCTCGCAAAGGCGTTTGAACATTTTAAGCGTTTTGATGGTCTCCGCGACGCGCTGCGGCTTCAAAAAGCCGTCGCGGTCCATATCCTGCCCGAGGCGGACGCTCTCCTTGATCTCGTCCTCCACCATGAAATAGCCCTCTTGGAAGAGGTCGACGATGACGAGCCGCGCGGAATTGGAGCCCAGATCGATGATACCCAATTTTTCCATTTGGTTCCGTCCTTATTTGTAAAATCGTAAGAGCGCCGTGCAGAGCTGCCCCCCGCACGGTCTACGACGGAATATAAATTTTGACCCATTCTTATTCCAAATTCTTACTGTGCTCATTTTAACACACGCGGGAGCATTTGTCCATACCCTTTTGGAAAATATTTTCCCCTTTCACCAAGTTTTTTGGCGCTTTTCACCCGCGCCCGCGCTTTTTTTCGCCGAAAGGAGGCGGAAAAGAGAGAGCACGACGAGAAAAGAGCCGAACGCGCGCCGAAGGAGCAGGGCGGGGATGTGCGCCGCGAGGAGGGCGCCCGCCGACGAAAGGACGAGCGCGGGCAGGACGAGGCGCCAAAGCCCCTCCTTTTTGAGGAGCCCGTTCTTTGCATGCACGGAAAGCGCGAGCGCCGCCATCGGGAAGAAGGAGATGAGGTTGACCCCCTGCGCCGCCGCCTGCGGCACGCCCAGAAACAGCGTCAGTAGGGGGATGAGCGCCGTTCCCCCGCCCATGCCCATGCCGCCTAAAACGCCGCCCAGCACGCCGCACAGAAAGAAGAGATAAAAGCTCACGGAAGGAGCAGCCTCACGCCCGCCGCCAGCATGACGAGCTCGAAGAGCAGGGAGACCGCCTTTAAGGGGAGCGCGTTCAGCAGTTTTGCGCCGAGGGCGCCGCCCAGGAACACCCCGAGCGTGACGGGAACGGCGACAAAGGCGGGAACGAGCCCTTCGAACAGATAGACGGCACCGCTTAAGAGAGAGGCGGGAGCGATGACGGCGATCGCCGCGGCGTGCGCCTGCCGTTCCGAGAGCCCCGTCCGCTGCAGGATGGGGACGGCGAGCATCCCCCCTCCCCCGCCCAGGAGCCCGTTGACGGCGCCCACGCAGGCTCCCCCCGCAAGATATGCTTTCACGCTCTTTTTCCCCATCCCGGTCCTCCTCGGGGCGGCGCCGCCCCTTTTTCCTCCAGTTTGCCCCGCCGATAAAAAAATTACCCTTTTTTTCTCGATTTCACTTAGAATTGCTTGCTTCTCTGCGCGTTTTCCTGTAAAATAATGCTATTGCAAGAATGGGCTCGGCAGGGGATGCGCACCGCATGCTCCCAAGCCCAAGAGAATAAAATAAAGGGTGTTTTATGGCTAAAAACAATCAATCGGAAACCTGGAGGAAATACGTCCTGTCCGTGCTCTCGCTCACGGTCGCGACGACGCTCTCCTTAGGTGTCTTTACCGCCTGCTCGGACGGGTCGGAGGATACGGATGACGAGGATACCGCCGTCTCCGCGACGGATACCCAGCTCATCCGCAACGGCAATTTCGAATTTTATTCCGACAAGGATGTCGAAAAAGTCATCGAAAAGCGCGGCGTCGTCAACACGCCCAATAACTGGACGTTCTCGGCAGGTACGCCCACGTCGGATACGGCGTCCGGCATCATCGACACGGCGGACTGGTCGTATTTTACGCAGACGGGCGGCTATCCCTTCACGACCTACACGAAAGACGACGAGGAAGTGACCACCTTCGCCTCCGTCGAAGATGCGGCGGCGCATTGGGAGGACGACAACGTCTCCGCTTACGACCGTCTCAAATTCCTCGAGATCTACGAGGACGAGATCGACGATCTCGACGAAGATTCCGAAGAAGCGGAGCTCTTTGCCGAGTACAGC
This sequence comes from uncultured Clostridia bacterium, assembly GCA_944376295.1. Classification (GTDB taxonomy): domain Bacteria; phylum Bacillota; class Clostridia; order Christensenellales; family Borkfalkiaceae; genus Gallimonas. The sequence continues at coordinate 179,294 of CALWCE010000002.1, forward strand.
TACTCCGTCGACTTCGAAGACGTCGAATTCCTCGCAGGGGACCTCGGCAGCGGGCTCACGCTCCATGACGACGCGGCGCAGCGCGAGAACGGCGATACGAGCGTCCTCATGATCCACAACAAGAGGACGAGCGAGAACGTCCTCGGCACGGCTCAGCACTACACCTCGGGGACGACCATCACCCTCGCGGCAGGCACGGCGGCAAAACTCTCCGTCTGGGTGCGCACGGACGCGCTCACCCACTACTATGCGGACGGAGAAGAGGAGACGGAAGTTTCCCGCCGCGGCGGCGCCTATATCGGCATCACCAACACGGTGGGCGGCACCTCGCTCGACCAGATGCAGATCAAGAACATCAACACCAAGGGCGAGTGGAAGGAATACACCGTCTATGTGCGCGCAAGCACCTTCGCCTCCTCCACGTTCACCGTCGTGCTCGGTCTCGGACAGGGCAGCTCTTCCGACCGCTACGAGAACGTCAACGGTTACGCCTTCTTCGACGACGTCAAGTGCGAGATCATCACGGCGGAAGCCTATGAGGAAGCCGTCGCCGACGACTGGAACATCTGCACGGTGGACTCCCTCGCAAAAGAGAAGCTCTTCGACGCCGACACCGTGAAGGGCGACACCTTCGCGCTCGACCTCTATGCGGGCTTCGACGCGGCGGCAGATCTCCTCGGGGACATGTCCGTCTCGCTCACGAGCGAAGTTTCGGGCAGCAAGACGTACACCTCCGAGAGCATCCATCCCTCGCTCGGCGACAGCGAAGAGAACGTGACGGGGCTCATGACCCTTTCCGAGATCGCCGCAAGCTCCAACCGCTATCTTCAGAACGTCTACAAGAACGACATCGACGACAAATTCCCCTTTGACGAAAACGGCGAGATCCTGATGCTCCTCTCGGCGAACGGCGCGGCATACACCGCAAAGACGGGCGACATCACCGTTGCCGCAGGCGAGAGGATGCTCGTCTCCTTCTTCGTCAAGACGAGCGATATCGCAAGCGGTCTCACGGGCGCGAACGCCATCCTCGTGGACGGCGAGAACCGCACTTCCCTCACCGCGTTCGACTCCAACGACGTCGCCACCGTCGATATCGACGACGATACCACGGATATCTACAACGGCTGGGTGCAGTGCTTCTTCTTCCTCAGCAACGATACGGACGAAGACAAGACCTGCCACATCGAATTCACCTACGGTCCCACGAGCATCGTCTCCACCGGCCGCTACGATTACGCGGACGGCTACGCGGCGTTTGCGAACTTTGAGACCAAGTCTCTGACGCGTACGGAATACAGCTATGCTTCGACGGGCGACCGTGCGGTGCGCGTCTCCCTGACGGGCAAAGCGGAAAACACGAGCGCGTTCGACGAAGTTTCCGCGACCGCCCGCAAGGATATCGAATCGCGTCCCGCTCTTCCCGCTTCCTTCCAGGGGACCCTCGGCGGAAGCCTTCCCGTCGATCCCGAAGGCGGCTCCAACGTCAAGCCCGAACAGGTCTATGCGGGTCTTGTCGACGCCGAATATGCGGAGAACTACTATGCGTCCTCCGAGGCATGGAGGAGCATCCTCGACACCCCCGCCGCAAACGGCGACGAGTGGTGGACGGGCCTCTTCGGCAACGCCAACCGCCCGCTCGTGATCGCGAACGGCGAAGAAGCTTCCTACGGCTTCCGTTCTGAAGATCTCTCCCTCTCGGCAAATTCCGCACAGCGCGTTTCCCTGCGCGTCCGTCTCTCCGAAGACGCAAAGGCGTACGTCCTGCTCACCGACCTGACGGACTCCAAGACGTCCGGCGGCGCCTTGAAGGCAAATACGCCCGCCGTCACCTACTGGTACGACGACAACGGCAATATCTGCCGCATCGATCCTTCTTCCGATGAGTTCGACCGTCACAGCGACGTCCTGTTCACGCTCGGCGAGAACGGCCTCTACCGCCGTACGGGCGATCCCAGCGCGATGTACTACGCGAACCTTTATAACTACGATACCGACGACGAAGGCAACTACGTCACCCGCGACGGCACCATCGCCTTCTATCAGCACGACGGCAGGTACTACGCCTACTACGATCTCGAGTCGGACACCTACTCCACCGAAGTTTCCTGCCTTCCCACCGAAGTGGGCGGCGAGACCATCACCCGCTACGACCTCAGAGACACCGCGTTCCGCACAGCCGTGATCGAAGTGGACGGCGCCAAGGCGGCAGGCGAATGGGTGACGGTGAGCTTCTATTTGAGAGCGGGCAACGAGGCGAAGAACTACCGCCTCGAAGTCTGGAGCGGATCGCGCGACGGCTCCGAGCCCAACCCCGCAGGCAGCTATGTCATCTTCGACAACTACAAGAACGAGTCGACGAGCGACTTCGATACCATCCGCAACGAAGCGGAGGAAGATATCAAGCTTGCGAACGGTCTCGGCGAAGACGACAACATCACCGATCCCGCGATCGCACTTTACTACACCTTCACCTTCTACGACGCCACCACCTATCTCCGCTACGACGCAGCGCAGGACGAGGATGAGCTCGGAAACCCTTACGGCTCCTATGCCCAGTCCTCTTACGAAGAGCAGCTCGTCTATCTCTATTGGGATGACGGCATCGGCGCGGCGACCGGCTCCCCTTCCTACACCTTCTTCCTCGACTACACTTCCGCAGACGTCGAAGTGGAAAAGGACGACCTCGGCGAGAGCGACGACACGACGGACGACACCACCGAAACGACGACGGACAACAACATCTGGCTGCTCATCTCCTCCGGCGTGCTTGCCGTGGTGCTCGTGGCAGTGATCGTGCTCGTCATCGTGAGACGCCACCTCGAGAAGCGCAGCCGCAGGCAGCGCGTCAAGGCGGAGAGCACGCCCGCCGTGCGCCCCCTTCCCCGGACGAGAAAAGCTCCGGAAAAGAAGGAAGAGCCCGCAGTCCCCGAGGATGAGAACGATCCTTACAACAACTAAACCATAATATAAGAGGCTCCCTTTGTGATATGCACCCCAAAAGTTGGACAGCTTTTGGAGGTGCATATTTTTATGTCAAGGAAAAAGAGATTCAACACAAAGTACTCGCCAGAGTTTAAGTTATCTGTTATAATGGATATGCGTGAAAACCGTTTGAGTTACAGTGAAACAGCTCGCAAATATGGACTTGTGAAAAACTCTATGGGCGGAGCAATGGAAACTCTGCACAGGTGGGAGCGCATATACTTGGAAGAAGGAGCGGCAGTGTTCATGACAGAACGTCGCGGAAGAAAAAGCACGGGCAGACCGAGGAAACAGCCATTGGATAAGTCTGTGGAAGAAGACTTAATAGCAGAGAACCAAAGGCTGAAAGAACGGATACAATATCTTGAAGCGGAGAACGAATACATAAAAAAACTGAGTGCCTTAGTTTATGCGGAAGAGCAAAAGAGCGGGAAGAAGCGAAAATAATTGCTGAGCTAAGGCAGAGATTTCCGCTGAAAATACTTCTCCAAATATCCTGTTTGCCGCGCAGCACGTTCTACTACCACTTGAAAGCGAGTAAGACAGACAAGTATTTTGCGGACAAGCAGGCAATAAAGGAAGTATTCGAGGAAAACGCGCAAAGGTACGGATACAGGCGGATAACGCTCGAATTGCAGGCAAAAGGCATGACGATTAACCAAAAAAAGGTACTGCGGTTAATGAAAATGCTCGGTCTTCACGGTAAAAGACGCAAAAACGAGAGATACCATTCGTACAAAGGCGAGGTAGGTAAAGTTGCGGACAATATATTAAACCGGGATTTCACTGCGGGAAGAGCTTTTGAAAAACTTGCAACGGATGTGACTCAGCTTAAAGTGGGAGACACAAAGGTATATCTCTCTCCAATAATGGACTTGTACAACAATGAGATAATGGCGTACGCCGTATCTCTCCGTCCAGACCTTGCACAGATAAGGGAAATGTTGAATAGTTTGAGCAAGAAGCTGCCAAAAGGAGCAACGCCTATCCTTCACTCCGACCAAGGCTGGCAATACCAACACGCGGAATACCAAAGGTATCTCAAAGAACATAACATTGTGCAGAGCATGTCGCGCAAGGGCAACTGCATGGACAACGGCGCGATGGAATGTTTCTTTGGAAGATTGAAGGTAGAAATGTTCTACGGAGAAAAGTTTGCAAGCGTGGAAGATTTCATACAAAAGCTGCACGAATACATATTTTACTGGAACAACAAAAGAATTTCTCTCAAACTAAAAGGAATGAGTCCGGTGCAATACCGAACTCATCACCAAACGATTTAATTGAATTTTTGTCCAAACTTTGGGGTTCACTTCATTGGGGAGCCTCTTATATTATGATAAAAATCGCCGCGGGCGCCCCGAAAGGGGCGCCCGCGGCGAAGTATTATGATCGGACTTCCGCTCAGCCGGCTTGATGCGGGAAACTTTCCGCGCGTGTTCAGGAAAGTTTTGCGGCGCGGAGGGCTTTGGGCAGGTGATTTTTGAGCTGCCCGCCCGCGAGCTTGCCGAGCCCCAAAGGATACCCATTGTACCCGACCATACACCAGCCCTCTTTTGTCAACGCCGCCCCGCCGTCGGAGCCGCCGGAGCCGCCAAAGCCGTCGAGCCGTTCGCCCGCGAGCGCTTCGCCGTGCAGATAGCGTTCGGCGTCCTCCCGCTCCAGAGCGACGAAGCGCCTGACTTCCTCCCGCGTTGCACTCATCGCAAGGGCGTGGGCGGGCATGAAGCGCTTGCCGTTGTACTCGCCGAGCTCCACTCCCGCGCGCAGCACGCGGCCCGGGAGCGCGGGCAGCCCTTCGGGCAACAGGAACAGCCTTCCGTCGGGGAGCGCCGTCACCGTCCCCTCGGGGGGAGACACAAAAAAGTCTGCCGCAAACTCTCTCCACGCCTTCTCTGCGGCGCGGTCCCGCCGCACGGGGAAGGGGCGCGCCTTACGGGGCTCGTCCTCGCCGCGCTTTTCAAAGAGGGCGGCAAAGTGCCCCTCCCCCTTCACCTCGTGCGGCATGAGGCGGTGCTGCTCCAACAGCGCAAATTCGGGATGGCGGGCAAGGAAGTCTTCCGCCTGCCCCTCGTCCTCCCCGCGCGCGAAGGTGCAGGTCGAATACACGAGCTGTCCGCCCGCCCGCACGAGGCGCGCCGCCGCGTCTAAAATATCCCGCTGGCGGGCAATGCAGCGGGCAACAGTTTCCTCGCTCCATTCCCCGATGGCTTCGGGGTCTTTGCGGAACATCCCCTCGCCCGAGCAGGGCGCGTCCACCAAAACCTTATCAAAAAAAGCGGGCAAGGCTTCGGCAAGTTCTTCCGCGGACGCGCTGACGACGGCGCAGTTCCTGACGCCCATGCGTTCGACGTTCTGCGAGAGGATCTTTGCGCGGCCGGACACATATTCGTTGGCGATAAGCACGCCCTCCCCCGCCATCGCGGCGGCAAGCTGCGTCGTCTTGCCCCCGGGCGCGGCGCAAAGATCGAGGACGCGCTCTTTGGGCTGCACCTGAAGAAGAGGCGCGGCGCACATCGCAGAGGGCTCCTGGCAGTAGTATAGCCCCGCAAAATGCTCCAAATACGCCCCGGGGCGCTCTTCCCCGATATAAAAGCTGCCCTCCGCCCACGGCACGGTTTCCCCGAGCGGGAAGGGCGCAAGGCGGGCAAATTCTTCCGCCGTGCATTTCAGAAGATTGGCGCGCACGCCCCTCACAGGCGGCTCCTCATAGCAGCGAAGGAAGGCGGGGAACTTCTCTTTGAGTTCCCCTTCCATGCGCGTTAAAAAAGGCTTGGGCAGGTCCATACCATCCTCCCGCGGCATTTACCGCAAACAAAAGGGCAGCCGCTTTGGCTGCCCGCAGTTACATATCGAGCGCTCCCGTGAGGTTTTCGAGCGGGATATACGCCGCCCCCGCCGTGAGCGCGTTCTGAAAGCGCAGCCCCCCTTCGCCGCGGGCAATGTAGACGTTGCACTCGGTGGGGTGCGAGGTGTACTTGCCGCCCGAATCGTAGATGGCGGCAACGAGACGGCGGGAGATCTCCACGTCGTCCTCAATGTCCTTCGCAAAGCAGAAGACCTTCCCTTCGAGCGAGCCGCCCTTGGGCCTGCGCTGGTGCATCTTCTTGTTGACGAAGCGGTAAAATTCTTCGTGTGCCTTGGCGTGACGTTCGCGCGCTTCGTCCCGCTCGCGGATGTACGCTTTGAGCCCCATCGAGGTGAGCGGTCTTATCTGATAGCCCGCGAGCCTGCCCGCGCGGATGCCGTAGCGGCGAACAAGGCCCATGACGTCCGTCTTTTCTTCGGCGCACAGCACGCGGCACACGCGCATGGTGGCGTAGGCGTCGTCGGCGGCGCGGTGCGGCACGAAGTCGACGCCCAGCTCCTCCGCCATCGGCCCCAGCCCCACCTGACGGGTGAAGTCCGAGCGCGTGTTCATGTAAAAGAACTGCGTATCGTAAAAGTCGAAGCGGAAAGCGGGAAGGCGGTAGCGGCGCGTTTCCAGATTGAGATAGTTGACGTCGTTCATGGTCGCATGGCCCAGAACGACCGCCTCTTTGTCCTCGAGCAGCGCCTTGATGCGCGCGTATTCGGCGGGGAATGCAGGGTGCTTTTTGAAGTCCTCGTATTCATAGGGGAGCACGAGCCCCTCGCCGCCCTTGCGGTCGGTGAGGTGAAATTTGCCCTTCGGGTCGATGAGGATGTCCTCCTTTTGAAGGACGTTGAACTTCTCATCCGTCATCACATACCCGAAGGCGCAGATCTTCGCCGTGTTCTTGAAGACGCAGGCGCATTCGATGTCGAAAAAAACGTACTTCATCCAAACAGCTTACTTCTTGGGCGCGATCTCTTTTGTGCCGCCCATGTAGGGCCAAAGGACTTCGGGGATCTCGACGCTGCCGTCCGCGCGCAGGTGGTTCTCGACAAAGGCGATGAGCATGCGCGGGGGCGCGACGACGGTGTTGTTGAGGGTGTGCGCAAAAGCGGTGCCCTTGCCGCTCTTGTAGCGGATGTTGAGGCGGCGCGCCTGCGCGTCGGTGAGGTTGGAGCACGAGCCCACTTCGAAGTACTTCTTCTGGCGGGGGCTCCACGCCTCGACGTCCACGCTGCGGTATTTGAGGTCGGCGAGATCGCCCGAGCAGCATTCGAGCGTGCGCACGGGGATGCCCATCGAGACGAAGAGCTCCACGGTGTAGTGCCACATCTTATCGTACCACTCCGCACTCTCTTCGGGCTTGCAGATAACGATCATCTCCTGCTTTTCGAATTGGTGGATGCGGTAGATGCCGCGCTCTTCGATGCCGTGCGCGCCCTTTTCTTTGCGGAAGCAGGGGGAATAGCTCGTGAGCGTCAGAGGAAGCTTGCTTTCGTCGATGGTCTGCCCCATGAAGCGGCCGATCATGGAATGTTCGCTCGTGCCGATGAGATAAAGATCCTCGCCCTCGATCTTATACATCATGCCGTCCATCTCTTCGAAGCTCATGACGCCCGAAACGACGTCGGAGCGGATCATGAAGGGCGGGATGCAGTAGGTGAAGCCCTTGCCGATCATGAAGTCGCGCGCATAGGCGAGCACCGCGGAATGTAGGCGCGCCACGTCGCCCGTGAGGTAATAAAAGCCCTGGCCGCTCGTCCTTCTCGCGCTGTCGATGTCGATGCCCTCGAGCTTTTCCAAAATATCGAGGTGATAGGGAACTTCGAAGTCGGGCACCTTGGGCTCCAAAAAACGCTGCCCTTCGACGTTCTCGGAATCGTCTTTGCCGATGGGCGTTTCGGGGGAGATGATGTTGGGGATCGCCATCATCACTTTTTTGAGCTGTTCGGAGACCTCCCCTTCCTCCTTCTCGATCTCGGCAAGGCGTTCGGCGTCGGCGTTCACCTGCGCCTTGACCTTCTCCGCCTCCTCCGTCTTCTTTTCGCGCATGAGCATGCCGATCTGCTTGGAGAGCGCATTGCGGCTGGCGCGAAGGCTGTCGCCTTCCTGCGTGAGGGCGCGGCGGCGCGCGTCGAGCGAGAGCGCTTCGTCGACCAAAGGAAGCTTTTTCTCCTGAAATTTCTTTCTGATGTTTTCACGCACCAGCTCGGGCTGCGTGCGGATGAGATTGATATCGATCATAACTGCCTCTGTCTATCGTGATTCGGCTTTATTATACACCATATTTGTATAAAAATCAAACGTTTGCCCGCCGTTTTGAATGCGCGAAGGGCGGCGCGCAAAAATTTTCTTTGACTTTTCTTCCCCCATCCTGTATAATGGTTACGTCAGGCGGGGCGCCGGAAGAGAAGCCTCGCGGGAGGTCCCATGGCGAACGAAGAACGGCCGAACGGCAAGAACCGCTCCTTCTTTACCCATCTTTTGGAGCGCGGCGGCATCCGCCTCTCCGCGCCCAACAAGCAGCGGCAAAAGCTCATGCGCAAGTTTAAAAAGCTCAAAAAGCTCCCCTCCGACGCGGATGCGGAGCGCTTTTCGCCTGCGCCCGAGGAAGGGCTTTCGGAAGAACAGGTGGAGCGCCGCTTCAACGAATTTTTATTCAACGACGTCAATAAGCGGTATTCAAAGTCGTACGCGAGCATCTTCATCGGCAATATCTGCACCTTCTTCAACCTTCTGTGCGTGCTCGTCGCGGCGGCGCTCATCTTCGCGCGCGCCGATATCACGCAGTTCCTCTTCGTTGTCATCTTTTCCTGCAACCTCCTCATCGGCATCGTGCAGGAGATCCTTGCAAAGAAGCAGATCGATAAACTCGCCGTCCTTCTTTCCTCCACCGTCAAAGTGGTGCGGGGCGGCAAGGAGAGCGAGATCCCCGTCAAAGAAGTCGTCCTCGACGACGTCTTATGCCTCGAAGCGGGGCAGCAGGTGCCTGCCGACTGCATCCTCCTCGACGGCAATGCGGAGGTCAACGAATCGCTCCTGACGGGCGAGAGCGATTCCGTCAAAAAGCGCGAAGGCGAGACGCTGTACGCGGGCTCCTTCGTCGTGAGCGGCGCCTGCCGCGTGCGCGCCGACAAAGTGGGCGCGGCGACTTACCTCAACAAACTCACCTCCAAAGCAAAGAAATATAAGCGCCCCTCTTCGGAGATCATGAACTCCATCCGCCTCTTCATCCGCGCCATCGCCCTCCTCATCGTGGTGGTGGCGGGGCTCATGACGTGGACCAACTGGAAGAACCTCGGCGCGGAGGAGATCGACCTTTTCGACCGCATCTCGGGCACCATCCAGTATTCGAGCGCCATCATCATCGGCATGATCCCTTCGGGGCTGCTGCTTTTAACGTCGCTCGCGATGGCGGTGGGCGTGCAGCGCCTCGGTAAAAAACAGACGCTCGTGCAGGACCTATATTCTCTCGAAATGCTCGCCCGCGTCAACGTTCTGTGCCTCGACAAGACGGGTACCATCACGGACGGCAGGATGACGGTGAGCGACTGCATGATCTTGGAGACGGAGACGGAATACACCGTCGACGAAGTGATGGGCAGCATGCTCTCCGCCCTCGACGACAACAACCAGACCTCCATCGCCCTATTGGACCGCTTCGGCGCGACGCCCGTCCTGCATCCGACGGCGATCCTCCCCTTCTCGTCCAAACGCAAGCTCTCCGCCGTCACCTTCGGTTCGGACGGCACCTATGTGATGGGCGCGCCCGAATTTGTGCTGCGCCCCATGCCCGCCCGCATCGAGCGCATCGTCAAGCAGTATGCCCAGTCGGGGCTGCGCGTTCTGACGCTCGCCCACGCCGAAGGGAGCATCGAAGGGGAAGCCGTCCCCGCAGGCGCGCGCGCCATCGCCCTCATCACCCTTGCCGACAACCTGCGCCCCGAAGCGACGGAGACCGTCAAATGGTTCCGCGACAACGACGTGAACATCCGCATCATCTCGGGCGACAACCCCGTGACCGTCGCGGAAGTCGCCCGCCGCGCGGGCGTCCCCGGGGCGAACAAATATATCTCCCTCGACGGGCTCACCGATATCGAAGTGGAGAACGTCGCCCACGAATATACGGTGTTCGGCCGCGTGACGCCCGAACAGAAGGCAGTCCTCGTGCGCACCTTGAAGCGCGAGGGCAACACCGTCGCCATGACGGGCGACGGCGTCAACGATATCCTCGCCCTCAAAGAGGCGGACTGCGCCATTTCGGTGGCGTCGGGCAGCGAGGCGGCGCGCAACGTCTCGCACATCGTCCTCATGAACAACAACTTCATGAACCTTCCCTCCGTCGTCAACGAGGGCAGGCGCGTCATCAACAACATCAAGAACAGCGCCTCGCTCTATATCATGAAGACACTCTTCACGGCGCTCCTTGCCATCCTCTGCGTCTTCATGCAGGTGCCCTACTTCTTCACGACCAACAACCTCATCCTCTTCGAGATGTTCGTCGCGGCGATCCCCTCCTTCGTCATCGCCCTGCAGCCCAACAACAACCGCGTCAAAGGCAACTTCATGATGTACGTCCTATCGCGCTCGGTGCCGGGCGCCGTGACGCTTCTATTATGCGTGCTCGCCGTGCATCTCGGCAATGTGTATATGACGGGAGAAACGTTCGTGCCCTCGCTCGGCGAGGACGGGAACGCCCTGATCGGCGAAGCGGGCGAAGTCCTCGGCTCCATGCAGCCCTGCGTCGGCTTCGGGCGCAACTTCAAGCCCATGCTCGTGCTTGCCGTCACCTTCGGCGGCATCGTCATGCTCTACCGCATCCTGCAGCCGCTCAATCTCCTGCGCTCCCTCGTCTATTTCTGGACCCTCGCCGTCTGCATCATCATCGTGAGCGTCCCCGTCCTCGGGAACATCGTCTATACGGGCTGGGGGAACGTCGTCTTCACGACGCAGCAGATCTTGTATATCATCTGCATCATGCTCGCCGCCTTCCCCGTTTCGGGCTTTCTGACGAAGGCGTGCGACCTCTTCAACAGCGACTGACATCTTTTTCCGTCGGAAACCGGAAGCGCCGCCGAGGGCAAGCCCTCGGCGGCGCTAAAAAATGAATTGCGGCGCGGGCGCCCCGAAGGGGGCGCCCGCGCCACAGTAAAAGACCTCCGCCGTACTTCGGCGAAGGCCTTTTGTTTTGTTGTTTATGCCGCGCCTACCACCTCGTACAAGATGAGGAACACGACGGAAACGGCGATGAGCGCCAATCCCACGACGAGGACAAAAGAAACGCTGCGCTTGCGGTCCTTGCGCGCCTCGCGGTAGTCGTAGAACGTCTTATACTTGCGCTCCACCTTGGAGGACTTGAACGTATACCACAGCAGCGAAACGGCATAGCCGAGCATATCGAACACGCCCCCGTTGCTGGCGACGACGATGAGCCCGCCGCAAGTGAGGAAGACGCCCGAAACGAAGAAGGCGTCGCACCAGATCTGCATAGCGACCGCAACGTCCGTCTCCGTAAAGCCGTTCTTCAGAACGGCGATGAGAAGCACGATCAGAAGCCCGACGCACGCCGTGATGAGATAACGGTAGACCGTCTTCATATCAGAGGCCGAGCTCTTCCTTGTACTTTTCGAACTCCGCGCCGTTGCAGTAGATGAAGTGCCCCGGCGTGATCTCCCGCATCGTAGGGCCTTCGACGGAATAGTCGTGCTCGGCGAGCGGGTTGTAGGTGATGCGGCGGCGCTGCTTTTCGTACTGGGGATCGGGCAGCGGGATGGCGGAAAGGAGCGAACGCGTGTAGGGGTGCAGCGGGTGCGCGAACAGCTCGTCGGAAGGCGCAAGCTCGACCATCTTACCGAAGTACATGACGCCGATACGGTCGGAGAAGTACTTGACGACGGAAAGATCGTGCGCGATGAAGAGCACGGTGATGCCCAGCTCGCTCCTCAAATCGTTCAGAAGGTTGATGACCTGCGCCTGGATGGAGACGTCGAGCGCGGAGACGGGCTCGTCGGCGATGATGAGTTCGGGCTCCATGATGACGGAGCGCGCGATACCGATACGCTGGCGCTGCCCGCCCGAGAACTCGTGCGGGTATCTGCCTGCGTGCTCACGGACGAGACCGACCTTTTCGAGGATGTTATACACCTTCTCATCGATGTAGTCCTTATCCTTGATGCCGTGGATGATGAGGCCTTCCGCGATGATGTCGCGCACGGTCATGCGGGGATTGAGCGAAGCGATGGGATCCTGGAAGATCATCTGGATGCGGTTGACGATGCGCTCGTGGCTCGCGACGCGAAGGCGCGTCTTATAATCTTTTTCGACCTTCTTGCGCTCCTCGTCCGAAGAGCAGGCTGCAAGCGCCTTCTCGCGCTCCTCTTTGAACGATGCGACGACCTTTTCTGCATGATCCTTATCGCAGAACTTCTGATCGTGCTTGGCGGAGGCGATGAGCTTCCTGTTTTCGAGAACGGCGGTGCGGTACTGCTCTTCCGCCTCGGTGCGCAGCTTTTTGTTGAGTTCTTCGGCCTGCGCCCTGTCGGCGCCCTGCTCGATCTCTTCCTTCTTCTGCTTGTCGAGAGCGGCGATCTTCTCGCGGTAGGCGGTGCGCGCCGCGCGGATGGCCTCCTTATAAGAGCGCGTGCCCGCGCAGATGCGCTGTCCCTTGAAGTAGACGTTGCCCGAAGTGATGTCATAGAGCTTGATGATGGAACGGCCCGTGGTCGTCTTGCCGCAGCCCGACTCGCCGACGAGGCCGAAGACCTCGCCTTTCTTGATGTCGAAGCTGACGTCGTCGACCGCTTTGAGTTCGCGCCCGGGGCCCATCTTGAAATATTGACAGAGATGTTCGACCTTCAACAAGGTCTCTTCCTGATGTTCCATGATGTCACTCCTTTTCTGCTTGCTCCGCCATGCGACCCTTCATGCGGGCGATACGCTCGGTCACCGACTTGGGCGGGTCGATCTTGGGTGCGTCGGGGTGCAGCAGCCACGTCGCCGCATAGTGGGTATCCGAAATGCGGAACATGGGCGGCTGCGCCTCGAAGTCGATCTTGAGCGCGTACTTGTTGCGTTCGGCAAAGGCGTCGCCCTTAGGCGGGTAGATCATGTTGGGCGGCGTACCGGGAATGGCCTCCAGCTTCTCCTTGGTATCAAGGTCGGGCATGGAGGAGAGCAGCGCCCAGGTGTAAGGGTGTGCGGGCGAATAGAACACATCGTCCGCCGTGCCGATCTCCACGATCTTGCCCGCATACATCACGGCAACGCGGTCTGCCATATTGGCGACGACGCCCAGATCGTGCGTGATGAAGATGACGGAGAGCTGACGTTCTTCTTTGACGCGGTTGATGAGTTCAAGGATCTGCGCCTGGATGGTCACGTCGAGCGCCGTCGTGGGCTCGTCGCAGATGAGGATATCGGGGTTGGCTGCGAGCGCGATCGCAATGACGATACGCTGGCGCATGCCGCCCGAGAACTCGAAGGGATACTGGCGGTAACGCTTCCTCGGTTCGGGAATGCCCACCTCTTCGAGGAGCTTCAGAGCGCGCGTCTTTGCCATGTTGTGCGTGACCTTGTACGCGACGTCGGATGCCTTCTGTTTGAGGTAGTCCACCATCGCGACGGTGCGCTCGTCAAAGTCGACGTTCTCGCCGATCGCAAGGCGGCGCTTGAAGTCCTCCTCGATGCGGTTGAGCACGATAACGATGTCCTTTGCGGCCTTTTCGAGGTCGACGAGCTTCTTGTCGGCGACGACGTAATCGGGCGTCTTGCCGCGGGCGACCTTGCGCTCGTATGAAGCCGTCTGGCGCGCAAAACGCTTCTCTTCCTTCTTGTTGCGCTCGATGCCGTCGTAATAGAGGCGGATGGCCTCGCGCAGGCTGGTACGGAAGGTATATGCCGAGTTGTCTTTGATGATCTCGAGGCGGTCGATCGCGTCCTCAACGGCAGAGGCGATCTCTTTTGCGGCGGAGATGACTTCCGCATGATCGAGCTCCGCCTGCTCAAAGACAGGCTTGAGGCGGGCGATGACTTCGAGCGCCTCCTTCTGCTTTCCGAGCGAGCGGCGGTGCGAATAGATGAGCCCTTCCTTCGCGATGTCGATGAACTCGAGCATAAACTTTTCGTCGAGCACCTTGCGGAGATATTCGTTGAGCGGCTTCACGTCCATGTCGGGCAGCGGCTGCCCCGCGAAGGTGAGATAATAGCCCATCGCAAAGAAATTGGGCTTTTCGAACGCGACGGCCTCGGAAAGGATCTCGCGCATCTTGCGGAGGGAAGCGAGGATATCTTCGTCGGGGAAGACAAAGGGCTTTGCCTCCTTGCGGATGACGGAAGAGACGAGCTTCCTCGCATGATGAGAAAGGGGCACGCGGATAAGCCTTTTGAGCCTGAGCGCTTCCGCCTTGAGCTCTTCCGCACGCGCATAAACGACATAGCGCGACACCGAATCTTTGGCGAGACGGATGATCTCGCGGGCATCGGAGACGAGCGTCTGCGCCGCATGCTTTTCAATCTCGAACGCGAGATCGTCGATGTCCTTGACGGCATCGGAGGCAGCCTCGCGGGCGCGGTTGTAAGCGTTCTCGAGCTCGAGATGCTTGATCTCAAACTTGTTGAAGTCGCTGCACTTCTTGGCGTTGCGGGAGGCGGTCTCCTTGCCAAGTGCCTCGTCCATGCTGTCGTTGAGGCGCTTGAGCGTCGTGTTGAAGCTGACGCGCGCCTCCTTCTGGCTGAGCTTGCCCTTGATGAGCATGGCCTCGGTCATCTGCTTGCCCACGCGCATGATGGGGTTGAGCGAGGAGAGCGGGTCCTGGAAGATCATGGCGATCTTGTCGCCGCGGATCTTGTGGAAGTCCTCTTCGGAGATCTTCATGAGATCCTGGCCGTCGTAGACGATCTCTCCGCCCTCTTTGATGGCGTTGGCGGCGAGGATGCCGAGGACGGCGCGCGTCGTGACCGACTTGCCCGAACCCGACTCGCCCACGATGGCGAGCGTTTCGCCCTTATAGAGCTTGAAGCTGATATCGCGGACGGCCTGGACCTTGCCGTTGGACGTCCTAAAGGAGATCTTGAGGTCGTTGACCTCGAGTTTGACTTCTCTGTTTTCCATATCAGTCCTCCGAGCCTCTCAGCGAAGGGTTGAACGCATCGCGCAGGCCGTTGCCGAACAGGTTGAAGCTCAAAAGCAGCAACGCAAGGAACACCGACGGGAAGGCGATGATGTGCGGATATGTCGTCAGGAACGGCTGTCCGTTTGCAAGCAGCGTACCGACGCTCGTCAGATTGCCAGACGACAGGTTGATGATGCCGAGATAGGAAAGGTTGACCTCGGAATAGATCATCGAAGGGATGACGAGCGCACAGCTCGTGACGAGCGTACCCAGCGCATTGGGGAAGATATGCTTCCAGATGATGCGGCGGTTTTTCGCGCCCAGCGTCCTCGCGGCGAGGACGTACTCCTGATTCTTATAGCGATAGAACTGCATTCGCGTCGTCGATGCCATGCCGATCCACCCCGTGATGAAGAACGCCAGGAATAGGACAAGGATAGTACTCGCGCCTTGCATATGCAGCTGGAGCAGCGTGATGACAATGACGCTCGGGACGGAAGCGAGAATATCCGAAACACGCTCCATGACGAGGTCGATCTTTCCGCCGTAATAGCCTTCGATAGAACCGTAGATCGCACCGACGAACAAATTCACCGCAGCCACACAAATCGCAAAAAGGAACGAGAACCGCGCACCCGAGGCAAGGCAAGTCAGAATATCCTGGCCGCCCTCCGTCGTCCCGAAGAGGAAGATGGGCTCATCGATGCCGTCCTGCAAATAATAGGTGTGGTAATAGATATAGTACTCGTAATAGTTGATACGGATCTCATAGCCCGTATCGGTCAGACGGGCGTACTCGTACTCTTCGCCGTTTTCGCCGTCCCCTTCGATGCGGATGGAGTGATAATTGTCGTTGCTCTCCTCTCCGACGGGATGGCTCGCATAGGCGAGAATGATGTCGCCGTTTTCATCGTAGACGATCTCCGTACCGCCGTTGCGCATACGCGTCTCATAATAGTAGTTGGCATCGCTGCGCATACTCGAAGACTGCGGACGCTTGGAAAGCGGGATCATCGGATAGATGACCTGACGACCCGTTTCGTTCTGATACTGCTGGATCTTCTCGTACTCCCAAAGCTCGGCACGGTAATAGACGCAGCCCGTCGAATGATAGGAATCGAGGCGGAACGTATACAGGCTTCCGCTCTGCGTATATTCGTTGTTTTTGACGGACGGATGACCCGTCTCTTCACCCATCAGATAGTAATAATCGAAGGTCTGCTTGTTGAGCGTCTTTTCTTCGCAGCCGTCCCAAAACGTCGTATTCGCGAAGAGCTCATTTTTCGGCAGCGTATAGCGATAGTAGGTATCGTTATAATTGACCGTATACTGCGTGCAGAAGGGCACGATGATGGCGAACAGAATGAGCGCGATGATGATGATCGCTCCGACAATGGAACCCTTATTCTTGCAGAAGCGGCGGAAAGCATCGTGAAAGTAGCCGACGGGCTTCGTAACGAGCTTCTTGTCGTGTGAAAAGTCGCGCGCCTCGGCAAACTCGAATTGTTCCTTCGGGATATGGGTATAATTCGTGTTTTCCATGTTATCTTGCCCCCATTCGTATTCTCGGGTCAATGAACCCGTAGCTGATGTCGACGACGATACCCGCCAAAAGGCCGACGAGCGTATAGAAGCCCGAAAGCAGCAGGAAGAAATCGTAGTCGAGCACCTGGATGGAAGTGAGGTACATCATGCCGACGCCGGGAATGGCGAAAATATTCTCGATGATCATCGAACCGCTCAGAACAGCAACAAATTCACTTAAGATCATCGGGAAGATGGGCACCATCGCGTTGCGGAGCGCGTGGCGCAGCGTCGCCTGGCCGCGCGTTAAGCCCTTCGTTCGGGCGAGCAGCATGAACTCGCTCGTCAACACCTCGGTGAGCTCTGCGCGGGTATAACGGGCATACCCTGCGATCGAGCCCAAGCACATCGAAAGGACGGCGGGCAGCATGCTCAAAAACATTTCGCCGGTAAAATAGTCCGTACCCGTCGCCATCATCAGCGGGAACCACTGCAGCTTGAAGCAGAAGATATACTGGATGAGGAACGCATACACGATGGAAGGCACGGCGATAAGGATCATGACGCCCGTCGAGATGACGTGATCCTGCCACTTATTCTTCTTGAGCGCGGCAAAGATGCCGAGCCCTAAGCCGATCGGCACGCCGATGAGCGTCGAATAGACGTTAATGAGCACCGTGGGAGGCAGACGGGTAACAAATGCATCCCAAACAGGCTGATTGATGTAGCCCGGCATATTGACGCCGATGCCGAAATCCCCTTCCGTAACGATGCGTTTTACATAGTTCCAAAGCTGGACCATGATCGGATCGTAGTAGCCGCGGGCACGAAGATTCGCTTCGATGAGTTCGCGGTCTACGCCGAGTCCTGCGTTGATGGGGATGGGCAGCAGCTTGATAAGGACAAAGCAGATGAGCATGATGATGCAGAAAGTCATCAGCATGAGTCCCAGTCTCTTCAAAATGTATTTGAACATATACATTTTTGCGCTGTCTCCTTGTTTTGGAATTAGCCGAAACAGCGGGGGACAAATCAATGTTCCCCGCTGTTACGGTTTCGATCAAATAATTTGTCTTACCCTTAGAAGGTGTAGTTGAGCGTACCGCCCTTTTCTTCCACAAATGCAGCCCACTCGGTGTCGTCGAAGTTATAGCTCATATAACGGACGCCGCCGTAACCCATGAAGGTGTTGTACTCATAGCTGATGTATTCCACCTTATAGCCCATCAGGCTTGCATCATATACGGAACGGAGAGGAATACCCCAGTAAGTCTGAAGGATCGCGGTCTCCTCGGCTGCAAGGATCTCGAGTTTGGTCTCGATGGGATAGTTCTTGAAGTTATAACGGCCATCGCTCAAACCCTGCAGGCAAGCATCCCACTCGGTAAGAGTCATAGTAAGATCTTCATAGCTCTCCTGACCTTCGCCGCCCTTGACATCGAGCGTGAGCGTGACGGTGTCGGGATCCCAACCCTGCTGGAATCTGTTCTCATCCCAAACCTGGGTAGCACCAAGAAGATAGAAGGGATCGAAGGGTGCGTTCTGCCAACCAGCGGAAGCAATGTCGTATTCACCGTTCATAAACTGCTGATCCCAAGTAGCATCGGACATCATGAAGTACTCAACGGTGATCTTCCCTTCGAGAGGGGTACCCTCCGTTGCCGCATTGAACGCATTCTGATAGAACGTTCTCTGACGCTCCACGCTTGCAGACTGCTCGGTGATACCATAGGTGAGCACGATCGAATCGCCGTCCGTGTAGTCGCCGGCAGCTTTTGCCGCCTCGTAAGCTTCGGTCATCTTTTCACGGGCAAGCGTCACGTTGTAACCGGTGATGGCTGCCTCCGCCTCATCGATATCGTCATAGGTAACGGAACCGACCGTCCAGGAGCCGTCCTCATTCTCTACTGCGCCGTACGCCTTGAGGATCGCCGTCTTCGCCTGATCGGTATCACGGTAGACGCCGCCGTTCTCCACGTCGTAGTAGTACATATCGTTGAGGTAGCCGAGTGCAGCCATGCTGCTGGGCGAGCAGGTCGCGCAGAATTCTTCGCGATCGATGGAAAGCGAGAGTGCCTCACGGAACGCATCATACTTGAGCATGATGTTTTTGCCCTTCTCGTAAGTCTCTTCAATGGAGTTCAGATAGAGGCAAGCCGTTGCCGTGCTGGGCGTGAAGTATGCCCGCTCGGAGTTTCTGTAGTCACTGATGATCGTCGCATCAAGCGAAACGCCGTCGAACTGACCAAGCTGGAAGGACTGCCATGCAGTGTTCCACTCTGCAACGTAACGGGTCACGATGCGGTCGGTCTGATACTGAAGCGCGTACTGATCGAGGCCGTAGCCGTACCACTCTTCATTGCGCTCAAGCGTGTAGGTGACGCCGGACTGATATTCGGTGAGCTTGTAAGGGCCCCAGCTTGCAATGTTTTCAACTTTGGAAGTACCGTAAGCATTCGTCCAAGGGGTAGCGGAACGATCCTCCAGCTTCTCCCAAAGGTCTCTCTTGACAAGCGGGAAGCTTTCGAAGTAGTAAGCCGCGCCATAGGCAAGATCGCCGTTCTCGTCGAGGGGATAAAGAGGACCGTCAAGGGCGATGACAAGTTCGTTCTCGTTCTCACCGACGAAGTAACCGACTTCGCTGAAATCCATCTCGGGATAGGTATACTCAACGACAAAGAAATCAAGCTCTTCGTTATCTACCGTCTTCCAGCAGCCGAGGACCTTCTCCCAAGTAGCCTTCAGTACATCATCCGCGATGATCTGAGAATAAGTCTTTCCCTCGAGTGCGAGAACCTCTTCCACCGTCGCGTCGACAACGGTATTGACGCCGTTCGTCGTGATATAGGTCGCGACATCGGAAGCCGCATAGCTGTCGGGGAATCCCATGCCCGTTCTGAAGCTGACGACCGCGCCGCCATACGCCTCTTTGTTCTCCGTGGAATTGCCAAGCGTGAAGACAAGGTGATCGTAAAGGCTCTCCTCAAACACGCTGTAAGGCGTATGTGCAGGGAACCAACCGCTCTGACCCTGATAGACGTAGTTCTGAGCGTTGTGGATGATATAGTTGCCGCTGTAGTAGTTGGAAGCCTGCTGGAACAGGTAGTTGGGCGACAGCTGCTGAGACATCGTATAGACAAAGTCCTCTGCATGGATGGGCGTACCATCATCCCATCTCAGATCGTCGCGCAGGGTGATGGCAAAGGCAAGGCCCTCCGTCGCGTCTGCAGGAATGCCGTACTGGCCGGCATACCTCGTCGTCACATCCTCGAGCTTGGTCGCTGCGGAATACTCCACCTCGAAGCCGCCGGGGACGATCTCACCGTTTGCATCATACTGGTAGTCGTACTCATAGAACGAGCTGTTGATGTAGCCGATGATCTCCATGTCTGCGGCATCGGACGTGTTCACATCTGTCCACACCGCAGGAAGCTGAGCAGTATACGTGTTATAGGTATACTCTCTTTCGTCTTCCCAACCCGTGCTGGCTCTCTTTTCGATGTCGTAGGGTTGCTCTTCATCCTTGCAGGCGGTCATCCCAACGACGAGGCCGCAAGCAAGTACAGCCGATGTTGCGATCGCCGCAACTTTCTGCCACTGTTTAGCCATTTTATCCTCCGCAAAAAAATTTTTCCTATTGTTAAGAGCGCTGCGCCCGCATCTTTTCCCTTTTTTGGGGCGCGGCATCTTCTAACCGATAGTATTTCCCTTCCCTCCGCCCCTATGCAGAGCTTTGGAAAGCCGCGCGGCTTTTGCCGCAGTCAGAGCATTTTTCGGGGTTTTTCCTGCAAATTCCGCACATTTTTCGTGCATTTTCGGGGCTGTTCCCTCTATGCTCTTATGATATTTTATCACGTCGTCACTCAACTGTCAATTGAATTTCATACAAGGCGCCCACTTTTTTTGCCCCGATATTTGAAAACGCTTATCCTTATTATAATTACCGCTAATACTTCCGCCCCGTTCCGCCCTTCTTCCCCGCCCTTTTGCCCGATTTTCTCCCGCTTCTCTCCTCCCGCCCTCTCCTTTGGCTTATAAAACCGCAAAACCCCGCCGAGGCGGGATTTTTGCAATGTTCGGGAGTTGGTTCCCGGGAGCCTTGATATTGACCCGGGCAAACGCCTGCACGATAAGCCAAAACTTTATTCGTTTACCAACTCTGCAAGTTTAAACTGTATTTTTCTCTTTCTCCGCTTCCCGTCGTACTCAGCCTAAATAACGTGATCCCATATTTATGAAGTATCTCCGATCCACGACTTCAATTCAACATGCATGTCGGCCTCCGATCACCATCGCCATAAAACCCTAATTGTTCGTTTCCGCTTTTGACGTTCCGAGCCATTTCGCTTGTGATATGCTCTATTTGCAAAAAATACGCAAATTTCACTGTCAGCCTATTGATTTTTATGATTCGAATAACTGCCTTCAAACGACTCCCCAATCGTCCTATGATTGACGGCGCTCGGCTCCACGCAGATGACCGCGCTGCCCCTTTCTGCAAGCTGTTTGGAAAAGATGCCCGTGCCGCTCCCGATATCCGCAATGACGCTGCCTACGCAAAACCCGATCTCATCATATAAGAAATCGATGAGCCGTGCGGGATAATGCGGCCTGTTCTTATCGTACTGCTGCTCTTTGCCCGAAAAGATCTCTCTGCTGTCCGTCATATCGTTTCTCCGTTCAAGATCGCGATCGCCCTTATAACATGCTCCTCTTCCAACCCGTTGCCAAAATGCGGGTTTGTGTGGATATAGAAGGGAGAAAGCTCCTCCCATCCGAATGCACAGTCGTCGAGGATGACAAATGTTTCCACCGTTTTGTCATGTTCCGAAAGCCATGCGGTCACTTCGTCTCTGCGGCTTGCACCCCTGCCGAAATCGGGCGTCTTACTGAAAATGCGCAGTCCGTGTTTTGAAAACGTGCGCACGACATACTCACCCGTCTCGTCGCAGGCATTCATGGCGCCGTCCAGATGACGGCGCCATGTCGAGGTAAGCACGATCTCTGCGCCCGTTTTCTCCACGATCTCTTTCACGAGCGGCAGGCGCGTTTCGTCGATATTTGTCTTATCGTTCCAATTTCGACGGCAATCGTATGCGCGAGAGTTAAGCACGCCGTCGATATCGAGAAATAGTATCTTCATTTTACCCCACGGAGCCTTCGCAAAGCGCACCGATACCCCTTTTCGCGCAATTCGGTCATGACCGCCTGATTTGCCGCAACCGATCCGTCAATGGACTGATATTTCTCATCTGAATCATCGGTCCGGCCGATGACGTTGAAAATATTCATCTCTATCCTCCTTTCAATCTCCCAGCAGAACGATCTCCTGATATAATACGGTCATTTTGTCGTTGAGGGGGCTGTCCATGTGGTAGTGCCCGAAGTACCATTTTTGATATTGCACGATGTCCTCAAAGTAAGAAAGCATCCGGTTTTCGGGATAGCGCCCCATCTGAACAGAACGCGTACGAAGAGGCGGATACATGAGCGCCCGTTCGCCGCAGGAATGGGTGATAATGTAGTCGACCTTGTTCCCGTACCGCTTCAGATTGGCGATGCCCTCGTCTAATTCCTCGTAAGAGGGCATCTCTTCCTTCCACCAGGAGACGCCCTCCCGGCGCAGATATCGATCGATCGACGTCGCACCGCCGAAGGTGAAAATGCTTTTGCCTTCCAACTCAAATACCTGCCCGCGCATCAGGTGGATGATGTCGGGGCGCACAAAATGCACCTTGCCGCCATGCCATTCCTCGACGGGATAAGTGTTCAAAATGTCGAAATTTTCATGATTTCCGTCGACGAACAGGACGGTGAACGGAAGGTCCTCATAGGGTTTCAGGTCCTGTTCCAGTGTCGACTCATACCAGACCGCCCCGAAATCGCCCGCAATAATCACATAGTCGCTTTTCGTAAGCTGCGGATTTCTTTTGGCAAAAAGTTTCAGTTTTACAAAGTCATGCTGCCCGTGCGTATCGCCCGTCACATAGATCGCCATATACGCGCCTCCTTAAAATCTCGCCGCGCCCGAACAAGGGCGCGGCTTGGAAAAACATTTTGATGCGAAAAACAACTTCAGCTGAAATAGTTTTTCAGCATATCATAAATCTGCG
The DNA here is from genome assembly GCA_944376295.1 of uncultured Clostridia bacterium. Lineage (GTDB taxonomy): Bacteria > Bacillota > Clostridia > Christensenellales > Borkfalkiaceae > Gallimonas. The sequence continues at coordinate 201,880 of CALWCE010000002.1, forward strand.
CGCAGTAGAAATTCGTTCTGCAGTACTTTTGAGCGATCGCAACTGCCTGCTTGTAATATCCTTCCGCTTGTTCGCTTTGATCGGAATCGTCGCTGTAAAAGACCCCCAAATTGTAGTATGCCACAGCAAGATAGGGCTCATGGACGGACGGCTGAGATTCCGCCAGGCGCTTCCAGATTTCCAACGCCTTTAAATAGTACTCCCCCGCCTCTTGCCGCCGTCCTTCGTCGCTGTAAAAGACGCCAAAATTGTGGTATGTTTTAGCAAGATCGGGCTCATAGACGGATGGATGTTTAGCCGCCAGGCGCTTCCTGATCCCCAACGCCTGTAGATAATACTCCTCCGCCTCCTTCTGCCGTTTGGCATCAGCGCCGTAAAAGACCCCTAAATTATTATAGAGCATAGCAACATCCCCATCATACTTTTCGGGTTCTTTTTCCGCAAGCTCCTCTAAAAGCTCCAGCGCGTCCTCGTAATAGCACACGGCATCCCTGCGGGCTCTCTTGTCCGTCATTGTGGAGCAAATAAGGCCCAACAAATTCCAAAGCCGAGCCTTCTGCCATTTGTCCGCCGAGCTCTCGGGATCGGAATATCTTGCCGCCAACATTTTCCCGATCTCGAGCGCGCGTGCAATGTTATGATGCTCATAAAGAAATTTCGCGTAATCGTACAGCGGCGAAGGATCGACGGAAGGGTCTTTGCGGATGGTCTCCCTGACCCTTTCGTACCAACCGACGATCTCCTCGTCTTTCTGCCCCGGGGCATACTTGGCGCGAAGGGTGCGGATGCGCAGCAGCATCTTGTTGACGGTTGACTGCATCTGCACCATCTCACGGCTCTGATCGAGCAGCTTCGTCTTTGTCGCATACTCCTTTTCGAGCACTTCCGGGCTGAGGATCTCTTCGGCGCGGTCGTAATCGCCGCACGAGAGGGCGCGGTATGCCTCCGCCTCCTGTTCGGAAGCATTGCTTCCGCCCACCATCTCGAAATACATCGTCATGGTGTCCTTTAAGATGGAAGTCTCGAGAGAGGAGATCTCTCGGATGAGCTGCTTTTCGCGCTGCACCGTCTCTTGCGTGGCGTCACGCGTCCTTAAAAGCGCGCGGCACGATTCGAGTTCCTTTGTGAGCGCACGCAGCGCCCCGCTCTTGGCGAATGGCGCAAGCAGGGATGTGTCGATCGTCTCTCCGCCGGGAAGATAGATCTTGCCCTCATGGATGAAAGGGTCGGCGATATCCAGTCCCAGCTTCCCGATATGGGTGGCAATGGCGAGCTTGATGCTGTCCACCTGTTCATAGAGGTTGTAATAGTGTTTGATGTCGGCGCCGATATGGGTAAGGAGCGCTTTGACCTCGTCATAGGCGTCCTCTCCCTCCGCCCTGCGGAAGAACGTGAGGATCTTGGGCTTCGTTTTATCTTGCTTGAAGTGTTCATAGGCGGCGTCCAATTCCTGTTTTGCCCCCTCCGGAACAGAACGGAAGAACAGGAAGAGCGCGATCTCGCTATCTGCCGCTTCGTGCCGGGCATCGACGCGCCTGCCTGCTTCGCAGTAGCCATCCTCGCCTCCGCGCCAAAAGAAGAGCCGGAAATAAATTCCGCGCCTGACATAGGTATCGTTCAGCTGACGGAAATAAGCGCCCAACTGCAGGCTCTCCGCTTTCAGTTCGTCATCTTCGCCCACCGAAAGAAAGAACTTGACCTCCTTGAGCGCCCTGCCCGTTCCCTCCTCCGGGATAGCGTTCCAATCGACGCTCCCGATATAACGTTCCAGCCATGCAGCGAGCTCTTCCGAACCGCTGTATTCTGCCAGATCGCAGCAGCTTGCATACTCCGCTTTGACGGCGTCCGCCGCTTCGTCATTGCCCGCCCTGATCCGCAGGAAAAGTTCGGGTTTCCTCATGAGCCGCCTCTGCTCCACAGCCACTTCCAGCTCGCCGCGGGTAAACGAGCCCAATTTTTCCCCCACGAGGAAGAGCGCGGCGTTGCTTGCGATCAGCTTTTGATCGATCTCGTTCTGCTTGCCGCCTTGCGCCACGAACTGATCCTCCTCCTCGCATAAGATGAGCCGAAGATAACGGTCTTCCTTGACAAGACGATCGTTAAGCCTCTCCGCATACGCCGAGAGCACGGCGCGGTCCTGCTTCATTGTGTCTTCGGAGATCGAGGATGCGATGAATATCTGCAAAACTTTCATTGGAACCACTCCTTTGTCTTTGATTAAAATCATTGTAACAAACAATATAGATTTTGTCAATATGTAAAACAAAATTAGTCTCAACAGACGATCGTTCCGAAACACCTCCGAGAGAAGCTCCGCCGCTCAACAGCCATGCCTCATGTCCCTTCCCCGCCTCCCCCGACGAAAGCCGCGTGCGCAGGCGGAGGTATCCGAGCCGATCGGCTTCAACGCATACACCACGCCCGCCGCATGATCGCGATCGTATGTGTGCGACAGCACCCGCAGCCGATTTCCCCTGCCCCTGTGTGCCATCAACGATCTCCCGCATGAGAAAATAGTAGAACAAACTCCTCTCTTCCAAGTATTTCATTTGCGTTTCCGCCAATTGAATGACGGCGTTCACGATCACGCCCTCCAGGCACCCCTCCGCTTCTGAATCATGTGATCCATCCGTACCGTGATTGTATTATAAAATGCCTTTGAACCTCTTTCAAACCGATCTCTTTCTCGTCATACGGCTTTCCGGCACAAAAAAAGAGAACCTGTATTGTTTACAGATCCTCTTTCAAAACACAAATGAAAGGATGAGATTTTAGATCGATATCATACTGCCTTCGGTCAGATCGATCGTAAACGAGATTATCCTCTAATGACACTTCTGAAATTTGGCAGCAGAACAACATATCTTCCAAGTCCGCAGGCGTTATTCCGTTCTCCCAATGAAAGACGACACTGTCTGAGACATGAAAGACCTTTCCGAGTTCGGTACGGCTGATACTTGTATCCATATCGGATCTGCAGTGATCGCAGTCGCCCGGACAGCGGAACTTTAGATAAATCGTCTTGTAAAATATACGATCTCTTCTTAATCACCCGAAACAAACCGGTCGATGGGCAGCATCCCCTTTGCCACCATAAGAAGTTTATCGTTGTATTCATCGACCGTATAGCAGGAGCAGGCGACCATGTAAAATAACAGCTCTTCCGAAATAAGGCTGTCGATAAAGGTTGCCGTAAGCCGGAATATCACTCCGCCGGTGGAATAATTATAATCAAAGCTTCCATCCGCCAACTTATAATTGATATAGGAAGTCGCAACGGCGCCGTCCACCCTATGATCCTCCGGAAACGTAAAAGGCAATCTGGATAACATTCTCACAAGCTGTCTGTCCTCATCGATCAACACGACGAAGTCCATCGGTATATCCTCCCCGGCATAGGTAAACGTGATTACCATATCTTCGGGATGCCTCTCGTATTTCCATTCCCTTGCATCGAGCGCCTTGCAAAACGTCTCATAAACCGTTTTAGCTTGCTTCATTTTAGTTGCGTCTGCCATTTCCTCTCCCTCCTTAAACAATAAATTTTGCGATCTCGTCGCACGTCATCTCGCTCTTGGCTGCCATCAGGAACTTATCGTTGTAGTGGTCGACCGTGCCACACGCACAGTATACGAGATATTTCAACGCAGTCTCGCCGATAAGACTATCTCTGATGCTTGTGGTTATTCTGAAAATGATGCTGCCGTTGGAATAGTCATAGTCAAAACATCCGTCGACCATGCAGTTGTTTGCCTGCGCTACCGCGACTGCCATTTCGCGCCGCCTGTCTTCGGCAATGGTAAAAGGCAGCTCCGAATACAGGCTGACCAACGCCCTGTCTGCGTCCACTTGGATCCTGATCGCTATGGGCAGATCTTCTCCTTGCGCTCTGCACTTGATCATCATCTCTTCCTCGTCCTTCTCGTAATGCCAATCATCGGAGTCGAGAAATTTGCACAATGAGTGAAACACCGCCTGTGCCTGCTTTAATTGCTTCGTGTCAGCCATAATAACCTCCAGATCATATTTTAAAAACCAATTCTGGTCTTTTTGATTGCTTTAAATGCAAACTCCTTATCGGCGCTTGCGTGTTCAAAATCGTCTTTTGTCAGCACAATATTTTGCCTGCCGTTGAGCTGACAGCGCATTGCCGCCTTTGCCCACGTCCGCTCAAACAGATTGCGCACAAAACGCGCGTTGCTGAATTCTTTTGCCTGTATGATCTCATCGGGCAGAGCGTTAAAATACGCATGGGCGGCAGCAAGCAGTTGCTTGTCAGACTTGAATCTGCCTTTGACCATCGATTCAAAAATTTCATAAAGCTGCTCACGGGTAAAGTTGGGGAATTCTATGGTATACGGCATTCGGCTTGCCAGTCCCATATTGCCCTCCATCAGCTTGTCCATGTCGTCGGTGTATCCCGCCATGATCACAACAAAATCATTGCGGTGATTTTCCATTTCGGCGATCAGCGTGTCGAGCGCCTCCCTTCCGTAGTCTCTCGAATTGTCGTCGCCGCGATAGAGTGAATACGCTTCATCGATAAAGAGTACCGAACCATATGCGTCGCGGCAGATGCTCGCAGTTTTAGGCGCCGTTTCGCCGACATATCTGCCGCAAAGATCGCGTCCGGCATATTCATAGAAGTTTCCTATGCGAAGAACGCCTTTCTCCTTCAGGATCTTGCCGATGATCCTGGCAACCGTCGTTTTTCCCGTACCGGGATTGCCCACAAAACGCATATGGATGCAGGGACGTTCCATCGAACTGTCCCTTAACGAAAGATCGATCTGCGCAACGATCTCCTCTATCCGCTTTTTGATGCTCTCGCTGCCGACCAGTTTGGACAGCATTTCAAACCCCGAAAGCTTGGGATCGTCAACGCCGCTGCAAATATATTTCGCCTCGTTTTTACCGATGACCGTGTCGGTTTTCTTTGCGCGCGCATTTTGGAGCTGTTTGCAATAGACAAGCTCTTTCACGACCTTTTTGATCGTGTTGATGCCGTAAAATTTACCGTCGCCCTTCTCTTCCGAAATGCGCTCAAAAAAGCAGTCCCACGCCGTTTTGGTCAATGAGAACTTTAAGCGGTCCAACTCATGTTCGGCAAATTCTTTGATCTCGTTTCGATTGAAAGGGGGAAACGAAAGCGCTCTTACATTGAGCAGATCGTTCAACGAAAAACGGATCTCCGCCAAAATGTCTTTGTCAACAAACGGCACTCTGAACACGACGATAAATTCTTCGGAATGTTTTTCGACAATGCGTAAAAACTGCTTGAAGTACCGATTGTCCGTCTTATCCATCCACTCGCTGATATCGATGCACAAAAGCTTAACGCTCTTCTTGTCGCCTTTGCCGAGCGCACGCATCGCATCTTCGAACGGCTCCATTTCCTCACGGAATGGACTCAGTTTTTCCTCGCGTACAGGATCGGCGCTCATTTTACACAAGCCCAACTCCCCTATCAGCTGCGCCAACAGCGTAAGGTATGTCGTCAGCCCGCGCCCTTCCCCGATAGAGAACAGATAGCACTGATTGAAAAAGACCTCATAGGTACCTGTCCGTTTGATCTCGGCGGCAATATCCGAGATCTCTTTTGCGAGCGATCGAAACTCTGCCGCTCCCACAAGAGCGTTTATCTTTTGAAGGGCGTCACCCTTTTGCGCCGAAGGTACCCTTTCCGAGCTTTCATCTGTTCTTTTCAATTCGGGATCTTCGGAACTTTCCTCGCGGTCTTCGATCCGAACAGAGAGGATCCCTTGAAGCTCCTCCCGAGGATATTTACTAAGGAAGACGCTCTCGATCTTGCTTTTTGCCTCTTCCGCGCCGATCTTGTTTTCATCGAATAAAATACAAAGCGAAGTCAAAGAGCTCTCATCGCATTCAAACACGCCGAGAGCCTTCAACTCGCTTTCGATTGCGGCAATGGGCAAGATCTCATCTTCGCGATGCGACAATACCCATTGCCCGTCCAGTTCAACCATCAGCTTTTTCATCTTTCGTCTCCGATCTTTTCCTGTTATTCATTTCGAAAAACGGAGCATACGGCTTTGTCCCTGCTTTCACAGTTTTTCATATCTGCCGTTCCGGGCGTTCAAAGCTCTATCTCAAGGTCGTTGTCCATGACATAAGAGCACCAGATCCCGTTTTCCACTATTTCTTCCCGCGCGACTTCCTTGATAAATTTCTCGACCGCCACGGGATCGTTCATTTTTACCACGTCATTCCATCTTTCCAGCGCCGAGACATAGAACGGGATCATATTCTCATTATCCTCGGCTTTCCTGTCGTAGGACAGTTTGTCAAAGTATCCGGAGAACAACAGCGCTCCCGCCGTCGCCGTCCCGACGCAAACCACCCCGAGATTGCGCCAACTAAACTCGCCGACGATCATACCGTCCCAGAACCAGGGAATATCCATTCTGCCGAAAATAAAAGACGCGACCTCAAAAAGGAAAATAAGGACATAAATGCCTATCGTGATATAACGGATCGCCGATGAGATTTTAGAACTCACCTCCGCCCGTTTCCGATTTTGCTCTAACTTGGAACTGTGATAGTGAAGTTGACCGGTAGGCTTCTTACTATCTCCGAGCCATACATTCACGACTTCAGTGGCTTCAACGGGCACATACCTTCTTTCATTGGTGATCGCGACGGACTTTATCGCTTTGGCGATCCAACTGTGATTGGACTTCTGCGTCCATGCATAAAAATCGCAAACGACATCGGAAAAAGGCTTACACTTGTTTCCGAACTCGAGAGAGGGCTTATCCTGAAGTACCATCGACGCATAAAATTGTGTCCTGAGCGCTTCGGCAAACGCGCGGTATTCGACATATTTTTCGCGCACGCGTTTTCTCTGCCCGTATCCCGTAAGCCAAATCAGCAGGATGAGCACGCCGGTGCAAAGCCATATCATCCATTTGATGGAAGCGTCGTCATACATCGTAAAAAACAGAGCAAAAAGCGTACCGAGGCAAGCTATGAGCAACAGCAGATTTGTATATTTTTTCTGATTTTCCTCATAAGAGAGCTTATCCGCCTTGATGTAATGCTCCCTCAGCATCCTATGATAATCATCGAGCTCATCTACCTTTGTCCAAAGCTTTGGCCTACGCACCATCGGGTCTGTATTTTCGGAATTATAGACCGAGGTTTTGTCTATGATCTCTTTGAGAAATGAAGGTATCTCCCGTCCTACGAGATATCGATCGCAGTAGGTTTTCCCGCCGTCTGACGGAGAAAACCTGCTCGACAGCCATCCGCGCTGTATCTTTCTGTCCGAACCATCCCCCTTCCTTCGTACGGAGATCCATTCTACCGCACATTCATTGATAAATCCGGGTCGGTACAGGTGCTCATCGGAGAGATAATTTTGTTCCAGTGCAAATTTGACGACTTCGGCGGTGCCGCAGCCGAATTGATGCTGAGAAGGCTTCCCGTCCCACAAAGCCAACAAAATATGGCTGCTCGAAACCATATTGATACCCATTTGCCGATATTCGTAATCGGTATCTTTCATTGGAGGTTTATTGTCCTTCTCTCTTACCCTGTTTATCCAATCTTTCTGTTTCTCGACATCGGGCGCGACCATGACCCTTTTCGCTTTTTCCAAATATCCGGGCAGCGCCTTTGCCACTGCCTCATCATCAAAACTTTTCACGTAGCGTTCCAACGGACACGGCAGCAAAGCATATACGTCGATCCCCATAGCAAATGCTACTTCCGCACAAAGAATATCGGCTCCTTCTGCGAATGCGTTCAGCATTATAATAGGAGTGCTGCTGCCGCACTGATTCCGAATTTCTGTAAGAGCATCCTCTACATATCCCTTAATTGCAGGAATATCTGTAGCGACAAGATTGCGGTGCCCTGTAACACCTATTACTATAGGAATTTTATCGTTTTGCATTTGATCGACCTTTCATCTGTTTTAGCCAAATAAGATTTTTACACTCTCAATATACATGATATATAGTCCTTCATAATGAAACATTGAGACTGCAACTCACAATAAAATAAGATTATGTTTTCGATACTATTTCGGGTGCCGCATCTATTGTCTGTATTTCGCGAAATAGACCGATCTCGGTTTGAGCACTTCGGCGGTGCCTGTTGATTTTTTTAATGACCCCTTCCGTTCCGACCGGTGCTCCGCCTGTAATAGTTGCTTTATTTCCTTCTATGTATCCAACAGAATGTGCTAAACATCGCTTCCCGCGGGATCGATACTCGAGCCTCATCCTTTCTGCATCTCTTAAAGCGATAGCGCCCTCTTTCCCATACGTGAACAAACGAATAATATCTGCCGAGTTATGGCCTATCCTAAAAAACGCCTCTCCGAACTCCTCTTCAGGCATATTCGTTTCAATGAAAATATAATTTGAAAATACCGGTCGCCTGATATAAGAGTATACTTCGCCCGATCACGCAATAAGATAACTTTGCGCGATTGTAGCTACACTATATCAATTGCCCTATTTGCCGAGCCCTGCGCTACGAGCACCTTCGAAACGATCTCACAAAGCGATCCATCCTAACCCGCGTTGGTAAAGGTGAAACTTTTACCGACAGTCGATAATTCGACAAATTGGTTTAAATTTTAACTCTTATAATTATATCACAGGGTCATGTGAATTGCAATAGTTTAGTTGAAAAAAGTTCACGTTTTTTACACAGAAAATTTTGGTTTAAAACATCTGTTTGATAGTACAGATCCTCTGACTTAATGTGTTATCCTTATATCAAAACAGCGCCGCCGAGGGCTTGCCCTCGGCGGCGCTGTTTTGATATAAAAGAGTCGACCATTTTTCCCTTTTGATCGGCAAAAACCGCAGATCAACGCTTCCCCACTCCGATATAGTCGTATTCAACATACCAAAAGCTCTCTTTCATAAACTCGTTTTCAAACATCGCAAGCAGCGTTTCCATTTCGTCAAACTCTTGAAACTTGTCCTGATTTTCGGGATGACTTTCCCATTCCTTTCTGAAATAGTTCAGACGGTACGAAAAGCTTTCCCGGAACAGATCCTCTCTGTCGTCCATATCCATACGCGAAGTGTCTCGCATAAAGCTGAACATTTCAACATCGGAAAACCCGGATTCCGTCAGCCAGCTGTAGATCTTTCGTCCGTTCAGCCGGTCGGAAGTATTCGGACACGCCAGAGTTTTATCGATGATCGCCCTCATCATCCCGCGAGGGTCCGGATAAGCCGCCTTGGTCCCGTCGTCGGAGCCGCGCACAACGATGATCCCGCCTTTCACCAAAAGCCGTCTCAGGTTCCGGAGCGCAAGCTCGGGATCCTTCAGGTGATGCAGTACAAGAGAGGAAAAAATAATGTCGAAGCCTTTTATGCCGCGTTCCCGCATAAAGCTTTGCATGGTCGAGCGGAAGTCATCCGCTTCAAGATCGGCAACAAAAAATTCAAATTTATCGGGCGAATGAAGGTTTGCGTACTCGACGCACTTCCCGGCACGGTCGAACCCGTAAACTTTGGGATATTTCTCATCGGAAAACCGGGAGACCGTCACCGTCCCGAAAGCCGCCCCCACATCCAGCACGGTCCCGCCGCCATAGCGGGCGAGCACATTCATATCGCTTTTATATGAGTTATTGCTTTGTATCGCCAACCGCGCCTGCTCATCACCGTAATTGACGTCGTACGCCGATCCCCGCCTCATTTTCCAGGGCAGGATCGTCTTTTGCGGTTTGGACAACAGCCGCTCGTCTATCAGCTTTTTATAATTTTCACTGATCAGATTGGGATCTATTTGCTGAAGCCCCTGGCGGTTTTTGATGCGCGCGATATCTTCGGGAAGATCGTCGGGTATCGTGCCGTTGACAAACACGGGTACTACGTTTTTATTGAGCTTCAAAGCGAGCGCCAATTCCCTGTGCACCCAGTCGTCGGTTTGAAAAATGCGCTGTGAAAAAGTCGAGTCTGACACGATCAGTATAAAGTCCGTGCAATCTTCGATATTCTGACGGATAATATCGGGAAAAGCGCCTGTCCGCAAACTTTTTAAGTCGAAAAAGACAGTAAAATTTTGCCCTATCAGTTCTTTATAGAGCAGATACGCCGGATAAAACCCGTCTTTTCTTCGGTAACTGATAAAAATCTGATTGCCCATTTTTCCTCATCCTCTGTGATAGAACAGCCCGCGAGGCAGCCCTGCCTTCATCGGATAAAATAAATACGCCCGCCCATTTTGAGCGGGCGTATCTACTCATCCAAAGCGGATCTACGCCTTTTGATCTGAATGATCGCCTATATGGAGAGCCGGATCCGGCTTTCCGGCACACGCAAGCTTACTTGCGAGGGTTCTTGATATTCGCCTGTGCAGCCGCAAGGCGTGCGATCGGCACGCGGAAGGGCGAGCAGGAGACGTAGTCGAGGCCGATCTCGTGGCAGAACTCGATGGAGGAAGGATCGCCGCCGTGCTCACCGCAGATACCGCAGTGGAGTTCGGGACGGGTCGTGCGGCCGAGCTCGACCGCCATCTTCATCAGCTTGCCGACGCCCACCGTGTCGAGACGGGAGAAGGGATCGGATTCGTAGATCTTGTTCGCATAGTATGCGGGCAGGAACTTGCCTGCGTCGTCACGCGAGAAGCCGAACGTCATCTGGGTGAGGTCGTTCGTGCCGAAGCAGAAGAATTCCGCTTCCTTGGCGATGTCGTCTGCGGTAAGGGCTGCGCGAGGGATCTCGATCATGGTGCCGACCTCATACTTGAGCTCGACGCCCGCCTTCGCGATGGCCTCGTCCGCCGTCTTGACGACGATGTCCTTGACGAACTTCATTTCCTTAACTTCGCCCGTGAGAGGGATCATGATCTCGGGAACGATGTTCCACTCGGGATGACGGCCCTTGACGGCGAGCGCTGCCTTGATGACGGCGTTGGTCTGCATGACCGCGATCTCGGGATAGGTGACGGTAAGGCGGCAGCCGCGGTGACCCATCATGGGGTTGAACTCGTGGAGATCGGAGATGATCTGCTTGATCTGAGCGACCGTCTTTCCCTGTGCCTTTGCGAGCGCTTCGATGTCTGCCTCGTCCGTGGGAACGAACTCATGGAGCGGGGGATCGAGGAAGCGGATGGTGACGGGATAGCCGCCGAGCGCTTCGAAGAGACCTTCGAAGTCAGCCTGCTGCATGGGCTCGATCTTGGCGAGCGCAGCTTCGCGTTCCTCGACCGTCTCGGCGCAGATCATCTCGCGGAAGGGCTCGATGCGGCCTTCGCCGAAGAACATGTGCTCGGTACGGCAGAGGCCGATGCCCTGCGCGCCGAACGCAGCCGCCTGCTTTGCATCCTTGGGCGTATCGGCATTGGTGCGGACGCCGAGCGCCTTGTACTTGTCTGCAAGCTCCATGATGCGGCCGAAGTAACCGCTGTTGGGATCTGCGGGAACGGTCGCGATGAGCGTATCGTAGATCTTACCGGTGGAACCGTCGAGGGAGAGCGCGTCGCCTTCCTTGAAGACCTTGCCCGCAAGGGTGAACTGCTTGTTCTCTTCGTCCATCTTGATGTCGCCGCAGCCGGAGACGCAGCAGGTGCCCATACCGCGGGCAACGACGGCTGCGTGAGAGGTCTGGCCGCCGCGGACGGTGAGGATGCCCTGTGCATACTTCATGCCTTCGATGTCCTCGGGAGAGGTCTCGAGGCGGACGAGTACGACTTTCTTGCCCTTCTTGCCCTCGACGACAGCGTCCTCCGCCGTGAAGACGATGGTACCTGCGGCAGCGCCGGGGGAAGCTGCGATACCCTTGCCGACGACGTTGTTCTTATCGGCAGCCTTGAGGGCGTTGGGATCGAACTGAGGGTGAAGGAGCATATCGAGCGACTTCGCGTCGATCTGCATGAGCGCTTCCTGCTCGGTGATCATGCCCTCGTCGATGAGGTCGCATGCGATCTTGATGGCGGCAGCAGCCGTGCGCTTGCCGTTACGCGTCTGGAGCATATAGAGCTTCTCGTTCTCGACGGTGAACTCCATATCCTGCATGTCGCGGTAGTGATTTTCGAGGATCTTGCAGACTTCCTGGAACTGCTCGTAGACCTTGGGGAAGACTTCCGCCATCTTGGCGATGGGCATAGGCGTGCGGACGCCTGCAACGACGTCTTCGCCCTGTGCGTTGGTGAGGAACTCGCCCATGAGGCCCTTCTCGCCCGTAGCGGGGTTACGCGTGAAGGCAACGCCCGTACCGCAGTTGTCGCCCATGTTGCCGAACGCCATCATCTGAACGTTGACGGCGGTACCCCAGCTGTAAGGGATGTCGTGGTCCATACGGTAGACGTTCGCACGGGGGTTGTCCCACGAACGGAAGACCGCCTTGATCGCCTCGAAGAGCTGCTCCTTGGGATCGGAGGGGAAGTCCTTGCCGAGCTGATTCTTGTACTCTGCCTTGAACTGGTTGGCAAGCTCTTTGAGATCGTCTGCCGTGAGCTCGACGTCCTGCGTGACGCCCTTCTTTTCCTTCATCTCGTCGATGAGCTTTTCGAAGTACTTCTTGCCGACTTCCATGACGACGTCGGAGAACATCTGGATGAATCTTCTGTAGCAGTCCCAAGCCCAGCGGGGGTTGTTGGACTTCTTCGCGATGGTCTCGACGACCTCTTCGTTGAGGCCGAGGTTGAGGATGGTATCCATCATGCCGGGCATGGAAGCGCGTGCGCCCGAACGGACGGAGACGAGGAGAGGGTTCTCCTTATCGCCGAACTTCTTGCCGCAGATCTTCTCCATCTTGTCGACGTACTCCATGATCTCGGCCTGGATCTCGGGATTGATCTGACGGCCGTCCTCATAGTACTGCGTGCATGCTTCGGTGGAGATGGTGAAGCCCTGAGGCACGGGAAGACCGATGTTGGTCATCTCTGCAAGGTTTGCGCCCTTGCCGCCGAGCAGGTTTCTCATCGTTGCGTTACCTTCGGTAAAAAGATAACAATACTTTTTTGCCATGAAACTTCCTCCTAATAAATTTTCAGCTTACGCTCCGCTTTCGCGGAATATCCGTCTATCATTCTACAACATTCCCGTGAAAATTTCAAGCTCTTTCGGAAAAATTTTCCCCGCAAGTCGCAAGAAAAACGCACGTTGGCGCGCAAAAGGGCGCCGCGACGGAACGCAGCGCCCTTATTTTTGATATTTTCAGGGAAGAACGGGCGTCACGCCTCGTCGTTTTCCCCTTCTTCGCCCGCCTCAACAAGCGCTTCGTCGGAAGCCGTCGTCTCCTCGGGCGCGGTGACTTCCTCCTCCTCGTCGCGCTGGGTGGTGGCGACGGTCGCGACGACGCCCTCTTTGAGCGTCATGAGCTTGACGCCGCGCGTGTTCCTGCCGATGGTAAGGATGTCCTCCGCGTGCATCCTTATGACGATGCCCGCCGACGAGACGAGCAGCACGTCGTCCTCGTCCGAGACGAGCTTCATGCCCGCGAGGCGCCCCGTCTTTTCGTTGAAGACGCCCGCCTTGATGCCCTTGCCGCCGCGCGTCTGGACGCGGTAGTCCTCGGGAAGCGAACGCTTGCCGTAGCCGTTCTCGGTGACGGTCAGAATTTCCGCGCCCTCCCGAAGCACGATCATATCCACCGCCTCGTCCCCTTCCGACAGGGAGATGGCTCTTACGCCCGTCGTATCTCTGCCCATCGGGCGCACGTCCGCCTCCTTAAAGCGGATGCACTTTCCGGAGCGGCTCGCAACGAGGATATCGTCCTCGCCCGAAGAGAACTGCACGGAGATGAGCTCGTCGTCCTCGTTGATGCGGATGGCGATCTTGCCGCTGCGCAGGATATGGTCGAATTCGCTCGTCTTGGTCTTCTTGATGATGCCGCGCTTGGTCGCCATCACAAGGTACCCCGTGCCGTTTTCCAGGACGGGCAGCATGGCGGCGACCTTCTCGCCCGCGGCAAGCGGCAGGATGTTGACGACGGCGCGGCCGCGTGCCGTCTTGTTGGCTTCGGGGATCTCGTACCCCTTGACGGAATACACCTTCCCGAAATTACTGAAGAAGAGGATGGGAACATGCGTGGAGCAGACGAACATCTGCTCGACGAAGTCGTCCTCTTTGGGGCGGTGCCCCGTGACGCCCACGCCGCCGCGGTTCTGGGCGCGGTATTCGGCGACGGGGAAGCGCTTGATATAGCCGCCGCCCGTCATGGAGATGACGACGTCCTCCTCGTCGATGAGGTCTTCGTCCTCGATCGCGCCGTAGTCGACGGAGATCTCCGTGCGGCGGGGGGAGGGATACTTCTCTCTGATCTGCATGAGGTCGGCACGGATGATGGCGAGAACGCGCGCCTCGTTGGCGAGGATGTCTTTTAGGTCTGCGATGGTCGCGTGCAGCGCGTCGAGCTCTTCTCTGAGCTTTTCCACTTCGAGGGAAGTGAGGCGCTGCAGCCGCATTTCGAGGATGGCGTTCGCCTGCTTTTCGCTGAGCGCGAAGGCTTCGAGGAGCTTTGCGGTCGCGTCGTTCTTATCGCGCGAGCTCTTGATGATGGCGATGACTTCGTCGATGTTGGCAAGCGCTAAAACGAGACCTTCGACGATATGCGCGCGCTCTTCCGCCCGCGCGAGGTCGAAGCGGGTGCGGCGGGTGATGACTTCCTTCTGATGTTCGAGGTAGTAAACTAAAATTTCGCGCAGGTTGAGGACTTTGGGCTCGGTGCCGTTCTCGACGAGAGCGAGAAGGATGATGCCGTCCGACACCTGCAGATTGGTATGCTTATAGAGGGAGTTGAGCACGACCTGCGCGTTGGCGTCGCGCTTGCAGTCGATGACGATGCGCATGCCGTCTCGGCCCGATTCGTCGCGGATGTCCGCAATGCCTTCGATGCGCTTGTCGCGCACCATGTCGGCGATGGTCTTGACGAGCTGCGCCTTGTTGACCTGATAGGGGATCTCCGTGACGACGATGCGGCTCCTCACGTTCGCGCCCGAGCCCACTTCCTCGATCTCGCACTTGGAGCGGATGATGATGCTGCCCTGGCCCGTCCGGTACGCCTTGCGGATGCCGCTCCTGCCCATGATGATGCCGCCCGTGGGGAAATCGGGCGCGGGGATATACTGCATGAGCTCGTCGACTGTGATTTCCGGGTTGTCGATGAGGGCGACGGTGCCGTCGATCGCCTCGGCAAGGTTGTGGGGCGGGATGTTGGTCGCCATGCCCACGGCGATGCCGTCCGACCCGTTGACGAGGAGATTGGGGAAGCGCGCGGGGAGCACGGCGGGCTCCATCTCGTTGCCGTCGAAGTTGGGGAAGAAGTCCACCGTCTCCTTGTCGAGGTCGCGGAGCATCTCGGCGGCGAGCTTAGAAAGGCGCGCCTCGGTATAACGCATGGCGGCAGCGCCGTCGCCGTCCACCGAGCCGAAGTTGCCGTGGCCGTCCACAAGGGGGAAGTTGATGGAGAAATCCTGCGCAAGGCGCACGAGGGCGTCGTACACCGAACTGTCGCCGTGGGGGTGGAATTTACCCAGAACGTCACCGACGACGCGGGCGCACTTACGATAATCTTTGTCGTTGTAGAGGCCCATCTCGTGCATCGCATAGAGGATGCGGCGGTGGACGGGTTTGAGGCCGTCGCGAACGTCGGGAATGGCGCGCGACTTGTTGACCGCCATCGCATAGGCAATGAAGGAGCGTTTGAGCTCGTCGTCCACCTCGACGTCGAGGATCTTGGTCATTGCCAGCGTTTTCTTAAATTCTTCTGTGAGCTCCGGGCTCGTCTCTTTCTTTGCCATATCGTTCCTTCCGGCGTCCCCGCCGTTTGTTTCTCCCGATCCCTCTCGGCTCTCTCGGAGGGAGTCGCCTTATTATCGTAAGCTCGTTTCCGACAACGGCGGTTCTCTTTATCCCACAAAAACTCCTTCCGTCAGCCCTGCGGGCTGCCACCTCCCTCACCGAGGGAGGCAAGGAAGTGTTCGTTTCTTTTGCTTCATAAAATAATGCCGCGAGCAAAACCACGCTTTTGCGCTGCGGGACTCAATTTACGCTTCTAAAATCACTCTGCAAGCAAGGTTGCCTTGCGCAGCAAGAAATATAATAAGGAGACTCCCTCAGTCTCGCTGCGCTCGACAGCTTCTCGCGCGGTAGAAACCGCGCTTCGGTCAGGGAATGCCCCGAACAATGGGGCATTCCCAAGTTCGCAGGCAGCGAAGAGCCCACCGGGCTCTTCGCAAGAATGCGCCTGCTCACCCTCAAAGAGGGAGCCAAGGGAATTACCGCTTCCCAAATCATGGCGCAAGCAGGGTTCCCCTGCGCCCGCGCACTCAATTTGCAAATACTTTTGCTTAAAACTCGCGGAAAGATTTTTGCGTCAGCAAAAAGATTTTCGCGAAACTATATATCCAGATCCTTCACCAACGTCGCGTTGTCCTCGATGAACTTGCGGCGGAGGGCGGGGCTTTCGCCCATTAAGATCGTGAACATCTTATCCGCCTCGACGGCGTCCTTCATGCTCACCTTGACGAGCGTTCTCGTCGCGGGGTTCATCGTCGTATCCCACAGCTGTTCGGTGCTCATCTCGCCGAGACCCTTGTAGCGCTGATAGGTGACTTTGTTGTTGTTCGCCGCGTCGTAGGCGGCCTTTTCCTCCTCCGAATAGAGATAGACGTCCTCCTTTCCTTTGACGCTCGCCTTGTAGAGGGGCGGCATCGCCGAATAGACGTGGCCGTGCTCGATGAGCGGGCGCATGTAGCGGAAGAGGAAGGTAAGGAGCAAAATGCGGATATGCGCGCCGTCGACGTCGGCATCCGTCATGGAGATGATGCGGTCGTAGCGCAGCTTGCTCTCGTCGAAGTCGTCCAAGATGCCGCAGCCGAAGGCGGTGATCATCGCCTTGATCTCCGCGTTTTCGAGCACGCGGTTGAGCCGCACCTTCTCGACGTTCAGGATCTTGCCGCGGAGGGGCAGGATGGCCTGGAAGCGCCTGTCTCTGCCCGACTTTGCAGTACCGCCTGCCGAATCGCCCTCGACGATGTAGATCTCGCACAGCTCGGGGCGGCGGTCGGAACAGTCGGCAAGTTTCCCGGGGAGCGCGCTCGTCTCCAGAACGCCCTTCCTTCTCGTGAGTTCGCGGGCGGAACGGGCGGCGTCGCGCGCCTTCTGCGCCGTGATGCAGCGAAGAACGAGCTCGCGCGCTTCCTGCGGGTGCTCCTCGATATAAGTGCCGAAGCGATCGGAAACGCACTTGCTCACGAAGGGACGCACGAAGCTGTTGTTGAGCTTATCCTTGGTCTGCGATTCGAACTGCGCGTTCTCGAGCTTGACGGAGACGACGGCGGTGATGCCCTCGCGCACGTCCTCGCCCGTGAGGCGGTCGTTCTCCTTTAAGATATTCAGCTTATGCCCCGCGTCGTTGATGACCTTGGTGAGGGCGAGTTTGAGCCCTTCGACGTGCGTGCCGCCGTCGATGGTGTTGACGTTGTTGGCGTAGGAATAGATGACTTCGTTGTAGCTCTCGTTGTATTGAAGGGCGATCTCGCACACCGTGGTGCCGTCGCGCTCCTCAAAGTAGAGCGGCTCGGGAAAGAGCGTCTCTGCGCCGCTGTTGAGCTCTTCGACGAGCTCGCGGATGCCGCCCTCGTAGCAGAAGGTATCCGAGCGGGGCTTTTCGCCGCGCAGGTCGGTCAGGGTGATGGTGAGCCCGCGGTTCAAAAAAGCGAGCTCTTTGAGCCGCACGCGCAGGTGCTCGTACTTGAAGACCGTCGTCTCGAAAATTTCGGCGTCGGGCAGGAAGGTGACTTTGGTGCCCGTCTTTTCCGTCTTGCCGACGACGGCGAGCGCGCGCTGCGGCACGCCGCGGTTGTAGACCTGGCGGTAGATGTTGCCGTTCTGATAGACTTCTGCTTCCAGCCATTCGGAAAGGGCGTTGACCGCCTTGACGCCGACGCCGTGCAGACCGCTCGAGACTTTATATCCCGAGTCTCCGCCGAACTTTCCGCCCGCGTTGACCTTGGTGAAGACGACTTCCACCGTCGAAACGCCCTCTTTGGGGTGGATCTCGGTGGGGATGCCGCGGCCGTTGTCTTCGACGGTGCACGAACCGTCCACATTGATGGTGACTTCGATGTGCGTGCAGTAGCCCGCGAGCGCTTCGTCGATGGAGTTATCGACGACCTCGCTCACGAGATGATGCAGCCCCCTCTCGTCCGTGGAGCTGATATACATACCGGGGCGCTTGCGGATGTGCTCGAGACCATCGAGCACCTGGATCTGTTCCGCGCCGTAGGCGCCCTCTACCTTTTCGGGCATAGAAACCTCCGTCGGGCAAACTGCCCGTTTTTCGCGCGCGTGCGTGCGCGCGTACAAATAATATTACTCTTTGATTATAGCACATCGCGCGGAAAAAGTACAGTATTTGCGCCGTGCTTTCCAAAGAAATCTTTTGAAGGCGCGAAAAAAGGCGCGTAAGAAGCCTTACACGCCCTTTTCTTATTTTGCATGAGGGGGGATACGCCGCGCCTTTCTTGCCCCTTCTGCCCTTCCTGCGCCCCTAAGCGGCATAAGCCCCTCGGCAAAGAAGATTCAGCCTCTCCCCTGCTCCGTGTTCGGCGGCGCGAGATACCCTTCTTCGGAGAGCAGCCGCGGCGTCTCTTTTTCTGCGCGCGCGTACCACTCCTTCATTGGGGCAAGGTATTCCGCGAGCCCTTCCTTTTCCGCCCACTGCATCCTGTAACGGATATTCTGCAGTTCCCGCGCCGTCACGTCCACTCCGCACGGCACGAGATGAGCAGTCTTCCCGCCCGCGCCGAACGTGCTTTCGAGCTCCACAACGAAAAACGCCATGTTCTTGGCGTAGTAGGGGTTCGTGCCGTTCGCGATATTGCGGGCGGCGAGCGCCGGTATGTCCTTTGCAGACTGACGGGGCAGAACGGCGGTGACGCGCTCCCGCATCGCCATCCTGCGGCGGACGGCAAGCAAGGAAAGCGGCTCTCCCTCTTCCCCCGTAAAATAGGCGCCCGTCGTGGGGTCGAGCGCCAGCCACTCGCCCCGCCTGCGGTCGTAAATTTCCGTTACGACGTGATTGTCCATGTCATAGGGCGAAGCGGGGTACATCCACACCCGCCGCGCGGGGATGCCGACGGCAAGGCAGCATTCCGCCAGGATCTTCGCCTTGTTGAGGCAGTTGATGCCCACATCCTTCCGTTCGAAGCAGTAGTCGAGCAGCGCGAGCGCATTGCAGGGGACGTGGTTGTCGTACATGCTCTCGTGTTTGAGGCGCGGCGCGAGATAGCGGCAGAGGCGCAGGGCGCGCGCAAACGCCCCGCCCCTGCCCGCGGCGCGCTCTATGGGGTAACGCGTTCTGAGCTCTTCAAATTCGGGGCAGTCCGGGCGGCAGACGGTCGCTTCGTCCTCCCCCTTCTGCCAGACCTGCAAGCCGAATAAGATGCCGCAGTAGACGTCGTAAAATTGTTCCTGAACTTCCAAAAATTCCCGTCTGTTCATCTTCGCCTCCTGCCCTCATTTTATCACACCCCGCCGCAAAAAGCCATCAAGCAGCAGTGGAAAGCGCCTCAACCATCGGTTGAGGCGTCAGCCGAACAGTTCTTCGGCAATGAGGCGGAGCGTTTCGATGCTGTCCGCGGCAAACAGGCGGCGCTTATACTCGGCGGCGCCACGCACGCCCTTGCACCAGAACGCCGCCATCTTGCGAAGAAAAAGAAGGGCGAACCGCTCGCCGTTCAGCTTTATCTCCTCGTCGAGGAGCGGGAAGAAGAGCTCCCCCGTCGAAGGGGCGGGCGTTCCTAAAATATCCGAAAAGGTCTGCGGGCGGTAGAGAGCGGCGCGCGCCACCATGACGCCGTCCGCGCCCGTTCTTTGCAGCATCTTCTCGGCGTCCTTTTTGCTCCACACGCCACCGTTGGCGATGACGGGGATCGCGACCGCGTTCTTCGCTTCGGCGATGGCAGAATAGTCGGGCTCGCCCGCGTAGATGCGCTCGCGCACCCGCCCGTGGACGGTGATAAGGCACGCCCCCGCACCCTCGCACAACTTTGCGAATTCGGCGGCGACGTTATCCCCCTCCTTCACGCCGATGCGGAACTTGACGGAGATGCGCTTGCCGCTCTTTGCGCACGCCGAGATGACTTTCTCTGCAAGCGGCATATTTTCGAGGAGGGCGCTCCCCTCGCCGTTTCTGACGATCTTGGGCATGGGGCAGCCCATGTTGAGGTCGATAAGGTCGTAGGGCGCAAGCAGCTCGCTCTCGCAGGCGGCGCGCAAAATATCGGGGTCGGAGCCGAACAGCTGCGCCGCTTTGGGGCTCTCCTCCCCGCAGCGCAGCAGCTTCTTGGTCTCCATATTATCGTATAAGAGCCCCTTCGAGCTCACCATCTCGGTGAAGGTGAGCCCCGCCCCGAGCCTGATGCACATGCGGCGGTAGGCAAGGTCGGTATAGCCCGCCATGGGGGCGAGCAGCACGTTGTTCGGAAGGGTCAGCCCCGCGAAGGAGAGGGGTTTGAACGGCCCGCCGTCCCCCGCCGCGCCTTCTTGCGAAACATTCACCGCGCACAGAGCTGCGCCCTCCTTCGCGCCCTCGGGCAAAACGCCGCCCGCGCCCTCGGGCGGGAGCGCACCCGCGCCGTCAAAGGCTCTCATGCGCCCTCCGCTCATACTCCTTCCTCTCTTCGGAGGGGAGGGCGTTGACATCCTTCCCGTCGGCGAGCACGAGTGCTTCGAAGGCGGTATATTCCTTCTGCACCGCCTTGACCTTATCGAGGAGCGCCTGTTCCGCGTCGCCGCCCTTGAGCTTCCCGAGCCGCACGGCGGCAAGCAACAATTCGCCGAGCGCTTCGTCCGTGTTTGCGCCCTCGGCGGCAGCCAAGCGCTTTTCGGCGGCAAAGAGCGCCTCTTCCGCCGCCTCGTAACTGTCCTTCCAGCCGCCCTTGCCCGTGCGCTTGACGACTTTCTCGGCGCGAAGGAGCGCGGGGAAGCCCTCGGGCACGTCGTTGACGGAATCGGAGAAGGTCTTCTGATGCTTTTCCGTCATCTTGTTCTTCTCCCACACCGAGAGCGCCCCGTCCGCGCCCGCCGCCTTGTCCTGCCCGAAGACGTGCGTATGGCGGGTGATGAGCTTTTCGGTGACTTCGGAGATGACGTCCGTCATGTTGAAATTGCCTGCCTCTTCCTCCATGAGGGTATGGAAGACCGCCTGCATCAGCACGTCGCCCGCCTCCTCGCACATGCGCTCGGGGTCCTTTCTGTCGATGGCGTCTACGAGCTCGTACGCCTCCTCGATGAGGTTGATGCGGATGGATTCGTGCGTCTGCACCCTGTCCCACGGGCAGCCGTCGGGCGCGCGCAGGCGGCGCATGACGGTAATGAAATCGTCGAGATCGAACCGCTTCTTTTCCAGCAGCGGGATATCGAAGAGGACGAGCGCCGTTTCGGGCGAATAACTTTCGGCGCGGTCGGCTTCATAGAGCGGGATGCGCTCCGCCTTCTCCCCGTCCAAAAGGAGCGTGGGCGCCTCGTCGCCGAAGCGGTCGGAAAGCAGCAGCTTGACGTCGCCCGCAAGCAGCTTGTCGTCGAGATCGTACACAACGAGGGGCAGCGCAAGTTTGCGCTCTGCAACTTCATAGGCGGAGACCGCCGTATAGCCCCCGAAGAGCCCCGCCCGCGCCGCCGCGGACGCCGCTTTGGAGACGCCCTCAAAGACGGTGACGCCGCCCTGCTTTCTAAGGAGCTGCGCCGCACGGTCCTCGGTGACGCCGCCATCCACGCAGTACACAACATCCCCCTCCGCCGCGCGCTTTCTGACTTCCGCGGCAAGGTTTTTTGCGAGCGTATCGAAATTGCGGCTCTTTTCGTAGACAAAGTCGAGGCTTTCGAACGCGACGTCAAGCTCTTTCAGCACCTGCGCCGACGCGAGCGATGCGGCGCGCACCAGCACGCAGCGCGCCTCCTTCAGGCAGTTGACCGCCCGCAGTGAGAGCTCCCCCGCGCGCGTTCCCAGACCGATGATCGTGATCATATTGTGCCCTCCTCCGATGATGACTACGGACAGTATAGAACAAATCGAGAGAAAAAGCAACCCAAAAGCAGGCGTTGAGCGCGATCGCTCCGCCCATGACCCCCATACGCGGCACCAATACGGCCTGCAAGACGACTTTCAGCGCGGCGGCGAGCAGCATAGCGCAGGCGGCGCGGCTCGCCTTCCCCAGCCCCGTGAGGGAGGAGGCGAGGGTGTCCGTGCCCGCAACGGCGAGCGACGTGAACGCCGTCGCGCGGATGAGGGAGGTAAGGAGCGCGCGCTCCCCTTCCGCAAGGGCGGGATAGAGGATGTGCGCGATGCGCCCCGCAAAGCAAAAGAGGCACAGTGCACAGGGCAGCACGACAAGAAGCGCCGCCCCGAGCGCAAAGAGGGCGCGTTTTTTCGCCGCCCGCGTCTCTCCCCGCGCAGAGAGCGCCGCCAGCGAGGGAACGGCGGCCGCCGCAAGCCCCCGCGCCGCCGAAGCAGGCAGGGCGGCAAGCGCGAACGCTCCCCCCGTGAGCAGCCCGAACGCAAGCACGGCACCCTCCCCTCCCCCCAACAGGCGGGGCAGGAGCACACTGTCCAAAGCCTGCGAAAGGGGCAGGATACAGGCGGACGCCATCACGGGCAGCACGGCGGGAAGGAGAAAGGAAGCACTCTGCCGCGGCATAAGGTCGGGCACTTTGCGCTCCCCGCGCAAAGAGAGCGCAAGATACAGGAGCGCCGCGCCCTCGCTCAGCACGACGGCACCGAGCGCCGCAAGGGCGGCGGCGTGCGCTTCCCCGCGGAAACAGAGGACGAGAAACACCCCGAGCCCCGCCTTTATCAGCGTTTCGAACACTTCGGAGAGGGCGGAAGTCCCCATCCGCCGCGCGCCCTGAAAGTAGCCGCGCAGCACGGCGAGCACGCCGCCCAACACGACCGCGGGCGCGAGGATGCGATTCGCGGGCGCAAGAGACGCCCCCTGCAGCGCGCCGAGGGCGGGCGCGAAGACAAAGAGGAGCGCTCCCCCCGCGCCCCCGAGCAGCGCAAAGAGGCGCAGCCCCGCCAAGAGCGCGCCCCTGCCGCTCCGTCCCAAAGCCCGCTCCCGCGCAACGGTGCGCGAGAGCGCGTACCCCGCTCCCGACGAGGTCAGCGTGAGGAAGAGGCAGAAGAAGGGCCACGCCATCTGATACAGCCCCATGCCGAGGGCGGGAAGGAGCGCCGAAAGGGCGATGCGGTACACGGCGCCGATGCCCTTGGAGACGAGCGCCCCCAGCGAGACCGCTGCCGCCCCGCGCAAAAAGCGAAAGTGTTTCATATGTATAGTATTTCGCGAAAATCTTTTTGCTGACGCAAAAATCTTTCCGCGAGTTTTAAGCAAAAGTATTTGCAAATTGAGTGCGCGGGCGCAGGGGAACCCTGCTTGCGCCATTATTTGAGAAGCAAAAGGGAACCCTGCTTGGCTCAGTGATTTTTAGTTCACACTTTTTTGCATTCTGCAAAAAAGTCGTGAGGGGTAAAGTTTGTTGATTTTAACTTGCTTTTCGCCCGCGCACTGTTTTGTCCTTATTTGACAATAAGTGCCCTGCGGGTACAAATTGAGTCCCGCAGCGCAAGGCAACCTTGCTTGCAGCATAATTTTAGAGATTCTTTATTATAGCCTCCCCTGTGTAAGGGGCGAGAAAGCGCTTTCTTGTCTTTCAGGGTTCCCACAAAAATCGCGTAGCGAGTTTTGTGGGAAGAGGAGCGGCAGGCATATCAGGTCATGCGGCAAACGAAGCGCGCCGCAGACCACAACGCCTTGCCGCGACGAGGTGGGGCTTTGACCGCTTCGAGCTTGGAAATGCCCCATTGTTCGGGGCATTTCAGGGCTCCCGCGCAGATGCGAAGCAGATGCGTGGGAAGAGGAGCAGCGCGGTCTCTACCGCGCGAGACGGTGGCTTGCCGAAGGCAAGACGGAGGGGTTGTTAAACCCGACACTATGGCAAAGAGAATAAAAAGCCCCACAAAAATCTCCCCCGCCCCGTAAAGACAGTTGACAACCGCAAAAAAGCGTGCTATCATGCGGAGCCGAGAAAGAAAAACAAGGTGACCATCATGCTCGACATCATCATAACCGTGCTCCTCATCATGGCGGTGCTCTTCGCCTTCGCACTCCCGGGCTTTATCCTCCGCAAAACAAACCTCGTCCGTTCGGACAGTTTGTATTCCGTCTCGAACATCCTTCTGTGCTTTGCGCAGCCCATGCTCATCATCGAAGCGTTCGCCGTCGACCCCGTCGACCCCACGAAAGAGACGCTTTTAAACTTTTTATGGGTGCTCCTCTTTTCGTTTGCGGCGCTCTTTCTCACCTTCTTTGCGGCAAAGCTCGTCTTCCTCTATAAGAAGGGCGAAGCGGAGCGCAAAAAGCGCGATATCCTCGTATTCGTCGGCACCTTCTCCAACTGCGCGTTCGTGGGCATCCCCTTCGTCGACATGTTCACGGGCGGCGACAGCGAGGCGATGATGTATATCACCGTCTTCAACGTCGCCTTCAATTTGCTCATCTGGACGCTCGGCGCCTACCTCATCACGCAGGATAAAAAAGAAGTCTCCCTCAAAAAGGCGCTCCTCAACCCCTGCACGGTGGGCTCCGTCATCGGGTTTCTCCTCTTCCTCATCCCTAAGATCAACATCTTCAACATGGAAGAGGTCGAGGAGCTCCAACAGATCGTCACCTATGCAGGCGGCATGACGGCGCCCCTTTCCATGCTCGTCGTGGGCGTGCGCATGGCGGAACTCTCCCCGAAGCAGCTCTTCGGCGACAAAGATATCTACCTTGCGGCGTTTACAAGGCTCGTCCTTTCGATGGCGCTCACCTATCTACTCATTCTCCCCTTCAAGCTTGCGGGGCTGTTCGCGGACGCGCCATATGTGCTTCTCGCGCCCGTCATTGCGATGGCGATGCCGCCCGCAGCGAGCGTCGTCGCCTTTGCCGAAAAGAAGGGCGGGGAAAAGGAGCTCGCCGCCGCGGCTTACGCGACGGGCACGCTGCTCTCCATTGTCACCCTGCCTGTTGCGATGATGCTGCTCTCGCTCTGAGCGCCCCGAAAACCGCATGAAAACGCTGTTGCGGCGCGCCCTGCCCCTCTCACTTAGGGCAGGGCGCGCCGCTTTTATTCGAACTGCCCCGCGATGATATCGGACGTCAGCCGCGCCATCTTGACGGCGGAGGTCTCCATGACGGCGCCCTCGTCCGTTGCGAGCAGCACGACGGCGCCCAGACAATCGCCGCCCGCGACGACGGGCACGATGACCTGCGCCGTGACGGGAAGT
Source organism: uncultured Clostridia bacterium (assembly GCA_944376295.1). Classification (GTDB taxonomy): domain Bacteria; phylum Bacillota; class Clostridia; order Christensenellales; family Borkfalkiaceae; genus Gallimonas. The sequence continues at coordinate 227,145 of CALWCE010000002.1, forward strand.
TCGCTCTCCTTGGCGATGGGCAGGATATCGCCGCCCTCCGCCTTGCTCGCAAGATAGCTGCGCCGCTCGCGCATGACTTCCGCCATGCGGTCGGAGACGGCTTTGCCGAAAAGCGCCTTTTTGCCCTGCCCGCTCGCCTGCAGCACGCCGTCCGTATCGCAGATGACGGCAAGATAGCCGCTCTGCTCGCTCAGCGATTTGGCGGTGCCGCGCGCGAACTGCTCGATGGAGGCGATGGGCGAATACTTTTTGAGCATGAGCTCGTCGCGCTCGGTGAAGAGTTCGAGGGGGTCGCCCTCGCGGATGCGCAGCGTGCGTCGGATCTCTTTGGGGATGACCACCCGCCCCAATTCGTCGATCCTGCGCACGATCCCCGTTGCTTTCATAGTCATTTCCTCCGTATATCGTCAATATGCGGAGGAATTTGTTAAATTATGCAGAAAAGGAAGGGCGGCGCGCCTGTCCGCAAGGGACGGGCGCTCGCTTTTTCTTGTTTAGATCCGATGCCTCTTCGCGCGCAAACAGGCGGCGCAGACGAAACAGAGCACAAACAGCAGCGCGACGCCCGCCAGAATGACCGCCGCGCCCCAGCTGGGGAGCTGCACCCCGAAGAAGTCGATGTACACGGAGAACTCACCCGAAAGGGCGTCCGCAAAGGGCTTGCCCGCGATGCGCTCCATCTCCCCCAGCGTCCCCTGCATCAGAAAGCCGCGAAAGAGCCCCGCGGAGTAGCTCCCGGGCACAAAGAGCGTGATGTACTGCACCCACTCGGGGAAGGAACTGATGGGGATATACGCGCCGATGAGGAAGCCCGTCACCGTGCCGACGATGATGTTGATGCCCGTAAACGCCCCTTCCGAATGCAGAAAGCCCATCAAAAAGACGAGCATCGTCGAGGAGGCCGCCACAGACAAAAGCGCCGTGCCGATCGCGCCGAAGACGTCGGCGGCAGTCAGGAACCAGCTCCCCGAAAGGGCGAGATAGGCAAAGCAGACACCCAGCACGATGAGCGAGATGACCGCCCCCGCGATGAGCACAGATAAGAAGTATGCGGCAGGCGCCGCCCACGAGGGAACGGGAGAGGCGAGAAAGTCTGCGGAAACACCCTTGATACGGTCTTGGATCATGGTGCCGCAGGCGCAGAGAGGCACGGTGATGCAGGTGGTCGCCATCACGCCCGAGAGCATCCAGCTGTCGCTGAAAGCGCGCACGGCATCGTCCGCCGTCACCCCGAACTCCGCAAGCGCCGCCGCGATGCCGTCCGACTGCATCCGCCCGATAAAGAGCACATACAGCCCGAGCACGATGAGCGGAGAGAGCAGCGAGAAGAAGACATTCGCCTTATCCCGCAAAAATACTTTTAAGTTGCGCATGGTGAGCGCACAGAGTGCCGTGGTCATACCGTCTCTCCTTTTAACGATCTGCCCGTGACGGTCAGGAACACATCATCCATGCTCCCCTTGACATATTCGAAATCTTGGCAGAGTTCGGCATATTCCACAAGAAAGGCGCGCGCCCGTTCGGCGCTCCCGCAGGAGACGGTAAGGCAGTTCTCCCCCTCTCCCGCCGCGATGCCCGCCGCCTGCAGCTTACCGCGCAGGGCGGGAAGATCGCCATAGAGCTTTAAGGAGCTCTCCGAATACCTGTTCTTGAGCTCCTGCGGGCTTCCGTCGGCGGCGATGAGTCCGCGGTCTAAGATCATCACGCGGTCGGAGCCGTCCGCCTCTTCCATGTAGTGGGTGGTGAGGAAGACGGTCATCTGCGCCTCATGCCGCAGCCGCTGCACCGTCTCCCACACCGTGCGGCGCGTCTGCGGATCGAGCCCCGTCGTCGGTTCGTCCAGAAAGAGCAGCTCGGGCGTGTGGATGAGCCCGCGCGCGATGTCCGCCCGCCGCCGCTGTCCGCCGCTCAGCTTCCCGAAGGGGCGGTCGAGGATATCGGCAAGGGAAAGCATCTCATCGAGCTCCGCAAGCCGCTTTTTCCACGCCCTGCCGCCCATGCCGTAGAAAGCGGCGCGCGTCAGAAGGTTCTCGCGCACGGTGAGCCTGTCGTCGAGCACCGTCTTCTGGAAGACGACGCCCACCCTCCGCTTGATGTCCTGCGCCCTCTTGTCGAGGTCGAAGCCGCAGATGGTGACTCTTCCTTCGTCCTTGGGCAGAATGGAGCAGAGGATGTTGATGGTCGTGCTCTTGCCCGCGCCGTTGACGCCGAGGAAGGAAAAGAGGCTCCCCTTCTCCACGCAAAAGGAGATGCCCTTGACGGCATGCGTCCCTCCGTATGATTTTTTTAGCCCCTCCGCTTGGATGATGTCCATATCCTCTCCTCTTGTCCGCAGCCTTCAAGGCGCGGCGCTCTGTTTTGAGTATATCATATGCCCCTGCGCCCTGTCCAGCGCAGGATGTCATAAAGATGTAACATGGATGTAAAACCCATAACGGCGTTCCGCCGCAAGAGAGATACGCAACTCCGATCCTGAAACGGGCGCGCCGCTTCCGATCGGGCACAGCCTTATTTTTTGCGCTTTATTTCTTGTGTTTTAAGATCTCCACGATGGCGCGCTCGGAGAGGAAGGGATACAGCCCGCGCGGGATGCGCTCCCCGCGTTCGAGCGCCCCCATGACGAGTCCTTCGAGCGCGTCCTCGGAAAGGAAGGGAGCGAGGGCTATAAGCTGCCCGCTCCTGACGCCGCCGCGCTCGGCGAGTTTTTTGAGCGTCTCCTGCGATGAGAACGGGGCGAGCGCCGCAAGCTCCCCGCCGTCCGCTTCGGCGAGCTCCGCCAACGCGTCGAGGTCCTCTTCCGAGAGGAAGGGCGCGAGCGGCACGAGCTCGGAGACGGTATATCCCTCTCCCCGCAGCTCTTCGACGAGTTCGCTTAGGCGCGCCGACGAGAGGAAGGGCGCGAGCATCACGAGCTCTTTGAGCCGTTTGCTCTTTGCCTTGTCCTTTCTTTTTTCGCCCGATTTTTCCGCGCCGAGGATATAGACTGTTTTGCCGTCGCGGATATGTGCCCGCGCGCCCCGCCCCGTGCGCTTCCAAAAGGCGTGAAAACGGCGCGGCTCTTCGGTCTCTTCCTCGATATCCTCGTCTTCGTCGTCTTCCTCGTCGATCTCCTCGTCTCCGCCCTCTTCGTCCTCGATCTCGTCTTCGATATCCTCGTCGAAGTCTTCGTCGTCGCTCTCCCCCTCGGCTCCCTCTTGGAGGGAGCTGTCGCCAAGCGTTCCTTTCCCCTCGGCTCCCTCTTGGAGGGAGCTGTCGCCGCAGGCGACTGAGGGAGTCTCGCGGCGAGCGCTTTCCACCGCCTCGTCCAGGACTTCGGGCGTGAGGACGGGCGCGACTTCCGCGATCTCCCCCAGCGAGAGCCCCTGCCCTTCGCCCTTTGCGAGCTTTTCGACATTGCCCGCCGGGGCGCCGCCGCCCAAAAGCTCTTCGATGGAGCAGCCGAACAGCTCCGCAAGCTCGGGCAGCTTGGAGATATCGGGCATGGAATTGCCGCGCTCCCAATTGCTCACCGCCTGAAAGCTGATGCCGAGGGCGTCCGCGAGCTGCATCTGCGTCATGTTGTGCTCTTTGCGCTTCTGGGAGATGATCCTCCCCACTTTGACCGTATCAAACATATCGTTCTCCTTTTTTTAAGAGGCTTTCCGCCCCTCTGCACCCGAATGATAGCACACGGCAGGGCGAAATACAATCGAGCAGTGCTTGAATCACGCGAACTCAACTACGGGTTGAGCCCGCCCGAACGCGCAACAGATACAAAAACGCATAAGCGCGGCGCGCGGCGAAAATGCCGCGCGCCGCCACTCCTTCAGTCTGCTCCGCAGACAGCTCCCTCTCGGAGGGAGCCACGGAAAGCGCCGTCTCCCCTGCCTTCCCATCCCGAAGGGGCGGAAGGAGTCAGCCGAAATATTCCTTCGCGAGCTGTTCGAAGGCGGGAAGGCTATGCTCGATCGTGCTCCTTGCAACACAGTAGGAAACGCGCACATAGCCCGGAACGCCGAAGCTGTCGGAAGGCACGAGCAGCAGTTCGTACTTTTTCGCCCGCTCGGCAAACGCCTTGGCGTCGGGCTCGGGCGACTTCACGAAGAGATAGAACGCCCCGTCGGGCTCCACGCACTCAAAGCCGTCCTTTTGGAGCGCGCCGTGGAGAAGATCGCGGTTTTTGCGGTACTCCCCGATGTCGCTGCTCTTGCCCAGGCACTTCGCGCACACGCGCTGAAAAAGGGCGGGCGCGCAGACGAAGCCGAGGCTCCTGCCCGCGCCGCACACGGCGGCAAAGATCTCTTTCGCGCCCACGCACGAAGGGCTGACGGCGATATAGCCGATGCGCTCGCCTGCAAGCGAGAGCGACTTCGAGAAGGAATAGCAGAGAACGGTGTTTTGGTACACATTCATGGGATAGGGCACCTGCTTGCCGTAGGTGAGTTCGCGGTAGGGCTCGTCGGCGATGAGGAAAATGGGCCTTTCTTTGCTCTTTTCTTCGAGAAGCTCTCCGAGCGCCTTCAGCTCTTCTTCGTCATACACGACGCCCGTGGGGTTGTTGGGCGAATTGACGAGGATGCCCTTCGTATGCTCGTTGATGGCCCCTTCCACGGCGGCAAGGTCGATATGGAAGCGCGCGTCCGTCTTGACTTCGCGGCAGACGCCCCCCGCCGCCTCGATGAAGACGCGGTACTCGGGGAAGTAGGGCGTGAGCACGATGAACTCATCCCCCTCTTCACAAAGAGCATTGAGCGTGATGGTGAGCGACGCCGCCGCCCCGCACGTCATATACACGAGATCCGCCGTCATGGGCACGCCGAAGCTCGTCTTGATATAGTTTGCGACGGCATCCCTTACGTCGGGCGCGCCCGCCGCCGACGTATAACCGTGCAGTACCTCGGCGGGCATCGTCGCAAGCAGGCGGTCGATCTCCTCTCGCACGCAGGCGGGAGAAGGCACGCTGGGGTTGCCGAGCGAGAAATCAAAGACGTTTTCCCTCCCGATCTCGGCGGCGCGGCGGTTGCCGTACTCGAAGATCTCGCGGATGACGGAGCGCTCCTCACCCAATTTCTGCATCGTTTTGTTCAGCATATCGTTTCCTCCGAAAGTTTATTTTTGCGGCGCAAAAAGCGCCCGTTTTGCGGCGCAGCCCCTTGCGGAAAGCGCGCCTTACAACATTTTCTTTAAGAACTGCCCCGTGTAGCTGTTTTCGCACGCGGCGACTTCCTCGGGCGAGCCCGTCGCAATGACGGTGCCGCCGCCGTCGCCCCCCTCGGGACCGAGGTCTATAAGATAGTCCGCGACCTTGATGACGTCGAGGTTGTGTTCGATGACGAGGATGGTGTTCCCCCCGTCGCGCAGGCGAAGCAAAATGCGCACGAGCTTTTCGACGTCGTAACTCGAAAGCCCCGTCGTCGGCTCGTCCAAAATATACATCGTCTTGCCCGTGGAGCGCTTACTAAGCTCCGTCGCAAGTTTGACGCGCTGCGCCTCGCCGCCCGAGAGCGTCGTCGAGCTCTGCCCGAGCTTGATATACCCGAGCCCCACCTCGTTGAGGGTGGAAATTTTATTGTAGATGGAGGGCACGGGGCGGAAAAATTCGCACGCTTCCTCCACCGTCATGTCGAGGACGTCGGAAATGGTCTTGCCCTTGTAGCGCACTTCGAGCGTTTCGCGGTTATATCTCTTGCCGCCGCACACTTCGCAGGGGACGTAGACGTCGGGCAGGAAGTGCATCTCGATCTTCATGATGCCGTCGCCCGAGCAGTTCTCGCATCGCCCGCCCGCGACGTTGAAGGAAAAGCGCCCCGCCTTGAAGCCCATCGTCTTGGCGTCGGGGGTCGCCGCGAACAGCTCGCGGATGGGGGTGAAGACGCCCGTGTACGTCGCGGGATTGGAGCGCGGCGTGCGGCCGATGGGCGACTGGTCGATGGCGATGACTTTATCGAAATATTCGATGCCCGTATAGGGGCCCGACTTCCCGTAAGGAAGGCGCGCTCCGCCGAGGCGGTTGGAGAGGATGGGCAGAACGATCTCGTTGACGAGCGACGACTTGCCCGAACCGCTCACGCCCGTGACCGCCGTCATGAGCCCCACGGGAATGCGCGCTTCGATGCCCTTCAGATTGTTCTGGCGGCAGTCCTTAACACAAAACCACCTGCCGTCGGGCTGTTTTCTTACGGCGGGGACTTCTATTTTCCGCCTGCCCGCAAGGAAATCGCCCGTCAAAGACCGGGGCTCTGCCATGATGTCTTCCTGCGAGCCGCAGGCGACGATCTCGCCCCCGTGCACGCCCGCGCCCGGACCGACGTCCACGATATAGTCGGCGGCGCGGATGGTATCTTCGTCGTGTTCGACGACGATGAGCGTATTCCCGAGGTCGCGCAGCCCCTTCAGGGAGTTCAGAAGTTTTTCGTTGTCGCGCTGATGCAGCCCGATGCTCGGCTCGTCGAGGATATACAAAACGCCCGAGAGCGCGGAGCCGATCTGCGTCGCCAAACGGATGCGCTGGCTCTCCCCGCCCGAAAGGGTGGCGGCGCTCCTTGAAAGCGTCAGATAGTCGAGCCCCACGCCAAGCAAGAAGTTGACGCGGTTTTTGATCTCTTTCAAGACGACGTCGGCGATCGCGTGCTGAGTGGGCGTGAGCTGCAAGTTGTCACAAAAGGTGATGAGCTCCCGAACGGGCAGATCGCACACTTCCGCAATGTTCTTCCCGCCCACGGTGACGGCAAGCGCCTCTTTTTTCAGACGTTTGCCGCGGCAGTCGGGGCAGTCGGAAGTGCGCATATAGCGCTCGATATCCCACTTGACGCCCTCCGAACTCGTCTGATTGTATCTTCGCTGCAAGTTGTTGACGAAGCCCTCCCACACGCTCTTATAGGTGTTGTGGAAGGTCTTGGTGTGGTATTCGAGCTCGATCGCCTCCCCCTTGCTCCCGTACATCAAAAGGTCGTAGACCTCTTGGGGGAGCTCTTCGACGGGCGTATCCATCGAAAAGCCGTAGCGGCGGGAGAGCGCGGAGAGATACATCTGCGTGACGGAAGAGGAGTCGAGATTCCACCCGCTGATGCGGATGGCGCCCTCGCGCAGCGTCTTCGTCTTGTCGGGGCAGATGAGGTCGGGGTCGACGAGCTGGCGGAAGCCGAGACCCGTGCACGTCGGGCAGGCGCCCCACGGCGTGTTGAAGGAGAAGAGGCGGGGCTCGATCTCCTCGATGGAGATGTTGCAGTCGGGGCAGGAATAGCGCGAGGAATACAGCGTCTCCTCTCCCTCACGGTCGATGACGACAAGCCCGTCGGCAAGTTTTAGAGCGGTCTCCAAGCTCTCCGTAAGGCGTTTTAAAATGCCTTCCTTGACGACAAGGCGGTCGACGACCACCGAGATATTGTGCTTGATGTTCTTTTCGAGCTTGATATCTTCCTGAAGATCGTAGACGATGCCGTCGATCTTGACGCGCGCAAAGCCGCTCTTGCGGAAGTCCGCCATCTCCTTGACGTATTCGCCCTTCCGCCCACGCACGACGGGCGCTTCGAGCAAAATTTTGCTGCCCGCGGGCAGTTCCATCACGCGGTCGGCGATCTCGTCCACCGTCTGACGGCGGATCTCCCTGCCGCACTTGGGGCAGTGCGGCACGCCCACGCGCGCGAACAAGAGGCGGAGATAGTCGTAGATCTCCGTCACCGTGCCCACCGTGGAGCGGGGGTTGTGCGAGGTCGTCTTCTGGTCGATGGAGATGGCGGGCGAAAGCCCGTCGATGCTCTCCACATCAGGCTTTTCCATCATGCCGAGGAACTGGCGGGCATAAGACGAAAGGCTCTCCATATACCGCCTCTGCCCCTCCGCAAAGATGGTATCGAAGGCGAGCGTACTCTTCCCGCTGCCCGAAACGCCCGTAAATACGGTGAGCGTGCCGCGCGGGATATGCACATCGACGTTCTTCAAGTTATTTTCTTTGGCGCCCTTGACGTAAATTTCTTCTTTCATAACTTATTTCAGCACGATGAGCGGGTCGGTGCCCTCCTCATCGTATTTTGCAAACAGTTCGCGCGCTTCGCCCAAGAAGCACGCCATATATTCGTCCATCGCGGGAGATTTGCCTTCCGCCGCCAAAAACTCTTCAAGCGGCATCCAGAAGTTGCGCCCCTCGTGCGTTTCGGGCAAAAGCTCCCCTTCCCCCTCGGCGGTGTAAAGAAAAGCGAGATAGCGCTCTTTCTTCGTGCGGTGCGCCCAATGGACGAGCCCGCAGAAAGCGACGTCGGAAACCGAAAGCCCCGTCTCTTCCTCCGCCTCTCTTTTGGCGGCTTCCAAAAAGCTTTCGCCCTCTTCGACGTGCCCGCCCGGGAAGATGAGCCCGTCCCAATGCCCCTTCCTGCGCTCTTCAACGGCGACAAGTTGGGTGCCCTTCTTTTTCACCATCACCATGACGGTGAGTTCGGCTTCTTCCGTGCGTTTCATGCCCGTTCTCCTTTTCGTTCGGCGATGTTTGCAACGCACGCCGCGATGCCTTCCCAATCTTCGCCGACATATTCAAACTCCCCGCGGAAGACCTCCGTCGCTCTGCACACGGCAAGCACGGGCGTCACGCCGTGCTCTCTTGCCGAGCGGCAGTGGGTGAGATTGTCGTCGATGAGCACGTCGATCTTGTGCTCTTTGCAGTACTTCCCCTTCTCTTCACAGTCGGCGACGAGCTCGTCGAAGGGAAAATCGTATCTTTTCAGCCACTCGTAAGAAATGGCATAGGGGTCGCCGAACCAGCTTTTAAGCCGCGCCGTCAGGATGATAAGGGTATGCCCCGCTTCTTTCCAGCGGGAGAGCGTCTTCTGCGCGCCCTCGCGGGGGAGCGCTTCTATAAACGCCGCCGCCCCGCCCGCTCCAATGAAGCGGATGACGTCCTCCACGCTCCAATCGCACACGCGCACGAAGGCGTTGGCGAAGGGGTCGGTGATGCGGAAGGGCAGCCCCTCTTTTTCGATGTAGGCGCCCGCATAGCGCGCCCGTTCGATGATATTCAGCGTATCGTCGATGTCGATGGCGATCTTCAAAGCAGCTCCCTCACTTGCGCAGCTTTTTCTTCAGCTCCGCGATGCGCTCCCTCAGCTCGATGGCGCGCTCGAAGTCGAGCTGCGAAGACGCCACCTTCATGAGCGCCTTGAGCTTTTCGATCTCTTCGGGGATGTCCTTCATCGCGATGTCCTTTTCGGGCTTTGCCTTGCCCGTGATCATGAGCGAGGACTTGACCTCTTTGACGATGGTCCTGGGCGTGATATGGTGTTCTTCGTTGTACTTCTGCTGGATGGCGCGGCGGCGCTCCGTCTCGCCGATGGCGCGCTGCATGCTGCCCGTCATTTCGTCGGCATACATGATGACCCGCCCCTCGGCATTGCGCGCGGCTCTGCCGATGGTCTGCACGAGGGAGGTCTCGCTCCGCAAGAACCCCTCTTTGTCGGCATCCAGAATGGCGACGAGGCGCACTTCGGGCAGATCGAGCCCTTCGCGCAGCAGGTTGATGCCGCACAAGACGTCGAATTCGCCCGAGCGCAGCCCGTTGACGATGTCGATGCGCTCCAGCGTATCGATATCCGAGTGCATATAGCGCACTTTGACGTTATTTTCCTTCAGATAGTCGGTGAGCGATTCCGCCATGCGCTTGGTGAGCGTCGTCACGAGCACCCTGCCGCCCGCCTGCGTGACGGTACGGATCTCCGAAAGAAGGTCGTCGATCTGCCCCTTGGTGGGGCGCACCGAGACGGGCGGATCGAGAAGGCCCGTCGGGCGGATGAGCTGTTCGACGACTTGCCCTGCCTGCTCAAGTTCGTAGGGCGCGGGCGTCGCCGAAACGCAGATGAGCTGCGGCACGCGCTCGTCAAATTCCTCGAAGGTGAGCGGGCGGTTGTCGTAGGCAGAGCGCATGCGGAAGCCGTAGTCGACGAGGTTGGTCTTGCGCGCGAGGTCGCCGTGATACATGGCGCGGATCTGCGGGATGGTCATGTGGCTCTCGTCGATGAAGACGAGGAAATTTTGGGGGAAATAATCGAGAAGGGTAAAGGAGGGCTGCCCCGGCTCCCGCCCGTCGAAGTAGCGCGAATAGTTCTCCACGCCCGAACAGTACCCGATCTCTTTGAGCATTTCAAGATCGTGCTCGGTGCGCTGGGAGAGGCGCTGCGCCTCCAAGAGCTTCCCCTCGTCCTCGAACGCCTTGACTTCCCCTTTGAGGTCTTCCTCGATCATCGTGAGGGCGCTTTGCAGGCGTTCGGAGCCCACCGCATAGTGGCTCGCGGGGAAGATGACGGCGTGCTTCAAGGAAGAGACGACCTTGCCCGTGACGACGTCCTCTTCGCCGAGCGAATCGATCTCGTCGCCGAAAAATTCGACGCGGACGGCGACTTCGGAATTGGAAGCGGGGAAGATCTCCACGACGTCCCCGCGCACGCGGAAGGTGGAGCGCTTGAAATCGACGTCGTTGCGGGTATAGTGGATCTCGACGAGGCGGCGCAAAAGCTCGTCGCGCGCCATCTCCTGCCCGGGGCGCAGCGAGATGCCGAGGCGGAAGAACTCCTCGGGCGCGCCCAAGCCGTAGATACAGGAAACGGAGGAGACGACGATGACGTCGTCCCGCTCGCCCAAAGCGCACGTTGCAGCATTGCGCAGCTTATCGATCTCGTCGTTCATCGAAAGGTCCTTCTCGATATAGGTATCGGTGGAAGGGATATAGCTCTCGGGCTGATAGTAATCGTAGTAGGAGACGAAGTATTCGACGGCGTTTTCGGGGAAAAATTCGCGGAATTCGTTGCAAAGCTGCGCCGCAAGCGTCTTGTTGTGCGCGATGACGAGCGTGGGCCGCCCCACGTTTTTGATGACGTTTGCCATCGTGAACGTCTTGCCGCTGCCCGTCACGCCGACGAGCACCTGCGTGCGGATGCCGTCTAAGACCCCTTCCGTCAATTTTTCGATGGCTTCGGGCTGATCGCCCGTCGGCGAAAAGGGCGCATGCAGTTTGAATTCGCGGTGTTCCATGTCGCTCCTCACAAGATACAAACGAACGTTTGCTTTACTATACCACAGCCGAGAAGAGATGTCAAGAAAATGCGCGCCCTCTCCCTCGGGAAGGGGGCGAAAACGGGGCGATCGCCCGCCCCGCCGCACTAAGTTACTTGTTGAAATTGTCTTTTAAGGAGACGATCTCCGAAAGGCAGAGTTTTCCGCCCTCACGGCAGGTCTTGTAGTACCCCACGCGCAGGAGCTGGAAGTCGCTCCCTTCGGGGACTTCGGCAAGATAGGGCTCGGCCTTTGCCGCAAAGAGATGCTCGCTGTCGCGGTTGAGGCGTTCGTTAAAGTCCTGCCCCGCGTAGTCCGCGTCCTTCAAAAGGTGGTCGTACTGCTTCAGGACGGCGTCCACGCACGTTCCCGCGTCCACCCACTGGATGACGCCCTTCGCCTTGATGCCGCTCTTGTCGTTCCCGCTGCGGCTCTCGGGGAAGTAGGTGCAGCGCACCTCGGTGACGTTTCCGTTCTCATCCTTGACGGCTTCGTCGGCGCGGATGATGTAGGCGTTTTTGAGGCGCACGTTGCCGCCCAATTTCAGGCGGTGATACTTGGGGGGAGGGTCGAGGGAGAAGTCGCTCCCGTCGATATAGAGCTCGCCCGAGAAGCGCACCTTTCGCGTGCCCGCCCCGGGGTCGAGCTGGTTGACGTCGAAGTCCACTTCCTCGCTCCCCTCGTAGTTGGTGATAACGAGCTTCAAAGGCTCTGCGACCGCCATGGCGCGGGGCGCATGGGCGTTGAGATAGTCGCGGATGACCGCCTCGAAGTAGCCGATCTCGCACTCGGAGTTGGCTTTGGTGACGCCCGCGCGCTCGCAGAAGTCGCGGATGGCGGCAGCGGGCACGCCGCGGTTGCGGAGCCCCGCCAGGGTAGGCATGCGGGGGTCGTCCCAGCCGTGCACCGAGCCCTCCTCGACGAGCTTTTTCAAATACCGTTTGCTCATGACGAGGTTGGTGATGTTGAGGCGGGCAAATTCGATCTGCCTCGGCTTGGGCGCAAACCCCAGATTGATGCCCACCCAGTCATAGAGGGGGCGGTGATCTTCAAATTCGAGGGTGCAGAGGGAGTGCGTCACGCCCTGCAAGTAGTCGCAGATGGGGTGCGCGTAGTCGTACATGGGATAGATGCACCACTTGTCGCCCGTGCGGTGATGGGCAACGTGCAGGATGCGGTAGATGACGGGGTCGCGCAGGTTGAGGTTGGGCGACGCCATGTCGATCTTGGCGCGCAGGCACTTTTCGCCGTCCGCGTACTTCCCTTCCCGCATCTCGCGGAAGAGGCGCAGATTTTCCTCGATCGTGCGGTCCCTGAAAGGGCTCTCCTGCCCGGGCTCGGTGAGCGTGCCGCGCGTATTTTTGATCTCCTCGGCGGAAAGGTCGCACACGAACGCCTTGCCGTCTAAAATGAGTTTTTCCGCATACTCGTAGATGGTATCGAAGAAGTCGGAAGCATAGCACTCTCTCGCCCACTCATAGCCCAGCCAGTGAATGTCCGCGCGGATGGCGTCCACGAATTCCGTCTTTTCCTTGCTGGGGTTGGTGTCGTCGAAGAAGAGATTGCACTTGCCGCCGTATTTGAGCGCCGTGCCGAAGTTGACGAACATGCTCTTGGCATGCCCGATGTGCAGATACCCGTTGGGTTCGGGGGGGAAGCGCGTCTGCACCGCCGAAACTTTCCCCTCCGCAAGGTCGCTCTCCACGATCTGTTCGATGAAGTTAGTCGCTTCTGCCATATCCTGCTCCTGATGTCGTGCGGGCAGCGGAGCGCCGCACGGTGTTTTCTCGCCCTATTATACCATAGAATGCCCGAAAAGCATACTCTTTCCGCCCGCTTTTGCAAAATTTTGTTTTTTCCTCAGTCGTCAAAAAAATGAAAAATGCGCCTTAAAAATACTTGACGCGCACTCGATTTTATGATATAATACAAAAGATTTAGCGCTAAACAATAAAATCAGGAGTTATTTGTGATGTCATTTCCTACTCGTTTGAAGGCATTGCGGGAACGCAGCGGGCTCAAACGCGAAGAACTCGCCGCACGCCTTTGCGTTTCCGCAGATACGGTGGAGGCATGGGAAAACGGCACGGAAGAGCCCAAGGCGTCTGAGCTTGCAGCGCTTGCCGACGCGCTCGGAACGGACGCGGACACGCTGCTTTTGAGCGGCGCGGAGGCTGCAAGAGAGGCGGCAGACCGCCGCAAACGCAAAGGCATCCTCTTCTTCACGCTCGCCCTCATCTGTACCCTGGTCGCCCTTTGGATGTTCTTCAAGCTCGTCCTTGTGACCGACGAAGGCTATTATCATCTCAACAGCGGGCTCCTTTTGACAGGACTGTTTGACGGTCTCGCCACAGCGTTCTCCGGTACGCCCGGTGCATGGACGGACCTTCTTCTCCTGCTGCTCTTTCACGGCTGCATCGCAGGGGCGATCGTCTTCTTCGTGCTCTTCTGGAAGTCCTTCAACATCTGCCCCAAATCAAAAATGAAGAAGGGCGCTCACAAATGATCGTTGCGCAGCCCCGCCGCCGCGAAATTTCGCGGCGGTTTTTTTGCAAAATTTCCAAAAATTAGGTTGTATTTTAGCTAATCTTTGTGTATAATAGAGGCGGAGGTGAAGGTATGATCGTCAATACCAATCAGATGCTCTCCGTGAGCGAAGCAAACCAGAACTTTTCCAAAGCCACCAAACTTGCCGACCAGAACGGCAGCATCATTCTGCTCAAAAACAACCGCCCGAGCTATATGCTCATCTCCTTGCGCGAAAACCCCGAGTTTGAACTGTCGGACGAGGAAAAGATCGACATCGTCGCCCGCCGCGTTCTGGAGCGCCACCGCAAGGCCTTTGAGGAGCTCGCCAAATGATCCGCTTCGGCAAAGAAAAGGAGCTGCTTCTGCACCGCATCCTGATCGAGCAGACGGGCGGCGAAGACGGCGCGCGCGACATGGGGCTGCTGGAATCGGCGCTTGTCGCCTGCGACGCCACCTTCGACGGCAAGGAACTCTTCCCCGGCAAGGAGGAAAAGGCGGCGCGCCTTTGCACGGGGCTTGTCTCCAACCATGCCTTTGTGGACGGCAATAAACGCATCGGCGTCTATGTGATGCTCACCTTTTTGGAGGTCAACGGCATCCGCCTGAACGCGACCGACGAAGAACTCGTTGAGATCGGGCTTTCCCTTGCACAAAGCGAGATGAAATACGAAGAACTCCTTGCATGGATCAAGGCGCACGAAGCCTGAGCTTCCCTTTTCCTGCTCCCCGCCGCCGCGAAATTTCGCGGCGGTTTTTCTTTTGCCCCCCGCCTGCTCTCTGCGCGATTTCCCGCTGTCCTGCCCGCCGCGCGCCCGAATTTTCCCCGCTTCCCCATTTCACGGGCGCGAAACGATTGACAAATCGCGCCCGAAAATACTATACTATCCTTTGGAAAATTCAGAAAACAACGCGGCAAACGCCGCATTTCGGAGTATGATATGGCAAAGAAAACAGTCACGATGGACAAGCTCGTCGCCCTCTGCAAGAACAGGGGCATCATCTTCCCCGGCAGCGAGATCTACGGCGGCATGGGCAACACCTGGGACTACGGCCCCGTGGGCGTAGAGATCAAGAACAACATCAAGCGCGCCTGGTGGAAGCGCTTCGTGCAGGAGAGCGACAACTCCTTCGGCGTGGATGCCGCCATCCTCATGAACAGCCGCGTGTGGGAAGCGAGCGGGCACACCACCTCCTTCTCCGACCCCAAGATGGACTGCAAGGAATGCAAGAGCCGCCACCGCGCCGATAACCTCATCGAGGCGCACTCCAAGGGCAAGGTCAACCCCGACCTCATGACAAACGAGGAGATGGAGCAGTACATTCAGGAACACCACGTCTGCTGCCCCATCTGCGGCAAGTTCAATTGGACGAACATCCGCACCTTCAACCTCATGTTCGAGACTTCCCGCGGCGTCACCGACGAGAGCCAGAACAAAATTTACCTCCGCCCCGAGACGGCGCAGGGCGAATTCGTCAACTTCCTCAACGTGCAGCGCACCACGCGCGCCAAAGTTCCCTTCGGTATCGCGCAGGTGGGCAAGGCGTTCCGCAATGAGATCACCCCCGGCAACTTCATCTTCCGCACCATCGAGTTCGAGCAGATGGAGCACCAGTGGTTCTGCAAGGAGGGCACTGACGCCGAATATTACGCCCAATTCAAAGAGAAGGCATGGCAGTTCCTTCTGGACCTCGGGTTCAACGCCGAACACCTCCGCTTCAAGGATCACGAT
>CALWCE010000003.1 GCA_944376295.1 uncultured Clostridia bacterium
GCATTTTTGCAGACGCCATAAGGCAAACGTTTGCTGTGACGTAATGGCGAGGTACGCAAGTGGCAAGCCACTTGCCGAGCGTTCCGCTCGCCTCGTTAGGGGAAATGCTTTCCCCTAAGACCCCATTACAAACAAAGAAACAACTTTTTGGAGGTACGACTATCGAGAAGAAAACAGTAAAACGAAACAGACCCATCACCTATTCTTTCCGCGTATCGGAACGGGAACGGCGCATCATCGATGAGAAGGTAAAGACGAGCGGCTTGAGCCGCACAGACTTCCTGATCCGCGCCCTGACGGACAAGCCCGTAACCATGATCGCAAACGGCGGAGAGATCTTGCAGGGGCTCAAACGGCAAGGAAACAACCTAAATCAAGCGGTGCGAAATTGCTACTTCTATCCCGACGAAAAAGGCAAAGTTCTGTCCGCCGCGGCAGAGTGCAAAAGGGCATACCGCACGTTGCTCTCCGTTATCGGGGGAAACTAAGATGCCGCTTTTGAAAGGTGCGGCGGGCAAGGCAACGCCGCGGAAGGCGCTCGCCTACATAACACGCGCGGATAAGGCAAGGTTCGTGGATGTGCAAAATCTGTTTGAGGACGAGGACTACGCCGAGCAATTCGGACAGACGGCGGCGCGATTCGGAAAATATACGGACTACGGCGAGAGAAAGTATTATCATTTTAAACTCTCTCCCGACCGAGCCGATCATGCCGACCCGCTCATGGTACATGAGTATGCGAAGGCGTGCGCGGAAAAGATGTTTGAAGGTTGTGAGTGTGTTATCGCCACCCACACCGACACGCAGACCGTACACGCCCATATTATTGTGAACGCTGTTCACCCGATCACGGGAAGAAAACTGCATTTTAACGACGCGGATTATACGCGGCTGAAAGATATGGCGAACGAGATCGGAGAACAGTTCGGATTTTCTTCGTTGGACTTTCGGAAGAAGTCGGAGAACAAGCGCACGGCGGACGAGCGGCATATCCTTCTCAAAGGCGGTACTTCATGGAAAGAAGAACTCAGAGAGGTCATCGAAGAGGGCAAAATGTTGGCGACAAGTGAGGAAGAATTTATTTCTCACCTTGCGGATTACGGGGTGAAGATCGCTCGGAGCGGCAAAGACTATTCCTATCTTCACCCGCAGAAGAGCAAAGCCATCCGAGGGCAGAAACTCGGAGATAACTATACAAAGACGGAGATATTGAATGGCATTACCAAACATAAAAACGGGGCAGACGGCTACCCCGCTGCAACAATTACAGGAAATCAACGAGGAACGGCGGCTGCAGACGGAGAACGGGCTCTTAAAAGAGGCATTGGCGATATCCAACGAGAGATGCAATACCTTGGTGAGCTTGCAGAATACGCTCATCTTGGACTTGACGGCGAGCGTGAACGAGATAAAGGGCGACAGCGGCAATTACGCGAAGAGGTTGAGCGAGAACGTGCAGAGCGCAGTCAGGGAGATACGCGAGATAACGCAGGACGAGCGGAAGTTCAAAGCGGAACTAAGTCAAACCATAAAGAGCGAGATCACGCAAACAGTCGCTGAGGCGAAAAACTACGCGCTCGAACAGGTGGACGAAACGCTGGACGAAGTGAGGCAGCAACTCAAAGCCACGGCGCAGGAAATCGAACGCGAGCGTAGCGATATGAAGTTGGAACACGGCTTTCGCAAGTTTTTATTCTGGGCGACGCCCGTTCTTCTGCTTGCGCAGACGTTTGCGATACTGTTCCTGATTTTCGGTTAAATCAAATGACGGCTGACTGCAAGTCCGGTTGCGCGAGCGGTCGGCACCCTGCCGAACACATTGCAGACATACGGGCGCAAATGGCGTGAGAACCGAAGTGATATGCCGATGACAATGAGGCAAGGCAGGAGGCAAGAAAGGGCTCCTATCCGCATCATTTGAGAAGAGATGCGCGTTCAGATAACAAAGATCATATCATGATAAAGGAGATAAAATGTCAACCTACATTCTTATTCGGGGGAGAGAATTATCAAACGAACAATGCAGCAATTACAAGAGAAATATGCGGACTGCCCGCGCGTCGCCGCAGCTTGCGAGATCGAAGGCAGACGATATCATATCATAAGGCACTTTACGGGGCAGGCGGAGCTCGGAAAAATGGTGGCGGAGCTCGCCCTTCGCCGCGCCGACCGGGAGGCAGGGCTATGAACGTCAGAAAAAAGTTGCCGCGGGCCGTTGAAAAATTCG
Source organism: uncultured Clostridia bacterium (assembly GCA_944376295.1). Classification (GTDB taxonomy): domain Bacteria; phylum Bacillota; class Clostridia; order Christensenellales; family Borkfalkiaceae; genus Gallimonas. The sequence goes on from CALWCE010000003.1 coordinate 2,228, forward strand.
GCAAGCCGTGCTATAATAGAGCCGACTTTGACCGAATGGCTTTGACGGAAAAGGAGGTTTCATGTCAAAGCAAAAACAACTGAATAGAACGGCTCTTTACATGCGCCTTTCGCGCGACGACGAGAAGGCGGGCGAGAGTATGTCCATCGAAAACCAGCGCGTCATCCTCAAAAAGTATGCCGAGGAAAACGGCGGCACCGTCGTGGACGAGTATATCGACGATGGCTGGTCGGGTACCGACTTCGACCGCCCCGCCGTCAAACGGCTTTTGGACGATGCGAAAGAGGGCAAGATCGACACCATCGTCGTAAAAGATTTGTCCCGTTTCGGCAGAAATTACATTCAGGTGGGGCAGTATATCGACTATATCTTCCCAGCCTACGGCATCCGCTTTATCGCCCTTTCGGACAACGTGGACACGGCGGACAGAACGAGCGCGGGCATGGATATGATGCCCATCATGAACGTGTTCAACGAATGGCACGCGGCGAATACTTCCAAGAAGATCCGCGCCGTTTTAGAGGCCAACTGGAAGCAGGGCAAGTACACCAACTGGGCATACCCCTACGGCTACAAGGCGGGAACGGACGAGAAGCGCACAGCGGTCATCGACGAGGAGGCGGCAAACATCGTGCGGCGTATCTACGATATGCGCCTTGCGGGCAGCTCCTATCGGGCGATCGCCCGCACGCTCACCGACGAGGGCATCCCCAACCCCACGGCGTACTACACGCGGCTGGACGGAAAGAAGTCGGTGCGACGGAACCTGGGCTATTGGACGACGCGCACCGTCTCTGAAATTCTGAGCAATTCCACCTACACGGGCAGGATGACGCAGCATCTGACGACGCGCTTTTCCTACAAGAACCATAAGGTGCTCCATGTTCCCGAGAGCGAACACGTCGTCAAGGAGAACGCGCACGAGGCGATCGTCGACCGCGATACATGGGAAAAGGTGCAGGCGATGCGCACGTCCGTTTCGCGCGGGAGGGCAGACAAGGAAAACAGAGTACATCCGCTTTCGGGCTTGCTCTTTTGCGCCGATTGCGGCTGCAAGCTCAAATTCAAGTCGGGCGGGCAGCGTAAGAGTGTCTGCAACTACTATCTGTGCCGCCGCTACATCGACGGCGGCAAAAAGTACTGCACTTCCCACGCCATCACCGACAGGCAGATCGAGGGCATCGTTTTGAGCGACATCCGCGCCATGCTGGGCGAGGTGGAACTGGATGAGGCGTCGGCGAAAGAACGCTTTTTGCGGGAACGCGCCAAGCGCGGCGAGCGCAACAGGCTGTCCGACGAGAAAGAGCTGTGCTTCCTTCAAGACAGGCTTGCGGAGCTTGATAAACTCATTCAGTCTGCCTTTGAAGAAAAGGTGCTGGGAGCTTTGCCCGAGAGCGTGTTGAAAAGCCTTTGCGAAAAGTATCAGGCGGAGAAGGAAACAACCGAACGCAAGCTCGCGGAGATAGAAGCGCGGCTCGCCGAAGCGGACAGCGTTGATGCGGAAGTCGAGGAGTACATAGCCCGCCTGAAACGGTACGCAAGGTGCGAGGAGCTGACGCGCGAAATGTGTTTGCAGCTCATCGAGTTTATCACCGTGGGCGAAAAGACGGAAGGCGAAGGCGACAAGCCGCGCGAGATCCATATCTACTACAAATTTATCTCGAATGCTCCCGCGGATTTCTGTGGGCAGACGAACAAACAAATCCCATAAGTCACCGCACCCACCGGCCCCACGGGTCCGACCGGGGCAACAGGCCCGACGGGAGCTGCGGGAGCGACCGGTCCGACGGGTGCAACGGGTGCGATCGGTCCGACGGGTGCCCCCGGTCCCGGACTGAGCACCGCAAGCGAGTTCAACCCTGCGGCCCTGTATTCTCAGGGAGATCTGCTCTTCTATAACGGCAGCCTTTATGTTGCCAATCGGAGCGCGCCTGCGGGGACGCCGGGCAGTTCTGCGGACTACAGTCTGGTATCGGTTGCAGGCCCTACGGGCGCGACAGGGGCCGCGGGTGCGACCGGGCCGACCGGCCCCACCGGCCCGACCGGCCCGACCGGCCCGACCGGTGCGACGGGAGCAACAGGTCCGACCGGCGTAACCGGCCCGACCGGTGCAACCGGCCCCACGGGTCCGACCGGGGCAACAGGCCCGACGGGAGCTGCGGGAGCGGCGGCGACGGTCACGGTAGGAACGGTGACGACGGCGCAGCCCGGAACGCAGGCAACGGTGACGAACACGGGTACGCCCGAAGCGGCGGTGCTCGACTTCGCCATCCCCCAGGGCGCCACGGGCGCAGCGGGTGCCGTGGGAGCGACCGGGGCGACCGGGGCGACCGGGGCGACCGGCCCGACGGGCGCAGCGGGTGCCGCAGGAGCTACGGGAGCGACCGGGGCAACAGGCCCGACGGGTGCTGCGGGAGCGGCGGCGACGGTCACGGTAGGAACGGTGACGACAGCGCAGCCCGGCGCGCAGGCAACGGTGACGAACACGGGTACGCCCGCAGCGGCGGTGCTCGACTTTACCATCCCACAAGGCGCAACGGGCGCGGCAGGTGCCGCGGGAGCGACCGGTGCGACCGGGGCGACCGGGCCGACAGGTGCTGCCAACGGGCTCAATGCCTACGGCGGGCTCTACACGACGGCGGCGCCTTCGCTGTCGCTTTCCACGTCGGCACAGCAGGTCACGCTTGGCGATACGATGCCGGAAACAGGCGTCACCTATACGCCCGCAAACAGCATCACAGTCACCGATGCAGGCCTTTACGACATCTTCTATTCCATCACGCTCACGCCCGATACGGCGGATACCATCACCGTCTCGCCGCGCGTCAACAACACCGACGTCACGGGTGCGTCCAGCGTGCATACGCTGGATGCCGACGAGGAGTCCACCTTTACGAAGAGTACGCTCGTTTCGCTCAATGCGGGCGACGTCGTCGACCTTGCGGTCACGGCGACGCAGGCGGTCACGGCTCCCGTTTCTTCGGGAACGGGCGCGGTGCTCGTCGTCAAGCGGCTCGACTGATCTGTGCGGCTTTTTTGTTCTGAATGAGAGGGGGCGTCCGCGCAAAGCGCGGGCGCCCTTTGGTATCGGAGCCGATGTATCCTGAAATATTCTTCGGTCTGCAAATATGCGTTGTGTGGATGGGAGAATATGCGAAAGACACAAATAAAGCGCCGAAGTTCGCGTATCGGCGCTTTTGCATAGTATTATGTCACACATAAATTTGTGTTTATGCCACGCATAGTATTAAAAGTAAAGCAGAGAGCTCTCATCGGGCTCTCTGTTTTTCGCGTGCGGAGCGCTTGATCTCGCTGTGATAGAAGAAGTTGACGACGACGGGCGGGGCGTTGAACGGGCGGCTCATCGGATCGTCGTTGGTGACATAGGGAAGTCCGCTCGCTTCCGCATATGCGCGGAGCTCCTCATCGAGCGCCTGCCAATAGCCTCTGCTGCCTTTCAGATAGATGTCTTCATAGAGCGGAACAAGGTCGGGCCGTTTTTTACGGATATAATTGAGGATGACGGGCTTGAACGTGCCGCGCAGGTTCAGGTTTTCCAGCCAGATGAGGTTGCAGTCGCCCTTCACCCGTTCGATGATGGCGGGAACATCGGTGATGCCGGGGAAGATGGGGGAAACAAAGCAGGTTGTCCTCACTCCCGCCTCGTGAAATGCTTTCATCGCGGCAAGGCGGCGCGAGATAGGGACGGCCCTGTCCATGTCGTCCTTGAAGTTTTCGTCGAGTGTGTTAATGGACCACGAGACGCGCGCCTCGGGAAAGTTTTTAATGAGGTCGAGATCGCGCAGGACAAGGTCGGACTTCGTCGCAATGGAAAGCTTCACACCGCTCCCTCTGAGCTCTTCGAGGACGGCGCGGGTGCGCCCGTATCGTGCCTCGGCGGGTTGATAGGGGTCTGTCACGGAGCCCAAGAACACCTCTTTCCCCCGATACCGTTCGGGGTGCGAGAGGGGCTTCCAGAATTTGACGTCCACAAAGCTTCCCCACGCTTCCTCGTGGTTCGTAAACCGCTTCATGAAGCACGCATAGCAGTACTTGCAGCCGTGTTCGCAGCCCACATAGGGGTTGAGTGAATAGTCGCTCACGGGCAGATCGCTCTTTGTGAGCGGATTTTTCGTTTCGATCTCGCGGACGATCATACGTTCTCCTTTGCGCGTTCTCTTGCGGTGACGCGGAATGTCGTCTCCGTCATCACGAGCATGAGCGCCATCAAAACGGCGAGCCACACGGGCATGATCTCAAAACCGATGTGTCTGCCCAACAGCCCGAAGAGGGGCGGAAGGAAGGTGGAGCCCACATAGGCGCTCGCCATCTGGATGCCGATGATCGCGCCCGAGTGCTGAGCGCCGAAGTTGAAGGGCGTCGAATGGATGATGGAGGGGTAGATGGGCGCGCACCCGAGCCCCACGACGATGAATGCCGCAAGCGCAAGGGCGGGAACATCGAAGGGAAGGAACAAGACGACGATGCCGACGGCGGCGATGCAGGCGCCGAGGAGGATGAGCTTGCGATCCCCCAGCTTCCCCGCAATTAAGCCGCTTATAAACCTTCCCACCGTCATGCCGATATAAAAGAGGGATGCAAACTGCGCCGCCTGCGCCTCCTCAATGTGTTTGACCTCGACAAAGAAGGTGCTCGCCCAGTTCATCGCGGTCGATTCCGCGGCGCAGTAACAGAGGAAGCCCAAAAGCAGGAAGGGTACGCCTTTTATTTTCAGCGCACCGAACAGCCCGATCGCCTTTTGCTCGGTCGATTGCATCCCCTCATGCCCCGTCTTTTTCCACACGGGGAGCGTCGCAAGGAGCACGACGCCGATGACGCTCTGCAAAATGCCGACGATGAGATACCCGTCGTTCCAGGTAGCGTTCGTGAGGGCGTAGCTCATCACGAAGGGCGAGACGATGGTCCCCACGCCCCAGAAGCAGTGCAGCCAGCTCATGTGGCGGGAGGAGTAGTGCAGGGCGACGTAATTGTTGAGCGCTGCGTCGATGGCGCCCGCCCCGAGGCCGTAGGGGATACCGAGGACGAGCAGCATCCAGAACCTGGTGCAGAACGAGAACCCGACGAGCGCGACCGCCGTGAAAAAGACGCTTACGACGGTGACGGCAGCCGTGCCGAATTTATGGATGAGACGGTCGGCAAGCAGGCTCGAGACGATGGTCCCGCCCGAGATGATCATGGTGACGAAGCCCATATATGAGACGGGTACGTTAAGTTCGAGGTGGATGACGGGCCAGCCCGAGCCTAAGAGAGAGTCGGGCAGCCCGAGGCTGATGAACGCAAGATAGATGAGTGCAAGAAGTAACGATGCCATTGCTCAAAACGGCCGTATCCGACCGCTCCTTTTTTCCGAGGGATATGATAGCAAAATGCGCGTGTATTTGCAACTTTTTTGCGCGCGCCGCAGGAAGAAAAAGCATCTGTCCGGGGTTTTTCTCCCTGGGTGAATTATACTATTAAGTGCAACAGATGAGAGAAAAAAAGGAGTTCATACAAATCTGTGGTAAAATAGAGTTGCGAAACCAAATTTATACCGGAGGAGACTTGTATGAACTACCACCATTTTACCATAGAAGAGCGCTGTTGTCTACGAGAATATTATGTCAAAGGAAAAAGTTACCGCGAAATTGCAAGACTTTTGGGTAGGAACGTGAGTTCTGTATCCAGGGAGTTAAGGCGGAACTGCACGTTTTACAGGGATATTCCGAGGTATTACCCGTATACGGCGCAAAAGAAAAGCAATCTTCGGAACAGTTAGCGCCACCGCGGGATGTTCGGGAAGCAAGAGGTATTGGATCACATAGACGAGAAATTGTCGCAAACGTGGTCTCCCGAACAGATCTCCAAAACACCGTGCGGGATGAAGATGCCGTCGTTCAAAACAATTTATCGTTGGATAGACGAAAGGGATCTTCGTTCCACCCTTAAAGACTTACGCAGGAAAGGAAAAACGCGGAAGCGGTTGGGGAACGGCGGAAGGTTCACGACGGGGAAAAGCATACGCAAACGGGATAAAAGCGTATATAACCGCAAAGAATTCGGGCATTGGGAAGCGGATACGTTGGTGTCCGGACAGGGAAAAAGCAAGGCGTGTTTTGCCACGCTCGCGGAGAGAAAGACGAGATACTATATCGCCGTGAAGATCCCGGACAGGAAAGGAGAAACGATGGCGAAAGCGGTCATAGACGCACTTTCCAAGTTTCCCAAAGAAGCGGTAAAAACGATCACGTGCGACCGAGGGAGCGAGTTCGCTTGTTGGAGAGAGATAGAGAAAACGCTGCAATGCGATATGTATTTCGCCGATCCGTACTGCGCATGGCAGAAAGGGACGAACGAGAACCTGAACGGACTGCTGCGGGAGTTTTACCCGAAAGGCAGGAATCTGTCAAGGGTGAGTCCCGCGACCCTAAAAAAGAACCTGGCGTTGATCAACGCCAGGGCCAAGAAAGTTTTGCATTAGCAAAATTTTCTGGTATAACCCGAATCTTATACTAATTTCGAGAAATTTCGTCTAAATATTGCGATAAAAAAGAAAATGACCACAATATCTTGTGGTCAAAGTGGTACTCCCGCTGGGAATCGAACCAACAACGGCCCCTTAGGAGTTGCGGCTTTTGTCTCAAAGCTGCGTAAATAACGTGAATTACATTCAAATTTCACCGTAAAATCGCTTTTGAATGGTAGTTTTACGGGGCTTTCGGCAGTAGATTTCATTTTGTGAAGTCACGTAAAATAGGTTTTATACCAGTTTTATACCAAGTTTATACCAACCGCGAAGGAGATATACACAGTCTTTTCGCTAGAAAGCTTTGGGGCGGCTATAAGCAACCTGCCTTGCCGCCAATGTTTGTGCGTTGCATCGCATTAGGTGCTTGCTTCAGGGTTTCTTGTCGATCGGGAGATGTCGGTAAATTTAAGTCGTTCGCGATAGTTTCTGAGATGATAATAAAACGTGCTCGCCGTGATGTGCAGTGAGGCGAGTGTATCGTCAAGAGAAGCGGTCTTCTTTAGATATGATTCGATGGCGGCGCATTCTTCGTTTGAAAAAATACGTTTGGGCCTCCCGAAATGAACGCCGCGTGCTTTGGCCAAGAGGATGCCTTCGGTCTGTCTTGAGCGGATATTGAGCCGTTCATTTTCTGCGACAAAAGAGAGGATCTGCAGTACGATATCGGAAATAAATTTCCCAAGCAGGGTATCTTTCTTTGATCGTGTATCCAAAAGAGGCATGTCCAAGACGAGGATGTCGGCTTTGATCGATTTTGTGATTTTTGCCCATTCTTCGATGATCTCATTGTAATTCCTTCCGAGCCTATCGATAGATGTGATGACAAGCAGATCTCCTTGTCGCAAACATTTGATCATGCGTCTGTAATTTATCCTTTCAAAATCTTTTCCGCTCTTCTTGTCAAAGAAGATGTGTTTTGCATTGATACCAAAATCTTGCAATCTCTGTAACTGACGGGCAAGATTTTGGTCATAAGAAGATACGCGCGCATACGCATAGGTGTTCATAAAAAACCTCCGAGATGTTTTATCTATTATAAATCATCTCGGAGGTTTTTTCTTGTGTTGCAAGGGGATTATTCCCGAGGCGGAGCACTTTTCGTTTCATTCAGTTTGCGTACCGTTCCTCGTTTTATGAGTTCGCACGGAATGCTGATGCGTTTGGATGATTTCCCTTTGATCAGATTGTGCAGTTGGAAAAATGCCGCTTCTCCTAATTTAACGAAGTCTTGCCTCAATGTGGTCAGGTCGTATTGTGTATATCGCAGCAGTTCCAAGTCGTCAAATCCAATCACGGATATATCATCGGGAATCCTGATTCCTTGCCTATTTAGTCCATCGATAAGACCGATCGCCATCATGTCCGACGCGCATAAAATGGCTGTAACATCGGTTGAGGCAAAATGCTTTGCGGCTTCTGCTCCGCACTCTCTTGTAAAGTCTCCGTAATAAATATAGTCGGTATTGAGCTTAATGCCGATTGAAGAAATAGACAGAATGTAGGCAGCTAATCGTTCTGACGCCACAAAGGATTGCTGTTCTCCGGACAAAAATCCGATTTTTGTGTGTCCCATATCTTTCAGATAATGTATGGCCTGTTGAATGGAAGCTGTGTTTTCACCTCCTACCGAAGATATGGAAGGGTTGAACGGAATATACATATCCAAAAGTACGAGGGGATATTTTGCATTCTGCAATTGTGAATATACAGGGCTATCAAAATTAACGCCTAAAACAAAGGCACCGGCGAAGTGATTGTTGTCCATGTATTCATTTAAGTCGAACTTCTCGTCTTTATTGGCCAGAATATCTGTAACGATCTCGTATTCTGAATTGGAGGCGGCGATGCTGAAGGCGGTAGATACGCTGAAGAAGAGTTGGTTTTGATAGTTTGTCTGCATAAATTGATACAGCAGGGCGATGCGGTTCCCGAGGGCCTTGGTCGCCCGGTATCCTACCTTTTTTGCGTATTCACAGACAAGTTTTTTGGTCTCTTCCGAAATATCTGCTGCGTTATTTAACGCCTTGGATACAGTTCCTGAGGAAAGATTGAGCTGTTGAGCAATCTCTTTGATGGTCATACGGGGTGCTCCTTTCGAAAAATAAAAAAATATTTACGAAAACTTTCGTTAGAATATCGAAAATATTTCGGTTTATGCGCCTATCGTACCACAGAAACATTTCGTTGTCAAGCGTATAGTGTTAACTTTTACAAATTAGAGGGAGTAAGCAACAAAACGATGAGAAATTTATGTTTGCGGCAAAAATTTTTCGAAAAATGCTTGACATAAGAATTATTTGTGATATAATAAAGCACGAAATAGGTTAAGCAAATATCGAAAATGTTTTCGTATCAAATAAGCGTACTTATTTTATAGCAAAAAAACCCCGCTCGAAAGAGCGGAGTTTGAAGAAAAAATGTTGTTTACTGTTCAAAAAGAGCGTAAAAGCAAATCTCTAAAAAAAGTACACATTTTTAGTAGTGAAAGGGGAAGGATGAAATGTTGGGTGCGGCATGGAAAATTGATGAGACGGAATTTTCTGTTTTTGCGCCTGATGCGAAACAAGTTTTCGTGAAAGTTTATAAGCAAAATGTTCGGACCCCGCTTCTGAAAGAGGAGATGACTAAGGTGCAGGACGGCGTTTGGTCGGCTGTCATTCGCGGGAATTTGGACGGTAAATTTTACTTATATGAAATAGACGGCTGTGAGACAGTCGATCCCTATGCGCTCGGTACAAATGCGAATGCGGAAAAAGGTGTGATCCTCGACTTAAGGCGCACCGATCCGCCCGGATGGGGAAATGATTCTTTTACGCCGCGTCCGCCGATCGTTTGGGAAGTCCATGTGCGTGATTTCTCATCTGATCCCTATCTTGCTCAGCCGGACGCAGGGAAGTATCGTGCGTTTCGCAGGGGTGTTCGTACTCCCAATGGGTATAGCGCACTTGTAGATCATATCGCCGAACTGGGCGTCTCTTATATTCATCTACTTCCCGTTATGGATTTTGCTATCCCCGATGAAAACAACGGCAACGAATATAATTGGGGGTATGACCCCGTTATGTACTTTTCTCCGGAGGGCAGCTACAGCTCCGATCCAAATGACGCTGTTGTTCGCATACGGGAGCTGAAAGAGCTGATCATGACCTTGCACAGTGCGGGATTGGGCGTTATCCTCGATGTAGTGTACAATCATACCTATTCCGTAACGGACAACGCTTTGGAAAAATGTGCTCCGGGTTATTATTATAGGCATGACGGAAACGGAAGACTGTGTGACGGTTCCGGATGCGGAAATGAGACAGCGAGCGAAAAGAAGATGTTCCGCCGTCTGATGATCGATAGTGTGGGCTATTGGGCGAAGGAATATCATGTCGATGGGTTTCGTTTTGACCTGATGGGTCTTCATGATGTTGAGACAATGAATGAGATCCGCCAAGCATTGGATGAGGCGTTCCCCGATGGCCACGGTAAAAACATTTTGATGTACGGAGAACCATGGTACTATCGTCCTCCGTACGGCATCGAAGGCGCAGACGTCAAGCATGTGAAGGAACTTTCCGAGCGGATTGCGATCTTTAACGGATTTGCCCGCGACGGGATACGCGGCAGGCATTACGGCGGATTGAAACGTGGATTTGTTGAAGGTTCTTTTTCGTCGCTGGAAAAGGCGATGAGCGGTATATTGGGCGGCACAAAGGGGATAGATGCTGATAAGGACAGCATTGAGGTTTTATCTCCTTGTCAACAGATATTGTATTGCGCTTGCCACGATGACTATACTTTGTTCGATCATATCTCTGCCGTTACAAAGGATGGATTCGACGTGGAGCGTGCGCAGAGGATGGCAGCGTTTATGCTGTTCTCCGGGCTTGGCATCCCGTTTATACAGGCGGGGGAAGAGTTTCTTCGCACAAAACATATGGACGGGAACAGTTATCGTTCCCCCGATAGTATCAATATGCTTGATTGGAAAAGGCGCGAAGAGTTTGCCGGCACAGTCGAGTATTATCGCGGCTTGATTGCGATACGAAGGAACAATCATGTTTTTGACGACCTTTCGGTTGTCCCTGAAAAAGTGTGTAGAAGGTTTTCATCGCGGCGCGGAACAGCTGTGTACTCGGTCGGAAACAATATATATTGCATAAATAACACGCATCGTCCGCTTGCATTATATTTGAGTGAAGCGGTGCAAGTTCTTGCCGATATCCATAGGGCAGATCCTGCCGGGCTGTATATGGCAGAGGGAAAAATCATGGTAGAAGCTCATGGCGTACTATTACTTCATTCCCCCAAATCATGGTGCGTCATGAGTCTTCATAAATAGGTAAGGAGGTTCCAATCTATGTGATAGATGTTTCCCCATCAAACAGAAAAAGTGGTAAAAAAATATTTTCAAGGAGGAAAAAATACCATGAAAAAGAAACTTATTGCACTTGCGCTCTCGGCAACGATGGCGCTCTCCGCAGGGTTTATCCTTGCAGGCTGTAATCCCGATGAGCCCGGTCCCGGCCCTGGTCCTGGTCCTGGTCCTGACGGTGAAAAAGAGAAAGTTTCCCTTGTCCTTTGGGGCCCGTCGCAACAGCAGGAGATGGCTGAAGAGATGATTGAGGCATTCAAGCAGGAGTATACCGACAAAGAGTATACGATCACCTATAACGTTGTTTCCGAAGCGGATGCGGCGTCGCAGATCACGACCGATGTCAGTGCCGGTGCGGATGTTTATGCATTTGCCAATGACCAGCTGCTTGTCTTGCAGCGAGCAGGTGCTCTCGCTCAGATTGGCGGTACCTATCTTTCTGATATTCAGGCGAACAACTCGGCAAGTTCGGTAGAAGCGGCTACGTTTGACGGCAAGGTGTATGCTTATCCTTATTCGGATGATAACGGATACTTCCTTTACTATGACAAGTCGAAAGTAACGCACGCTGATACGCTTGAAGGCATCCTTGCCGATTGTGCGGCAGCAAGCAGCACTTTCATCTTCGACCTTGATAATTCGTGGTATGATGCCGCCTTCTTCTTCGGTGCAGGCGCCAGCTACGATGTTACATACAATTCCGATGGTTCGGTCGCTTCCGTTGCTTGTGACTTCGATGACGCAACAAAGGGGACTATTGCGGGTAAGGCAATGATCAATCTTGCAAATTCCAGCGCATTTTTGAACGGTGACGACAACAGCATCAGTGCTGCTTTGACGGACGGTTCATTCGGTGCGGCTGTTTCCGGTACATGGAATGCGGAATTGGTATCCAATGCATTGGGCGACAATTATGCCGCTTGCAAGCTTCCTACGTTTGAGGTAGACGGGAAGACCTATCAAATGGGCTCCTTTGCAGGGTGCAAGCTGTACGGCGTCAATCCTACTTCCGATCATCTTGCAGACGCACATCGCCTTGCTGCATTCCTTTCTGGTGAAGCAATGCAGCAGAAGAGATTCGACGACATGCAGATCGGTCCTTCCAACACCAAGGTCGCATCTTCCGATGCGGTAAAAGCAAATATCGCACTTGCGGCTCTTGCCGAACAGGCGGAATTTGCGACGGCACAGGTTGCGGTCCCTGGCGGCTTCTGGTCTGCCGTGGAAGCGTTTGGGCAGGAAGTAGTGGCAAAGACTGTCACGACAGCAAATCTTGCAGAAAAACTGAAGACTATGGCTGACTTGATCAGAGCGTCTGAAAACTAATTTTTGATCGTGCGGCAAAGGGCATCCACGCAGCGCCGTGAATGCCCTTTGTTGACGATAAGGGAGAAAACATGCTGAATTTAGAATATCTGAAAATGAACCCTTGGCAAAAATTCATCTATCGGGCAGAGCATTTTTTCCGCAGGATCCCTGCAGGGCTAAAACGTTTTTTTCAAAAGCTCTGGGAGGTGCTCTGCGGCTTCGGCATGCAGTTTGTATCCGTGTTTCAAGAAGTATATCGTGCCGCAAAGGATGGAGACTGGAAGACAAGGCTGTCTTTCGTGATTATGGGGTTCGGTCACTTTGCTCGCCGTCAGTATCTGCGCGGTGCAATGTATCTCGGGTTTGAGATCATTTTTATATTATATCTTACTTTATTTGGCTGGAAGTATCTTGTAAAGATGGGCAGCCTTGGCGATGTGGCAATGGCCGAGGTCTTTAACGAAGAGACAGGCATTTTTGAGTACGTATATTATGATAACAGTATGCTGATCTTGCTCTATTCTGTTCTCACGATTTTCTTTATCGGTGCTTTCGTATATATGTGGTATCAGAATCTCCGTACCAATAACGTATTGCAGGAGATGGCTGAGATCGGTAAGAAATTGCCGAGTACCAAAGATGCATTGAATTCTATGGTCAATGAGCAGTACTATAAAACATTGCTCGGGATTCCGATGCTCGGCATTCTTGTCTTCAATATTATTCCTATTGTCTTCATGGTGCTGATCGCTTTTACCAATTACGATCAGGTGCATATGCCTCCGTCCCGTCTGTTCGATTGGGTTGGGATGCAGAACTTTGGAACGATCTTAGGTGGAACCGGTGTAACGGGACCCGCATTTGCATATACATTTCGCGAAGTCTTGATCTGGACTTTGCTTTGGGCATTTTTTGCTACATTTACAAACTATATCCTCGGGATGCTCGTTGCGCTTCTAATCAATAAAAAGGGAATACGATTTAAGAAGTTATGGAGGACTATCCTTATCTTTTCCGTTGCCGTTCCTCAGTTCGTATCTCTGCTCCTGATGAGCCAAATGCTTGGTTCCGAAGGAATCATCAACAATCTGCTGAAAAGCTGGGGTTGGATCGAACAGTCTCTGCCGTTCCTGACAGACGGAATTTGGGCGAAGGTCACCGTGATCATCGTGAATATTTGGATCGGTATCCCGTTTACCGTCCTTATCACGACGGGTATCCTCATGAATATTCCCGCAGATCTCTATGAATCAGCCAAGATCGACGGGGCAAGCCCTTTCAGAACTTACATGAAGATAACGCTGCCGTATATGTGGTTTGTTACGACGCCTTATCTCATCAATACATTTGTCGGAAACATCAATAACTTTAATGTCATCTTCCTGCTGACGGGCGGCAATCCTCTTTCGTTGGATTATCAGAATGCGGGACAGACAGATTTGCTGATTACATGGTTGTATAAGTTGACGTATAATGAACAGAATTATAGTTTTGCCGCTGTCATCGGCATTGTCACTTTCATCATTATAGCCGTCATTTCTCTGATTTTTTACAACAAGTCAAAGGCCGTGAAGAATGAAGAGGAGTTTATGTGATGATGGAAGCGATCAAAACCGGTAAACAAAAAAAATACAGAAGTAAAAAGCGCGTCGAACGTGTTTCCAATGCCGTAGGATATACGATCCTCGTTATCATAAGCATTATCTGGGTGATTCCGTATATTTACCTGATTTTACAATCGTTCCGCGGCGAACCGGGGGCATACACAAGCTATCTGATCCCGAAAGAGTTCACGTTTGATAACTATATCGAATTATTTACGGATACGTCTCTTTTCAATTTCCCCCGCTGGTATCTGAATACATTCATTACGGCCGTAGTGGTGTGTATCATTCAGACGATCGTCGTTCTTGCGACAAGTTATGCACTTTCCCGTCTCCGTTTCCGCGGCAGAAAGGGATTGATGAATCTTTTGTTAGTGCTCGGTATGTTCCCGGGATTTATGTCGATGACGGCGGTATATTTTGTTCTGAAGGAGATCGGTCTGACGCAGAGCTTGGTAGGGCTTATTTTGGTGTATGTCGCAAGCAGCGCCATGCAGTATTATATTTGCAAGGGTTTTTTCGATACGATCCCGAAATCTATTGATGAAGCTGCAAAGATAGACGGGGCAAGCCGTCATACGATCTTCTTTAAGGTCATTCTTCCTCTTTCCAAGCCGATCATCGTCTATACGATTTTGCAGGCATTCCTTATGCCATGGGGAGAGTATATGTTTTCGTCATTATTGATGCTTGGCGATCAGGAAATGTTTAATGTGGCCAACGGGCTTCGTCAGATGCTTCAAAGAGAAAATATTGCAGAATACTTTACACGTTTCTGTGCGGGTGCAGTATTGGTATCTATTCCGATTGCGGCATTGTTTATTTGGCTGCAGAAGTATTATGTTGAAGGAGTCACGGGAGGCGCCGTGAAGGGATGATTGATCGCCATGAAGAAAAAATCTTTGTTTTTGTCAATCGTCATTGTGTTTTGTTTTGCACTGTCTATGTTTGCGGGGTGCGGCGGCGAACACGAGTTGAAAGAAAATATCGTTGACGATAAATATGACAACTATTACGAAATATTTGTGTATTCGTTCTATGATTCGGATGGGAACGGTGTAGGTGATTTTAACGGAGTAACCGAAAAACTCTCCTATGTGCGAGAGATGGGATATACGGCAATTTGGCTGATGCCGATTTGCGCTTCGCCCTCTTACCATAAATATGACGTTACAGATTACTACGCAGTCGACCCTTTGTATGGCACTATGGATGATTTTGAAAATCTTGTCGGCTCCGCTCACGAGCTAGGGATCAAAGTCATACTCGATCTTGTGGTGAACCATACTTCCGACCAGCATCCTTGGTTCAAGCAAGCCGTTGTTGCGGCGCAGCTCGGAAAAACAGATGATCCTTATTTTGGATATTACAATTTCAGTGAGCAGCCGCTCAACGGGTATGCGCAAAAAGGGAATGTCTATTACGAGGCTCGCTTTTATAGCGGTATGCCTGATTTGAACTTGGATAATGACAGTGTTCGCAAAGAGATCTCATCCATCATGCAGTTCTGGTTGGAAAAGGGAGTGGATGGTTTTCGTCTCGATGCATGCACAAGTTATTATACGGGAAACAATCAGAAGAGCGCTGCTTTTGCAGGATGGATCCAATCGGAAGCGGAAAAATATGATCCCGACTGTTATATTGTGGGAGAGGTTTGGTCGAATCGAGCCGTCATTGAAGAATTTTATCAAGGCGGTGCGGACAGCTTCTTTTATTTCCCGATGTCGCAAGCTTCAGGATATATCAATCAAACACTTCTTTCCGTTACGCCCGCAGACTATTACTATTCCGCATTAGAAGAGCTGAATGAGGTGGCTGGGGATGCGATCGCCGCACCGTTTTTGGGCAATCACGATACGGGAAGGATCGCCGGCGTTTTGGGCAGAAAGGAAGATCGTATTAAATTTGGTTACGGGCTTGCCGGGATGCTGAACGGAAATCTGTTCACGTATTATGGCGATGAGATCGGTATGGTCGGGGCAGCTACAGATCCGGACAAGCGTATCGGGATGCTTTGGGATACCGAGCAGGAATTCAAGATCTATCCTCCCGGTACAACGACGCGGGAATATGAGTTCGACGGCGTATTGCAGCAGCAAGCCGATGAAAGCTCGATCTTGAATTACTATAAGCAATGTAACCTGATAAGGAATGCGTTTCCGTCTATTATGCGGGGCGTTCCGTCGCGGATCGAATATGATGAACCTGATGTTCTGCTGTTGAGCAAGAAGTGGAATGATGAAACGGTCTATATCGTTATCAATTTTGCGCAGGAAGAGCAGATCGTTGAATATGAATGGCCTTGCGGACTTGCTGCATCTTTGACCATAGACGGAGAAGTGCAAGAAAGCAGCGGCGCATTGCGAATGCCGGGATATTCCATCGCGGTCATGGCATAAACAGGAAAAAAAGAGGTGTATTATGGCAAGTCTGAGTCTGAAACATATTTACAAAGTCTATCCTAACGGGACGAAAGCGGTCAACGATTTTAATATGGAGATCGCGGATAAGGAGTTTATTGTATTTGTCGGTCCGTCGGGCTGCGGTAAATCGACAATGCTGCGTATGATCGCGGGATTGGAAGATATCTCGGCTGGTGAACTCAGCATCGGCGATGTGGTCGTGAACGATGTCGAGCCGAAGGACAGGGATATTGCGATGGTCTTTCAAAACTATGCGCTCTAT
Organism: uncultured Clostridia bacterium; assembly: GCA_944376295.1. Taxonomy (GTDB): domain Bacteria; phylum Bacillota; class Clostridia; order Christensenellales; family Borkfalkiaceae; genus Gallimonas. Next base: position 18,711 of record CALWCE010000003.1, read on the forward strand.
CCGCATATGACCGTATATGAAAACATAGCATTCGGTCTTCGTGTGCGCAAGATGTCGAATGAAGAGATCCATGAGCGGGTCGTGCAGGCATCCGAAATTTTGGGCATCAAAGAATATCTCGACAAGAAGCCGAAGGAAATGAGCGGCGGTCAGCGTCAGCGCGTGTCGCTGGGCAGAGCCATCGTTCGCGATCCGAAGGTGATGCTGCTCGATGAACCGCTTTCCAATCTTGATGCAAAACTCCGCACACAGATGCGCGCGGAGATCCTGAAATTGCACGCAAAGTTAAATACAACATTTATTTATGTTACACACGATCAGGTCGAGGCAATGACCATGGGTACCCGCATCGTGGTCATGAAGAGTGGATTCGTGCAGCAGATCGATACGCCTAAAAATCTTTACCGATATCCGAAAAACAAGTTTGTTGCAGGGTTCATCGGTACGCCGCAGATGAACTTTTTTGAAGGAACATTAAAAAAGAGCGGCGAGAAAGTGGAGGTCGCTTTCAAATATACGGATGCGCGCATGACGCTGCCCTATGAGTACCTGAGAAAGGCAAGACCGAAATATTTCGACGGAAACAGCGAAGTGTATATCGGTATCCGCGCCGAAGATATTTCGCTTGCTCCCAATGTTGTCGCCGCAAGCCCATATAAGGTCAAGATGATCGTTTCTCATGTGGAAGACCTTGGCGACGAGTCTCTCGTTTACGGCGATATCAACATGAATGGAGACGGATATAGTGAGAGTTCAACGCGCATTATCGTAAAAACAACGCTGTCGCATACTTACCGCCCGGGGGATGTCTGCGAAGTTGCTTTTAATGTAAAGAAAATGCACTACTTTGACAAAGAGACGGAAGAGACGATCGTACCGCGTATTCCCGATATCAACGAAGTAGAGTGTGAAGTGCAAGACGGTACGTTGGAATTCTGTGAAACTTCGATCAAACTTCCTCCTGCGCTCTCTATAGGGAATGGCAGCGGAACAGTGCTTATCCCCTCAGATTGCATCATGTTTCACGGCACTATCCCTGCCCAGATCGTTGACTGTGAGCAGGTCGGAGATCGGTATCTTGTAAGTGTTGAATTGAAGGGCAGGCGCTTGTATGCTGTATCGTCGGAAGAAAAAGTGCCCGAACCCTGTTTGATCGGATTCGATTTGAAAAAGATCACCCTGAGCGTAGGCAACGAGATTGTTCAGCCGCTCGAAGAGATGGTCCGTCTTGATGGCAGATTTGAAAAGAAAAAGGAAACAACCGAATGTGATGTAAACGGTAAACTCAAAAAGAAAAAGTCGATCAACTTCTATTTAAATGTATGCGAAACGCTTTTCCCTGCACCCGAACACATTTCACAAAAATTATTCTCGGCATTATCTCCTCGAGAAGTCTTTTCCTCCCTGTTCACTTTTGAATTTTCCCCTTATGACATAGAGTTTACACAAGAGGGGATCGAAGGCGATGTGGTTTCGTTCTGCGAGTATGGCACCGAAAGGTTCGCGCGGGTCCGCATCGGAGAGAATATTGTGAATGTGTTTACCGATAAACCTGTTTCCGGCAAAGTGTATCTTTCCCCCCGCTTTGATCGAGCAGGCGTTGTAGAGGCGGCGCGCGGCATAAAGCTCGTTTAAGAGCTTCGCCGTGCGGCCGTGATTCGGGAAAAACCGATTGCGGAGAGGCGATCTGTTTCGCGCCGCAATCGGTTTGGGTGTTTATATGATATAACAATACAGGGTGTTTAGAGGAGTCAGATGGATAAAAAACAATTTTTACAAGAGTTGAATGAACTCGATGTTGCGGGCAAAAGCGTGGCTCGGTTGTATTGCGATATTTCCGCACTCGCAATGAAGTATGTCGATTTCAACAAAAGAGCAAATCGATGCGTACATTACCTTTCTATCGAGTTTTTGATCGGGAGAGTGTTTTTTAATAACCTCTTAGAGCTGGGCGTGTTGGATGAAGTAAACGCCGTATTAAAGAAAAAGGGCGTGGATATTGCGCTGTTTGAAGAAATCGAAGACGCTGCTCTCGGAAACGGTGGCCTGGGCAGATTAGCTGCCTGCTATATGGATTCGGGTGCCGCCGTCGGATTGCCGTTGTACGGCTACGGGATACGCTATAAATACGGTTTGTTCCGCCAAACTTTCGAGAATGGTTTTCAGAAGGAAGTTCCGGACGATTGGCAGAAGTTCGGCGATCCTTGGAGCGTGCGCAAAGAGAATGAAAGCCAGATCATCCATTTCGCAGATATGGATGTCACGGCAGTTCCGTATGATATGCCTTTGATCGGCAAGCGTATCAATGGGCTGCGCTTATATCAAGCAGAAGGAAGCGAAGCTGCCGAAAAGATCAGCGGAGTATTGTATCCCGACGATAGTTCCGAGGAAGGGAAATTGCTTCGCATTCGCCAGGAATATTTTCTTTCGGCAGCAGCGGTCGGGGATATCGTGCGCGAATATGAGAGTCGTCACGGAAACGATTTTCACTATTTCGCAAGAGAAAACTGCATTCAGCTCAACGATACACACCCCGTATTTGCCATTCCGGAATTGATCCGCGTGCTGAAAACAAAGGGCTTGAGCTATCGTAAGGCATTAAACATTGCCCAAAAGGTTTTCAATTATACCAACCATACCATTCTTCCGGAAGCTCTCGAATGCTGGGATAAAAAGCTGCTCGTAAAGATCCTTCCCGATATCGTTTCTATTTTGCAAAAGATGGACCAAACGCAGAGCAGGAAACATCGAAAAGAGGGCTATTCTGAGGAAGAGATAGTCCAAACGCATATTTATGATAAAGGCAGCCGGCGTTTTTCCATGGCAAATACGGCAGTTTTTGTTTCCGAAAAAGTCAACGGCGTGGCGGAGATCCATTCCGAAATAATCAAGCGCGATTTATTTGCCGCCGAGTATGCACATCATCCGGATAAGTTCACCAATGTGACAAACGGCGTGGCACAGCGCCGTTGGCTGGAACTTGCAGATCCTGAATTATGCAGGATTATTGACGAAAAGATCGGCCCGCATTGGCGTGAACATTTTGAAGAACTTGCCTCTTTTGCGCCTTATATCACGGATCCAGACGTTTTGGATGGCTTTGCGGCGGCAAAAGAAGAAAAAAAGGACCAGCTGTTTGCTTATATCGGCAAAACAGAGGGGGTCGAACTTGGCTGCGGTAAGCTTTTGTATGCGCAGGTCAAGCGGCTGCATGAATATAAGCGGCAGCTGATGACGGCGTTCGTTCTCTTGCGCCTGTACTTTGATTTGAAGGAACACAAAATAGACGGCTTTGCACCGAGCGTGTTCTTATTCGGCGCAAAGAGTGCCCCGGGCTATGCCCGAGCGAAGGGAATCATCAAGTACCTCAACGAGATCATCAAAAAGATCAATGCGGATGAGGATACGAAAGCATCGCTCTTGGGCGTTTTTGTCACGGAATACAATGTGTCATATGCCGAAAAAATCGTGGCTGCGACCGATGTTTCACTGCAAGTATCGACGGCAGGGCTTGAAGCGAGCGGCACAGGCAATATGAAATTCATGATGAATGGGGCCGTGACGCTCGGAACAATGGATGGTGCGAATATAGAAATCGTGGAAAAAGCGGGTGAAGAGAGTAACTATATCTTTGGTGCCCGTGTTGAAGAGATCGAACGGCTGCGGAAGGACGGATACGATCCCGTCGCATGGCTTAGGGAACATCCCGAATGGATGCGCGTTGTCAGTACGCTTATAGACGGGACCTTTTCCGATGACGGCACAGGCATCTTCCGTGAGTTATATGATTCTCTCACGGTAGGGGCGAGCTGGCATCGACCCGATCATTATTTTATCTTCCGCGATGTCGATGAATATTACCGTGCAGTGCTCAAGGTAAACAAAGACTATCAGGAGCGCGAGAAGTTTGCGGGCAAACAGCTTGCGAATGTGGTAAATTCCTATTATTTCTCATCCGATCGTTCCGTTAAAGATTATGCCGAACGCATTTGGCATATCTCTGTAAAGAAGACAAAAGTGGAGGAAAAATCGTGACGGAGGAAAGAGCAGCGGGAGTATTGCTGCATATTTCATCACTTCCCGGAAAATATGGTATCGGCACATTTGGAGATGAGGCCTATCGTTTCGTCGATCTGTTGTCGCAGATGAAGGTCAGATATTGGCAAATTTTGCCGCTGGTACAGACGGGATTTGGCGATTCTCCCTATCAGTCGGTCTACAGCGGATCGGGCAACCCCTATTTCATTGATCTTGAAATTTTAGAAGAGGAAGGACTGCTAAAACGTTCCGAGCTTGCAGAATGCCGTTACAAAAAGGCAAACGTCGACTATTCTTTTCTGTATAAAAAAAAATATGCCGTGCTGCGCCGCGCTTTTGAAAGGTTCGATCTGCAAAATACGGAATTCCGAGCCTTTGTAGAAGAGGGCGAGTTTGAAGGCTATGCGCTCTTTATGGCGTTAAAAAAGCAGTTTGCGCAAGTATCCTTCTATTATTGGCCGCGGGAATATAAAAAGGCGTCTCCCGCCGCATTAAAAAAGTTCAAAGAAGAAAACATGCGGGAATATTTGTTCTGGCAGTTTCTGCAATATGTATTCCGCAAGCAATGGCTGGCTCTGAAGAAGTATGCCAACGATAGAAATGTTCTCATCATCGGCGATCTGCCGCTCTATGTCGCGTATGACAGCGTAGACGTCTGGCAGCACCCCGAACTTTTCAAACTTAACAATGATCTGAGCCTCAAAGTGGTTGCAGGGGTGCCACCTGATTTCTTTTCCGAGACGGGGCAATTATGGGGCAACCCCGTATATCGCTGGTCTGCACATAAAAAAGACGGCTATTCCTGGTGGATCGAACGCCTTCGTCAGGCATATCGTCTCTACGATGTGGTGCGTCTCGATCATTTCCGCGGCTTCGACCGTTATTACGAGATCGGGGCAGACAGCCCCAATGCCGTACACGGCGTATGGCGAAGCGGCCCCAAGAGCGAACTCTTCCGCTTTGCCGAACAAAAGTTGGGCAAGCTGAATATCATCGCCGAAGACTTAGGGGTGCAGGATGCCGGCGTGCGCCGTTTGGTGCGTGAAACCGGTTATCCGCGCATGAAGATCATGGGCTTTGCCTTTGACGGAGATCCTAAGAATCCGTATTTGCCGAAATACATCGAAGAGAACTCCGTGTGCTATACGGGAACGCACGACAACGATACCATGCTCGGCTTTCTGTATGCCATGAAGCCGAAGCAGTACGCGGCGTTTCACAATGGCGTTTCAAAAACGCTTACGGAGCTTGGCGAAACGATGCCCCTTGCCAATAAGAAACAAGTCGTACGCGCGGTCGTCAAGATCGCCATGCTCTGCCCATCGTGGCTTACGGTCATTCCAATGCAGGATATCCTCGTGCAGAATAACCGTTCGCGCATGAATCTTCCGGGTACAGTCGGCGAAAATTGGAAATATCGCTTAAAGCATCGCCTGTCGGCAGAGGAACTGGCTTTTTTCGGCGAGCTCGTTGTTGCGTCCGATCGGGCATAAAGTTCAGTAAAAAAACGCCGATATCGCGGGTACGGTGCTACTTTGAAGCGAGCGCCAAAAGATAATTTGCCATTTCTCGAAACGACTCCGTTGCGAAGTCGGCAAGGCCTGTGGCGGCGGAGAGGCTGTCTTGCGCGGGGGAAAGATTGCTGTAAATATAGGCGGTCTTCCACCCTACACGCTTGGCTCCCTCGATGTCTGCCGCAAGGTCGTTGCCAATGTAAATGGTTTCGGAAGGATCGAGTTTATATCGCTGCATGAGATGTGTAAAGAAGGCCGCAGAGGGCTTTTTCTTCCCGAATTCGGAAGAAAGCACTATGCCGTTGAAGCAGGGCGTCAGGCGCAGCATATCTAGCTCTTTTCTTGTAAAGCACGCCTGGGCGTTGGAAAGCAGATAGACCTTTGCGCCGTGCCGCGCGAGCTCTCGCAGCAAGGGGCGTACACCGCAATAGACTCTTAAAAAAGCGCGTGATTTTTTCCGATAGAGCGCTGCCGCTTGGGCTGCGGCGTCATTTTCGAAGATACTGCAAAATGCGGGAAAGAAGTCGGGCTCATCATCTTCTGCCGAGGAGTAAGGCGCTACTGCTTGCAGCTGCTTGCAAAAATGCGCAATGCCGAATTTACGCAGCATCAGGGCATCCGTCTTTTTTCGGAAGCGGGCAGAAGTCTCGTCGGTGCGGATATCCGCCAGCGTTCCGTATAAGTCAAATACAAAATTTTTCATATCCTCTCCACTCCTTGATTATATCATATCGGGCGGGCGCCCGTCAACAAGGGGGGTAGAATTTTTTAGAAGTAATATTTTTAGGGGAAATATGGCGCCGCCGTGCGCAAAACAGTGCGGCATCGCTGCACTTGTGACGTAAAAATTTTTTTCGGAAAAATCACACGGAACCCTTGACAATATCGTGATAGCACGATATAATAGGAGCACAATCTCAGAAAGGAGGCACAGTCATGAACGCACAGGAGATCATTGCCAAAGCAGACAGGGGAGAGGGGCTGACCGTAGAAGAGATCAAAGTCTATCGGCAAGCAGTCAAGCCTGTCAAGCACACCTACGGCAAGTACGGAACGCTGAAGCGGCAGTATTTGGAAGAAAGGGGTATCGACTGGACGATTGCCGATCTTCCCGAATATCTGCACGGCATCGACCGTCAGGCGGACGAGTTGTATGAAATCATGTATGCGAAGCTCTCCAAAGATGAACGTTACAAACGGACGGGCAACTTCATGGAGGACTACCGCAGGCAGACGGAGATACAGAGTCTCATAGAGGAGGAGATCCTCAATGAGCTTGTATATGTCTGAGCCAACATTTATCCCGCAATACGGCGTCAGGGTTACGGGTCTGCTCGGTTACATACGTTTGAGTATGCGCCCTCGCAGCATTCCGCCCCTTCCTTGTCTTGCGGGCGACTGTTGACTCATAGAAAAGCGGAGGTTATAATATGAAAGCTGTTTTGAAATTTGGGAAAGGGCTTCTGAAAGCGTTGTTTATAGGCGTTGTCGCTGTCGGGGCGTTTATCATGAACTGCATCGGAGCAATGATCTGTGCGATCACGGAATGAGAGGATACTATGGCAAAGAAAGAAGATACGCCGATCCGCCGCGCGCGCCGAAATTATGAGGCGCGGAATAAAGAGGAACGGGAGCAGGCGACAAAGCAATACAATACGCGGCTTCCGAGGTGGCTGCACGACGAGATCTGTGCCTTTCTCAAAAAGAACAGGATAACCAAGGTGGAGCTGATCGTTGCAGGGTATCAAGCCCTGCTCGATCACTACGGCCCGAACAAACAACAGGATAAGCAATAAGTTTGAGAGCGCAAGGACTACGGCCCTTGCGCTCCTGCTATTATCAAGACAATAAAATACCATGCCGAACGACATAAGGAAGAAAACGACATCGGGAAGATGGAGCGTAACGGACTTATGCCGCCGCGCTTCGTCTTTCCTTATCATATAAAACAAACAGATGAAACGGGAGGCGTTAGAATGTTGCGAAGTATAAAAAGAGTATTGCAAGAGGGTAAAACAGTTATTTGCGATCGATACATATATACCTCAGTGGCTAATATGGAGTCACGAGGATATGATAAGGAGCTGTGGTTTTATAAAGCTGCAACCAATATTATTCGACCTGACTTGTGTATTCTTGCATATGTGGAACCTGAGCTTGCTGTGAACCGTATCAGGTCTCGACCGGAAGAGGCTCGGCGGCACCTGGATGAAGAGCTGCTTCATAAAGTTGCAACATATTTTCTGGAGCATGCGGAGCAGTATCGTATGGTAATTGCAAGGACAGATCGGGGTGCGGAAATGGTGTTTTCAGATTTGCTACCATGGCCTGAATGAGTATGTCGCAGAGAACGATCTCCAAATCGATTACCATTCTGTTATGCAGGGAGATACGATCAATCTATCTGTTATGGATACATACTTAGACAATGAAGTACCGGTTCTGTTATTGTGTGAAACATATAATATTGTCACTTTGATCAAAGATGAAGGCGATAGAATCGAATTATCGAAGATCAATAGCGATATTGCACATATGATGGTGGCTTATGGTTACGAACAATATTCATATTATCGAAATGGCGTCAAATTACGCACAGACACCTATTTGAAAGTAGCATCCGGTGTTAATGGAGGGGAACTCTGTTATGCGAAATTAGACGACGATATGGAATTGGTTGAAGCGTGGGCGATCGAAATTTATGAATAAAAGAGACGGATATATAGATGATAAAAAAATAGAGGAGTACTTATCATCGATCCCGGAACAACTCAAGGAGTCAGATGATTTCATGTTGGCGCAGAAGGGATTGGAGCATCTTCAAGAGAATAGATCTTTTGAAAGCGGCGACGTTTTAATTAAAGTAAAGCGTCGAAGCATTGTGTGCGTTGGTATTGTCGGAGTAATCATTCTGCTCATTGCAGCTATTATAATCGGGATAACAGTAGGGGAAAAGAGCTCACAAACCTTCTATGATGAGACGCTGATGTATCCCCAAGAGATTTTATCAGTACAAGATTATAATATAAATAATGGGACAAGTTTTCTAAATCTCGACGACCATAGTGACATAATATCAAGCGCCTACACTAGTTGGCGGTTTGAGGAAGATGATAGCTTAGCTTATATAATATCCAACACATCGATTCGGTCGGAAACAAGTTACAGTGAGATCAGATATTATATTAAAGAGGTTGCGCAAGAGCTATCGGTTTTCAAACAATATGAATTAGCGGATGAGAATATTGCGATTGACGGAATAGAAGTCAGCTTTGTATCGGAGATAATCAATCAGGTCATATACCATGTGGACGCGAAGTTTATCTATGAGGAAGTTTACTACTATCTGACGATCGATTCAACGGATGAAAATTGTCTGGAAAATACCGTAAGGTTGTTACTTGAGTCTGCAAAGTAAACGAAAGGGGGTGCCTGTGGCACCTCTTTTTCTGTAAAATAGATATTATATCACAAGATATATGACAGACGTGCGCCGGTATATAAAAGATTTTTGCGGCTTGAAAAAATAATTTTTTGTCTCGGAAAAATTGCCTTTTTTCTCTTGACTTTTCCCCATGGAGGTGGTAAGATAGGAACAGAAACAAACAAACGTTCGCATTTGAGCGGTTGTTTGTGAGATCGGTATCCCCGTTGCCGTCTCAACATGATCTTTGCTTTGGAGGTGATCTAAGTTGTGTAAACGAATGGTGCTAAAGTGTCCGTTCTGCGGCGCGACGCTATTGAAGGTAAGTATTTGCAAAGAGGTTGAGATCGAGTGCAGGGAGTGCGGTGCATCGCTGCTGATCTCGAAAGAGGAAAGCGGGTCCTGCGTGGTAAGCGCAAGACCGAGGAAAGCAAGCTAATTCATGAGACAACTGAATAAGAATTAAAACGTATCACGTTCGTGGACAGAGGCAGTATAGAACCATAAGACCGAACTGCGCGGCGTGATATAAGTTGTGCAGAAACAGAAGCTATCCGTAAAAAGAAGTTATCCACGCCTCACAAGGATCTAACCCATATAGGGCTTTATTCTTGTGGGGCGTATTTTTTTGCGCCTTTTTGCGCCCGATCGCGGTTTGATCCGACCGCAGTCGGGCGTTTTTCATAGTTACGGGGCGGATCCGTCCGATTGCGTTTTTCAAAGAAAAATCAAATCGGAGGATCCAAACATGGAATGGAACAACGGCAAAGAACGTGCGCTCTTTCATAAAGAGCAAGCAGAACTTCGCAAGCAGTATCTTGCGGCAGGTATGACGGAAGAGCAGATACAAGCGCTTCATGCGTTTGACCGCGAATGGTATAAAAGCCGCCGCAGGGAAGCGGTACATACGCAGCGTCTGGATATTCAGACGAGCGAAGATGAGGACATCAATAAGGACAATCCTCTCTACAAGAAGTTTTTTGAAAAGCTGGCGGTAGAGGACAACCATGCCGACTATTCAAGATACGGGTGGATCGATGAACTTGAAAACGAAGAATTGGCAAAGGCGGTAAATGCTCTATCCGATGCCGACAAAGAGATTTTGACGATGTGGATAGAGGGCTTTCATCAGAATGAGATTGCAGTCTGTTTTGGCGTGAAAAAGGCGGCGCTTTCTCGAAAAATGGGACGGATAAAAAATTTTTTAAGAAATTTTCTTTCCGATGTAAACTTTTAGCCCTCTCACTTGGCTACCTATTGAGGGGGAAAAACGAATCTTCCTTCAAAGGAGCAAGGAACATGAAGCTGAACATTGCAGGGTGCAGGGCATTTATCGAGCGAAACGGAATTGAGGACTATCAGGCGCTTTCGTCTGTGTTGGGCGTCAGCGTATCCGTTTTGAAGCTGCTCGAACAGGGCGGCAGGATCGGATACGATGCCGTGCGGGAGATATACAACGATCTCGGTGAACAGACCGTTACGGAGCTCATCGACTTTGAGGAGGAAACATTAGATGGCTTCAAAAGCAAGTATATCCAAGTCGGCGATGCCTTGTATTGACTATTCTTCCGGGCTTTCGCTCAACCGCCGCGCCCTGCAAGGTTGGCTGAAATGCAAGAATATGCGTATGGGGAGGCTGGCAAAGCTGCTGAAAATTCCTTCCCGCAAACTGCGATGGAAATTATACAAGCACAAAACATTCGGCAAAAAGGAGATCACGACACTCATCTACTTTATGGGCGCACGGCAGGCGCTCAGGGTGTTGTGGTTTCCGACATTGGAAGAAAAACGACGGATAAGAGAGATAGCGGAGGGAAGAAACATGAGCAACAAATTCAATCCGGATATCCCGTGCGGACGGGAATTGCCGGGAGAGAGAAGAAGCCGCAAGATAGAAGAAGAGTTTTGCGACGCCTATGATAATTGGGAAGAGAGTGGTGCGTTGGAGGACATGATGCTGTATTCGGACGAGCTTCCGAGCCGCAGAATGTTCGGGAGGCGCGGCAATGGCTGAACACAGACTTTCGGAACGCAACGCGAAGATCGCGGCGATGCTCGAAAGCGGAGAGGGATTAAAAAACTTTTACCGTTTCATCGCACAGAATGAGTACATCAATCTGCACGATGCCTGTCAGATCGTTGTAGAGCGCCCCAATGTCACCGTCTGCAATACGATGGAAGAATGGAACGCAATGGGCAGGCGGGTCATCAAAGGCAGAAAGAGCATCGCCTATTACGATCATGACGGCTACAAACAATTCGTGTTCGATGCGAACGATACATACGGGGACGGGCGATATCAGCGCCCCATCCTTCCGCTCAAACACCTTCTCATCGGTTTGGACGAGCTGAACGGCACGAACGCTTATGAGGAGAACGGACGGAGCGACTATCGGAAGATCCACAACGGCGTATATACCTATCTGGAAAAGCAGAACGAGCTTACGGGCGACGAACAGTACGACCGTCTGCTCGCGGAGGGGATCGCGTATTCGCTCTATTGCAAGACGGGCTTTCCGAAAACGCAGAACATCCGTCTGCACGAGCTGCCGTATTCGTACAGGGAAAACGCCGCGTTCGTCAAGGAACTGTATATCCGCTCGGAGCTTTTAGCGGAAGAGATCGAGGAAGCCTATCAGAGCAAGCAGTCGGAAGTCGAAGTCATAATTGATATTGATGAAGAAACGGTATCGGACGAGCCTATTGTCCAAAGCGAACCCGCTGAACAGACGGAAACGCGGGAGCAGCCCGAACAGGGCGTTGAAACGGCGGACGAGATACGCGCTTCCGAACAGGAGGGCGAAAATCTTGCGCCCGAACAGGATGCAGCGGTCAGTCCTGTATATCGTCAATATCTGGAAGCGCAGAAACGCGACCCAAAAGCGATCGTACTACTCCGCGTCGGTGACTTTTACGAGGTGATGGGCGAGAACGCGCGGATAGTTGCGGAAGAGGTCGGGCTCTCGCTTACGAGCCGCGACGTCGGGCTCTCGGAGCGCGTTCCCATGTGCGGCTTTCCGTACTTTGCATCGGATGCGTACATTGAAAAGATCCTCGAAAAGCACGGCGTGATCCTTGCGGAGGACGGCAAAGAGCCGCGCTACGTTCTATCTCACGCGGAAGCTCTCGAACAGAGGGAAAAGGAAGAAACCGCGCACGGCGAAGAAGCGGAAGAACTTGCCGAGCTTTTCGGGGAGGAAGCCGAACAGACCTCTTCGCCCGTCAGAAAGCCCATCCTTGTAGAGATCGACGACGAACCGAACCCCTTTGACGATGGACAATCGGAAGAGGAGAAAACGGAAGAGGATGATTTCGCGGATGACGAAGCCGATTTTGAGGATGAACCCGAACAGGAAGAAACCGAAACGGCTCCCGCGCCGAAGAAGGACGAGAAGGGGATACAGGACAGAAAGCGCAAACAAAAGCCGCAGATGTCCATGTTCGACCTGATCGAGCCGAAGTCTGAACGTGAGCAACTCATCGAACGGGCGCTGCAATACGGCAGCGGCTTTGAAAACGGGAAATACCGTATCTTTGACAAGTACAACGAAAACCCGACGCCCAAAGCGTTCACGGACTTTGTAAAGCACGAATACGGCATCGGCGGGCATGGGAGTACGAACGGCGACGACGAATGGCACGACGGCAAGGGTATCCGTATTTCGCATGACGGTACAGACGGTAAGCTCGAAGTGCTTTTGAAGTGGCAAGATGTAGCCTTTCGGATCGCCGACCTCATCGACGACGATAACTACCTCACCGAACAGGAAAAGGCAGAGTATGTCAAATACCGTGCCGAGCAGAACAGGAAAAAGGAACTCCGTGCGGAGGAGGAACGGCAGAAACGCGAGCTGATCGAACAGGTCATCGTGAAGGAGCCGCCCGCCCGCAAGCAGAGGATCTTGGACGAGTATTCTAAAATGTCCAAGGTCGTGGATTTTGCCGTATTCCTGTGCGACGATTACGGCACGGCGACGGAAGCGACGAGCCAATACCATGCGCGTTACGATAAAAACGGCGTTTGGATGGCAAAGTACGATCGTGTCGGCAACACCGAACTTCGCGTCTATCTTTCGTGGGAACAGTTTGCGGAGAAGGTCTGCGGCGTCATCGAAAGGGAGCGCCTGTTTGCACCGGAAGAAGCGGTATACAACCAAAGTTTTGCCGACCGTATGGTGGAACTTGGTACACAAAATACGACAGACGGGACATATTCATTCTATTTCGGAACGTTTGAAAAGGACGAGGGCTATGTCCGCGCGCATTGCGAGGAGATCAAGGAAGTGCTGCTTTCGCGTGAAGAAGTCAAAACGGTCGGCAGCGACGAGTGGTATATCCGCGCGGAATTTTATAAGGAATACTGCGAGAAGCTGAAAGGCACGGAAGAGGCGCGGCGGGAACACGATGCGCGCATCGAAGCCATCGCGGCGCGGATCGTGGAAGAGGGTACGAAGAACACGACCGAGGGGAACTGGGTCACCTTTTTCGACGAGTTCGGCGAGGACGAAACGTTTGCAAGGGAGCACGCGGAAAAGATCGCGGCGGAGCTGGAACGGCATCAGGAAGTATCGGACGTAGAGCTTACGCCGGACGCTTTCGATACAAACTTTTATCTCGACTACTGCCCGAACTATCTTCCCCAAGAGGGAGAGGACGGGTACGAGGAAAGCGAGCCGTCCAATTCCGAACAGGGCGAAAACACCGACCTTACAGCTATTCTCGACCAAACCGATCTCGGCGGCGCAAAGACGCGGTTCAAAAATAACGTCGCGGCGATCAGGCTTATCAACTTTTTGGATGAGCGCAATGCCGCGGCTACCGATACGGAAAAGAAAGTGCTTTCGCAGTTTGTCGGCTGGGGCGGACTTTCGCAGGCGTTTGATGAGAAAAACGAGAGCTGGAAAAAGGAATACGCGGAACTCAAAACTCTGCTTTCCGCGGAGGACTATGAACAGGCGCGGTCAAGTACCTTAAACGCCTACTATACCCCGAAGGAAGTCATCGGCGGCGTTTATGCTGCGCTTCAAAGGTTTGGTGTCAAAGCCAACAACCGCATTTTAGAGCCTGCAATGGGTACGGGCAACTTTTTCGGCTATATGCCGAAAGAGATCGCCGAAGGCAGCCGTCTGTACGGCGTGGAGCTTGACAACATCACGGGCAGGATCGCGGCGAAACTATACCCACAAGCAAGCGTACAGATAAAAGGCTTTGAGGATACGAGCTTTCCCGACGACAAGTTCGATCTTGTCGTCGGCAACGTGCCGTTCGGCGGATACGGCGTCGCGGACAGCGACTATAACCGCTATAACTTCAAGGTGCATGACTACTTTCTTGCCAAGAGCGTGGATAAGGTCAGACCGGGCGGCATCGTCGCCGTCATCACCTCGAAAGGCACGATGGACAAGCTCAATCCTTCTGCAAGAAAGTACGTTGCGGAGCGCGCGGAACTTTTGGGCGCGGTCAGGCTTCCCAACAACGCGTTCAAACAGACGGCAGGCACGGAGGCTGTCGCGGACATCCTGTTTTTCCGCAAGCGCGAGGAAAGGATAACTGATCTATCCCGCGAGGAATGGCTCGGCACAGGCAAGACAGAAGAAGGGTACGAGATCAACAATTACTTTCTCGCTCATCCCGAAATGATCCTCGGCACTTTGGCGGAGGAACACGGCTTATACGGCGGCATCGACACGACGGTCAAGCCGGACGGCAGGGACTTAAAAGACGCCCTCGCCGAAGCGATACTACATCTGCCGCAGGGGTTTTATAACAATCCCGAAACGCCGCCCGAACAGGAGCGGGAAACGGAGGTCGATTACAACGTCAAGCCCTTCTGCTATAAGGCGGAGCGGGGGAAGTTGTATCAGCGCGTGGGCGACGAGATGGTCGAACAGTCTATCCCCAAGACCCCGAAGGACGCATATCAAAGAATTTGCGGAATGATAGGGCTGCGCGAAAGCCTGCACCATATCCTCGATATTCAAATCGCAGGCTGCTCGGACGAGGTGCTCAAAAGCGAACAGCAAAAGCTCAACAGCAGGTATGACTTGTTCGTAAAGAAGTACGGCAATCTCAACAGCCAGACAAACAGCAAGCTCTTCAAGGACGACGGTGACAGCGCGCTTTTATTTGCTTGTGAGGACGTTGACGAGCAGACCAAGACGGTCACAAAAGCGGGCGTGTTCTATATACGCACCATTCGCCCGTATGTCGTCCCCACTTCTACGGATGACCCGTTCGAGGCGTTGCAGATCAGTAAGAACGAGCGAGGGAGAGTCGATATTGCCTATATCGAGGAACTTACGGGAAAGAGTTATGATACCGTCCTTTCCGAACTTGGAAACGCCGTATTCCGCGACCCCGAACAGGTGAACGCGGAAGATCAATATTCGGGCTTTGTCACTTCGGAGGAATACCTTTCGGGGCAGGTCGTCACCAAACTCGAACGGGCAAAGGCGCTTGCAGCGGAGCATCCCGAATACCCAAAGAACGTGGCGGCGTTGGAAGCGGTGCAGCCCGAACCGCTTTCGGCGAGCGAGATCGCCGTCCGCCTCGGCGCAACGTGGGTGGATAAGGCGTACTATAAGCAGTTTTACTGCGAGCTTGTGGGGGTGCGCTGGTATCAGGAGAGCGATGTGGATCTGTTCTATAACCCACACGATTCAAGTTGGCGGATAGACCAGACGCCGAACGTGCGCTATACCACGCAGATGAACCAGACGGAGGTGTACGGCACCAAACGCGCGCCTGCATACAGACTGTTCATCGACGCGGTGAACTTAAAAGCCACGACCATCTACGATACCATCGAAGAGGACGGCAGGGAAAAGCGGGTACTCAATCAGGCGGAAACGATCGCAGCGCGTGAAAAGCAGAACAAGATCAAAGAAGCGTTCGCGGAATGGATCTTCAAAGACCCCGAGCGCAGGGAAGAATTGGAGGCGACGTACAACAGGCTGTTCAATCGGACACGGCTTCCGAGCTATGACGGCTCATACCTCAAATTCCCCGAAATGAACCCCGCGATAGAGCTGAAACCGCACCAAAGGAACGCGGTACACAGAATTATAACTTCGCCGTCAAGCACGCTACTTCATCACGTTGTGGGCGCGGGCAAGACGTTCACGGTCATTGCTTCCATCATGAAAATGCGGCAGTTGGGGCTTTGCAAAAAGGCGATGGTGACTGTTCCCAATCACCTTGTGCAGCAATGGGCGGGCGAGTGGAGAAAACTCTATCCGAACGCAAACATTCTCGTCGCGTCCAAAGAGGATTTGGAAAAGGACAATCGCAAGAAGTTCGTCAGTAAAGTTGCTCTGGGCGACTGGGACGGTGTTATCATCGCACAATCGAGCTTTGCCAAAATTCCCATCTCGCAGGAGCGGCAGATCGGAAAGCTGCAAGAAGAGATCGCGAGCGTGGAGGAAACCATAGAAAGGCAATGGGAAGAGAGCGGCGCGCCGCGCGGTGCGGTCAAGAATCTGGAGCGCATCAAAAAGACAAAGCTGGCGCAGCTCAAGAAGCTGATGTCAGACTCAGGCAAAGACGACGTATTGAAGTTCGAGGACTTGGGAGTCGATTACTTATTCGTGGACGAAGCGCAGAACTTCAAGAACCTCTTTCTGTTTTCGAAGATGAACAACGTTGCAGGCATCTCCAACGCCGCAAGCCAACGGGCAAGCGATCTCAAACTCAAATGCGAGTATTTACAGGAACTGCACGGAAGCAATCGCGGTGTGGTGTTTGCGACGGGTACGCCTATCTCCAATTCCATGACGGAGATGTACACGATGCAGACGTACTTGCAGCCGTCCGTCTTGCGGGATCTGGGCATTACCTTTTTCGACGGTTGGGCGGCAGACTTCGGCGAAACTGTGACCGCAATGGAACTTTCGCCGAGCGGTCAGGGATACAGAGCGCGGACGAGATTCGCAAAGTTTACCAACCTTCCCGAACTTCTGAAATTGTATCGCTCGTTCGCCGACGTGCAGACGGCGGATATGGTCAAATTAAATGTCCCCGAAGCGGAGCGGCACGTCATCAATCTGAAACCTTCGGATACCATTATCGAGCTTGCGGAGGAGATCGCCGACCGTGCGGACAGGATATACGGCGGTGGGGTGGACAGCCATATCGACAATATGCTCAAAGTGACCTCGGACGGGAAAAAGCTCGCGCTCGATCCGCGATGCTATTTGCCGACCTCTGAGGACGATGCGGGGAGCAAACTCAACGCCTGCGCGCAAAACATTTTCGAGATATGGGGAGATACGCAAGACATTCGTGGAACGCAGATCGTGTTTTGCGATTTATCCACGCCGAAGGTGCGGTTTGACGAATATAAGTACGGCACGGACTTCGACGCATACAACGACTTAAAGTACAAGCTCGTGCAAAAGGGCATCCCCGCGCAGGAGATCGCCTTTATCCATGAAGCAAACACGGACGAGCAGAAACAGGCGCTCTTCGATAAGGTCAATGCGGGCGCGGTGCGGGTGCTTGTCGGCAGCACGGAAAAGTGCGGCGCGGGAACGAACGTACAGAAACGGCTCGTGGCATTGCACCATTTGGATACGCCGTACCGCCCCAGCGACATGGAGCAGCGGGAAGGGCGCATTATCCGTCAAGGGAACACCAATGAAAAAGTACAGATTTATACCTACGTCATGGAGCGCACGTTCGACAGTTATTCCTACCAGATTTTGGAGAATAAACAGCGGTTTATCTCGCAGATCAACAGGGGTGACTTGACAATCAGAGAAGCAGAGGACATCGACGAAACGACTTTGAGCTATGCGGAAATTAAGGCTATTACGGCGGCGAACCCGAAGATAAAGCGGAAAATGGAAGTGGATGCGGAAGTTGCGCGGCTGCGTGTTCTCGAAGGGCAGTACCGCAAGAACTTATACGACTTGCAGGACAAGATCTATAAGACGTATCCCGAAGAGATACGCAAGCAGGAGCTGCTTATTGAACGCATCGGAAAAGATTTGGAAATGCTCAAAACGCGCCGCCCCGCCGATCCCGAAGCGTTTGAAATCGGCGTAAACGGAAAAGTTTACTTGGGGCGTAAAGAGGGCGGAAAAGCCCTTATGGACGCGCTGTACGGGGGCAAGGTGGGAACGCCCGTGGCGGAGTATTGCGGTTTCAAGATCGGTATGAACCCCATGAGCTTTCTCGCAACGGAGCGGGAGATCACGCTTGCGGGCGAGGGGCAGTACGTCATCACCATCGGTGACAGCGCGAGCGGCAATCTGACGAGGTTGGATAACTTTCTGAATGACCTTCCCGAGCGCGAAAAGAGGCTGAAAAGCAAGTTGGAACAGTTGAAAAGCGATCTTGTCATTGCCAAAGAACAGGCGGGAAAGCCGTTCGAGCAGGCGGAACGGTTAAAGGAGCTCTTATCCGAGCAGGCGCAGCTCAATGCCGAACTGAACCTCAACAAGCGCGAAGAGGCGATCGTGGACGACGGCGACGAAGAAGAGGAAGATGAAACAGCGTACAGGGCATTGCCCGATATGCAAAGACAAAACAGGGAGGTGAACATCATAGACGAAGAGGATAAAGTTGCGGCGATGCAGGTGGACTTGCTGCCAGATTACACCGTAACGCAGGCGGATATGCACGCCTACGGCTACACATGGGACGGGATGCTGCCCGTCGGCAGGCGCACGGCGTACAGGCTTTGGGCAATGGGACTGGGCGTACATAAACTTGCCCCGGACGATACGGATATGCCCATAGAACAATATGGCGATCTTAACCCGCATGAGCGGGTGTACTACGGCATCGAAAAGCCGGTATGGATCAATTATCTGAAAGACGAAAAATCTCTGCCGTATCTTTACGCAAGGAAGGTATTTTGCGATGCGGCGAGCAAGGTCGCAAACGAGGATATGTCCTCTGTGGACGAACGGTTTACGATAGACTTTATCGAAACCAATTTCAAAGAGCGCACGGCGCTTGAACGGCATCTTGCAAATAAAGAAAGACCCGATCCAAACGTGCTGCCCGGGTATGTGCCGGAATTGTTGGATGAGTTTTCGGCGCGGATGTGGAGCGACGTGCTGCACGAATATGGCTGGACGGAAAGCGATGTGCCGCGGGCGATCGCGGAGCATCTCGAAGAGCCTGCCTTGCAGAAAGCGGCAAATCAATTTTTGTCGCGTGAAACGGAGAAGGAGGACGGCTCGCCGCTCTACGAAGAGAATAGCGGCATGACGAACTCTGTCAAGGAGATCGACTACGAAGCAGAAGTCATTAAGTCCGTCAATACCGAGTTTGAGGTGTATAAGACAGACGTATTATCCCATTCGCCCGAAGATATTTTCTATGAGAACTATAAAATTCACGTCATGACCGAAATCAAAGAGGTGATCGAAGAGGGCGTACAAGAGGGGTATCTGGAGAAGGAGCACTACAAGGCGCTCTATGAGGAGCGCGGCAGTATTCTTACGGCACTTTACGATGATTTCATCGGCGATGAGTATGCAAGCGTCAACAATTACGGCGAAACGGCAGAGTTCATCAAGAACTACTGCGAGCGGTATCACCTCAGCGCAATGGTCGAACACGAAAAGCAACCAAAAAAGGAGGAAGAAGATTTGGCGGAGAGCAAATATCTCAAAGAAACGGCGCGGGGCTACAAGGTCGTGAGTATCGCGCAGGACAAGAACGGCAGGAACGTCGCGGTCGTGCAGCGGAAGAACGATTTTACCGTTGCCGTCGGCTACGACACGTCGGACGGAACGTGGGCGCAGGGCGTGTATGACTTCAAGAATGAAGCGGCGGCGAATGAGTACCGCGAAAAATATTACGGGAAAGACGTCGAGCCGCCCGAAAAGTGGTACGAGGTGTTTGTGTCGCGTGACGCACTTATCAAAACGTATGAAAAATTCTCGCTCATGCGGATGCCGTCTGCAAACCGCGAATACGCGGACTATACCTATTTCATCTACAACAACCGCATCAAGGAGAGCCGTCAGCTCGTGGATATGCAGTCGGATTCGCGGGAATTGTGTTATAAGATCCTGCTTTCGGAAGGCGAAGTCGTACACCTTCGCAATCGCGACGGCGACGAGGTGGAACTTACGGCGGAAGAGTTTGCTTCTCTTGTAAATCACACTTCGGATAAGGACTATGCGCGCGAAGAAAAGCCGCGCATTGCGGTGCATATCCCGCAGGCGGCGATGATCAGGAGCTACGAAAAGGCGTCGCTCTTCCGCGCGCCGAACGGCACCGACTTTGCGGGGTACAGCTACTATCTTCCCAATTCGGTACTGCATGAAAGCGCCGATGGAAGCAACGCGGCGGAGGCACGGCTTGCGGAGGACTTCACGGTCAGGATGCGCAAGGGCGAGGAGGAAGTGGAGCTTACGGCAAAAGAGTTTTCCGAACTTGTCGGGAAGACGACGGCGGAGGACTACAAGCGCGAGCCGACCGCAATGGAAGAGTCCCGCGAGCAGCAGGCAGAGAAAGAGGAGTGGAAAGAGATCGCCGTGAGCGAACAGGCAGTCATTGCCAACTACGAAAAGAGTACGCTTCTCAAGATGCCGAAGGGAAAGTACGAGGGGATGGTGTACTACATTCCGAGCGGCATGGTGCGCAAGGACGAAAACGGTATCCGTCTGCGCTTGCCCGAAGATTTCGAGGTGCATCTCAAAGACAAGAGCGCGGACGAGAACATCGACCTTTCTCCCGCGGAGCTTCAAGCCGAACTTGCGGGAAAAACGGACGAGGACTACGAAAGCATTTACCGCCGTCCGAGTAAGGAAGCGAGGAAGAAGTTTAAACAGGTGGAGAAAAACTTACGCGAGAGCCTGCCCGACGAGATGAAGAACAAGCCTAACTGGGTGGTCGTGCGCACACGCGAGAACAAGGAAACGGGCAGGCTGGACAAATTCCTCATCGACGTACATACGGGTAAGTTTGCCGAGAGCAATGAGCCCGAAACGTGGACGGACTTCGACGCGGCCTGCAAGTACGCGAAAGAACACGGCGGCGTGGCGCTTGCCTATGCGTTGGACGGCACGGACGGTATCGCGTGCATCGACCTCGATCACTGTATCGGGGAGGATGGCAAGCGTTCCGCGCTTGCGGACGAAGTGCTTGCAAAGTGCGGCAAGACGTATGTCGAGCATTCGGTCAGCGGCAGGGGCATCCATGTATTCGGTAGGACGAAGGGAACAGACCTTCGCTCGTTCTCCAAAGACGGGGATATGGAATACTACCAAGACAGACACTTCATCACGATGACGGGCGACGGGGCAAACTGTTCCGAGCTTGCAAGTTTCGATGCGCCCGAAATGCAGAGCCTGCTTGAACGCAAGTTGGAGCGTCGGACGGAATGGAAGAACGTGGGCAAGGGCGAAGCAGGGCTTTCGCAGATGGATGATCGCGAACTTCTCGAAAAGGCGTTTTCGGCAAAGAACGGCGATACGGTCAGGCGGCTGTATCACGGCGAAGACCTCAGGCACAACCATTCCAATTCGGATATGTCGCTCATGAACTATCTCGCCTTTTATTCGGGCGGGAATGTGGAGCAGATGACGCGCATCTTTGCAACGAGCGGACTTTTTCGCCCCGATAAACCTGCAAGCTATTACGAATACACGGCGATCAAAGCCGCAAAAGATACGCCGCACTATACGCCGCCGAAAGCGAAGAGTTCCGCGCCGAAAGCGGCAAGCGGCGGGAACAGTAAGGCGTAAAGTAAGCGGCTGCCGAAAGGCAGCCGCGAGGGGATGAGTTATTGGGAAAGAATATCGTCGGCGGTGATCAGAACAGTATTCGGATGAGCGGCCGCATATTCCTTTACGCCGTCTGTAAAACCGGATAAGGAGAAGAGATAATACCATACTTCGCCCTGAAGCGATAATTTTGCTTGCAGCTTTTTTAGCTGCCCCATATCGAACGGCTCACCGGTAAATTTACATTCTCCCAAAATGTATTTCGTTTGGGTGCTGTCGGTGGCATAGATGTCGATCTCTTCCGACGTCGTATAAGGCTTTGTGCCCTCATCCCGATGTGTGACTTTTCCCCAAAACCTTCCGATCTTGAGGAAACGGAAGGGCGTTTTTCCCGACTTGCGCAGATTTCTCAGATAGGAAATGCAGATATTCTCGAAAGGGGAGGCGGAAATGCGGTGCAGGTTGGGCTGTATCACTTCTTCATAGACGGTCTGCGCTTCGCCCTGTACAAGCTCGGAGAGATAGGGATAGCAGAAAGAATACCAGAACGCGAAGAAGCTGTCCGTCAGCTTGTATTCGCCCTGTGTCCGCTTGGTCATGTTTTTGGAACTTTCCGTAACGGAAAATTCGTGCGTGATGAGCCCGATCTCGATCATTGCCTTTAAGTATGGATAGAGTTTGCTGCTTTCGAGCAGGGAGCGTTCGCCGATCTCGTTGAATCGGCTGCTCCCATAGGCGATGGCCTCGGCGATCGTATTGTAGACGGCAGGTTCGCGGAATTCCTGATGCAGGATATATTCGACCTCGTTAAAGAGCACAGACCCTTTGGAGAGGATATTCTTGATGATATTGTCGCGCAGGGAGAGTTTTTCGTCAAACTGAATGAGATAGTGCGGGATGCCGCCAAGAATGGAGTAGGCAATGACCTTTTCTTCCGTCGAATAGCGGGGAAAGAATTTGATCGCATCCGAAAAGGGCAGGGGCTCCAGCTTGTAGTTTCCCGTCATTCTGCCATAGAGCGGATTTTTGGAGGAGAGGATCTCATCTTCCATAAAGCTCAAAGAGCTGCCGCAGATCACGAGCATCAGGTTGGAATGTTTCAGCTTATGATCCCAAAGCGCTTGCAAAATAGATGGGATGCCGCTGTTTCCCTTGCACATATAGGGAAATTCGTCGATGACGACGACGAGTTTCTCCTCTCCCGCAAGGTCGGGCAAGCGGGAAAAGACATCCTCCCAATCTGCAAAAGCCTTGATGAAAGAACGGGAATTGCCAAAGGAGAGGACGCATTCGGAAAACTTTGCAAATTGCTGTTTATCCGTCGTTTCCGTACAGGCATAAAAAAGATTTGGTTTATCTTTGCAAAACTCGGTCAAAAGCTCGGTCTTTCCGACGCGGCGCCTGCCATACAGGACGATAAATTCAGCTTTTGAAGAATGATAATGCTCATTCAAAAATTGCAGCTCCTGCGTTCTTCCGATAAACATGATCTACCTCAACAGAATTTAGTTTAGCATAATCACGATTATATAAATATTATAACTCACGCAAATGATTTTGTCAAGAGGAAAGTTTGTCGAAAAAGAAAGGGAAGGATCGAAACGTTCTGAGCGTTCATTCGGAGAATATGCGGCGCTCTGTTTTATAGATTTGCGGAATTTCATTTAACAGATTTGCGCTGTTCTGTTGCGGTGATTTGCGGCATTTTGTTGGAGTAATTTGCGGTATTTTACCGAAGAGATTTGCGGTAAACAACGGGAACAGCAAATAAAATATGCGGCTGCTGTTCGGCAGCCGCAGGAGGGTCAGTCGTTTTTGGATTTGAGTTGTTTGCGGGTTTCGGCTTCCAGCTCTTTGATGCTTTTTTCGGGAGTAGGAAGATCTTCCGGCATGGTGCCGCCGAGTCCTTTGATCGTTTCCCGAACGGCTTTGCCGACCTGATAGTGTGCGGCATTGGCATTTTGCGGGGTGTCCGTTCCTTCGCGGCGCATTTTAGCTTCGGTCTGTGTGATGCGGAAGAGGTTGGCGGCGAGTTCTTCGCTGCCCATAAAATCCAGGATCTCTTCACCGTCTTTCAGTCCCTTGTTTTCGGCAATGTCCTGCGCGGTCATGCCGCCATAGAGGCCTTGATAGCCCGCATCCTGGAAGGTGGCATATTCCAAGGAGGTGATGATACCCGCCTTTTTTGCGGCTTCGGCAAGCAGCATATTCTTTTGCTTGATGTCACCGCGGATGAACAGGCGTTTTTCATCTTCGGAGAGGCATTCATAAAGTTCGGCGAGCTCTTGTTGCCGTGTTTTGACGGCGAAATATGTTTGCCCCCAAGCGATGACATCTTTGCGGGGATCCCCGTTCATCACGATGAGATAGCAAGCATAGCGGGTGAGTTTGTAATCGATGATCTCACTCTTCCGCCCTTTCCCGGAGATGATTGACTTCCTGACCTCAGGAAAACAATCCGCAACACTTTGTTGGCTGATCTTACAGGCGATTTGCGCGGTCTTTATGACCTTATGGAAATTTTCCCATTTGGTGTATTGCAATGCAGTTTGCAATTCACGGGCAAGCCAGTATTCGTTGCCGTTTTCATCGATGTGCCGAAGGTCATCAAACAACTTTTTCTGTGTGGTGTCAAGCTCATTCATAAAATCATTATAGCACAAGAGCCCGGGAATGGCAACCCTTGCCCTATACAAAAAAACAGTTAGGAGGAGAACATGAAAAACAAAGAAAAACCTGAAATTCTGATCCCGAAAGGGTATTCGGTGGACGAGATGCTCGATCTGGACGGGGATCTGTGGGATGAAAAGCCCATCGGGGTGGAGGAGGTAAAGATACACTTTGAGCGATGAACTGAAAACTTCGGCGTATGACAAATTGACGCCGCAGCGGAAGCTGCTCGTAGATGCCGTTCTTTCTAATCTTGAAAAAGGTACGGGGCTGTGGGAACAGGGTTGGTCTGGCGGCAGCGCGCCGGTATCGGCGATTACGGGAAAGCAGTATAACGGGGTAAACCGTATCTTTTTGCTGCTCGCCTCGATGGAGAAGGGGTATGCGGATAACCGCTGGCTGACTTATAAGCAGATGGAGGACAAGGGCTGGCACTTCAAAACGGACGAAGAAGGCAGAAGCCTCGGCAAAGGTGCGGGCGTTGCCATCGAATACTTTGAGCTTCGGGATAAGGAAACCAAACAGCCCTTTGACAGGCATACGTTGGACGGCATGACGGCGGAGGAGCGCGCGGAATACATGGACGAGAACGTGTATCCTTTGCGCAAATATTACCGCGTGTTCAACGGCGATGTCATCGAGGGCATCCCCGAACGCAAGAGGACGGAGCATGATCACTCGGGGCAGAACGCCCGCGCGGAAGCGCTCATCGGCTTTTGGAGCGATACGGAAAGCCCGATCCGCTACGGCGGGAGTGCGGCGTATTACTCGCCGAAAACGGACGAGATACACTTGCCGCAAAAAGAGGACTTCGTGGATATGCCCGAATACTATTCAACGGCATTGCACGAGATCGGACACAGCACGGGTCATGAAAAGCGGCTGAACCGCAGTCTATCGTCAGACCGCAGTTCTTCCGAATATGCAACGGAGGAGCTGCGTGCGGAGATCGCGTCCATGTTTTTCGAACAGGACTTGGGGGTAGCGGTCAAGGACAAGCATATCGAGAACAACAGCGCGTACATAGCGGCGTGGAAAAGCGCCATCAAAGAAGACCCGAACATCCTGTTCAAAGCCATTGCCGATGCCGAGCGTATCACAAAGTTCGTCATGGCAAAAGAAAAAGAAATCAAGAAAGAAACGGAAGCCTACGCCGTGGTAGAGGAAACGGACGAATACGGCGAACCCGTCTATAAGGTCATGATGGCTTCGGAATACGGGCAGACGCAGTACGCATTGAGCGGGTATCCCTTCCGCAGCCGCGAGGCGCTTATGGCAGAGTTCGGCAAAATGCAGGAGCTGCCGCTTTGGAAGGACAAGCAGTTCGAGGAAGTGAGCCGCGAAGAGTTGGAAGCGAGGAGCATCAAACGCGCGGAGGAGCAGGACGCGAAAGCCGAGCGGCTCTCAAAAATTCAGGAGGAGAAGTCGGACGTATTTGCCCCGCCCAGCGAATTTGCGGCATCCATGTCCGAAGAGAAGCCTGCGGCAAAAGCCGTGGATATGTCGGGCAGGGGGATAGACAGCCTTACCCGCATGGAGGACAGGGAACTTGTCGAACGGGCAAGCGCAACCAAACAGGGCGCAAAGTTTTCCGCATTGTTCAACGGCATTTCTGTTCTCGGCAGCGAGGAAAAGAACGAGCGCTCGCTTATGGCGCGGCTCGCGGTACATACGACAGACAAGGAAAAGCTGCTGCGCGTGTTCCGCGCGTCGGGGCAATACCGCGACGAAAAGCCGAACGCCTATTATGAGAAACTGGCAGCGGAAGAGCTCGGCTTTATTGCAGGGCTTCGCCGCAGGCAAGAGCAGGGACAGACCAAAACGGAGCACAGGCGCGCAGGCGTCAATGCAAAGAGTTAAAGAATAAGGAGGAAGAACAAAGATGAAAGACGTCAGGATCAAGCAGGAGCACTACGGCGTCATCAAGGAGATGACGGACAGACAGGCGGGGGAGTTTGTGAAAAAGCTCTGCGCCCGTATCTATGAAGGGAAGCCGCTTTTTACAAAGGACGCATATCTGAAGGGTGTGTTCGTCTCGGTGGAACGCGAGCTTGCCGTGTCGCGACAGAACAGCCTCAACGCAAGAAAGGGCGCGGAGAAGCGCGCAGAAAGACAGCGCGGGAAACAGCTTGCAGGGCTGGGGTTTGCGCTCGGGAGCGTGTTGGCGGCTGCGCAGGATGCGGAGAAAGAGGGCGCGGATGAGTGAACTTTATTGCGGCGACGCAGCGCAAGTTCTTCAAAGCATTCCCCGGCGAAGCGTGCAAATGTGCGTGACAAGCCCGCCCTATTACGGACTCAGAGACTATGAGAAGGACGGGCAGATCGGCAGAGAAAGCAGCCCCGAAGCGTATATCGCAAACCTTGTCAAAGTCTTTGACGAAGTATACCGCGTCCTCATGGACGACGGTACCCTGTGGCTGAATATCGGCGATGCATACGCACATAGACCGTATGCAAACGTCAAGCGAAAAGATCTCATCGGCATTCCGTGGATGCTCGCTTTTGCCCTTCGTGAGCGCGGTTGGTATCTGCGGTCGGACGTCATCTGGCGCAAGACGAACGCCATGCCGGAGGGCGCGAAAGACAGACCGTCGAGATGCTACGAGCATATCTTTCTGTTCGCAAAATCGCCGCGCTATTACTTTGACTATCATGCGTTGGAACAGCCCGTTGCGGCGGAAACCAAAGCGCGGTATCAAAGAAACCGCTCGGAAAGGTCGAAGTATTTTGCGAGCAGCTATGGGCAGGGGCTTGAAAAGCATCTCGGACAAGTGACGGAAGAGGGCAGGCAGGTTTGCAGGGGAAAGGACGTGTGGGACATCAGCACGAACGCTTACCGCATGGGGGAACACTTTGCCATGTTTCCCGAAAAGCTCGTCGAGCCTTGCATCCTCGCAGGAAGCAAGGAAGGCGATACAGTGTTAGACCCGTTCTTCGGCAGCGGCACGACGGGTGCGGTCGCGAAACGGCTCGGAAGAAGTTACATCGGGATAGACCTCAACCCGTGCTATCTTGAAAAGGCGGAGATGCGGATCGCGTTGGTCAAATCAAAACCGTCGCAGGAAAATGCGGCGGAAAAGCTCCAAAAACCGCAGGAAAATGCGGCAGAGGAGAGTCCGAAACGACCGCGGGAGGTGGGATGATTTGACGCAAAAAAACAGGCAGGATAAGGAAAGTGCCACAGGCACTTTCGAAACGCCGAAATCGGCGTTACAAAGCGGGAAACCCGCCTTTGTGTTTTTCGGGGACGGACATGGCTGAAAACAGAATAGAGGATCATCGAAGCAGGCGGTATATTCGCATTACCGATGAGGATAGTTGGCTCATGATCGATGAGATCGCAAGGACAGACTACTATAGTAAGAGCTTCAATAAGATCATCAACGACGCGCTCTTTTATGGCTTGCCGATTTTATATGATAAAGTGATCGGAGCGGAAAATATCGCGGAACAGGAAAAGCGAGAGTTGACCGGCGGTGAAGAGGTGACGGCGGGGAATTTGCGGTTTTACGCACTGCTTGTAAGACTTCTTCGTGAAGTCATCCTCAATGTGACGATCAATAAATCCTTGCTTTCAACGCTATGCAATGAAAAGGAATGCGAATTGCGCAGAGAGAAAATAACGGCAGAGAAGTTTGCGGGCGGATATTATTCGGATACGCCGGACTATCTTGTGAGGTATGAAGCAGAGGAGCTAAAGAAGTTAAGGAAATGAGCAATCAACCCATCGTTTTCAATATCCAATACACCCCTTACAAACTGCCCAAAAACGCAACGGCGGCAGAACGCGAGCAGCACGCATCGGACAGGGCATTCTTCGATATGACGGGAGGGAAGAATATTTTTGACTATATCACGACAGAGGAAAAATGTACAGGCGGCTATTCGATGTTTGATTACCTACAAAAGAACACGGGCGTATTTAATGAAACGGGGATGCTGCCCGAGCGAGACATTGCAAGCATGAAAGCGCGGCTGAAGGAGAACCGCGGCGTGATCTGGCACGGCTTCGTGTCGCTTGGGGCGGAAGATTCCTATAAGATCGATTCCCCGGAGAAATGTATCCGCATGGTCAAGCAGATTTTTCCGACATTTTTCAGGGATATGAATCTTAAACCCCAGAATGTCGATTTGATGTGCGCATTGCATTTGGATAAGCCTCATCATCTGCATTGTCACTTTGTTTTTTGGGAAAAAGAGCCGAAGTTCAAAGACGCAAAGAACGGGCAGCTTGTATATCGGCGGCAAGGAAAGGTGCGGAAAGATGCAATCGATAAAATGTTTGTACGTCTTGGGTTATTTTTCAGCGATGACAAAGATGTGCTGTATAAAAGTCGTGACGAGGCGATCCGTGACTTAAAAGAACTGCTCGGAGCAAAGGCGTTTGTCTATAAGCCGGAAGACGTGAAAAAAGAGATTCTCGCGCTTGCGCGGGATCTGCCCAAAAGCGGGCGCGTCACTTACGGCAGCAAGGACATGGAGCCGTTCCGTGCGCGGGTGGACAAGATCGTGCAGATGCTGCTTTTGACGGACAGGCGTGCGCGTATGGCGGACAGGCGGTTTCACCGCGCGCTTGCAGGGCGCGAGAGGGAGATCGCGAACATTTGCGGGCAGCCGTTTGCCTATTCCAATAAAAATATCTCGCCCGAAAAAATGGAGAGCGAACTCCCGAAGTACCACAATGTGATCGACGGGAAAAATATTCGCATCATCGACGAAATCAAAGCGGACTACAAGCGTCGGCAGGGGAATCTCGTCGTGAATCTTGCAAAATCCATCAAGCCCGAATGCTACGAGAATAAACGCAAGAGAAAAGTCAACGATCATGCTTTGAAGAGAACGCTTGCTATTTCTAAGAAAAAGATTGGCGGTTCGTTCAAAGAATTTTTGAATTCGTTCGGGGCAGAGTGCGAGTATATCGAGCGTGACTACTGCCGTAGGTTGCAGGAGATCGAGGAGGAGATGAAGCGCGAAAAAGAAAAGGATGACGCCGCAGAACACGACGGCGAAACCAAGTAAACGGAGGTGTAACAGTGAAATGACTTTAATTAATAATTGCGGCGCAAGCAAAATCACACTTTTGCACAGCGCAACTCAATTTGTGCATACTTGCGCCTCAGCGGTGGAAATGCCAGCGATTATAAAATTGTGTGCCCTTAAATATCGCGGGCAGGGAGGCAGCGCCTCCAAAAATCACGGAATTTCGCAGGCGCATCAAGCCGAGAAATTCGTGAGGAGTTTGTATGAAATTAAAACGACATAGGAAGACCAAATCGTGGAAGGGTGGGATAGGGGTAGGAGTATTTGTTGCCGTCTGTGTGAGCGTGCTCGTGGCGTTCCTGTTTGCGTTGGCGGGATGTGATCTTGCGGGGATATTCGGGAACAGGAATTACTGGCTCTCGGTCGGGGTCGCAAACGGGCTGCTGCTCGTCGCGTTCCTTCTGATGTACCGCATCGACGCGCAGAACGTTGCGCTCCATGAGAACGATTTGGAAGATACCGAGTGGCTGACGACGAAGAAACTTAAAAAGCTCAAAGAGTTTGCGGTCACGACTTGGGAGAAGATGCCGGAGCACGACGACGAGATCGTCATCGGCGCGGAGAAGAAAGGAAAGGAATTGGAGATCATCTCCACGAGCGCCCTGCACGCGCTCATCGTCGGTACGACGGGCAGCGGCAAAACGACGGGCTTTGTCGATCAGAATATCGCCGTTTTAGGCAAGAGCAAAGGGAAACCGAGCCTTATCATCGCCGACCCCAAAAAGGAGCTGTACGAAAAGCACGCAAAGCAGTTAGAAAGCGAGGGCTATAAAATCTCCACGCTCGATCTCAGAGAGCCGTATTCGTCGGCACGATGGAACCCCATGCAGGTGCTCATCCGCCGTATCCGTCAGGTGAAAGAGTTGCAGAACGACCTAAAACAGGAGGACGGCAAATACTACGCCTGCGGCGAGGTGTTCTTATCCCACCGTGACGCCCGCACAAGGGTGCAGGAGTTAAAGGACGAGATCTTCGAGAACGCGATGGATTTGGTATATACGCTCTGTCCCGTTCAAAACAAAGACCAGCCCACATGGGAAGAGGGTGCGCGTAACCTCATCTTCGGTCTGGTGCTTGCCTTCTGCGAGGATGTCATTTCGGGCAAGATGGACGAAAAGCAGTTGCAGCTCTTTAACGTGTACCATAATGTGACCAAATATTGCTCTGAGGACACGACGGCATTAAAGCAATACCTGCTCGAAGGCAGGGATGAGTTTTCAAAGGTGAGGGGGCTTGTCAACACGGTACTCATCACGAGCGACAAGACATTGACGAGCTATCTTTCCGAAGTCAACAGCTATATGCAGCAGCTTTCGGACGACGGCATTCTTTCGATGACGAGCGAAAATGACATCGACATAGCAAACATGGACGAAAGTCCGAACGCGCTGTTTGTCATCGTGCCGGACGAGCGGTTCACGCGCCACCGATTTGTTACGCTGTTTCTCACGCAGACCTATAAGGAGCTGGTCGAAAAGGCGAATACCAATCTTCGTAAGAAGCAGACGGATACGGCGATCTTAAAACGCCGCGCCTATTACATTTTGGACGAGTTTGCAAATCTTCCGAAGATGGAGAACATCGAAGGCATGGTCACGGTCGGGCGTTCAAGGGGTATCCGGTATCTGTTCGTGTTACAGAGCTTTTCACAGTTGAATGCCAAGTACGGGAAAGACGTTGCGGATATTCTGAAGTCCAACTGCAATGTAAAGTTGTTTATCGGCTCGGACGATGCGGAGACGAGGAAAGAGTTTTCCGAACTTTGCGGGCAGAAGAAGGTCAAGAGCTTTTCGGTGAATACAAGCGCGGAAAACCCTGCGTCCTCGAATACGGGCGCGAGCAATCAGCCGCTCATAACGCCGGGGATGCTCGAGCGTTTGAACGGCGACGAAAAGGGCGACGCGATTGTTTCGGTGAGAGGCTATGAGCCGATCTGGACGCGGTTCACATCGTCGTATGAGCTAAAACACATTTATTTTGCGGCGGGTAAGGCGGATATTGGGAAGCGCGAAGCGCGGCTTTTCGATAAGAGCCAATATGTGTTCGATATTTGCGGCGGAAGTCAGGCAGAGGAAGAAGAAAGACAGCTCATCGCGATCGAGCAGCGGGAGCGGGAAGGAACAGGGAGTGCGCCGAACATTGCCGAGCTCGACGCGGCATGGTCAGAGCAGCGCGAAGCGATCCGGAAGAAGGTGAGCTCTGCTGCGGCGGTCCTCGGCGATGAGGACGCTCAGGCGTTGGTGGAAGCAAAGCTGGAGAATAAGCAGACGCTGATCGCGCTCCTCTTGCAGGAGTACACCGATTTTTCTGTCCGCCAAAAGCTCAACTCGCTCTCGGCATATCTGAGCGAAGCGCTCCCCAAACTGCTCGAATTGCAGGAAAAGGCAAAACAATATCCCGCCGCATGAGCGGCGGGATGGGTCAGAACCTTTTCAAGAACTCGGCGGGGGTCACGATCTCAGGGTGCGTTAAACCGGTATCCGAAAAGTCATCGTCACCCGAAAGAAGGACGTCGACGTTTTCGATGACGGCAGTATACAAGATAGGGTAGTCTTTGGGATCGCGGATGGAAAACAGAGCTTTTTCGATATGTTCGGGCGTATAGACAAGTTCAAAGGAAAGTTTTTCAAAGAACGTGTCAAGCTCGCTCAGACGGGAGGGGAATTTCTTCCGTACAACGCGCTTGAGTTCGTCTAAGACATACGAGCAGATGACAAGCTCATGTTTCCGAATGCAGTGCGACAAAGCTTCCGCCGCACGCCCTTGAGGGAAGAGGATGGCGGAAAATAGGACATTGGTATCGACCATGATTCGCTCGAGCAATACCTCTTATACGCTTTTCAAAAAAGCTGCGACGTCATCCTCGCTTTGTAGCCCCGCTTCTTCGGCGGCGCCCGCAAAAGCTGACTGCACATCTTTGAGTGCCAGTATGGAAGAGTTGGCAAGATAGACGCGGTCGTTTTCATCGGTGATAAAAGCGACTTTACAGCCTTCGGTGAGGTGGAGTTTTTTACGCAGTTCTAAGGGGATCGTGACTTGCCCCTTGGACGAGATCTTGGATACTTCGATCATGCCATATACCTCCGATATGATTTGGTAAAGAAAGTAAAGAAATCTTTACCTTATCTATAGTATATGCTACATCGATCGATTTGTCAAGAGGGAAAAAGAAAAAAAGGAGGGATGATTTGAAAAAGTTTTTATTGGCAGGACTGATGGTATGCGGCATGCTCGTGCCCGTGGCACTGATGGGGTGTGCCGCATCGGAAAGCAATGCGGATCCACCCGCGGCATGGGAAGAGACGGCAGGCGTTGTCCGGAGCGTGGCGGAAGGGGTATCGCTGCAAGCTGCGGCGCTAGCGAACATATCCTGTGACCATACCTTTGCCGCGGTGCAGACGGTGGAGCCGTCCTGTACGGAGCAGGGTTATACCCTATACGCCTGCTCGCAGTGCGGGCAGAGCTATATGGACGACTTTACCCCCGCGAAGGGGCATACGATGCGAGAGATCGTTGTGGAGCCGACTTGCACGCATCAGGGGTACACGACGCACTTTTGCACCGTCTGCGGCTATGAGTATTCAGACGCTTACAAGGAGGAGCGCGGGCATAAGTATGTTTCGGAAAAGATAGACCCCACCTGCACGCAGGCGGGCTGCACGCTGCATACCTGTTCGGTCTGCGGCGACAGCTATCGGGACGATTACCGCGAAGCGCTCGGGCATGCGTATGCCGAAGAGACGTTTGCCCCGACCTGCACGAGCGAAGGTTACACGAAACAGACTTGTTCAAGGTGCGGCGACGAGGTAACGATGGACTATGTGCCCGCACTCGGGCATACATACACCCAAACGACGATCGCGCCGACGTGCGTGAGCTACGGATATACCGAACACCTCTGCTCCGTCTGCGGGGATCGGTACGTTACCGACTATACCGAGGCAAAGGGGCATACCTTTCTCGACGTGCTCGTCGAGGCGACGCCCGAGAGCATCGGCTATACGCGGCACATCTGCATCGTCTGCGACTACAGCTATATCTCCGACTATGTGACGAGCGGCGATACGGGCTATATCGAACCGCCCGGACAAGACCATGCGCATGCGTATGCGTTCTATGTGCAGGATGCGCCCGAGGAGAAGTACTTCATCGCGCGCTATGTCTGTGACTGCGGTGCAAGCGCCGTGGGCAATGTGTCGGTCATGGCGGTCGGCGAAGACGGCGCGGCGGTACAACTTTCTGTCAACGAATACGGGCAGGTGGACTATTCCCGCCTTTCGGGAAGCTATACGGTGCGC
The DNA here is from genome assembly GCA_944376295.1 of uncultured Clostridia bacterium. Lineage (GTDB taxonomy): Bacteria > Bacillota > Clostridia > Christensenellales > Borkfalkiaceae > Gallimonas. Next base: position 52,381 of record CALWCE010000003.1, read on the forward strand.
ATCACGGACGGAGCGGGGGAACTTCTCAAAGAGTTTTCCGTGACGGCGGAAGGGAAATCGCCCGAGGACAAGCCGCAGGAGCCGCCCGAAGAGACGGAACAGGGAAAAGAGGGGCGCAGTACGGGGACGACGGTCCTGCTGCTGTTCATCCTCATACTACTCGCCGCAGGCGGTGCCGCGGCATGGCTTCTTATCAGAAGGAAGAAAAAGAAAGATCAAAAGTAAAGGGAGGATATAAGATATGAATTTTAACTTACTTACGGAAACCGGACTGGACAGTAATCTTGCCGAGATCGTGGCAAAATTGCAGAGCCTGATGGATAGCTTCTGGGTCTATATCGTTATCGCGCTCGCGGCAGTCGTCGTTATCTGGGGCGCGTATATCGGCATCAAGATCGCCATTGCACATAGGAACGAAGAGAAGATCAACGCCAAAGACATGGTGAAGCAGCTCATCATCGGCATCGTCATTATCTTCGTCGTGGCGATGGGCGCACCGCTTCTCATCAACGGCTTGTCCGCTTGGGTCGGCGCGTAAAAACGGAAGTCTGAACAGAAAGGCGGCGCGTTGTTTGCCGCCTTTCATTTTCAGATAATGGAGGAGGTTAAATGCTGATATTTTTACAGGAGATAGGCTTACAGCTTTTTCTATGGCTGTTGCAGCTTGTGGACGGGCTGATGGACTTATTTTCCGCCATGACGGGTATTGCCGCGGTCAACTACCACGGGCAGCAAGTCAATCTCATCGAGTTCATCGTCGGCGACTCCGCCATCGGCACCGTCTTTTGGTGTATCTTTATCACGGCTGTGGGGCTCACCTGTATCTTTGCGATCGCGGGGCTCATCAAGAATATGATCTCCGGCAACCGCGGCGTGGCGACGGTCGTGGGGAAGTTCTTTCTCGCGCTTTTGGGAACGATGGCAATGCTGGCGGTCGTTATCTTGGGTATCCTCATCGCCAACGGCTCGCTGCAACTTCTGGCGCGCATCTTTCAAGTGGAGAATACGACCAAGCTCTCGAACGCCATTTTCAATGCCTGCGTCGGTGATTGGCTGAACGGGTATTCGGCGGGGGATGTGGACGTGACGTCGCTCACGGTGCGCGAGATCCTGGGTGGTTACGATACGGCGCTGTTCGGGATCTGGCCTACGTCCTGGAAGGGGAACGGCATGGTCGACCCGAATACGTTCCTGTATCTTCCCTCGCTCGTAGCGGGCATCGCGCTCTGCGTGGCGCTCGTGATCGCCGTTCTCAATCTCGCAAAGCGGGTATATGAGATCGTTTTTACTTACTTCATGATGCCAATCGCCATGTCGACCTTGCCGCTTGACGATGGGGCGCGGTTCAAAAACTGGCGGGAGCTCTTCGTCTCTAAACTCATCCTCGCCTATGGCGCGGTGTTCGCGGTCAATATCTTTGCGCTCGTTCTGCCGCTCATCAATGCGGTGCATCTGGACGGTGTCAACGGCTTCGGAAACGCCATGTTCACGATCTTCATGATCGTGGGCGGCGCGATGCTCATCCCCGCAGGGCAGACGTTGTTTGCCCGTCTGTTCGGGCAGGGCGACGATATGCGTGCCGGCGGCGGATGGCTCAGAAGCGCGTTCTACGGCGGACGCATTGCAAGCGCCATGACGGTAGGGCTTGCCGCGAAAGGCATCAAGGCAATCGCTTCCCGCAAAAAGGGAGACAGCGGCAACGGAAACAGCGGCGATTCGAGCGACGGTTCCGACGATTCGGGCGACAAATATACGGAGGACAGCGCCGAGAGCACGGACGCCGCAGACGAGAGCACTGCGGCGCAAACGCAAGGAGGAGAAAGCAGTTGAGAATTATCCCTAAAAAAATTAAAGTGAAGAATACGGTATGGAAGTGCTATTCCATGACGGATGTGATTGTGGCGCTGTTTGTGTTTGCGCTCATCTTCATCGCAGTCACGGCTGGGAACTGGGCGCTTGCGATCATTATGGGACTTATAGCGGTCGTCATGTTCATGCCCATGCCGGACGGCATTTTCTATACCTGCATCTTTGAAAACGTAAAATTTCTGTTCGCTAAAAAGCGATATACGGCGGATGCAAAGAACCCGAAAGAGAATATTGACACGCTCATCGGGCTGAAAGAGATCAAGACAAACGGCTTGCTCGCATACAGCGGCGGAATGTTCGGCAGAGTCATCAAGGTGGGGCAAAAGAACTTCGGCATTGAGGACGTGGTGCAGCAGAACATCGACATCGGCTACATAGCAAACGCCTTAAAAATTCTCGATGCCAACCAAAGCGCGGACATCATCAAGATCGACCGCCCTGTAAATCTGGACGGTTTCTCGGAGGAACTGTTTGCTCGTCTTTCTGCATTGCGGGAAGAAGAATCGCAGACGCGGGAGATCCGACAGGACATTTTGCAGGAACGCATCGACCGTATCGACAAGCTCAACAATATCCGCAAGCAGTACTTGTCCGACTATTATATTATAGTGTATGGCAGGAACGAACTTGATTTAGAGAGCGCGGCGATCAATATCGCGGGCGAGGTCGGAAAGAGCGGACTGTCTACAAAACTTCTCGGTATGCGCGAGGCGGCGGTGTTCTTAAAATACAGTTTTTCTCGCAATTTTGACGAGAGAGAGGAAAAGGACATTGCCGATGAGGATTTGCTCGCGTGGGTAAAGCCGAAAGAAGTGGTATTCCACAGCAATAGGTTCGTCATCGACGGAACGGAAGCGAGCGTGCTTACGGTCGCGGACTATCCACTGCGCGTCAAAAACGCATGGGGAGCAAAGCTGTTCAATATTCCCAACACGAAGGTCGTGATGCACGTTCGACCCGTGGATAAGTACAAGGCGATCCGCCGTATCGACAAGTGCATCGGCGAGATGGCGACCAAGCAGATCGTGGCGGAAAAAGCGAGCGAAGCGAACAGCGCGGAAACGCATCAGGAAACGATGAACGCGCTTTTGGATAGTTTGCAGACGGAAAACGAAAGCCTTTTGGACGTTACCTTGACCGTTACTGCCTATAACTATCTCAAAAATGAGAATTACAAAAAGGCTGTGCGTAGAGCTTTGCTCACGGAAAACTTCAAACCGTCCACGCTGTACGGCTTGCAGATCGAAGGGTTTAAGACTGCGGCGGTATCGCCCGTAAGCACGCTTAAAAACCATGAGCGAGGTATCAACAGTTCAAGCCTCGCGGCGGTGTTCCCGTTTGTGAGGACTTGTGTTCTCGATGATGGGGGTATCCTTCTCGGCGAAAATAAGACGAACGGCTATCCGTTTATTCTCAATTTGTGGAAGCGCGGCAATCTTTATCAAAATAGCAACGCCATGATCATCGGCAAGTCGGGCTCGGGCAAATCGTATTTTTTGAAAACGCTTATCGCCAACGAATGGGCGAACGGCACGAGAGTCATCGTGTTAGACCCCGAAGCCGAATACCTCACGCTCACCCGCAATTTGAGCGGCAACATCATTGATGTGGGCAACGCAAAGGAGGGGCGCATCAATCCGTTCCATATCTATAAGATCCTCACGGAGGACGGCACGCCTGCCGACCCGAAGGTCACGTTCAATACGCACCTCAAGATGCTTGAATCGTTTTTCAAGATCGTGCTTGCGGATGCGCCCGTGGACGTCATTGAACTCATCAATAACCTTGTGGTGGAAACATACGAGAAAATGGGTATCACGGAAAATACCGACTGCTCGGCGTTCCCTGCGGACTACTTTCCGCTGTTTTCGGACTTGCTCGAAACGTTGCAGAGTAAGAACAGGGAAAGCATAGATGAGCTTACCAAGAGGGATATGCGCACGGCGGAGCTGTATCTCAAAAAGTTTGTGAGCGGGCGGTATTCGGACATCTGGAACGCGCCGTCCACGTTAAAGACGGACGCAGACCTTATAGATTTCGATTTCCAGAGCCTGTTTGCGAATAAGAACAATACGGTGGCGAACGCGCAGATGCTGCTCATTTTCCGATTCATCGAGCAGGAAGTCATCAACGCGAGAGAGAAGAACAAGGGCGGAGCAAACCTTCATACGCTCATCATTGCAGACGAAGCGCACCTCTACATAGACCCTAAATTCCCCATCGCATTGGACTTCTTCTATTCGATGTCAAAGCGTATCCGCAAGTACAACGGCTCGTTCGTTCCCGCCACGCAGAATATCGCCGATTGGAATGCGAACGAAGAACTGCGCGGCAAGACCTCGGCGATCATCAAGAACAGTCAGTATAGCTTTATCTTCAAACTGTCCGCGCCCGACATGAAAGACGTTTTGGATATTTACAAGGCGGGCGACAGCTTCAACGACGAGGAGCAGCGCATGATCATCTCGGCGGTTACGGGACAGACGTTCTTTGTGGGAAGCACGGAGCTTCGCAACTGCATTCTCGTCAAGGCGGGGGACTATACGCAGTCGCTCTTTGAGGAGAGAAAGGAGGAGGAAACGAATTGAGAGGTAAAATAAAAAGAACAACGTGGCTTGTGAGCTTTGCGGCAATGCTCTGTTTGCTGTTGCCGTTTTGGTTTCCGAGAGGGGAAACAGTATCCGCCGCTACCACCCCGAGTTACACCGTAGCCTTTGACTACACGCATACATATACCTACGGTTCGGGCGCCGGTACGCGCAAAGAGACATCGGGCGACAACAATGTTTATTCTGCCGTTGTGCAGAGTGGTTCGAATACGACGGCGACCATCTCCGTTATTCTGTATGGGAGTGGGGCATCGGGGAATGCGTATCTTTCCAATGGCGGCACGATCAAGTCGGATACGGTGAATATCCAGATCTCAGGCTATAACGAGCGTAGGATCACGGTGACTGACGCATCGGGAAGAACAGTGGGGAGCGGCAGCTCTTCCGTACATCTGAGTGGTCTTTCCGACGGAAGTTATTCGGTGTCTGTACAGTTTGGCTTTTTTGCCTGGACGATCAATTCGCGTGCGGGCGCCAGTGTTACGACGACGGGTTCCTTTAGCTTTACCGTTGCGGCGGAAGAACACGTCCATCAGTACGGTAAGCGCGTTGTGGCTCCCACTTGCACAGCAAGCGGTTATACCCAATATACCTGTAAGACTTGCGGGTACTCTTATACCGGGGATCGTACGTCGGCTTTAGGGCATAATTATACATCCACAACGAGCGGAGCGACTTGCACGTCAGGCGGTACCGTGCTTTATACCTGTACCCGCTGCGGGGACAGCTATACGAAGACGACTTCCGCGCTCGGACATGATTATGAGAGCATGCTGACTGCTGCCACTTGTACGGAAGAGGGGTATATCAAATATGTCTGTACTCGCTGCGGGGATAGCTATACCGAAGATATTCCCGCAACGGGGCATAGTTATCAGAGCAAGACGGTCTCTCCGACCTGCACATCGGGCGGTTATAGCCGCCATACCTGTACCCGCTGCGGAGACAGCTATACGACTAACCGCACGCAAGCGCTCGGGCATAGCTACACGGTATCGTCCGAGCGCGATCCGACCTGTACGAGCGGGTCGGTGACGGTCTATCGCTGTACGCGCTGCGGCAGCACTTACTCGGACGAGGATTCCGACGCTCTGGGTCACAGCTATGACGCGGATGTCGTCAATCCCACCTGCACGGCGGGCGGCTATACGGTGTTCTCGTGCAGGCGATGCAGCTACAGCTATACAGGCAATGCGACGGCGGCTTTAGGGCATAGCTATAAAGCTGCGACGACGCCCTCTTCCTGTACGACGGAAGGATATACGACCTACGAATGCATCCGCTGCGGCGCAAGTTATACCGACAGTCCCACGCAGGCGACAGGGCATAGCTATGTCGCCGAGATCGTGTCATCCACCTGTACGGAGCGGGGCTATACCGTCTATACTTGCAGCAAGTGCGGCGACAGCTATCGCACCAATGAAACGCAGCCGCTGGGGCATAGCTATGTCATCTCCACGGAAGGGGCGACCTGTACGGAGAGCGGCGTTTCCGTATATACCTGCACCCGCTGCGGGTCGAGCTACGAGGGCTGGCTGACGGCACCGCTCGGGCATAACTATGTAGCGGAGCAGAGACCCGCAGGCTGTACGGAGGAGGGCGGCACCGTCTACACCTGTACGCGATGCGGAGACGGTTATAACGGAGAGCCGACGCCGCCTCTCGGCCATGCGTATATCTCCAAAGCCGTTGCCGCGACGTGTGAAGAAGGGGGATATGTCCTCCACACTTGCATCCGCTGCGGGGACAGCTATCAAGACAACGAGACGCAGCTGCTCGGGCATAATTTCGTGACGGAGGAACGCCCGCCTTCCTGCACCGAGGGCAGCCGCACCGTCTATATCTGTCAGGTATGCGGCTTTGAAAAGACGGAGGAGACGGGGACTTACCCGACGGGGCACGACTATACTTCCACCGTGCTTCGCGCGGCGACCTGTACGCAGGCGGGGGAGCGGAAATTTGTCTGCGACAAGTGCGGAGAAGAATATATCGAGACCATCCCGGCGACGGGCCACACTTATGCGATCACCGATTCAATCTCTCAGAACGGCGTGACTGTCCGTACCTATACCTGTTCGGTCTGCGGCGATACTTTCGCGCAGGAGCTCGGCGATCAGTACGAGGAAGTGGCGTCTTACATCGAATATCTGTTCGAGCAATACCGCCCGTATATGATTTGGGTCTTTCTCGCCACGGCGGGCGTATGGAGCATCGTGATGGGGGTGTGCTTCGCCATTGCCCAAAAACATGAGGAGAAGGAGAAAGCCAAGCGCATGATCTTCAACTACCTCATCGGGCTTGTCGTCATCTTCTGTATCCTCGTCGCCGCCCCGCTCCTCGTCCGCGGCATCGCTGCACTTGTAACGTAAAAAAAATGGAACTTACCTTTGCTCAGCCCGTAAAAATTTTTTCGGAAAAATGCTCCGAACCCCTTGACAAACGGGAGAAAATGTGATATTCGTATTAACACGAAGCAAGAAAAAGGAGGCGCAGTCATGAACGCACAGGAGATCATTGCCAAAGCAGACAGGGGAGAGGGGCTGACCGAAGAGGAGATCAAAGTCTATCGGCAAGCAGTCAAGCCTGTCAAGCACACCTACGGTAAGTACGGAACGCTGAAGCGGCAGTATTTGGAAGAAAGGGGTATCGACTGGACGATTGCCGATCTTCCCGAATATCTGCACGGCATCGACCGTCAGGCGGACGAGTTGTATGAAATCATGTATGCGAAGCTCTCCAAAGATGAACGTTACAAACGGACGGGCAACTTCATGGAGGACTACCGCAGGCAGACGGAGATACAGAAGCTCATAGAGGAGGAGATTCTTTCCGAGCTTGTGTATGTCTGAGCCAACATTCATCCCGCAATACGGCGTCAGGGTTACGGGTCTGCTCGGTTACATACGTTTAAGTATGCGCCCTCGCAGCATTCCGCCCCTTCCTTGTCTTGCGGGCGACTGTTGACTCATAGAAAAAACGGGAGGTTACAATATGAAAGCTGTTTTAAGGATCGGGAAGGGCTTGCTGAAAGTTTTGTTCATGGGCGTCGTGATGATCGGGACTTGCGTCATGAACTTCATCGGCGCGATCATCTGCGCGATAGCGGGAAACTGAGAGGTGGAGCATGGAGCGTAAACCGGATACGCCCGTTCGCAAGAGCCGCAGGAAGTATGAGGAGCGGAACAAAGACGAGCGGAAGGAAAAGAACAAGGTGTGGGGAACGAGCATTGACCGCCAATATGCGAACGAGATAGACGAGTTCCTCGCAAGGCATGATCTTACAAAGGTGGAACTGATCGTCGCGGGGTATCAAGCCCTGCTCGATCACTACGGCCCGAAGGAAGAACAGAATAAGCAATAAGTTTGAGAGCGCAAGGACTATGGCCCTTGCGCTCCTGCTTTTATCAAGACGATAAAATACCATGCCGAACGGCATAAGGAAGAAAACGACATCGGGAAGATGGAGCGTAACGGACTTATGCCGCCGCGCTTCGTCTTTCCTTATCATATAAAACAAACAGATGAAACGGGAGGCGTTAGAATGTTGCGAAGTATAAAAAGAGTATTCGATATGGTCAAGCAGGAAGATCCGGATACGGCGATCACCGTACATACCATCCGTATGTGGTGTAAGGAGGGCAAGATAAAATACTTGACCGCCGGCAACAAAATTCTGGTCGATGTGCAAAGCCTGATGGACTATATCGCTATCAAGGAGTAACACACTATGGCTTATTTCAAAATCACACAGAACAAAAAAGGAGAGCTTCAAGCAAAAATACAGGTCAGCGGCAAAGACTTATCCACAGGGAAAAGCAAGGTCTTTACCAAGCGCGTCTATAATACCGACGAATTGACCGAGGCTAAATTCCGCAAGCAGGTCGAAAAGACTGCCATCGCCTTTGAAGAGGAGGTTTCGCGCGCCTATCAGGACGGCAAAACGCAGCTCCGCTCAAAGGTGCTGACTTTTTCCGAACTCATGCAGGAATGGAAGGCAAATATCAAAGCCGGACTTTCCGTCAACTACTATGAACGTGCCGAAAAGGTCGAAAAGATATTCGGCGAGTTTCTGGAACAGAATGGGCTGGCCGACAAGCCCATCTCTGCCATCACGGTACGCGACGTGCAGAGGTTCCTGTCGTCGTTCACCCTTTCGGGGTATAAAAGCGCGCCCAAAGCACGATTAAAAAAGCCGCTCCCCAAGCAAATGAACTTTCGGCTGATGGCGCGGGAAAATGTCATTGACCGCTGCGCCTCGTATAACCTTAATAAAAAGGGAGCGAACATCGCAAAGGAAACGGCGGAAACGCTCTGCGACCGCTGTGGGCTTGACTATGACGAATACTTTGAAACGGTCGTCATTGAAAAACCCTATGCCGCCGAAACAATCAAAGGCTATCGCCGTATCCTGCGCGCGTTGTTCAACGAAGCTGTCCGCTATGAATGGATCGCCAAGAACCCCGTATGCGCAACGAAGGTGGGCGCGGAAAAAGGCAATACCTCTTTGCGCCCCGTTGCCGAAAAGGAAGTGTTTACCGTAAATGAAGCGCGCGCTTTCCTGCGAAAGCTGGATGAGGACATTCCCGACGACGAAATGCACAAGAAAGTCATCTTGAAGTTTATCCTTTTGACGAGCGTCCGTAACGGTGAGATGTGCGGTCTGAAATGGTCGGACATCGACTTTGACAAAAAAGTCGTACACATACGGCGTAACAGGCTGTATTCCAAACAATTCGGCTACTATGAAAAGACGCCCAAGACAAAGACGTCCGTCCGCGACATTCCTTTGACGGATGTGCTGATAGACGATTTGAAGAAGTACATGGGCTGGTTCAGGCTCGCCGACGAGGAGTTTGACAGCCGTCTTGACGAAACCTATCTCGCCGTAAATGTATATCGGCAGCCGCTGTACCCGCAGTCCATCGGGCAATGGCTGACCTTCTATGAGCGCAAATGGGACATGAAACACGTCACTTGTCACGGCTTGCGGCATACCTATTGCAGCCTGCTTCTGGCGCAGAACGTGCCTATACAGACAGTGAGCAAATACATGGGACACAGCGATTCGACCGTCACATTGAAAGTGTACAGCCACTTTATCCCTGATACGCAGGGCATCGCGGTGAACGCTCTGAACCGCCTGACAGAGTAAAAGGAATGGCCTTTGAGGTCATTCCTTTTTGCCGGATAGTAAAATTTTCTGGTATAACTCGTTTTTTATACCAATTTTGGAAAATCTTGCCTAAATATTGTGGTAGAAAAGAAAAAGACCACAATATCTTGTGGTCAAAGTGGTACTCCCGGCGGGAATCGAACCCACAACGGCCCCTTAGGAGGGGGCTGTTATATCCATTTAACTACGGAAGCATATTTTATTATCCCGCTCGGGAATACTTCGTCGCTGCGCTCCTCGTGCCACCGCAAGCGGTGGGGCGAACCCGGAATGATCTTTTATGCCTCTATGAAGAAGCATATTTTATTATCCCGCCGAAAATACGTCGCCGCGCTTGGAACGCTCTTTATTTTACAACGTTTCGCGCAAAAAGGCAACTGTTTTCGAGGGGGAAGTTTGAAAGTGCCCCCGCGCTGCCCCGATCGCGGTTTCTGTCGGAAAATATCATTCAAACACTTGACAATGAGGCGGGAATATGTATAATAAAATTAGATATGATTCAAATGGTTTGCAGTGGATCCGCTGCAGCCGGAAGGGAGGGAATATGAAATACTGTCCGCATTGCGGAGCAGAACTTGTCGATGATGCCGTAGTGTGCGTCAAGTGCGGGCGCAGCGTTGCGCCGTCGGCGCCCGTCAGGCAGGAAGACGACACGATGAGCACGGTCGCCAAGGTCTTTCTCATTCTGGGGTGCATCTCACAGGGGTGGCTGCTTCTGCCGCTCGCGTGGTGCCTTCCCATCACGATCTCGGTTTTTAACCGCCTGCGCGATAAGCGCCCCGTCGGCACGGGCCTCAAGGTGTGTTCGCTGCTTTTTGTCAGCCTCATCGGCGGGATCTGCCTCTTGTGCATGCACGACGATCGCTGACATCGTCCTGCAGATAGAAAAATTTAAGGAGAGAATATTATGGCTTTCTGTACCAAATGCGGAAAAGAACTCGAGGGCGGCGCGTCTGTCTGCCCGAACTGCGGCGCTCCCGCGCCGTCTGCTGTCCCGTCTGCGCCTGCCGTGCAGCTCAAGACCAACCGCGGCCTCATCAAGTACGTCCTCTTGTCCATCATCACCCTCGGCATCTACGGCCTTGTCGTCATGTCGTCGGTGAGTACGGACATCAACACCATCGCGAGCCGTTACGACGGCAAGAAGACCATGCACTTCTGTCTGCTCGTCTTTCTCGTGAGCTGGCTGACGCTGGGTATCGGCGTGCTCGTCTGGCACCACAGGATCTGTTCGAGGATCGGCAAAGAGCTCGACCGCCGCGGCATCGGTTATTCCTTCGGCGCGGGCACCTTCTGGGGATGGGAGATCCTCGGCGCGCTCATCGCCGTGGGCCCGTTCATCTATCTGCACAAGCTGTTCAAGGCGATGAACCTCCTTTCCGAAGATTACAACACGAAAGGCTGAGAAAAAGAGCAGGCAAACGCCTGCTTTTTTTGTGCCCGCGCGGTCTCCCGCTGCGCCGTCGCCGGAAAGAGGGCAGGGGAGCATAAGAAGAAGTCTTATAACGGGAAGAGGGCTCATCCGCGCCCATTTCGGGGGAAGGAATGTGTTATCCATAAGTCACGCTTATAATTCATATAACGAACGCGAAACGGCGAACGCGCGAATGCGGGGGTAAAATCTTTGCGTTCGGCTGCGCGTTCTGCTATAATACTCTACGAAAGATCGCTGCGGCGCATCCGCAGGCAAAGGAGTATTTCTTATGGATTATGTAGAGAGAGTGCTTGAAGAGCTCAAGCAGAAGAACCCCAACGAACCCGAGTTCCATCAGGCGGCGACCGAGATCTTAAACGGTCTTCGTCCCGTCGTCGAGCGCCATCCCGAGTACGAGAAGGCAGCGCTCCTCGAACGCTTTGTCGAGCCCGAGCGCGTCATCCTCTTTCGCGTTCCGTGGGTGGACGACAAGGGCGGCGTGCACGTCAACAAGGGCTACCGCGTGCAGTTCAACAGCGCCATCGGCCCCTATAAGGGCGGTCTGCGCTTCCATCCTTCCGTCAATTTGTCCATCATCAAGTTCTTAGGGCTCGAGCAGATCCTCAAGAACAGCCTCACGGGGCTTCCCATCGGCGGCGGCAAGGGCGGTAGCGATTTCGACCCCAAGGGCAAGAGCGATAACGAGATCATGCGCTTCTGCCAGAGCTTCATGACCGAACTTTATCGCCACATCGGGCAGGATACCGACGTTCCCGCAGGCGACATCGGCGTGGGCGGCAGAGAGATCGGCTTCCTCTTCGGTCAGTATAAGCGCATCCGCGACGAGCACGTCGGCGTGCTCACGGGCAGAGGGCTTTCCTACGGCGGCAGCCTTGCGCGCACCGAGGCGACGGGCTACGGCCTCGTCTATATGACGGCGGAGGCGCTCAAGTGCCGCGGCGACAGCTTCGAAGGCAAGACGGTCGTCATCTCCGGCTCGGGCAACGTCGCGATCTACGCCTGCGAGAAGGCGCAGAGCCTGGGTGCAAAGGTCGTCGCGATGTACGACTCCAACGGCTATATCTACGACAAGGCGGGCATCAAGCTCGACGTCGTGAAGAGAATCAAGGAAGTGGAGCGCGCGCGCATCAAGGTGTATGCGGAGCGCGTCGAGGGCGCCGAGTACCACGAAGGCTGCAAGGGCATCTGGACCATCCCCTGCGACATTGCGCTTCCTTGCGCAACGCAGAACGAGATCGACGGCGAGTCCGCAAAGGCGCTCGTTGCAAACGGCGTGAAGTACGTCGGCGAGGGCGCGAACATGCCCACGACGCTCGAAGGCATCGAAGTTTTCCAGAAGGCGGGCGTGGTGTTCCTTCCCGCAAAGGCAGCGAACGCGGGCGGCGTCGCGACGAGCGCGCTCGAGATGGCGCAGTCGAGCGGCAGGCTGTTCTGGACGTTCGAAGAAGTGGACGCCAAGCTCAAGAACATCATGATCAACATCTACCACAACATGGACGACGCCGCCAAGGAATACGGCTGCGAGGGCAACTATGTTGCGGGCGCGAACATCGCGGGCTTCAAGAAGGTCGCCGAAGCGATGATGGCGCAGGGCATCGTCTGAGATCTGCTGTTGGGAATAATAAAATTGAGATCGGCGGAGTTTTTCCGCCGATTTTCACATTCTTTGTCCCGTCTTCAATTTTTCACGATTGACTTTTGAACGATAACATGTTACAATAGCACAGTATGAAGTCAATAACGCGGGCGATCTCCGCGGAAATGGAGTATAGTGAATGAACAAGTATCAGGAAGAAGCGGTCCGTGCCATATCGGACCTCGTCAGGACAGATTCCTCGTTCTCCAAAGGAACACCGGAAAAGCCTTTCGGCGAAGGTGCGGCAAAATGCCTGCAAGATTTTCTCTCCCTTGCGGAAGAGATGGGGTTCGAAACGCAGAACTATGAGAATTATATCGGCGAAGTCTCTTACGGGAGAGGGGAAGATCTTGCCGTCCTCTGTCATCTCGACGTCGTTCCCGCAGGGAACGGCTGGACGCACGATCCCTTCGGCGGCGAAGTTTCGGACGGGAAGATCTGGGGGCGCGGTACGACGGACGACAAGGGTCCTGCCGTTTGTGCGCTCTTCGCCCTGAAAGCGCTCAAGGACAAGGGTTTCGTGCCGCAAAGGACGATCAAACTCATCGTCGGGTGCAACGAGGAGGACGGATGGCGGTGTATCGAATACTATAATAAGGTCGCAAGGCTCCCCCGCGACGGATTTTCGCCCGATGCGGAATTCCCCGTCATCTATGCGGAAAAGGGGATCCTGCAGGTGCGGTTCCACTTTGAATTCGACCGTGCGCCCTTCCTCTATCTGCAGGGAGGGGAGGCGCCCAACATGGTCTGCAGCAGATGCGAAGCGCTGCCCAGGAGCGTCCAGGCGTCGCGTGCGGAAAAGTGCGGGTTAACGACGAAGGGGAAAAAGCTCATCGCCTACGGAAAAAGCGCGCACGGTTCCACGCCCGAGCTCGGCGAGAACGCCATCCTTCCCATCCTCAGGTATTTTGAGCGCGACAGCGTCATCAAGTATATCATCGACAGTCTCTTCAACGATCAATACGGCCTGACGGAGCTCAAAGACGATACGGGCAGGCTCACGATGTCTCCCAACATGATCAAGTTCCGCAAGAGCCAGCTGCAGGTCGTCACCGATTTCCGCTATCCCGCCTCCTTCACCCTTGCCGATATCATGCATGAGATCGATAAGCTCGGCGTGCCTTACGAGACCATTCATCATCAGGCGCCCATCTTCCACGGGAAGGACAGCGCGCTCGTAAGAACGCTCGGCGAGGTCTTCGAAGAGTGTACAGGGCAAAAGGCGGAGCCCATTGCCATCGGCGGCGGCACTTATGCGCGCGCCCTCGAGAACGGCGTCGGGTTCGGTCCGGAGTTCCCTGGCGACGAGCCGGTCGCGCATCAGCCCGACGAGTATATCCTCGTCGAACGCGTGGGGCTGCTCATCGACATCTATCAAAAAGCGCTCGAACGGCTGACCGCATGAGCGAAGAAGGCTTCTTCCGTTCCCGAAGGAGCCTTCAGGTTTTTTGGAGCGTATGGTTGACAGGGGCGGCGGGGGCATGGTATAATGGAACAAAGAAAAAAGGAGCGAATGCGTGATGAAAAAGAGAAATCTTATTGCTTCTGCCCTGGCGGTCGGATTGGCCGCGGTATCCGTGATCGGTCTTGCCGCCTGCGATACGCCCGACGACGAGACGAAGGAGATCGTTTTCCCCGAGGGCGCAGTCATGACTGCGGACGGGATCTTCGAGACCGATATCGTCGACCCGTGGGAGACAGAGGTCCGGCTCACCGGCGATGAGGGTAAGAGGATCGAGATCGTTTCGGGATATCTGAACGGAAATTCCGTCGGCACGACCATCGTCGTGAAAAATCATTCGGACGAGGGGAAGGTGTCTCCCATGCCCGGCATTGCCGAACGCAACGACACATACGAATGGCAGCCGCAGGGGATGCCCTATTTCGAATGGCTGGAAAAAGTGCAGAATGCCGCCGACCGTTCCGCAATGGCGGCGCTGAAAGCGGAAGATCACGTTTCGCTCGTTGTTTACCGCGACGGCCATCCCGTGGCATATTTCGTCTGGAAGTACGTTGCCGAAGGGTTCGGCGCCACGATCAGCGGGAATTATTCCTATTATGACGAACAGGTCGTCCGTATCCCCGTCGTTGCGAGGGAACTGCCCCTCGTCGACGGACAGTATCAGGAAGTCGATGAGGCATGGGTCGACGCGCGCATCGCGTACTATGTCGGCATGCACAGCGAGGCGACGGACAGCAATCCCGCCTGAACAAGACGATCGCAAAGGGCTCCCGCGGGAGCCCTTTTTGCATATCTGCTTGACGGTAAAAAGGAAATGTGTTACAATAAAGCGCAGGGAGGCAGATATGCACGAGGGACACCGAAAACGTATGCTGGAGCGGCTGGAACATGCCGAAAGTTCCCTTGAGGAGCATGAACTTTTGGAGATCCTGCTCTTTAACGCCATCCCGCGGAAGAACACAAACGAGCTGGCGCACGCGCTTCTTTCGGCGTTCGGGAGCCTGGACGCCCTCTTTCATGCGGGCTTGGATGAGCTCAAAGCCGTGCCGGGCGTGGGAGGAGCCACCGCCGCATACCTGCGCATCATCGGTATGTTTCTGGAGCGGGCGGAGGTCAAACAGCCTGTTTTCCCGTCCGCGTTCAGCTTTGCCGCGTTCCGTCCCTATCTTTTAGAACGCTTCCGCGGCGTTTCGGAGGAGTATGTCGAGCTGTATTCGCTCGACAGGCGGGACGCCGTGAAGTGCGTCCGCCGCTTTACTTCGCAGAAGCCGTATCACGCGAGCGTCGATCCCAAAGAGATCACCCGCTTTCTGGTGGGGTCCAAACCTTTTGCAATGGTGGCGGTACACAATCATGTGAACGGACCCGCGACGCCCTCGGGAGAGGACGACGACTTTACGGCGCAGCTCGAGATCTTGTGCTCCATGCATAACGTCGCCCTGCGCGACCACATCATCTGCAGCCCGGAGGGGACTTACAGTTATTTTCTTTCGGGTAAGCTCAACGAGCTCTCTGCCCGTTTCAGCATTTCAAGTGTCTTGGGGAGGGATCACACTTGAGCTTAAAAGAACGTTTCGAACGCAATCCGATCCCCTTCGAGCGGATGGCGGCGATCGGCAAGGTGCTCATCTTTCTTGCGCTCGTGCTTGCCGAGATCATCCTCGCGGTGGACTGCCGCAACGCGGAAGTGGAGGGGATCCCCGCGCTTCTCGTCATCCTGCCCGTTTCTGCGGCGCTGGCGGCGGAAAACGCCGTCAAGCTGTTTGCTCTGCGCTCTTTTAAGCGCCGCATCGTCTGTTATGTCATCGATATCCTTCTTCTGCTCGTGCTCACCTATTTTTCGGGCGGAAGACTCATTTCGACGCTCTTTGTCGTCATCCTTTCGGAGTTCTATCTGAGCCAGGAAAAGCTCGCGGGCAACATCGCGATGGGCGTGTGCAGTTCCGTCCTGTATCTTGCGATGCTCGCCGTTTCGCAGATGCTGCGCGATGAGCCCGTCGCGCTGGACGTGCTCATCTCCAACGCCTTCGAAGACCTCATCATCTTCGTCCTGCATTTCCTCATCATGAACTTCCTGCTCCTCATCTACCGCAAGAACGAGGAGATCGCAAAGCGCGTCAAGGAGCTCGACGAGAGCAACAAAAAGCTTGCCGAGGCGATGGAAAAGCTCAAAGAAGTGACGGCGCTCGAGGAGCGTCAGCGCATCGCCAAAGATATCCACGATACGGCAGGGCATTCCATCACGACGGTCATCATGCAGACGGAGGCGGCAAAGCTTGCCATCGAACGCGACCCCGAAGGGGCGAAGCGCTCCGTCGTGGCTGCCAATCTGCAGGCAAAGCACGCCCTCGAGGAACTGCGCGAAAGCGTGCATCTCCTTTCGGGCAGCCGCACGCAGATGACGCTCAAAGACATGCTGCTCGATATCATCCACGAATCGACGGACGGGACGGGCATCGCGGTGCGCTGCGATATCGACGACGTCGGGCTGTGCGACGCCAAGTGCCGCTTTTTGTGCAACACGCTCAAAGAGGGGATCTCGAACGGGCTGCGCCACGGCAAGGCGACGGCGTTCTATTTCGAACTCAAAAAAGGGGAGAAGGACGTGAGTTTCCTGCTCTCCGACAACGGCACGGGAATGGATATCTCCGCGCTCAGAGAGGGGTTCGGGCTCAAGGGCATGCACAGCCGCGCGGCGAGCCTCGGCGGCATGGTGTGGTTCGAAACGGAGATAGACGAAGGATTTGAAATTCATTTGCGCCTTCCGCTCGACGGCGGGCGCTGAGGAGGAGTTATGATCAAAGTCCTGATCGCGGACGACCAGGCGATCCTCGCCGACGGCATCAAGAGCGTGCTCTCGTCGGATGACGGGATCGAAGTCACGGGCATCGCGCCGAACGGGGAGGAGGCCGTGCGCCTCACGGAACTGCAAAGACCGGACGTCGTGCTCATGGATATCAGGATGCCCGTCATGAACGGCGTCATCGCGACGCAGCAGATCAAGCGGAAATTTCCCGAAGTCAAAGTGCTCGTTTTAACGACGTTTGACGACAGCGACTATATCCTGGGCGCCATCAACAACGGCGCGAGCGGGTATCTTTTGAAGGATACCTCCGCTTCGGCGCTCATCGATTCCATCAAGAACGCCTATGCGGGGGATACCATCCTGCCCGCCAAGATCGCCCGCCATATCGCCGACGCCGCGCGCATGGTGGGGAGCGACCGCGAACTCAGGCTGAAGCGCGCCTTTTCCTTTTCCGACCGTGAAACGGAGATCGCGCTCATGCTCCTTGACGGATTTACGAACAAACAGATCGCTTCGGCGCTGAAACTTTCGGACGGTACGGCGCGCAATTATATCTCGTCCATCTATGAAAAGACGGGCGCGGACGGCAGGGCGAGCGCCATTGCCGCCCTTTCGGAAGCGGCGAAAAAGTGACTGCGGGCTCCTTGTCCGCACGGCGGCGCTCCGCATCTTTCCCGGGTGCGGGGCGTTTTCACGCAATATGCACCTTTGCAAGATTGACGAACGCCGAATAAGAAGGTATAATATAGGAAACATTTCAAAATGAGAGGACTTATGCCGTATGGAAAAGCAATATGAAGAGGGCGTGTCGGTCGGAGAGCTGTGCCGCATGATCGGAAAGCATATCTGGAAGGTGCTGCTTGCATCGGCTGCCTGCGCCGTCGTGCTCACCCTTCTCTTTGCCTTTGTCGTCAACCCGCTGAGCAGAGAGTATTCGATGGAGTTTTACCTTTCTTATCCCGGAAGCGACACGCTCAAGTATCCAGACGGCTCGTCGTTTTCCTACCGGGAGCTCATCGCCTATGAAGCGCTGTCTTCGGCGCGCAATTCCGACGAGAGCCTCAGTTCCGTCGATATCGATAAGATGGTGAAGGAAGACGATATCGGCGTGACTGCGGAATTTGTCACCGTCAACGAGAGATATGTCCAGACGGGAGATTATACCATCACCGTGCAGGGGAAATATTTTTCTTCCCGCGAAACGGCGCAGCTTTTTATCCGCAAGCTGGCGGAGACTGCCGTAGATTCCGTGATCGGGAAAGCGTCCGGGGTCGCATATACCATCGATACCGAAGTGTTTTCGCAGGCGACGTTCAGCGAGAAGCTCACCCTGCTTGCCGAACAGCGCGAGAGCATCCTTTCCGCGTATGACGAGTGGATCGCAGAATACCGCAGCGGATATCAGGCGGGCGGGAAGACGCTCTCTCAATACCGCGCGGAAGCCGCCGTTGCCTGCGGCGAGAGCGAACTTGCCACGCTGCAGAACGAGTTGGAGATGCGCGGCTATGTGCCTCTCGACGAGATGGACGGGCGTATCGCCGAGCTCAAGCTCGAACAGGTGCTCAACGAAGAGAAGATCGCCGCCCTCAGAGAAACGCTCGATTCCATGACGACAGGCATCGGTTCGGACAGTGCGATCGCCGAAATGATCGCCGAACTCGTCGTGCGGAACGTGCAGATCGAGAGCGAGATCGCGGCGCTCACCGAGGAGAACATCTCCGCGTTCGAAGGGAAAGTGCAGAAGCTTTACAATGCGATGCAGAGCGCGGCAGAGACGCTGCGTTCGGTCTCCGTGGCGCTCTGCGAGCAGGAGACGAATGTCCATTTTATCACCAACCGCGCCGCCGTCTCGGGAGAGATCAGCCTGGCGGTCATCGCGGTCGGCGGATTTCTCCTCGGCTTCCTTGTCGCGGGCATTGTCGTCTGCCGGATGGGGCTCAAACGTCCCGCCGATGCGGCATCCCCCGAGGACGGGGAAAAACAGGCGGACCCGGACGGAGAGCATGACGGCGAATAAACGCTATTTTGCCTATCTCCTCCTCTGCGCGGACGGGAGCTATTATGCGGGTTATACCACCGACCTTGCGCGCCGCGCCGCCGTTCACAATGCGGGGAAGGGCGCAAAGTACACGAAGAGCCGTTTGCCCGTCACCCTTGTCTACTTCGAGGAATTTGACAGCGAGCACGCCGCAAGAAGCCGCGAGTGGCACTTAAAGCGGCTGACGCATGCAGAAAAAGAGGCGCTCGCGGAGAAAGGGGTCCCCGCAACGGAGTTGTCATGTTGAAACACCACGAAGAGAGTATCAGAAACCTCGTTTCCTACTATAAAGAGGAAGAGGGCGTAATCGCCGTCGTCCTGGACGGCTCCATCGTGCACGGCAACGCGCGGCCCGATTCCGACATCGACGCCGTCATCGTCGTCACGGAAGAAGAATACGAAAAACGCAAGAGGGAGAACCGCCTTGCCGAAGTCGTCACGGGGCACTGCACCTACGAGGGCGGTTATTTCGACGTCAAGTTCAAGAGCAAAAAAGTGCTGGAACTTGCGGCGGAACGCGCGAGCGAACCCACCCGCAACGCCTATCTCGGCGCCGTCACCGTCTATACGAAGGATGAGAGCATCGAGGGGCTTATCGGGCGCATCTCCGCCTATCCCGAAGGGGAAATCGCCGCCAAAGTGCGCTGTTTTAACAGCAATTTGCAGCTCAACCGCGGCTATTTCCTCGCCTGCGTTAAAGAGGACAACGCCTACATGCGCGCCCATCTTGCTCAGGAGATCGTCTACTCGGTCTACCGCCTCATCCTTCTCGAAAACCGCGTGCTCTTCCCCTGCAACCGCCGTTTGGAAGACGCCGTGCGCGCCTGTCCTCACCGCCCCGCAAACATTTTAGAGCTGGGCGCCGCCTTTTTGAAGGACATTTCTACAGAGAAGTGCGAAGCGTTCGTCACCGCCTTTTGGGCGCAGAGCGTGCTCCCTTTGACCGATGACGTGAGCGAAAACTGCTCGGCTTACGTTCATTTTTACGAGGATTGGTGGATGGAAGAACGTCCGCCCTTCCCCAACGAATGGTGAGGTTTGCCGCCCTCCGCTTCACGGAGGATGAAAACATCCGGGACCGCGTCTATTGGTACCGCTGCGCCTTCGAAGTAAAGGCGGGTGAGCGGGTGCTCGCGCCCGTCGGCTCGCACGATCGGTTGCAGTGCGCCCGCGTGGAGCGAGTCCTTCTGGCAGAAGAAGGGGATGCGCCTTACGATATGGCGCTTTTGAAAGACGTCGCCGCGCCTTTGGGCGCGCGCTCCTTTTTGTGGGAGGGCAGGACGTGCTTTGAACTCGGCGGCGTGCGGTACGATCAAAAGCGGTTCACCCGCTTTCACGTCTTTGCCTGCCTCTTCGGCGATGTGCCCGTCTCCGTACCCGCAGGATACGCTCTTATTCCCGTTTCGGGCGGGGAAGACCTCTTTGAGCGGGAGGAGACGTTTGAACTCTTCGCCCGCCTTGCAGACCTTCGCGAAGGCGCGCTTCTGTGCGGGAAGGAGGGGACGCTCAAGCTGCTCGCCTCGGCGCTTCTGGAGCTCGCGGGCGCGCAGGGCAAAGTGCGCATTTCTCCCCTCGGCGCGGAAGGGTATCTTGCCGACCTCGGCTATCCCCAAGAGGTGTTGGAGCGGTTGAAGACCAAGCTCCGCTAACAAATATGCTGTTTACAAGATCCAAAAAGAAGATCCTCATGATCGCCACGGGCGGCACCATCGCCTCCAAACCGACGGGCAGCGGGCTCGCGCCCGCGCTTACTTCGGAAGAGCTGTTGGAGTGCGTACCCGAGATCGCAGAATTTTGCTCCGTCCAAACGGTGCAGCCCTTCAATCTCGACAGTACGGACGTCTACTACCCGCACTGGCTGAAGATCGCCTCGATCGTCGAAGAAAACTACCGCGCCTTCGACGGGTTCGTCGTCACGCACGGCACCGATACGATGGCATATACCGCGGCGGCGCTTTCTTACCTCGTCGAAGGGAGCAGAAAGCCCGTCGTTCTGACGGGCTCGCAGAAGTCCGCTTATCTTCGCGATACCGACGCCCGCCGCAATCTCGTCGACGCTTTCCGTTTCTGTACGGACGAGGGGGCGTACGGCGTCCGTATCGTCTTCGACGGCAGCGTCATCTTAGGCACCCGCGCACGAAAGACGCGGACGCGCAGCTATAACGCCTTTTCGAGCGTCGATTTCCCTTCCGTCGCCGTCATGCGCGACGGGGCGCCCTTCTATTATCTGCGCGGAGAGAAGCCGCGCGGCATGCCCGCCTTTCTGCACGAACTCAACGAGCGCATCTTCGTGCTCAAAATGACGCCCGGGCTCGATCCCGCCATTTTTTCCTATCTCGAAGACAGGTGCGACGGGCTCATTTTAGAGACGTTCGGTTCGGGCGGGCTCCCCAATTATAACGAAGACGCCTACTTCGAAGCCGTGAAACGCTTTGCGGAGAAGGGTAGGCTCGTCGTCATTGCGACGCAGGTGGAGCGGGAGGGGAGCGCGCTCGCTTCCTATGCGGTGGGGCGGCGGCTCTTAGACTGCGGCAACGTCATCGAGGCGCGCTGTATGACGCTCGAGGCGGCGTATGCCAAGCTCATGGCGGCGCTCGCGGGAGGAAGGCGTGGGAAGGCGGCGGAACAGTTCTTCCGTACTCCCGTCGAATACGATATTTTTTGAGAGTGACATGCGCCCCGCGCCGCTTTGAAAGCCAAGCGGCGCGGGGCGCGCCCGTTTGAAAAGACGGCGCGGGAAGGCGCAAAGGAGGCAATATGCAGCACATCATGATCGGCACGCTCACCCTCTACGAGGTGTTTGCCTATTTCTTCTGTTATTCTTTTCTCGGGTGGGTGACGGAAGTCGCCTTTCACGCCGTCACGCAGGGCAAGTTCGTCAACCGCGGCTTTCTCAATGGTCCCGTCTGCCCCATCTACGGCACGGGGATGGTCGCCGTTCTCCTCATCCTGGGGGAGAACATCTCCCGCGCGTGGCTCGTCTTTCTCGTCGGCGTGGGGCTTCCGACGCTCATCGAGCTTGTCACGGGCTGGGTGCTCGAACGCTTCTTCCACAACAAGTGGTGGGATTATTCCTCCCGCCGCTTCAACCTCAAGGGGTATATCTGCCTTGAATTTTCCATTCTGTGGGGCGTTGCCGTGCTGTTTGCGGTCGAAGTCGTTCATCCCGCCGTCGCGTGGTTTTCAGGGCTGTTCAACGAGCTTTGGGGAACGGTATTTATCTCCTTCTGCCTTGCTCTCCTCATTGCCGATGTCGTTGTCACCGTGCTGCAAGTGCTCAAACTCAACCGCATCCTCGGCGAGATCGACCGCGCCGCCGACCGCATGCGCAAGGGCTCCGATCTCATCGGTTCGGGCGTGGCAAGCGCGACGCTCTTTGTCGATAAGAAGGCAAAAGAGCTGAAAGAGCGCTTCGACGAGCGGCTCGATGCGCTGGCTGCCCGCCTCCCGCGCCGCTTTTTCAGCGCCTTCCCGGACCTCCGCTCCCGCCGTTCGCCCGAAGCCGTGAAGCTCGCGCGGGAACGCCTGCTTCTCTTTGAGGCGCGCCTCAAAGCACGCAAAGAGGAAAAGAAGAAAAAGAAGGGCAATTGAATCCCGCACATTTCCCCAAAGGCTTGACAAAATGCATAAAGTGTATTACAATGTAATACGGAAACAGGAGATATTACATTGTAATATGAGGAGGTGCTATCATGACGATCTCGCTTAGAATGAGCAAAGAGGATACCGAGCTTGTAAAGAAGTATGCCGCGATCAAGGGTGTGAGCGTTTCCGATCTTTTGCGGCAGACGATCATGGAACGCATCGAGGATGAGTATGACCTCAAATGCTATAAGGAGGCGATGGCGGAATACGAACAAGATCCCGTGACCTATTCGCTCGATGAAGTGGAAAAGGAGATCATGCGTGACTGATGGGCTTTCGTGTTGTATTCGCCAAAGAGGCATTGAGGCAGCTAAAAAAGCTGGATAAACAGACGGCGCTTCTCATTACGGGTTGGGTGCGTAAAAATCTTGAGGGAACGGACGATCCGCGTGTGCATGGAAAACCGCTGACCTCCAACCGCGCGGGGCAATGGCGTTACCGCATCGGAGATTTTCGCCTTCTTGCAAAGATCATGGATCGTGAGATCGTGATCCTGATCCTTGCGGTCGGGCATAGGAGCACGATCTATCAGTAAGTTAAACTTCGCCGCGGGGCGCCTGCAAAACAGCAGGCGCCCCGCGGCGATTTTTTTTGGAAAACAGGAGAGACCCGCTTCTTTCGAAGCGGGTCTTCGTGATGAGAAGCGAGGTGATCTGCTTTTCAGTCGTTAATGTTCTTCTGGATCTCGTTGATGAAGGGCGTGTTGTAGATCTCGTCCTTGTTGAGCTTGAAGACGGGCGCGTCGTTCTCGTCGAAGGTGACCTTCATGACGTGCGCATGGCGGTTGTGGTCGTTGAGCGGGTCGCCCGTGATCTTCTCGTAGGAACGGAAGTGGAGGAGCGTCAGGTGCTCGTTCTCGTCGCCGCGCACGAAACAGTTGTGACCGGGACCGTAGACTTTGAGCGTTTCATCCGTCTGCAGCACGGGCCAGCGGCTCTTTCTCCACGAGAGGGGATCGAGAAGGTCGGAATTGAGGTCCGCCGTCAGCATGCCCATGCAGTAGCATGCGCCTGTCGCCGAAGCGGAGAAGGTGACATACACTTTGCCGTGGTGTTTGAGGACAGCGGGGCCTTCGTTGACCCAGAAGCCGCCGTCGCGTTCCCAGTCGTAGTCGGGCGTCGTCAAAAGTACCTGCACGGTGCGCAGCTTCACGGGGTTCTCAAGTTCCGCGATGTAGAGGTTGGAAATGCCGTTCACCGTTCCCACCTTCTGCGCCCAGATGGTGTACCACTTGCCGCGGTGTTCGAAGACGGTCATATCGAGGGAGAAATCGGTGAAGGAGTAAGGATCGCCTTCCGCCGCCTGCATCATGCCCGCTTCCACCCAACTGTCTTCCATGGGGTCGTCGCCTTCGCAGATGAGCGCGTAGGGCCTTATTTCCCAGATGCCGGGCAGTTCGCCCGCCGCGAAGTAGATGACCCATTTGCCCATGATGTAGTGGATCTCGGGCGCCCAGATGTGCGAAGCCATCTTGCCCGTGTTGTGGCGCACCCAAATGGTGCGGGGCGTGGCGGTCGCGATGCCGTTGATCGTGTCTGCACAGCGCAGTTCGATGTGGTCATACTCCGGGCAGGTCGCCGTAAAGTAATATTTCTTGTTGAACTTGTAAAGATAGGGGTCGGCGCGCTGAGGCACCAGAGGGGAGAGATATTGCATTATTTCCACCATCCTATTTTGATCGTATCTATTTTACTACCTTTTTCCGACAAAGTCAATAGGGTATAGTCAATTTTTTGGTTTCTTTGGCACAAGAAGCACATATACGGCGCAGATACCTACCGCTATGACGCAGAGGATGATGATGACGCTCATGCGGAGCGCGTCCTCCCCGCCCGCTTCCAGCATATCGGAAGTCACCTGCGCGGTATAGAGGGTACCCGTTCCATCCTCGAAGCATACGTCGAGCGCGCCGTTTTCCGCTTCGTAGATCTTGACCAGGATGCGCTCCGTGACGCGGACGGTATTGCTGCGGTCGTCGGCGGCGTAGAACGTGATGCCGTCCGACGCTTTCAGATAGCCGAGGCGGTATTCGTCGTTTTCCTCGGGAACGGGAGCGGCGTTCGTGAGATAGTCGAGCGGGACATAGCCGTGACCGTCTTCTCCGTAGCGGACTTCGGCAAAGCCGTAGCCTTCGGCGGGCGTGACCGTGGAGACGAGCGTGACTTGGCTCCCCCGCGGAAGTGTTTCCAGCGTGAGCGCATCCGAAAAGAGGGGATAACTCGTTGCCGCGACGTCGCTCGAGAGATACCGCGTTCCCGCGACGGGTTCCTTTGTGACGGTGAGACCGAGGCAGTCCTCCTCGGGAACGAGCAGGACGGAATAGCCGTGGTCGGCATAGAGGGCGAGCAGGATAAAGTTGTCCGTTTCGCCGAGGACGAGCGCCGTGCCGCCGTCCGTGAGCCGTCCGTGAGATCGGTAGGGGAGCACCGTGCTCTCGGTACCGAGCGCGTCAAGGTCGATGCGGATGCCGACCGCTCCGTCCAGAACATGGGTATAGACGAGCTCTTCACTCGGGGAAACGGTACGGAGCTCTTCGTAAAGCCCCTGCGCCGGGATGGATCCGAGGTTGGGGAAGGAGACTTCCGCCGTGAGCATGAAATCGCCGTAGTTGAGATAGAGCGTGCTGTCCGAGAAGGAGAGCGCGAAGGAGACGGGGGCGGGCGACGCTCCGCCGAGATAGAGCACGGACGAGGCGTCGAAGGTCTCCAGCCGCACGCCGTTCCGATAGACGCTGCTGCCCGAGAGATAGTACAAGTCTCCCGTATGATCGGCGCGCAGGGAACGGAAGGAGGAGGGGAGCGACCAGCCGTTGTTGACCTGCCTCCCCGAAGAGAGCGGATCGGTGAACTGCTTTTCGGTGAAGCGGTCGATGCGCCCGGAGGCGTCCGCGACATAGATGTTGCCCTTCAGATCGGATGCGGCGGCGACCGGCATCGCGGTCCCCGAACGCATCACTTCCCGTTCGCCGTCCCGGGCGATGCCGTAATAGCTGTGTTCCGTCACATAGTAATACGTCCCGTAGACGCAGGTGAGACCGGAGACCGTGCTCTCCGCCGTATGCGTGTAGTAGGGGGCGTCCGCGCCCTTTTCATAGAGATAGATGTTGTTGCCCACGCTGACGCCGAAGCTCTCTCCGTCCGTCGCAACACAGGAGGGGACGCCGCCGACGGAGACGGAGGAATAACTCTCTTCTGCGACGTCATAGACGAGCACGCGGCGGTTCCCTTCGTCCGCAACGACGAGAAGATCTCCCGAACGCACCGTTTCGCCCGCATCGGAGATGCGGTTGGGCGCATCCGATCCGCCGCCGATCTCGTATCCCGTCAAAGAGGCGCCGTCTTCCGAAGAGAAGGCGCGCACCGAGCCGTTCTGCACGGCGTAGAGCGTTCCGTCATAGGAAAAGAGGGAGGCGATGCCGCTTCCCGCATAGAGGAGTTCGCTCCCCTGATCGAGGACGGTGCGGTACAGCCCGTCGCGGTCGAGCGTGCCGTCCACCGCATAATAGAGCTCGTCCCCGTGCGAACAGAGCGCCGCAAGGTTGGTGACGTCCGTCGTCGGCCCTGCGAGATAATGCGATTGGCTCTCGTATCCGTTTTCGGTGACGGCATAGGAATAGACGCGGTGATTGAACGCGCAGTAAAGGATGCCGTTCTGAACGGCGAGGCGCGGGGTCGCGTTGGCGAGAGAGGGAACTTCGCCGACGACGGTGCGGAGATCGGAGGGGAGCGTATCGCCGCGGATAGGGACGGAGAAGATGGTCGTCACGGTGTTGGAGACCGCCGTCGTATAGAGCGTGTCGCCCTCGATGAGGAAGGTGGAGCTGGGGATGCCCGTCTGCAGCACGGCTCTTTCTTCCGCGATATCATAGCGGTAGAGCTGCGTATCCCGGTCGGAGAAGAAGAGCGTGCCGTCCTCGGTGAACCCGAGAGCGGAAATGGGGCGCTCCGTGCCGTTCACTTCATGGAGATAGGAGGAGTAAACGCCCTCCGCCCGGTCGTAAACGTAGAGGGTGCCGCCGTCTGCCACGGCAACATACTCCTCGGACATCGCGGCATCGGAAGGACGTTCCAAAGGAAGGTATTCCTCATAGCTGCCCGGGAGGAACAGGGAAGGCTTGGCGACGGCAGAAGCTCCGATCTCACCGGGACGGGTCAGAAAGGCTGCCCCGCACACGGCAAGCGCAAGCAGCGCTCCTGCGCCGAACATGGTCATCGTACGCGTTTTCATAGAACTATTATAACACGCGCGCGCACAAAAGACAAGAGAATGTATGGAAAAAACCGCTCCCGGCTTGTGAAAAGGGAGCGGAAAACGCCTCGGCGGGGGCGAAAAATATTTTGCAAAGACCGTAAAAAAGTTTGTCATATCGGCAGACGGGTGCCACATTTCTGTGCTATCATAAAGATACAAACAAATGTTCGTGCTTTGAGACGAACGACGGAGCTGCAGAAATGAACGGAAACGAATATGTGCGGGCGCTCTTGTATGCGTACCCGAAAATGAAAATGCTTGCGGATGCGGTCAGGGAGGGAGCGCGCGTGCGCGCCGTCCTCTCCTTCCGTTTCCCGTGCGACACGGTCTCCCGCATGGAGGGGATCGCCGCGGATATGAAATATGCGGAGCGGCTGCTCGTCTGGAAGGGGGAACTCGATCATATCCTCTCGGGATGCGATGAGGACGAACTCTTTCTGCTCGAGTACAAGTACTTCAGAAGGCGTAGGGTGCTGGCTTCCATGAACAAGGACGGAGTGCTCTCCTGTTCGGAGCGGAGCTATTTCCGTCACCAGAACGCCGTTCTGCAAAAAGTCGCGGGCTCACTTGTCCGCCGCGGCTGCACCCAAGAGGCATTCTATAGCGACTTCGAAGGCTTTTCTCCCGTGATGCGCATCGTTTCGGCGCTTGAAAAGGGATGGGAGCGCAAGGTGGTCGCCCGCAGGAAGGACCGCGGGGTCTCTTTTGCGGAAGATCAGAAGTCGTCCGTTTCGGCGGGGACGGGCGCCTTTCTTCCGCGGAGGACGAAGAATGCGATCGCCGCGACGGCAAGTATGCCTGCGGCGAGCGCCGCGATCTCGATCCCCGAGAGCGAGGCGTCGGGCTCGGGAGCGGGGGCGGGCGTCTCTTCTGCGGGACCTGCGGTATCCGTCAGGTAATCGGTGTTGAGCTCGTAGTTGACGTCGCGGGCGGCGGGGATGTAGTCGAAGACGCCGTCCGAGAGCACATAAAAATAGCGCTGGGTGCCGAGGTAGCTCGTGCCGTAATAGTGGAAGGTGCGCTCGATCTCGTCGAACGTGCCGTTCCCCATCTGAGAGGAAGCCCCGGGGACCGTATAAGTGACGGTGACTTCGAGCTTCAGGAAGGGGCGTTCCGGGATAAATCCGACAAAAGTCAGAAGGTCTGTTTTGCAGTACCCCTCCACGGTACGGTAGGGGGCGGTATCTTCCCCGTAGACGACGGCGGAGTATTCCTCCCCGCGTTCCAGAACGCGCACATAGTAGGTGTAGGGCAGAAGAAAGAGCCCGCTCTCTTCGTTTTCCTCGGAATACAGCCAAACGTCGTTGCGCGCGGCGACGGCGTATTCCTCCGCTGCGGGCAAAGCGGCTTCCCCGCTCTCTTCGGCTCGGACGCGGAGGATGGGGGAGGGGAACAGAAAGAGCATGACGGCAAGCAGGATGAGTACTTTCATAGGCGCTATCATACTGCAAAGCGGAAAGCGGGATAAGGAAGGTTTTGGCGAATATGAACGAAATCATCGACATGATCGCCGCCATCGAGGCGGAGCAGCGGCGGCGGGCGGCGGGGGACAGGCTCGCCCGTTACAACAAGGGGAGACGGGTGCATAAAAAGCAGCTTGCGTTCCACAAGTGCAAGAAGCGCAACCGCTGGGTGTTCGGCGGCAACCGTTCGGGCAAGACGGAGTGCGGGGCGGTGGAAGCCGTCTATCTTGCCCGCGGCGTGCATCCCTACCGCAGGAACAGGCAGAACGTCTTCGGCTGGGTGGTGTCTCTCTCCCAGCAGGTCCAGCGCGACGTCGCGCAGAAGAAGCTCCTCTCCTATCTCCGCCCCGATCAGATCGTCGATATCGTCATGCTCAGCGGCAGGAAGGACAGCCCGTCGTCGGGCGTCATCGATCAGATCGTCGTCAGGAACGAATTGGGAGGAACGGGCGTCATCGGCTTCAAGAGCTGCGATCAGGGGCGGGAGAAATTCCAGGGGAGTTCTTTGGACTTCGTCTGGTTCGACGAAGAACCGCCCAAAGACATCTATGAGGAGTGTCTTATGCGCGTCTTCGACAGGCAGGGGGATATCTTCGGGACGATGACGCCCCTCAAAGGGCTCACCTTTCTCTATGACGAGATCTATCTCAACAAAAAGAACAACCCCGAGGTATGGTATGAGTTCATGGAGTGGGCGGACAATCCCTATCTTTCCAAGAAGGAGATCGCGCTTTTGGAGAGCACGATGGACGAGACGACGCTGCAATCCCGCCGCTTCGGCAGGTTTGCCGCGCGCGAAGGGCTCGTCTATCCCGAATTCGATGAGAGCGTACATGTCATCCCTCCTTTCGAGGTGCCGAAAGAGTGGCAGGACAACATCTCCATCGACCCCGGGCTCAGGAACCCGCTCTCCGCGCACTGGTACGCCGTCGACCCCGACGATAACGTCTACGTCGTCGCCGAACACTACAAGGCGGGGGAGGACATCGACTATCATGCCCGCCGCATCCATGAGATCTGCGACGCGCTGGGCTGGAAACGGGACGGCGCGGGCAGGGTCAGGGCGCTCATCGACTCCGCCGCGGGACAGAGGACGCTCGCCTCGCAAAAGAGCGTGACCGAACTCTTTTACGAACGGGACATCCTGGCGGACGCCCGCGTCGATAAGGAGCTGTTTTCGGGCATCTCGCGGGTGAAGAGCTACTTAAAGCGCGGCAACGGACGGCCCGATCTTTATATCTTCAGCTGCTGCCCCGCTCTCATCCGCGAGCTCAAAAGTTATTTTTGGGGCAGCGGGGACCGCCCCGAAAAGAGAGACGACCATGCGCTCGACGAGCTCCGTTACTATCTCATGACGCGCCCGCAGCACGCGGAGGAGAGCGCGGTAAGCGACGTCAGGCGCGAGAAGGAGCGGCTTTTGAGAGCGCTCAGAAGAAAGCCGCGCTTCGGTTAGAGGCAAAGGAGGTCAAACGGTTGGAAGAAGAAGTCAGGAATGCCATCATGAAGGTCGCGCTGGGCTGCTCCGTCGAGGAAGTCACGGAAGAATACGGCGTGTCCGACGGGCAGCTCACCCTCGTCAAGCGGCGGGAGACGCGGAAGGATATCCCGCCCGATCTCAAAGCGGTGCGCCTTCTCATGGAAGGACAAGATTTTTCCGCGATGAGCGACGAAGAGCTCGAAAAGGAACGGAAGCGGCTCATTGCCCGCTTGAAGGAGGAACAGGATGAAGGATAAAGAACGCTCGGCGCGGGAGCGCATGGAGGAGGCGCGGAAGCAGGCGCTTGCCTCGGATATCACCGCAGATTTCCTGCGGCGGCAGGAGGAACGGCGCCCGCTCGACCGCCGCTGGCAGGTCGATATCAATTTCCTGGGCGGCGATCAGTACTGCGGGATCTCGCCGCGCGGAGAAGTGGAGAGCGAGGAAGCGGCGTATTACTGGCAGTCCCGCGGGGTGTTCAATCACATCGCGCCCACCGTCGACGCCCGCCTTGCGCGTCTTTCAAAAGTGCGGCCGTCGCTTTGCGTGCGCGCCTTTTCCGACAGCCCCGAAGACGTGAAGACGGCGCGCCTGTGTTCCAATATCTTAAAGGCGGTCAAGGGACGCATCGGTCTCGATCGGATCGTGGCGCGCGCGACGCTCTGGTCGGAGGCGTGCGGCACTGCCTTCTATAAGATCGTCTGGGAGGGCTCCCGGGAAGGGGGCGCGGGGACGGCGAACGAGGGGGAC
This sequence comes from uncultured Clostridia bacterium, assembly GCA_944376295.1. Classification (GTDB taxonomy): domain Bacteria; phylum Bacillota; class Clostridia; order Christensenellales; family Borkfalkiaceae; genus Gallimonas. The sequence continues at coordinate 82,995 of CALWCE010000003.1, forward strand.
GTCGGCGTCGTCGCGCTTCCTCCCTTCGAGGTGTATCCCGATTCGCTTTCCGCCGAAAGCCTGGAGGACGTCAAAAGCCTCATCCACGCGAAAGCGATGCAGGTCACGGAGATCGCGGAGCGATACGGCGTGGAACTTGCGGGGCGCGCGGTGGAGCGGTTCTCGGCGCCTGCGGCGGGCGGGAACACGCTGCTCGAGGACGCCGAGATCGTCATCGAACGCTATATCCGTCCCGATGCGGCGCATCCCGAGGGCAGGCTCGAGGTCGCGGCGGGCGGCGTGCTCCTGTATGAAGGACCGCTCCCGTACGTCAACGGCGAAGGGGGAAAGCGCGGTTTCCCCTTCGTGCGGCAGACGTGTACGGAGCTCCCGGGAAGCTTCTTCGGCATGAGCATCGTCGACCGCATGATCCCCCTGCAGCGGGCATACAACGCCGTGCGCAACCGCAAGCAGGAGTTTCTGAACCGCCTTTCCGCGGGCGTCCTCACCGTGGAGGACGGCTCGCTCGACGCCGAGGAGCTTGCCGAAGAAGGGCTTGCGCCGGGGCGCGTCATCGTCTACCGTCAGGGGGCAAACGAGCCGCATTTCCTCGATCACGGGTCGCTTCCCGACGGCTTCCGCGAGGAAGAGGAGCGGCTTGCCGACGAGTTCATCCTCGTTTCGGGGATGAGCGAACTCTCGCGCAGTTCTTCTGCCGCCTACCGCGTGACTTCCGCGTCGGGGCTGCAGCTGCTTCTGGATCAGGATTTCAACCGCATGCAGGCGAGCGTGGAGAGCGTGGAGCGCGCCGTCATGGCGGTCGGCAGGCAGATCCTGCATCTTTATAAGCAGTTCGCGGCAGATAAGCGCTTGCTTCGCATGACGGGCGAGGGCGGCGAGACCGAGCTGTACTACTTCGACCGAAGCGATATCTCGGCGGACGACGTGGAATTTCTGACGGAATACGAACGCACGCCCGGCGAGGTCAAGGAGGAGATCCTGGCGCTTCTTTCCGCAGGGCTGCTCGCGGATGCCGACGGAAAGCTCAGCGACAGCATCCGCAACAAAGTGTTGGATGCGTTCGGTTACGGTTCGTTCGAGAACGCCCGCGACATCACGCACCTGCACATCCGCAAGGCGGAGCGGGAGAACATCCTCCTTCGCGAGAGCGAGGCGGAACCGGACGGGTACGACGATCACGCCGTGCATATCACGGAGCACACGCGTGCCCTGCTCTCGGGCGGGGAACGGGACGAGGCGGTGAAGGCGCGCATTGCCGTCCATATCCTGCGGCACAGAGCGCTGCAGGAGCAAGAGAACAAATAAAAACTTCAGGAGGAGATCATGCAGGAGGAGAACACGATGAATGCAGAAAAAGGAGCGGCGCGTGAGAAGGCGCTGACTGCGGAGGGGACCGCTGCCCGGGGTCCGGCGGGCGCGGCGCATGAGAGCGGAACGCCCGCGCACGAAGGGGCTGCCGCGCTGCCTTCCAAATTCAAGTCCGTCGATGCCCTCGTACAGGCATACGAGGCGCTCGAAGCCGAATTTACACGCCGCAGCCAGCGGCTGAGAGCGCTCGAACAGGCGAAAAAGGATCCGCCCCAAGCGCAGGGGGAGCCCTCGCCCGTGGAACAGGCATGCGCCGCTCGGGCACTGCCGCCGAATGCGGAGACGGTCATGAACGTCCCTTCGGCAGGGGAGGAGGCGGAAAAGCCTCTTTCTCTTCCGAAGGAGCCGCAGACGGCGCCTTTTGTGCCGCTGATGACGCATGCGGGCGCGGGAGTGGCGGCTCCCGCGGTGCGGCCGAAAACTTTTGAGGAAGCGGGCAGGCTGGCGCTCGGCTACCTCAGACATGCAAAGAAAGGAGAATAAAGTATGATCACGACTCAGACTGCAGACAGCGTATTGAAGTCCTATTATCTCAATGTGGTGAGCGAGCAGCTCGACAAGACGGTCAATCCCTTCCTTGCCTGCATCAGGAAGACGACTTCCGACGTGTGGGGCAGAGATGTGAGAAAGGCGGTCCGCTACGGCGTCAACGGAGGCATCGGCGCGGGGACGGAGGACGGAGAGCTTCCTAAAGCGCTCTCTTCGGGTTATGCGCAGTTCGTCGCTCCCCTCAAAAACCTTTACGGGACCATCGAGATCAGCGATAAAGCCATCCGCGCTTCTCAGAGCAACGAGGGCGCGTTCGTCGATCTGCTCAACGACGAGATGGACAGCCTGATCCGTTCGAGCACCTTCAACTTCTCGAGGATGCTGTTCGGCGACGGCTCGGGGCTGCTTGCCACCATCTCGGCTGCGCCCACTCCGGACAGCGGCATATACAACGTTGACAGTACCATCAATCTGGCGGAGGGCATGGTGGTGGATATTTATACGGGCAAGACGCTCGACACCGCGGGCGCCGTCATCGCGACCGTTGACAGATCGTCCAAGAAGATCACGTTCACGGGCGACGTCGGCGACGCGACGCAGAGCGATACCCTGTATATCCAGAATTCGAGAGATCTCGAGATCACCGGCCTCAAAGCGGTCTTCGAAGCGGATGAACTGTACGGCATCGAGCGCGAGGGCAAAAGCTGGCTCACGCCCTACAAAAAGACGCTGTTCGGCGATATGACCGAGGAGAAGCTTCAGGAAGCCATCGACAGCGTCGAGGAATACGGCGGCGGCAAGATCAACTTCATCGTCTGCTCCCGCGGCGTGAGGCGCAAGCTCATTTCGGCGCTCTCCGCTTACCGCAAGACAGATTCCATCGACCTTGAGGGCGGCTACCGCGCGCTCTCCTTCAACGGGATCCCCGTCATTGCCGACCGCTTCTGCCCGAAGGGAACGATGTATCTTCTCAATACCGACGACTTCGGGCTCCATCAGCTTTGCGACTGGCAGTGGCTGGAGGGGGAGGACGGCAAGATCTTAAAGCAGATCCCCGGCAAGCCCGTCTATACGGCGACGCTCGTCAAGTACGCCGAGCTCATGTGCTACCGTCCCGTGGGGCAGGGCATGCTCGCGAACATCACCGAATAAGGAGCGGGAGGCGGAGATGACGGTCAAAGAAGTTTTGGCACTTGCCGCGGAACATCTTGCGAGGGCAGATCTTCAAAAGCAGCTCGGGGAGCTTTCTGAGAACGCGGCGATGAAAGGGGAGCTTGCTTCCCTGCTCCGCGCATATAACCTCGTCGAAAACGAGCTCGCCGTCGACCATCTCCCTCTCAAAGCGGAGGAAACGCTTTCGGCGGAAGAGCATCTCATCCCGTGGAGCGCCTTTTCCTTCGCTCCCGCCGGGGTGCGCGCCGTGTCCGTCTCGGGAAGCGAAACGTGTTTCGAGCCGAGACGGGAGGGGCTCTTCCTGCCGTCGGTGCGGCGGGGAGCTGCCGTCGTGCGGTATTGCTATTCGCCCGCGCCCAAGTCCGTCGGCGATGAGAGCGAATTCGGGGGAAGGGTGTCGGCGCGCCTCCTCTCCTTCGGCGTGGCGCGTGAGTTCTGCCTCTCCCGCGGGATGTTCGAAGAGGCGAAGCTGTGGGACGGGCGCTACCGGGAAGCCCTGCGGGCGGCGGCGCTGCCCCGCCGCGCGCTCTCTGTGCGGGCAAGGAGGTGGGTATGAGCGCAAGCACGCTCCGAACGCCCGTCCTCACGAGAAAGCGGGTGCGCCTCAGCCCTTCGCTCTTCGGAAAAAAGAGCGGGAAAACGGCGGTGTTCGCCCTCGGCATGAAGGAGAGCGGGGGCGCGCTCGTGCCGGCGGGCGGCAGGAAGTTTTTGAAGGAGCTCCCCGCGGGGGCGAGCAAGCTCTTCTGCACGGAGGACGGTACGCTCTTTGTGTGGACGGGCAGCGCGCTCGTCGCGGACGGGACCACGTTTCCGCTTCCGGAAGCGCCGCTTGAAGTGCTCTCCTTTTCGGGCGAGGCGGGCAAGGAATATTACGCGCTGATCTCTTCCGGGCTTGTCTGCCTCGGGGAAGGAACGGTCTCGGGCGCGCCGGGGGGATGTGCGGCGGCGCTGTTCGGGGAACGGCTCTTCATCGCCTCGGGCGAAACGCTCTTCTACTCCGCTCCGCTGGCTCCCAAAGACTGGACGCAGTCGGCGGACGGGTCGGGCAGCGTCGTCCTCCCCTCGGCAGGCGGGGATATCTTAAAGCTCGTTCCGTACCGCGGCAGGCTGCTCCTCTTCCGTGAGCGTGGCATCACGGCGCTCGCGGCGCCGGGCGATTTTCTCGGGTTCGAAGCGGAAGAGCTCCCCTGCGCCTTTTCGGAGCTTCTTCCGTCCTCCGTCGCCCGCTGCGGCAGCCGCGTCCTGTTCTGTGCGAAGGAGGGGATCTTCTCGCTCAGGGGGGAGACTGCCGAACGGCTCTCGGGCTGCGGGGAGGAGCGTATCTCCTTCGCCGACGGCGCTGTGGCGGTCGCGGCGGGGGAAACGTACTATGCTGCCGTGACGATGAAGGACGGCGAGAAGTGCATCCTCGGGATCGGGGAGGAAGGAGCGGTGTTTTACCGTCTCGAAGCGGAGAGCCTTGCGGGGGGAAGTACGTTCCGGTATCTGTGCGGCGGCAGCCTGTACGCGCCCGACGGCTGCGCGGCGGGAGAACGGGAGCCCGTTCTTTGGATCGCGCCCTCCTCCTTCGGCATTTCCGAAATGCGCTATCTCGACAGGCTGTTCGTCGAAGGCGAAGGGCTCTTCCGTGCGGAGCTGAGTACGGGGCGCGGCGCCTCTTTTGTGAGCGGCAGAGCGGGGGAGGAAGTGCGCCTCATCCCGCCCCTCAGAGGGAGCGCCGCTTCCCTCAAACTGCGCTTTCTGTCCGATAGGACGCGCGTTCTGAGCATTACGTTGGAATTCCGGGAGGGCAGACCGTGATCATCGACATCATCGATCTTTCGGACGAACAGTTTTCCGACCTCAACGCGGTGCAGATGGCGATGGTCCGCGCGGCGCAGACGGAGAAGAACGAGATCCTCGCCGCGGCGGCAAAGGAGAAGGGGGAGCTCTTCAAACGACTGCTCACGAACGGCACGGCGCGCTCCACCTACTTCGAGGCGCGCTCCATAGCCATCGACGAGGAAGCGGAGGCAAAAGTGGAAGTCGTCAAGGACGATCTTTTGTATCAGATCGCCTACGATCTCGACGCGGGCGACGGCAACGAGCATGGTCCGTACCGTTATCCCGAAAACCCCAACTACAACCTTTCCGCCTCTCAGCGCTTCCTTGTCGTCCGCACCTATTATATGGACATCACGTCGGATGCGGAGGCGCGGCTCGAAGCTTATGCGATGGATACCCTCGCCCGTACCTATCTCGGGGAATATTACGCGACGCTCTACGATCTTCTCGCCTCGTATATCTGAGCTTCGGCGGGGAAGAGGGTATAATTGCGGGCGTATATCCCCAAACTGAGGGCATGAAAACAAGGAAAGAGCAATTCCCCGGCAAAACGCGGGAGGAGCGGGAGAGCTGCATCCCTTCTTTCGGGCATGAGGAAGGGCGAAGCGCGGGGCACGGGGAAAGATGCACAGCGGGGAGAAGGGAGAGGGTATGACGCAGAAGGAACTTGCGCGGCGCAACCGGAACTATCTTGATTACGTCAACTCCTTTTCCCCACCCACCAAGCACTTCGCAACGTGCGGCAGGGCGTTCCTCGTGGGCGGCTTTATCTGCAGCATCGGGCAGTTCTTCCGCTTCATGCTGGAACTTTCGGGGCTTTCGGGAGATATCCTTGCAGGGACCGTCTCCGTCCTTCTCATCTTTTTGGGGACGCTTTTAACGGGGCTCGGCGTCTACGACCGCATCGGGAAGCAGGCGGGCGCGGGGAGCATCGTGCCCATCACGGGGTTTGCCAATTCCGTCGCCTCGCCCGCCATCGAGTTCAAGACGGAAGGCTACGTCTACGGCATGGCGGCGAAGATGTTCCTCGTCGCGGGGCCCATCTTAGTGTTCGGCGTGAGCGCGGGAGCGGCGGTGGGGCTCATCTACTATCTTCTCGGACTTTGAAGGAAAATGTGTGAAATGAGTTGTAAAACCGTTTGCGCTGTGGTATAATAAGACCATAAGAGACTGAAAGGAGTACTAACATGGCAAAGATCACGGCGGATACGCTCATTTCCGAAGTGCTGGAGCTCAACCCCGACGCGCCCGAAATTTTGCTCTCTGCAGGCATGCACTGCTTCGGCTGCGCGCTCGCGCACGGGGAGACGGTCGCCGAGGCGGTCGCCGTCCACGGCGAAGACCTTGACGCCCTGCTCGAAAAGCTCAACGCAGGCATCAACTGAATCTCCCGCAAGGGAGGGGGATCCCCGCAGATTTGTTCTGCGGGGATTTTCACGATATTTTCATCTCGATTTGATAAAGCGGTTAACTGTTCGGCGTATAGTATTGAATGAAAAGGTGCGTTTTGCCGCGCGCAGCGGGCGGCGGGCAGAGCGCGGGAGGTGCGGAATATGAGTTTTCTCACGCTCGAAGGGGTCGGCAAGACCTATCATTCGGGTTCGGTAGACGTCAAGGCTTTGGAGGACGTCTCTTTTTCGTTGGAAGACGGCGAATTCGTCGTCGTTTTGGGAAGTTCGGGCGCAGGCAAGACGACGCTTTTAAACCTGCTCGGCGGCATGGACGACGCCACGGAGGGCAAGATCGTTCTGGGCGGCCGCGAAGTGACGGGGCTCGATAAAAAGGGGCTCTGCCGCTACCGCCGCGAAGACGTCGGCTTCGTCTTCCAGTTTTACAACCTCATGCCCAACTTAACGGCGCTCGAAAACGTCGAGATCGCCGTGGAGATCTGCAAAGACCATCTCGACCCGAAGGAGACCTTAAAAGAAGTGGGGCTCGAGGACAGGATGAACAACTTCCCCGCGCAGCTTTCGGGCGGCGAGCAGCAGCGCGTCTCCATCGCCCGCGCCATCGCCAAAAACCCCCGCCTTCTCCTCTGCGACGAACCCACGGGCGCGCTCGACTATGTGACGGGCAAGCGCATTCTCAAAGTCCTTTACGACGTCGCCCGCGAGCGGAATAAGCTCGTCGTTGCCGTCACGCACAACGCCGCCCTCAAGGAAATGGCAGACCGCGTCATCTACATCAAGAGCGGCCATATCGAAAACATCGTCAAAAACGAGCATCCCATGCCCATCGAGGAGATCGAGTGGTAACATGAAGACTTATCTCAAAACATTGGCGCGGATGTTCCAAAAGCATATCATGCGCTTTTTGTCCATCATCTTCATCGTGGTGGTCAGCGTGGGGCTCATCTCGGGCGTCGGGTCCTCGGGCGAGGTCATCCGCCGCTCCCTTGCAGAGAGCTACCGTGACCGGAACATGTCCGATCTCATCGTCAAGAGCACGGGGGAGTCGGGTTTTTCCGACGAACAGCTCGCTTCTGTCCAAGAGCGCTACGGCAAAGACAACGTCAACAGCGGCAACTCGCTCGACGTCGAAGTGGAAGTAAACGGAGAGAAAAACACCGTGCGCCTCTTCTTCCTCGAGGAGGATCCTTCGGTCAACGTGCTCGAGGTGTGGAAGGGTGCGGACGGCGAGGAGAAGGGCGGCAAAACGTTCGGAGAGCTTGAAGAGGACGAATTTCTCTCTGCTCATGTCCAATCGAGCAAGAGTTTTTACTCTCTCGAAGAGGGGGCTTCCTTCTCCCTCGACTGGGCAGACCTTTTAAGGCAGCTCATGGAGCAGGGCGGGGAGGAAATTTCCTCCACGACGGAGACCTTCCTTTCCTACTTCGAACCCACCGAAGTGACGGCGGCGGGGAGCGTCACGAGCCCGCTCATTTTCGGCGTGGAAGGGGAGCCGAGCTATATCCAGGAAGAGGGCGTCGAGATCCCCGACGTCGCCAACGCGCTTTCGGGGCTCAATACCGTTTCGGGGGCATACTACTTCTCTTTCGGGCTCATCCCGACGTACGGCGAAGCGCTCCTTCAGGCGGGCATCCCCGAAACGAGCGTCGATTTCATGCTCGCCATCGCGGGGCTCGAAGCGGATGAAACGCTGCTCCCGCGCGGCGATCTCTACATCGCCCTCCCCGAGCGCGGGCTCTTCGAACCCTTCGGCGAAGGGTACGAAAGCTACGTCGAAGAGGAAAAGGCGGCGCTTATTGCGCTTTTGGGCGAAGACATCGAATTCATCACCCTTGAAGATAATTTCTCCGTCAATTCCCTCAACTCCTATGCGCTCAAGGTGACGGCGATCGGCACCGTGCTCATGGTCGCCTTCGTCTTCGTGACGGCGCTCGTCGTGCTCTCCAATATGACCCGCCTCATGGAGGAGGAGCGCCCGCAGATCGCCTGCCTCCGCTCGCTCGGCTATTCGGGCTTCCGCATCGTCTTCAAATATCTGCTGTTCGCGGCGATCGCGACGGGCATCGGCGGCACGGGCGCCTACTTCGTGGGCGTGGGGCTGACGAGTTTCATCTATTTCGTCTTCAATTACAACTTCATGATGATGCCCATGACGGACGTGGCGACATCTCTATACTTCCTCATCACCTTCACCTGCATCGTCGCGGCGACGCTCGCGGCAACGCTCATCGCGGGCGGCAAGCTGGTGCATGAAAAGCCCGCCGATCTGCTCCGCGCCAAGCCCCCCAAGGCGGGCAGAAAGGTATTTTTGGAGCGCATCCCTTTCCTCTGGAACAGGCTCTCCTTCAAGTATAAGTCGACGATGCGGAACGTTCTGCGCTATCATTACCGCTTCTCGATGACGGTCATCTCGGTCGCCTGTTCGATGGGCATCGCGCTCGCAGGCTTCGCCCTCCTCGATATGTGCCTCTTCCACGATTTCGGCTCGGCGGCGCTCATCGGGCTCGCGACGGTCATCGTCATCTTCGCGGGGCTCCTCACGATGACGGTCATCTATACGCTCACCAACATCAACGTGAGCGAGAGAAACCGCGAGATCGCCACTTTGATGGTGCTCGGCTATTACGATAAGGAGGTCGCGGGCTATATCTACCGCGAAGTGTATATCAACACCGTCGTTGGCATCATTTTCGGTTATCCCGTCGGCGTCTTCCTCATCTGGATCTTGTTCAAAGTCATCAACATCGGCTCGCTCTCGGGCGTGAGCTGGTTCGTCTGGCCGGTCGCCGCCGTCGTCGTGCTCCTCTTCACGGCGCTCGTCACCCTCATCCTGCGCCGCAAGATCGTCGGCATCGACATGAACGAGAGCCTGAAAGCAAACGAATGATATCCAATTCGGGGGCGCCCGCGGCATTTCGCCGCGGGCGCTTTTTGATTGCGCGCCGCCGCGGGCAGAGCCCGCGGCGGCGCGCGCCCTTCATAAACCCGTCGTGCACCCTCTCGCAAACCCATCGCGCGCCCGTTTTCCGCATAACTTCCTTCGCGCTTCCATACAATAGCGGTATGAACTTTATTACGCGCCGTCGGGCGCTGCTTTCCGCGTTCGGCGTCATCCTCATCGTGCTCACCGCCTTTTTCTGCTGCTTTTTCGCCCTCGGGAGCGCCGCTTCCCAAACGCAGAAGCCCGTCGTCGTGCTCGACGCGGGCCACGGCGGCATCGATGCGGGCGTGCGCGGCACCCTCACGGGCGTCAAAGAGAGCGATCTCAACCTCTCCTTCGTGCGCATCCTGCAGGAAAAATTCGAGGCGGCGGGCTTTGAAGCGGTACTCACGCGCAAGACGGAGGCGGGCCTTTACGGCACCACCGCGCCGGGGCACAAGAAGCGCGACATGGCTGCCCGCGCCGCGATCATAGAAGAGGCTGCTCCCGCGCTCGTCCTCTCCGTCCACCAGAACTTCTTCTCCGATCCCGCCCGCCGCGGCGCGCAGGCGTTCTATCTTTTGGGAAACGCTTCCTCCAAGGCGCTCGCGTGTTCGCTCCAATCGGCGCTCAACCGGATGCCCGAATGCGTCAAAAAGACTTCTCCCGTCGCGGGCGATTACTTCATCTTAAAATGCAGCGGCGCGCCTTCCGCCATCGTGGAGTGCGGCTTTTTGTCGAGCCCCGAGGACGAACAGCTCCTTATCACGCAGGAATACCGCGAAAAGCTCGCTTCCGCCATCCTCGAGGGAGCGCTCACCTATCTTTCCTCGGCGTCCTGAACGGGGAGTGCGCCGCCCGAAAAAGGGGAAAAAGGGGAGGGGAGCTGCGCAAACCTTTGACTTCTCCCGCCGCTCATGATATAATAAGCTTATGAGTGCTTATTGTTTCCGCCGGGCGTTCCGGCTGCGCTATACCGATTTCGATTTTAAGGACGAGCTCTCTCTTTCTTCCCTGCTTGGGATCATCCAGGAGTCCGCGACGGGCAGTGCGGACGAGCTCGGCTTCGGCTATGCCGATTTAAAACCCAAAAACTACGGCTTCCTCGTCGTCAACACCTACGGCGAGATCTTCCGTCAGCCCACCTTCGGGAAGACGGTCACGGTCGAGACCTGGCCGCTCCCGCCCCGCCACGTCTTTTTCGAACGCGACTACCGTGTGCTCGGCGAAGACGGGCAGCCCGTTGCCGCGGCGGCGTCCCGCTGGTGCCTTGTCGATCTTGATACCTTCTCTCTGCTCACGGGCGAAGCGCTGGGCGAAGCCAACGCGAACTGCCCCTACAACCCCGAAAAGAGCATCGTCGTGCCCAATTGGAAGGTGCCGCGCATGCAGGAAGGCAAAGAGGTCTACCGCACCGTCGCCCGTCAGAGCTTGTGCGATCACTACCTCCACGTCAACAACACGCGCTATGCCGACCTCTTTTTGGACTGTCTCCCGATGCAGGCGCTCGAAAGCCGCACCCTCCAAAGCTTCCACATCTCGTATGCGAAGCAGGCGAAAGAGGGGAGCGAGCTGACCCTTTTTTCGGAGGACAGGGGGAATGAGCTTTTGGGCGAAGTCAGGACGGGGGAGGAAACGCTGACGCAGGCGCGATTCACCTTCGTTCCCCGCGGGGCGTAAGGGCGGCAAAGGGGGAACGCAAGATGAAAAAACAGACGCCGTATTATTACAGGACCGGACCTTTGCGGTTCGTGCGCGCCATGAAAAAGGGATTCACCGTCCTCAGCGCCCTCTTTTTCGTCTCGTGGATGGTGCTCATGGTGTTTGCCTTCAACGGGACGCAGCTCGGCAAGCCCGTTCTCTTTTCGGTGGCTGCCCTTCTGCTCGTCTTATACTTTGTGCTTTATGCATTGTATTCGTCGCGCATTTCGCTCGGCACCGTTCTCGGCATCGAGACGACGGACAAAGTCGTTCATCTTCATACCGCGCGCAAGACGTACACCTATGACGTGAACATGGGCTGCGTGAGCGTCAGAGAGTATTCCAACCGGTTTGTTGCGGTCTTCGAGACGCAGGATTCGCGCGACAGCTTCACCTTCTACAAGCGCGCGCCCTTCTCGTCCTTCTCGGACGGTCAGTTCTCTTCGGACGACATTGCCCGCTTTTCTGCGTTCCGCCCCGAATATATCGCAGAGTAATATACAATTATTCGCGGATATCTGCATAATAAATGCAGGTTATGCAAAAATAGTCGGAATATACATCAAAATATACACAAAAAGAGGTGCAAAATGCTTGACTTGCGCCTCTTTTGCATTTATAATATGCACGACAACGAAAAAGCAACACAAAGAGAGGTCAGTTTTATGGCAAAGCAGATCAAAAAGGTAGTGCTCGCATATTCGGGCGGGCTGGATACTTCCATCATCATCCCCTGGCTCAAAGAAAATTACGACGGCTGCGAAGTGATCGCAGTCTCGGGCGACGTCGGGCAGGGGACCGAGCTCGACGGGCTCGAAGAAAAGGCAAAGAAGACGGGGGCAAGCAAGCTCTACGTCCTCGACCTCAAAAAGGACTTTGTCGAAAACTACATCTTCCCGACCATGCAGGCGGGCGCGGTGTATGAAGACAAGTACCTTCTCGGCACGTCCTTTGCGCGCCCCGTCATCGCGAAGGCGATCGTCGACATCGCAAAGAAGGAAGGGGCGGACGCCATCTGCCACGGCTGCACGGGCAAGGGCAACGACCAGGTGCGTTTCGAACTCACCATCAAGGCGTTCGCGCCCGAGATGACCATCATCGCCCCCTGGCGTATCTGGAACATCAAGAGCCGCGAAGAGGAGATCGAGTACGCCGAAGCGCACAACATCCCTCTCAAGATCAACCGCGAGACCAACTACTCCAAAGATAAGAACCTGTGGCACCTTTCGCACGAGGGTCTCGATCTCGAAGACCCCGCCAACGAGCCGCAGTACGAAAAAGAGGGCTTTCTGGAGCTCGGCGTCTCTCCTTTGCAGGCGCCCGACAAGCCCACCTACATCACTCTTCACTTCGAAAAGGGCATCCCCACGGCGCTCAACGGCGAGGAGATCGATTCCGTCTCCCTCATCGAAGCGCTCAACAAGATCGGCGGCGAAAACGGCGTGGGCCTTGCCGACCTCGTGGAAAACCGCCTTGTGGGCATGAAGTCGCGCGGCGTGTACGAGACGCCCGGCGGCACCATCCTCTATGAGGCGCACCGCCTTCTCGAGACCATCACGCTCGACAAGGCGACCCAGCACTACAAGCAGCTTATCGCCGTCAAGTTCGGCGAGATGGTGTACGACGGTCAGTGGTTCACCCCCTTGCGCGAAGCGCTCTCCGCGTTTGTTTCTAAGACGCAGGAGACGGTCACGGGCGACGTCAAACTCCGCATCTACAAGGGCAACGTCACGAGCGCGGGCATCACTTCCCCTTATTCGCTTTACAGCGAGGATATCGCCACCTTCGACGACGACGGCGGCGCATACTCCCAGAAAGATTCCGAGGGCTTCATCAACCTCTTCGGCCTGCCCCTCAAGGTCAAGGCGATGCTCGATAAGAAGCTCGGAAAATGATCAAGGTATTCATCGACGGCGGCGCGGGCACCACGGGGCTCAAGATCGTAGAGCGCATGCGGGCGCGTGAGGACGTCACGCTCATCACGCTCGACGAAGAGCACCGCAAGGACCCTGCCTCCCGCAAAGAGGCCATCCACGCGGCGGACGCCGTCTTCCTGTGCCTGCCCGACGATGCGGCGAAGGAAGCGGCTGTGCTTGCGGAAGGGGCGAGGGCGGTCGTCATCGACGCTTCGACGGCGCACCGCACGGCGGAAGGCTGGGCTTACGGCTTCCCCGAGCTCTCTCCTTCTCACCGGAAGGCCGTCCAAAGCTCCAAGCGCATCGCCAACCCCGGCTGTTATGCGAGCGGCTTTATCTCCCTCGTCTATCCGCTCATCGCGCATGGCATCGCGGCGAAGGATTATCCCTTCGTCTGCCACGCGGTCAGCGGCTACACGGGCGCGGGCAAGAAGGGCATCGCCGAGTACGAGGCGGAAGAGAGAGACCGTGCGCTCGACTCGCCCCGTCTCTATGCGCTGGGGCTTCGTCACAAGCACCTTCCCGAGATGCAGAAGGTGTGCGCTCTCTCGCATCCGCCCGTCTTCACGCCGTATATCTGCGATTTCCCCTGCGGCATGACGGTGCACGTCCCGCTCTACCGCTCTTTGCTCCAAAAGAAGCTCACGGTAGGGGAGCTTACAGAGCTGTTCCGCGAACATTACGCGGGCTGCCGCTTTGTCAAAGTCACTCAAGAGGAGACGGGCTTCCTCGCCGCCAACACGCTCGAAGGCACCAACCTTTTGCAAGTCTTCGTGAACGGAAACGACGAGCAGCTTTTGCTCTCTGCGCGGCTCGATAATCTGGGCAAGGGCGCTTCGGGTGCTGCCGTTCAGAATATGAACATTGCCTTAGGGCTGGACGAGGGGCTTTCTTTATAAACGGCGTCATGATCGGCGGTATCTTTTGGGCGCTCTGCCGTTCATCGTCTTCGCAATACGTTCGGTATTGCTTCATCCTCTTCGCGGCAGATCATCCCAAAATCTTTCCGCCAAGATATTGTGTAGCCCCGTCTTCGCTTGACGAAGCACAACTTTTATGATAAAATAGATAGGATAAGCAGGATCAGGGTCGCCAAGGCCCTGTTCGGCTGTCCTCGGAGAAATACCATGTTGCAATTTATCACGGGCGGCGTGTGCGCGCCCAAGGGATTCGCGGCGAACGGCGTTCACTGCGGCATCCGCAAAAATAAGATCAAGAAGGACCTTGCCCTCATCACGAGCGAGGTGCGCTGCGCGGCGGCATGCGTCTATACGCAGAACCTCGTCAAGGGCGCGCCCATCCTCGTAACGCGTGAGCACGTCAAGGACGGCTATGCGCGGGCGGTCATCGTCAACAGCGGAAACGCCAACACCTGCAACGCAAACGGCGTGGAGATCGCAGAAAAGATGTGCTCCCTCGTCGAAGAATACACGGGCATCCCCGCGGGCGACGTCGTCGTCGCCTCCACGGGCGTCATCGGGCAGGAACTCAAACTCGATCCCATCGCGGGCGGCATGGAGGAGCTTGTCAAGGGGCTTTCTTCCGACGAAGCGCACAGCTCTGCGGCGGCGGAAGCCATCATGACGACGGACACCGTCAAAAAGGAAGCCGCCGTCTCCTTCGAACTCGGCGGGAAACAAGTCAAGCTTGGCGTCATCTGCAAGGGCGTCGGCATGATCTGCCCCAATATGGCGACGATGCTCATGTTCCTCACGACGGACGCCGCCATCACCCCTCAGATGCTGCAGAAGGCGATCTCGGAAGACGTGAAAGATTCTCTGAACATGCTCTCCGTCGACCGCGACACTTCCACCAACGATACCTTGTGCATCCTCGCCTCGGGGCTTGCGGGCAACCCCGAGATCGCTGCGGAAGGGGAGGACTTCGATGCCTTCTCCCGGGCGCTCCACACCCTCACCACGGAGATGTGCAAAAAGCTCGCCGCGGACGGCGAAGGGGCGACCCGCCTCATCGAATGCCGCGTGCGCGGCGCAAAGACCAAAGAGGACGCCCGCCTTGCCGCAAAGTCCGTCGTCAATTCCAACCTCGTCAAGGCGATGATCTTCGGCGCGGATGCCAACGGCGGCCGCGTGATGTGCGCCCTCGGCTATGCGGGGGCAGACCTCGATCCCATGAAGATCGACGTCGACTTCCGTTCGGAAGCGGGCACTCTTCCCGCGTATAAGCAAGGGAGCGCCCTTCCTTTCTCGGAAGATTTCGCAAAGCGCGTGCTCTCCGAAAAGGAGATCGTCATCGACGTTGCGTTGAACGAAGGCAGCTTCGAAGCGACGGCATGGGGGTGCGACCTCACTTACGACTATGTAAAGATCAACGGAGATTACAGAACGTGACGCAAAAGGAAGTGCAGGCAGAGTTTCTTTTAGAGGCGATGCCCTACATCGAAAAATACCAGAATAAGGTTCTCGTCATCAAGTACGGCGGCAACGCCATGGTGAGCGAGGAACTGAAAAAATCGGTCATGCGCGATCTTACCCTCCTGCGCTTTGTCGGCATCAACGTCGTGCTCGTGCACGGCGGCGGTCCCGAAATTTCCGAAACGCTCAAAAGAATGGGCGTTGAGTCGCGCTTTGTCAAGGGCCTCCGTTATACCGACGAAGAGACGGCGGAAGTCGTGCGCATGGTTCTCGCGGGCAAGGTGAATAAGGAGCTCGTGCACCGTTTGCAGATGCTGGGCGCAAAGTCGGTCGGCATGTGCGGCATCGACGGCGGTATGCTCCTGTGCGAAAAGGAGAGCGACGAGCTCGGCTATGTCGGTAAAATTATCTCCGTCAACACCGATGTCATCACCGATTCCCTTCAAAACGGCTATCTTCCCGTCATCTCCACCGTCGGTTACGATAACGAAGGGCATATCTATAACATCAATGCCGATACGGCTGCTTCCGCCATTGCAGGGGCGCTCGGGGCGGAGAGCCTTATTTTAATGACGGATATCCGCGGTCTTCTCCGCGACAAGGACGACGAGGAGAGCCTTATCAAGAAGGTGTACGTCTCCGATATCCCTTCCCTCGTCAACGAGGGCGTCATCTCGGGGGGCATGATCCCCAAGATCAATTGCTGCAAAGAGGCGATCCGCCGCGGAGTTGGCCGTGTGTTCATCACCGACGGCAGGGTCAAGCATTCCATTTTGCTCGAATTGCTCTCCGACGAGGGCATGGGCACCATGTTTGTAAAGGGCGACTGAACAAGGGTTCGATCGCCTTTTTCAAAATATTTCGATTTTGCGCAAACGCGCGGCATCATCACAACGCTATGGAATTTTCAACGTTACAGCAACTCGAAAACACCTATATGGCGGAAACGTTCTCGCGCTTCCCTGTCGCCATCGAGCGCGGCGAGGGCGCGACCCTCTTCGATACGGAGGGGAAGCGTTACGTCGACTTCGGTTCGGGCATCGCCGTCAACATCTTCGGCGCGAACGACGAACAGTGGAAAGCGGCGGTCATCGACCAGCTCTCGCGCATCCAGCACGTCAGCAATTACTACTATTCCGAACCGCAGCTCGACCTTGCAGAGCTTCTTTGCTTCCGCACGGGGGCAAAGCGCGTCTTTTTCGCCAATTCGGGGGCGGAGGCCAACGAATGCGCCTTAAAAGCTGCCCGCAAGTACTCCTTCGAAAAGTACGGCGAGGGGAGGAAGAAAATTATCTCCCTCAATGGCAGCTTCCACGGCAGGACGCTCTTCACCCTCACCGCGACGGGGCAGGAAGCCTTCCACCGCTTCTTCGGTCCCTTCGTGCCCGAAGTCGTCTCCGTCGACGCGAACATGCAGGCGGTCGAAAAGGAGAGCGAAAACGCCTGTGCCGTCATCATCGAATGCGTGCAGGGCGAAAGCGGCGTCGAAGCGCTCGAAAAAGGCTTCGTGAGGGCTCTTCGCGCCTTCTGCGACGAGCATGACATCCTCCTCATCTGCGACGAAGTGCAGAGCGGCAACGGCAGGACGGGCAAGTTCTGCTCCTATGAACATTACGGCATTCTGCCCGACATCATGACGACCGCCAAAGGCCTCGGCGGGGGGCTTCCCATCGGGGCGTGCCTCTTCTTCGAAAAGACGGAGCACACCTTAAAGCCGGGCGATCACGGCTCCACCTTCGGCGGCAATCCCGTGTGCTGCGCGGGCGCCGTCAGCATCGTGAGCAGGCTCACCGAGGATTTCCTCCTCGAAGTGCAGGGCAAAGCGGAGTATCTGCGCGCAAAGCTCAAAGGCTTCGATGGCGTCAGGCGCGTTACGGGGCTCGGGCTCATGATCGGGCTCAATGTGGAAAAGCCCGCCAAAGAGATCGCACAACAATGCCTTCATAGGGGACTTCTGGTGCTCACCGCGCACGAAAAGGTGCGCATCGTGCCTCCCCTCAACATCACCAAGACGGAAATGGACGAAGGTCTGACTATATTACGCGAGGTATTAGCACAATGAAACATTTACTGAAGCTTAGCGATCTTTCCCGCGAGGAGATCCTTACCATCTTAAACCTTGCCGACCAGCTCAAATACGAGCGCCAGAACGGCATCTTCCACCCTTATCTGAAGGGCAAGAAGCTCGGCATGATCTTCCAGAAGTCCTCGACGCGCACCCGCGTCTCCTTTGAGACGGGCATCTACGAGTTGGGCGGCTACGGGCTGTTCCTCTCCAATCACGACCTGCAGATCGGCAGGGGCGAACCCGTCGAAGATACCGCGCGCGTCCTTTCCCGTTATCTCGACGGCGTCATGATCCGCACCTTCGAACAGAAGGAAGTGGAGGACTTTGCAAAATACGGCTCCATCCCCGTCATCAACGGGCTCACGGACTACTGCCATCCCTGCCAGGTGCTTGCAGACCTTATGACCATCCGCGAGCGCAAGGGCTCCTTCAAGGGGCTTAAAATGTGTTTCGTGGGCGACGGCAACAACATGGCGAACTCCCTGATGGTGGGCGCCATCAAGACGGGCATGGCGTTCTCCATCGCCTGCCCCAAGGGGTATGAACCCGACGCCGAGCTTATCAAGTGGGCGAAAGAGAACGGCGAATTCATGATGACGGAGGACGTTGAGACGGCGGCGCACGCAGCCGACGTCATCTACACCGACGTGTGGGCGTCCATGGGCCAGGAAGGTGAAAAGGAAAAGCGCGAACGGGCGTTCAAGGGCTACCAGGTCAACGCCGAGGTGATGAAGGCGGCGCACGAAGGAGCGATGGTGCTCCACTGCCTGCCCGCCCACCGCGGCGAGGAGATCACGGCGGACGTCTTCGAAGCGCATGCCGACGAAATTTTCGACGAGGCGGAAAACCGCCTGCACGCACAGAAGGCGGTCATGTGCAAACTGATGAAATGAGCGGGAGATACGCATGGATAAGAAAGTATATGTAACGCTGGAAAACGGAAAGGTGTTCGAAGGGTATTCCTTCGGCGCCGAACGCGAAGTCGTGGGCGAGCTCGTCTTCACGACGGGCATGACGGGGTATATCGAGACGCTTACCGACCCGAGCTATTATGGTCAGATCGTCACGCAGACCTTCCCCCTCATCGGCAACTACGGCATGATCCCCGAAGACTGCGAGAGCGGCAAGTGCTGGGTGAGCGGCTATATCGTGCGCGAAAAGTGCGATGCTCCCTCCAACTTCCGCTGCAAGGGGACGCTCGAAGAGTTTCTGAAGGCGCAGAACATCCCCGCGGTGTACGGCGTCGACACGCGTGAACTCACCAAGATCGTGAGGGAAGCGGGCGTCATGCCTGCCGCCATCACCTTCGAACCCTTGAAGGACGTCTCCGTCCTCAAAGGCTATAAGGTGAAGGACGCCGTGAAGTCCGTAACGGGGCATGAGCGGCGCGAGAGCGGCCCCGAAGGCGGCAGGCGCGTCGTTCTGTACGATTTCGGCGCCAAGGGCAACATCGTCAAAGAGCTCGTGAAGCGCGGCTGCCACGTCATCGAGGTGCCCGCCGATACGACGGCAGAAGAGGCGCTCTCCCTTCGGCCCGACGGCATCATGCTCGCCAACGGCCCCGGCGATCCCGAAGAAAACACCGCCGTCATCGAAGAGATCAGAAAATTCGCGGGCAAGCTTCCCGTGTTCGGCATCTGCCTCGGGCATCAGCTCTTCGCCCTCGCGATGGGCGGTAAGACGCACAAGATGAAGTACGGTCACAGGGGCGCCAATCAGCCCGTGAGGCAGGTCTCCACGGGCAAGGTGTTCATCTCCTCGCAGAACCACGGCTACGAAGTCGTCTCCGACTCTTTAAAGGGCGTGGGGGAGGTCACCTTCGTCAACGCCAACGACAACACCTGCGAAGGCGTCAACTATCCCGGGCTGCACGCTTTCACCGTGCAGTTCCACCCCGAAGCGTGCGGCGGCCCGCACGACGCGAACTACCTCTTCGACGAGTTCCTCGCCGAGATGAATAAGGAGAAATTCAATGCCTAAGAGAAGCGACATCAAAAAGGTACTTGTCATCGGCTCCGGCCCCATCGTCATCGGTCAGGCGGCGGAATTCGACTATGCGGGCGCACAGGCGTGCCGCGTTCTGAAGGATGCGGGCGTCAACGTCGTCCTCTGCAACTCCAACCCTGCGACCATCATGACGGATAAGATGCTCGCAGACGAAATTTACCTCGAACCCCTCACCGAGGACAGCCTCAAGCGCATCATCATCAAGGAGCGCCCCGACTCCCTCCTTGCCTCCCTCGGCGGTCAGACCGGACTTACGATGGGCTGCAAGCTCGCAAAATCGGGTTTCCTCGATGAATGGGGCGTCAAGCTCATCGGCACCAAGCTCGATGCCATCGACAGGGCGGAGGATCGCGAGCTCTTCAAAGAGACGATGGAAAAGATCCATCAGCCCGTCGTCCCGTCCGATATCGCCTATACGGTCGACGAATGCGTCAGGATCGCAGAAAAGCTCGGCTATCCCGTCATCGTGCGCCCCGCGTTCACGCTGGGCGGCGCGGGCGGCGGCGTCGCGCACGACGAGGAGGAGCTCCGCCTCATCTCCCACAACGGGCTCATGCTCTCGCCCATCACGCAGGTGCTCATCGAAAAGTACATCGGCGGCTGGAAGGAGATCGAGTTCGAAGTGCTGCGCGACAGCGCGGGGAACGTGCTCACCGTCTGCTCGATGGAGAACTTCGACCCTGTCGGCGTGCACACGGGCGATTCCATCGTCGTCGCACCCGCTCTCACCCTCTCCGACAAAGACTATCAGATGCTCCGTACCGCCGCGCTCGAGATCATCACCGAGCTCGGTATCGAGGGCGGCTGCAACTGCCAGTTCGCGCTGCATCCCGACAGTTTCGAATACGCCGTCATCGAGGTCAACCCTCGTGTGTCGCGTTCCTCGGCGCTCGCTTCTAAGGCGACGGGCTATCCCATCGCCAAAGTGACGACCAAGATCGCCCTCGGCTACACTCTCGACGAGATCAGAAACGACGTCACGGGCAAGACATACGCCTGCTTCGAGCCCGCCATCGACTACGTCGTCGTCAAGCTCCCCAAGTGGCCCTTCGATAAGTTCCTTTATGCCAAGCGCGAGCTCGGCTCCCGCATGAAGGCGACGGGCGAAGTCATGGCGATCGGCACTTCCTTCGAACAGGCGATCATGAAGGCGGTGCGCGGCGCGGAAATTTCCCTCTCCGACCTCAACCACCCCAAGTTCACGGAAATGAGCCGCGAAGAACTTCTTTCCGAGCTCCACAAGACGACGGACGAGCGCCTTTTCGCGGTCTACGCCGCCTTGAAGGCGGGCATCTCCGTGGACGAAGTTTTCGACATCACCAAGATCGACCGCTGGTTCTTGAATAAGCTCCTCAACCTCGTCAGGTTCGAACGCTCCGTCACGGGCAAGCAGCTCACAGGGGAGGAATACCTCGAAGGCAAGAGGCTCGGCTATCCCGATAAGGTGCTCGAAAGTTACAGCGGGCAGGCGCTCCCCATGCACAGGCGCGCGTGCTTCAAGATGGTCGATACCTGCGCGGCAGAGTTCGCGGCGCAGACGCCTTACTTCTATTCGACCTACGACGAATTAGACCATGACGAAGCCAAGCCCTTTGTCGACAAGAGCGAGAAAAAGCGCATCATCGTCATCGGCTCGGGCCCCATCCGCATCGGGCAGGGCATCGAGTTCGACTACTCCTCCGTCCACTGCGTGTGGACGCTCAAAGAGCTCGGCTACGAAGTCGTCATCATCAACAACAACCCCGAGACGGTCTCCACCGACTTCGACACGGCGGACAGGCTTTACTTTGAGCCGCTGACTCCCGAAGACGTGCAGAACGTCATCGACATCGAAAAGCCCTACGGCGTCGTCATCACCTTCGGCGGACAGACCGCCATCAAGCTGTGCGGCTATCTCGATAAGACGGGCGTGCCCATCCTCGGCACGAGCGCCGACAGCGTCGACAGGGCAGAGGATCGCGAGCGCTTCGACGAACTTCTCGAACAGTTCGATATCGCCCGTCCCAAGGGTCTTACCGTCATGACGAAGGAAGAGGCGATCAGGGCGGCGGAAACGCTCGGCTATCCCGTGCTCCTGCGCCCTTCGTACGTCATCGGCGGGCAGAACATGACGATCGCCTTCACGGAGAACGACATTTCGCGCTATATGGACGTCATCCTCGCCCAGCACATTGAAAACCCCGTGCTCTGCGATAAGTACCTCATGGGCACCGAGCTCGAAGTGGACGCCATTTCGGACGGTGTGGACGTGCTCATCCCCGGCATCATGCAGCACATCGAGCGCGCGGGCGTGCACTCGGGCGACTCCATCGCGGTCTATCCTCCCTATCATCTGAGCGACGCGATGCTCAAAACGGTGGTGGACATCTCGACGGAGCTTGCGATCTCCTTAAAGACCAAGGGGCTCATCAACATCCAGTACCTCATCTACGAGAACAAGCTCTATGTCATCGAGGTCAACCCCCGCGCATCGCGCACCATCCCGTATATCTCCAAGGTGACGGGCGTTCCCATGGTGGAGCTTGCCACCAAGATCATGGTCGGCTCCCGCCTGCGCGACCTCGGCTACGGCACGGGGCTCTATCCCAATTCGCCTTACGTCGCCGTCAAGGTGCCCGTCTTCAGCTTCGAAAAGCTCAACGACGTCAACTCTCAGCTCGGTCCCGAAATGAAGTCGACGGGCGAAGTGCTCGGCATCGGCAAGACGTTCGAAGAAGCGCTCTTCAAGGGGCTCGTCTCCGCAGGCTTCAAGATGTGCCATCCCACGCACGACAAGCCCGTTGGCGTCTACTTCACCGTCAACGATCAGGATAAGTTCGAGATCGTCTCCATCGCCAAGAAGTTCGCCGACCTCGGCTGCACGCTGTACGCAACGGCGGGCACCGCGAAGGTCATCTCCGATCTCGGCATCGACGTCACCGTCGTCGACCGGCTGAAAGCGACCAAGCAGGTCTCGAAGCTCATGGACGAGGGCAAGATCGACTATGTCATCTACACGGGCAAGACGGACGTCGACTCCATTGCCGACTATATCGAGCTCCATCACCACGCCATCCTCCTCGGCATCACCGTCCTCACCTCTCTCGATACGGCGAACGCCCTGTGCGACATCATCGCCAGCAAGTTCACCGAATACAACACCGAGCTCGTCGATATCAACCGCCTCCGCAAGGAGAAGATGCAGCTCCACTTCGTCAAGATGCAGTCGTGCGGCAACGACTATATCTACTTCGACAATACGGACGGTCAGATCACCTGTCCCGAATCGCTCGCCATCAACTTTGTCAGCCGTCACTACGGCATAGGCGGCGACGGCATCGTGCTCATCGAAAAGTCGGAAGTCGCCGACGCGAAGATGCGCATCTTCAACCAGGACGGCTCGGAGGGCATGATGGCGGGCAACGCCATCCGCTGCGTCGCCAAATACCTGCACGAAACGGGCATGGTCAAGGGCGACACGATGAAGATCGAAACGGGCAGCGGCGTCAAGGACGTCACCGTGTTCTCCTTCGGCGGCGTCGTCTCCTCCGCGAGCGTCGATCTGGGCGTCGCCGAGCTCAACGGCAAAAAGATCCCTTCCGTCTGGGAAGGGGAGCAGATCGTCGACGAGCCCATGGAGATCGACGGCGAAGTGTATCCCGTCACCCTCGTCAACCTCGGAAATCCTCACTGCGTCATCTTCTCGAAGAAGGTGGACGACGTCCCCGTCGAAAAGCTCGGTCCCAAGATCGAGAACAGCAAATACTTCCCGAACAAGACCAACGTCGAGTTCATCCGCGTCGTCAACGAATACACCATCAAGATGCGCGTCTGGGAGCGCGGCAACGGCGAAACGTGGGGCTGCGGCACGGGCGCGGCGGCTGCGGCGGTCGCCTGTGTTTTGAAGGGCTTCTGCAAGAAGGATACCGATATCACGGTCAAGCTCCGCGGCGGCGATCTCATCGTCCGCTACCGTTCGGACGGCCGCGTCATCTTAACGGGCAACGTCCAGAAGATCTACGAAGGCAAGGTGGCATTCTAAGTGATCCGCGAAATGTACTATGAGGAGAGCGCGGTCTCCCGCAAAGCCGCTAAGGAGGAGAAACTCTGCAACGGGTTCCTGATCGCGGCGATCGTCCTGATCGCGTTCACCTGCCTCTATGTGTTTCTCTTGTATCCCGTTCTCTTCGAGGTCTGGACGAAAGAGGGGTTGACGACCTTCGTGCGTATCTTCAATACCATGACCTGGGCGAGTTTCCCTCTCCTCGGCATAGCGCTTTCGGTGTTTTTCCTCCTCTTCAAGCGCCGCTACAATGTGAGCTTCGACTATACCTTCGTCGAAGACGAGCTGCGCATCTCGAAAGTCTTCAACGGCAAAAAGCGGAAGTATCTGCGTACCGTCAAGGCGGATCAGATCCTCAAGATCGGCAGCTGCGATAAGGATTCATTCGAACGCACGAGAGCCGGGATCCCCAAAAAGCAGATGCTCATCATGACGCCCAACAGCGAACCCGCCGAGGGGAAAGAGTTCTTTTATATCCTCTCGTCGACGTCGATGGAAAAGGTGCTCATCATCATCGAAGCCCGCCGCGAGATCCTGGAATATCTCGTCCGCGCCGCGGGCAGAAGCAAGTACGAACCCAACTGAACATGATCTATCTCGACAATGCCGCCACCACCCGTCCCGAAAAGGACGCGGTGGAGGCTGCGCTTCCCTATCTTCATGAGAAGTACTTCAACCCCTCTGCGCTCTATGGCGGAGGGGTCTTGGTGCAGGGCGAACTTCGCCGTGCGCGGGAATTTCTCCTGTCCCAAATTGCCGATAAAACGCGCTTCGAACTTTATTTCACCTCGTGCGGCTCGGAGGCGGACAATACGGCGATCTTCTCTGCCGCCCGCCGCGGCAACGCGGTGACGACGGCGGGGGAGCACGCCGCAGTCTTCCAAAGCTTTTCAGAGCTCAGACAGCGCAATGTCGAACCCCGCTTTGCGCCCCTCCTTCCCGACGGCAGAGTGGACAAGGAAGCGCTCTTATCCCTTGTCGACGACAAGACGACGCTCGTTTCCGTCGTCCACGTCAACAACGAAACGGGCGCCGTCAACGACATCGCCGCGATCGCCAAAGCCGTCAAAAAGAAGAACCCGCGCTGCCTCTTTTTGAGCGACGGCGTGCAGGCGTTCGGCAAGCTCCCGTTCCGTCTCACGCCCGACATCGACTTTTATGCAGTCAGCGCCCACAAGATCGGCGGCGCAAAGGGAACGGGCGCTCTCATCCGCCGCAAAGGCGTTCCGCTTTCGCCCCACATCTTCGGCGGCGGGCAGGAAGGGGGCCTTCGCAGCGGGACGGAGAACGTCTTCGGCATCCTCTGCTTCGAAGCGGCGGCAAAAAAGAAGTTTGCCTCTCTTGAGGGCGACTTTTCCCGCCTTAAAATTTATCGCGAACAGCTTTATTCCGCCCTTGATAAGGAGATCTTCCTTCGCATCTCGCCCGAAGACGGCACGCCGTACATCCTCACCGTCGCGGCGAAAAACCTGCGCGGCGAAATATTGCAGCGCCTCTTGGAAGAGCGCGGCGTCCTCGTGGGCACGGGCAGCGCCTGTTCCTCGAAGCACCCCACAAGCCGCGTCATTACCGCCTGCGGCGTAGGGAAGGAGTATCTCAACGGCGTCCTTCGCTTCAGTTTCTCGCCCGCGACGACGCAAGAGGAAGTCCAAGCGGCGGCACAGGCTGCCAACAGCGCGGCGCGCGAGCTCATCGCACGCACGGCAAGGAGTTGAATATGCAAAAAGTCATCATCATCCGCTATGCGGAGATCCACTTAAAAGGCAAGAACAGGGGATATTTCGAGCGCGTCTTCTCCGTCAATCTGGAGCGCGCCTTAAAGGGCCTCAGACACGAACTGCACCGCCTGAGCGGCCGCTATCTCGTCGCCTGCTTCGACGAAGACCGCACCGAGGAGATCTGCGACCGCATCTCCCGCGTCTTCGGCGTGCATTCCTATTCGGTCGGGCTTTCGACGGGCACCTCGATGGGAGAGCTCTTTCAAGCCGCCCAAAAAGTCTGCCCGAAGGAGGGCACCTTTAAGGTGGATACCCACCGCGCCGACAAAAAGTACCCCAAGACCTCCATGCAGCTCAATGCCGAAGTGGGGGGGTACCTGCTCGATCAAAACCCCGCCCTCAAGGTGGACGTCCACGCACCGCAGCACACCGTCTGCCTCGACATCCGCGAAAACGGCACCGCGCTCGTCTTCTCGGCATTCGAGCCGGGCGTCGGCGGCATGCCCGTCGGCACGTCGGGGAAGGGGGTGCTCCTCATCTCGGGCGGCATCGACTCTCCCGTCGCGGGCTATATGATGGCAAAGCGCGGCATGAGCGTCGAACTTCTCCATTTCCACAGCTACCCCTACACCAACGACGGAGCGAAGGAGAAAGTCAAGGAGCTCGCCCGCGAGCTTTCCCGCTTCTCCCACTCCGCTCGCCTTGTAACGCTCAACGTCGCGCACATCCAGGAGGAGATCCACGCAAAGTGCGCGCCCGAACTCAACGTCACCCTTTTGCGCCGCTTCATGTATCGCCTTGCGGAGCGCCACGCAAAACAGATCGGCGGGCAGTGCCTCATCACGGGCGAGAGTTTAGGCCAGGTCGCGAGCCAGACCATCGAGGGCATCACTTCCTCGAACGCCGTCGTCACGCTCCCCGTCCTGCGCCCGCTCATCGGCTTCGATAAGGACGAGATCATCGCGATCTCGCGCAAGATCGGCACTTACGAGACGTCCGTCCTCCCGTACGAGGACTGCTGCACCGTCTTTCTGCCCGAATTCCCCGCCATCAAGCCCAAGCTCTCCTTCGTCGAAGAGGAGGAAACAAAGCTCGATGTCGCCCGTCTCATGGACGAGGCGATGGCAAGCAAAGAGGTCTTCGATCTCACCGAATAAGTTTTATGCGCAGCGGCGCCCCGAAGTTCGGGGCGCCGCTGCGCATTTGCCGCCCGCCCGCAAAAATGCGGGCGGGCGGCTCTATATTTCTTCACTCAGCAGTCAAACGCTTTCCCGTTACTCCCACCAATCTTCGGGCAGCTCCCCCTCATCGAGGCGCACAGAGGGGAGCACGACGCTCTCTCCCGCTTTCTCCCCATAAAAGGGCGTCACGGTATAGGTATAGCGGACGCCCGCCCTCACGCTGCCGTCGCACACCGTTTCCCGCCATTTTCCGCGGTAAATGAGCTTATTTTCACCCCCGCCTTCGCGTTTTACCTCGTAATCATAGTACTGTGTCAGACATAATCGGATGCAAACCACCCCGTTTTTCACAAAAATGTGCGGCATCTCGATGCGCGGCATCGAAAATCGGTCGCTCACCGTCTGCGGAAGATGCGCGGCGAAAAACAGCTCCTTCTTCTTCAGAGCGGCGGGCGCCGCGGGGTCGGCGAGCACCAGGCGGTGCTTGTTTTCGTATTCTTCTCTGTCGAGCGCCGCTTCCACGATGCCTTCGGGGCGCGCAAACGCTTCGGGCGTCCGCTCCTGATAGAGCGCCTTGAAAAGGGCATACAGCTCGTTCGCGGGCTCCCCGCCGCCCGTCGCGGGAATGGGGGAATTGTCGCCGTTCCCGAGCCACACGCCGAGGGTATGCTCCGAAGTATATCCCATTGCATAGGCGTCCGTATTGCCTTTTTCCGTTCCGCCCGTGCCCGTCTTGGCGCTCACAAAATAGGGGAGCGTCCTGAGCCGCTTTGCCGTTCCCTCCGTCGCCGCCGTGTGCAGCATGTCGGAAAGGAGATAACAGGTCTCTTCCGAAAAGACGCGTCGCTTTTCGTCCGCCCGTTCATAGAGCACGCACCCGCTTTCGTCCGTCACGCGCCTGATGCACTTCGCGGGCGCAAACAGTCCGCCGTCCGAAAGGGTCAAAAAGGCGGAGAGGAGCTCTCTCATCGTAAAGCCCTCCCGCATCCCGCCGAGGGCAAGGGGGAGCGTCTCATCCTCGGCATACACAGGCAGCGCCATCGCCCTCAGATAGCGGGCGCTCTTTTGGGACGTTAAACTATTCATCACCTTGACGGCGGGGATGTTGAGGCTTCTTGCAAGCGCCTCTCTTGCGCTCACATAGCCCGAGCACTTCCCGTCATAATTTTTGGGGGAGTACCCCCCGTACGAGACGGGCTCGTCGAGAAGCGGCGTCGCGGGGGAGAGCAAGCCTTCCTCGAGGGCGGGCGCGTACACCCCCAAGGGCTTGATGAGGGAAGCGGGGCTCCTTCGGATCTCTCCCGCCGTCGTATGATAGGCGATGAGCGCGTGCCCTTCATTCTCCGCCGCGATCAGAGTGCAGCCGCTCTCCGCCGAATACCCTTCCATCTCTTGTTGGAGCGCGCGGTCGAAGTACGTCTCGACGACGAGCTTATCCTCCGAAGTCAGCTCGGGGAACACTTCGGAAAGCTCTTCAAATACGAGCCGCACATAGCCCGAAGTCTTATTTTCGTGCGGCGTTTGGGGGAGGGGGGTCGCCTTCGCTTCCTTCGCCTCCTGCGCCGACAACACGCCCTGCTCTTCCATGAGGGCGAGCACCAGATCGCGCCGCTCTTTGCACGCCGCCTCGTCGCGGAAGGGGGAGTAGCGGTTGGGCGAGCGCACCAATGCCGCCAGCATGGCGCTCTCGGCGGGCACAAGTTCGCCCGAGTCCTTCCCGAAGTAGTACTGCGCGGCGCTCCCCACGCCGAAGGCGCTGTGCCCGAAGTAGATGGAGTTGAGATAGAGCTCCAAAATTTGCTCCTTCGGATAACTCTTTTCAAGCTGCCGCGTCAGCTTCCATTCTTTGAGCTTGCGGCGGATGGTCTTCTCTCCCGAAAGATGGGTGTTCTTGATGAGCTGCTGCGAGATGGTCGAAGCCCCTTCACGGAAGGAAAAGCTCGCGATATTTTTGAGCGCCGCCTTCCCGATGCGGAGAACATCCAATCCCCCGTGCGCATAAAAGCGCTTGTCCTCGACCGCCACAAACGCGGCGGGAAGATGCGGCGGCAGCGAATCGAGCTCCACATATTGCTTGGGCGATGCGATCTTTTCGCCGTCGCTTGCAAGAAGCTGCACCTGCGCGCTCTCCGTGTGCAGTTTCTCCGGCTCGAGTTTTACGTTCGCCGTCGAAATCAGCGCAAACAGCACGAAGGCGGCAAGGGCGATAAGGAGCGCCGCTCCCATAATGAGCATGATCTTCCCGAAAACTTTCATTGCCCGCAGTATGTGCTTTTTTGTAAAAAAATCGCACGCGGTCGGCGGCACAGGTTGAAAAACGGCGCATTTTGTGCTATAATCTTGTATCGGGAGGGTCATAGCGATGGCAACACTCAAAGAACTTGTCTCAAACAGTTCCCGCATCGTCTTTTTCGGCGGCGCGGGCGTCTCGACGGAGAGCGGCATCCCCGACTTCCGCTCTCAAGACGGGCTCTACAATCAAAAGTATTCCGTCCCGCCCGAGACCATCTTGAGCGACACCTACTTCTATTCGCACACCGAGGAATTTTACCGCTTTTACCGCGATAAAATGCTCCCTTTGAACGCCGAGCCCAACGCGGCGCACAAAAAGCTTGCCGAATGGGAGCAGGAAGGGAAGCTCCTTGCCGTCGTCACGCAGAACATCGACGGCCTCCATCAGAAGGCGGGTTCGAAACGCGTCTTCGAGCTCCACGGCAGCATTTACCGCAATCACTGCCTCTCCTGCGGCAAGAGCTTTTCGGCGGAATACATCAAAGAGAGCGCGGGCATCCCCCGCTGCGGATGCGGCGGCATCATCAAGCCCGACGTCGTCCTCTACGGCGAACCGCTCGACGAGAATACCATCCTCGGCGCCGTCCGCGCCATTGCAGCTGCCGATCTTCTCATCGTGGCGGGTACGTCGCTCTCCGTCTATCCCGCCGCAAGTTTTTTAAGCTATTTCCGCGGCGAGCACCTCGTGCTCATCAACCGCGACAAAACGCCCTTAGATGACGAGTGCGAGCTCGTTATCCACGAAAAAGTAGGGGAGGTCTTTTCCACGCTTTGAACTATCATATCGTCACATACGGCTGCCAAATGAACGTCCACGAATCGGAAAAGATCGCGGGCATCCTCCGCGAAAAGGGGTATTCGACCCCCGTCGAAAGCGAGGAAGAGGCAGATATCATCGTCTTCAACACCTGCTGCATCCGCGAAAACGCAGAAAACCACGCCTTCGGCAACATCGGTAATTTGAAAAAGCTCAAAAAGCGCAAGAAAGAGCTCATCGTCGCCGTGGGCGGCTGCATGGCGCAGGAAGAGGGCAAGGCGCAGCTTCTCAAAGAGAAATTTCCTTTCATCGACATCATCTTCGGCACGCACAACGTCGCAGAGCTTGGCTCTCTCATCGATACTTTGCGCGAAAAGCGCAAAAAGCAGGTCTCCGTCCTTCCCGAACGAAAGGAGACGGAAGATCATATCACGCCCGTCCGCACGAGCTATCCCAACGCCTGGGTGAACATCACCTACGGCTGCAACAACTTCTGCACCTATTGCATCGTGCCCTATGTGAGGGGCAGAGAGCGTTCCCGCAGGGCGGAAGTCATCTTAGAAGAAGTCGAAAGCCTCGTTCGTGAGGGCTATAAAGAGATCACGCTCTTAGGGCAGAACGTCAACTCCTACAACAGCGACGGGCAGGGCGGCATGTCCTTCCCCGAGCTTTTGGACCGCTGCGCCCGCATCGAGGGCAAGTTCCGCTTGCGCTTCATGACGTCGCACCCCAAAGATTTCACAAAAGAGCTTGCCCTCGTCATGCAGAAGCACGAGAAGATCTGCAATTTGCTTCATCTTCCCGTGCAGGCGGGGAGCGACCGCATCCTCACGCTCATGAACCGCCGCTACACGCGCGAAAAGTACATGAGCGAGATCAAAATGCTGCGCGAACTCATCCCGAATTGCGCCGTCACGACCGATCTCATCGTCGGCTTCCCGACGGAGACGGAGGAGGACTTCCTGCAAACGCTCTCCCTCGTCAAAGAGGCGGACTTTTCCTCCGCCTTCACCTTCGTCTATTCCCCCCGCACGGGGACAAAAGCGGCTCAGATGGAGGGGCGCATCCCCGAAGAAGTCTCCAAAGGCCGCATCATGCGCCTCGTCGAGGCAGTCAACGAAAACACACGGCTCAAATCGCTCGAATATGTCGGCAAAGTCACGGAAATTCTGTGCGAGGACTACGACGAGAAGAAGGGGCTGTATTTAGGCCGCAACGAAGCGGGCCGCATGGGCTACTTTGCAAGCGAGAAAAACGTCATCGGCGAGTTTGTAAATTTGAAAGTCGACCATGCAAACGGCATCTCTTTGTTCGGTACGATTATTTGAAAAAGATCTCCGTCGCAATACGGTGTCGCATTCTCATTTCTTAACTTGTTATACTTAGGAGGACATCTATGGCTCTCTCTCCCATGATGGAGCACTATCTCAAAGTCAAAGAGCAGTACAAAGACTGCGTCATTTTCTATCGTCTCGGCGACTTTTACGAGATGTTCTTCGACGACGCCGTGCGCGTCTCCAAACTCCTTGATCTCACGCTCACGGGGCGGGACTGCGGGCTCGAAGAGCGCGCGCCCATGTGCGGCGTTCCCTATCACGCGGCGGAAACGTATATCTCCAAGCTCGTCTCTCTGGGCGAGAAGGTCGCGATCTGCGAACAGCTCTCCGACCCCAAGGAAGCGGGCCGCGGCATGGTGGAGCGGGACGTCATCCGCGTCGTCTCGGCGGGCACGCTCATTGAGGACGGGCTTTTAGACGAGCGCAAGAACAATTACATCGCCTGCGCCGTCAGGCGTTCGGGGCAGTACGCCCTCGCCTGGGCGGATATCACGACGGGGGAATTCTGCGCTTCCTCTGAAGAGGACAAAGAGGCGCTTTTATCTCACCTTGTCAATCTCTCCGTCGCGGAGATCATCTGCAACGACGAACTCCTCCTCGACGTCAAAGAGAGCGAAGAAGTCGAGCGGCATCTCCTGCCCGCCTTCTCCTGTTATCTCCCGTGGGCATTTGCGGCCGCTTCTGCCGAAAAGAACCTCAAAGAGCAGCTCCATGCGGCGTCTTTGGAGGCGTTGGGGCTCGATGCAAAGCCCACCCCCGCCATTGCGGCGGGCGCGCTCCTTGAATACCTGCGTGAAACGCAGAAGCACGCTCTTTCCAACATCAACCGCCTGACCCTTTCCGAAAGCGCGGGCTATATGACGCTCGATCCCGTCGCCGTCCGCAATTTGGAGATTTTAAAAAACAACGCCGAGGGCAAGCGCTACGGCTCGCTTTTGTGGCTCCTCGATAAGACGCGCACGGGCATGGGCGCCAGGAAGCTTGCTTCCATGCTCATCACGCCGCTTCTCGATAAGGAGAAGATTGATCGCCGCCACGACGCCGTGGAGGAGCTCGCCTCTGCCACCGTCGTCCGCATGGGCATTTCCGATCTTTTGGGCGGCATGCGCGATATCGAACGCCTCACGGGGCGCATCTCCAACGGCAATCTGCAGCCGCAGGACTGCATCTCGCTCTCCCGTTCGCTCGCCGCCATCCCTTCCTTAAAGATGCAGCTGACGGGCTTTTCCTCCGAACTGCTCCGCGCCATCGCCTCCGACCTTGCCGATACGCGCGAAATTTGCGCCCTTTTAGACAGCGCCATTTCCGAGACGGCGACGACGCGCAAAGAGGGGAACTTCATCCGCCGCGGCTACAACAAAACGCTCGATTCCCTCCGCGACGTCAAGTCGGAGAGCCGCACCCTCATCGCAGAGCTCGAAGCGCGCGAGCGCGAACGCACGGGCATCCGCACTTTGAAAGTGGGCTTCAACCGCGTGTTCGGCTACTATATCGAAGTGAGCAATTCTTTCAAGGAGAAAGTCCCGTATTCCTATGTGCGCCGTCAGACGCTCACGAACGGCGAACGCTACACGACGGAAGAGCTCAAAGAGCTCGAAAGCAAGATTTTGGGCAGCGACGAACGCTCCCGCCGCCTCGAAGAGGAGCTCTTCGACGAAATTTTGTCCGTCCTCTCCCAAAATATCCCCGTCTTCCAGCAGCTCGCCTCTGCCGTCGCGCAGCTCGACTGCTTCCTCGCCTTCGCCATCGTCGCAAAGGAAAACAAGTACTGCCGCCCCGAGATCGCCGAAGACGGCGCGCTTGAGATCGAGGACGGCCGTCATCCCGTCGTCGAAGCGCTCTCCAAAGATCGTTTTGTGCCAAACGACTGCTTTTTGGACGGCGGCGAAAATCGCACGATGGTCATCACGGGCCCCAACATGGCGGGCAAGAGCACCTATCTCCGCCAGACGGCGCTCATCGCGCTCATGGCGCATATCGGCTGTTTCGTGCCTGCCAAGCGGGCGCGCGTGCCGCTCATCGACCGCATCTTCACCCGCATCGGCGCGAGCGATAATTTGATCTTAGACCGCTCCACCTTCATGGTCGAAATGACGGAAGTCGCCAACATTTTACGGAATGCCACTTCCCGTTCCCTTCTCATCCTCGACGAAGTGGGGCGCGGCACGAGCACTTACGACGGCCTCTCCATCGCGTGGGCGGTCATCGAATATCTCAACGAAAAGATCCGCGCCAAGACGCTCTTTGCAACGCACTACCACGAGCTCACCGAGCTCGAAGGGCGGCTCGAAGGCGTCAAGAACTATAAAATAAACGCCCGCGAAGTCAACGGCTCTATTGTGTTCCTGCGCAAGATCGTGCGGGGCGGGGCGTCGCGCAGTTTCGGCGTCGAGGTCGCTTCCCTTGCGGGCGTGCCGGAAGAAGTCACGTCCCGCGCCAAGCGAATCTTAAAAAAGCTCGAAAAGAACGACCTCGCACGCGGTGCGCAAAATATTTCCCAAGAGCCCGAAGAGCCCGGATCGCCCGAGGCGGAGAGTCCCGTCCTTGACGAGCTTTCTGCGCTCGACATCAACACCCTCACACCCATGGCGGCATTTCAGCTCATCGTGCGCTGGAAGGAGAACAAATGATCAACATTCTGCCCCCCGAAGTCTATAACCGCATCGCGGCAGGCGAGGTCGTCGACCGCCCTTACTCCGTCGTCAAGGAGCTCGTTGAAAACGCCATCGACGCGGGCGCCACCCAGATCACCGTCGAAGCGGAGGGCGGCGGCAAGAAGCTCATCCGCGTGACGGACAACGGCTCGGGCATCAAAAAGGACGATCTCAAAGCCGCCTTCCTGCCGCACGCCACGAGCAAATTGAAGACGGCGGACGACCTTGCCGCCATCTTTACGCTCGGCTTCCGCGGCGAGGCGGTCGCCTCCGTCGCCTCTGTATCCAAGACGACCATCCTCTCCCGTGCGAAGGGGGAGGAAGCGTATTCCCTCACCGTGGAAGGGGGCGTCTTCGGCGAAATTTCCCCCGCAGGCGGCGCGGAGGGCACCGTCGTCACCGTTGAAAACCTCTTTTTCAACACGCCCGCCCGCCTCAAATTCTTGAAGAGCGACGCGAGCGAGGAAGGGGATATCACCGCCATCATGGCGCGTTTCCTTCTCTCCCGCCCCGAAATTTCCTTCACCTATCTCGTCAACGGCAAGGTGCGCTACCGCTCCTTCGGCGACGGACTCGAAAGCGCGCTCGCCGTCGTTTACGGCGCGGGGACGCTTTCTAACTGCATCTCCATCCGCGCCGAAAAGCACGGCATGCGCCTTTGGGGCTATATCGGCAACCGCGCCTACAACAAGCCCAACCGAAGCTATCAGAGCCTCTTTCTCAACGGCAGATACATCGTCAATCAGACGGTCGCGCTCGCCGTCACCAATGCCTACGGGAGCTACCTCATGAAGCGGCAGTATCCCTTCTATGTGCTCTTTTTGGAGGTGCCGCCCGAGGTCGTCGACGTCAACGTGCATCCCAATAAGGCAGACGTCCGCTTTGCCGATAACCGCATCGTCTACGGCACGGTGTATTCCGTCATCTCGGCGGTGCTCGACGGGAGCTCTGCGGCGCTCGAATACATTTCGCCCGCCATTTCCTCCACGGTGGGGAAGAACAAGGGGGCTGTCTCGCCCCTTCCCGAGGCTCCCGAACGCGCCCCTGCTCCCGTAGCGCAGCCCGCGCCTTCCAAGCCCGTTTCGCCCGAAGCTCACGCCTTTCAGGCCGTTCCCGACTCCGCCGCGGCGCCCTCACCCGCGCCCGCTTTCAAGGCTCCGCCCGCGCAATCGGTTTTGCCCGCAGAGGCGTCCCAAACCGCAAAGCCCGCCCCTCGCATGAGCGTGGAGGAGGCGAAGAAGGAGCTCGCATTCGAGATCCCCAAACTTCACGGCCGTGAGCGCGTCCGCGCCCTCGAAGAGGAAAAACCCAACACCTTCGAAGTGCGTTCGCCCCTCGCGTCTTCGCGCCCCGCCCCGCAGGAAGAGCAGGAAGACGCCTTCGAGGAGAACAAAAAATACCTTTTGGAGCGCGACGAAAGGGCAAAACAGCAGAAGATCGACCCTTCTACGCTCATATTTCGCGGCGTACTCTTCGAAACGTACCTCATCTTCGAGCGCGGCGATGAGGCGTACTTTATCGATCAGCACGCGGCGCACGAGCGGCTCATCTACGAAAAGCTCAAGAATAAGTGCGAAGCGCGCACGCCGCTCTCCCAGCCCATGCTCATGCCCTATATTTTGAACGTCAACGCGCAGGAATTTTCCTTCCTCACCTCGCAGTTCGAGGCTCTCCGCGCCCTCGGGTTCGACATCGACGAATTCGGCGGCACGTCCGTCAAAGTCTCTGCGGTGCCGCTCGATCTCTTCGGCATGGATATCGAGGCGTTCTTCCGCGAAGTGCTCTCCTCGATGGAATCGCTCCGCGCCATCCGCCTTTCTGAGATTGCCCGCGATAAACTCGCCACGATGGCGTGCAAAGCGGCGGTCAAGGGCGGCGAACGGCTCACAGAAGAGGAGGCAAAGCGTCTGCTTTCTGATATGGACGGGGACATGGGCTTGAAATGCCCGCACGGGCGGCCCGCCGTCGTCAGAATGAAAAAGAGCGACTTTGAAAAGCTCTTCAAGAGGATCGTATGAAGGCGCTCGTCATCTCAGGCCCCACGGCGTCGGGCAAGACGGCGCTCTCCGTTGCATGCGCAAAGCGTCTGAAGGGCGAGATCGTCTCGGCGGACGCCCTCCTCGTTTACAAAGGGCTCAACATCGGCACTGCAAAGCCTTCGAAAGGGGAGATGGGCGGCATCCCGCACTACATGATCGACGTCGTCGCGCCCACCGAAAGCTTCTCTGCAAGCGACTACGAACGCCTCGCCCTTCCCATTCTGAAAGACATCGTCGCCCGCGGCAAAGTGCCCATCATAGTCGGCGGCACGTCCTTCTATCTCGATGCGCTCCTCTACAAGCGTACCTTAGGCGGCGCGCCCGCAGATGAGAGCGTCCGAAAAAAGTACGAGGCGATCTTTGAGCGGGAGGGGAAAGAGGCGCTCTTTTCGCTCCTTCAAGAGATCGACCCCGCCTCCGCCGAAGTATTGCACCCCAACGACAAAAAGCGCGTCATCCGCGCGCTCGAAATATACGAACTCACGGGAACGCGCAAGTCCGAACAGCACGACGAGCGCATCCCCCGCCTTCCCGTCCTCGCGGTGGGGGTGGACTACCCCAGGGAGGAACTCTACGCCCGCATCGACGCCCGCGTCGACGAGATGATGAAGGCAGGGCTTGTCGAAGAAGTGGAAGGGCTCCTTAAAAGCGGAATTCCCGAAAATGCCCAATGTATGCAGGGCATCGGCTACAAAGAAGTAGTCGAGATCTTAAAAAACAGCGATTTGCATAGTACTATGTCAGACAAAATCAATACTATGTCAGACATAATCAAGAAAAATACACGCAATTACGCCAAACGGCAATTAACATATTTAAGAAAACGCAATGTCGTCTGGCTCGCGCCCAAACCCGTTGAGGCGCTCGTACAGGAGGTTTGTTCGCTCTATGAAGGCAATTGAACTCATCGCGGCTGAGGAGAAAGCGCTCTCCTCCCGCTTTTCTCTGATCGACGAAACGTCGCTCTTCAATCAGCGCAAAGTGCTCGATGCGTTCCGCGAGGAGATGATCGCGCTCCGTCACTTCGCCCCTTCGACGGGCTACGGCTACGGCGACGAGGGGAGGGACACGCTCGGCCGCGTCTTTGCGCGTGCCTTCGGGGCGGAGCGCGCGATCGCCTCTCCCGTGCTCCTTTCGGGCACGCACGCCCTCACCGTCGCCCTCTTCGGCCTGCTCGTGCCTTCTGACAGCGTCCTCTGCATCACGGGCACGCCCTACGATACCCTGCGCGGCGTCGTCTGGGGGGAGGGGAACGGCTCGCTCAAAGATTACAAGATATCTTTCGAGACGGTCGCCCTCACCCAAGAGGGCAAGGTCGATGAAGAGGCCGTCCGCGCCGCCCTTTCTCAAAAAACTTATCAAATGGTCTACATCCAGCGTTCGCGCGGCTATGAGCTCCGCGACGCTTTCACGGTGGAAGAGATCGAAAGGATGTGCTCCCTCGTCCGCGCCGCGGGCTTTGAGGGCGTCATCTTCGTCGATAACTGCTATGGCGAATTCGTCGAAACGCGCGAACCCACCGAAGTGGGGGCGGACGTCATCGTCGGCTCTCTCATCAAGAATCCCGGGGGCGGGCTCGCTCCCACGGGCGGCTACATCGCAGGCAAAGAGGGATGCATCACGCGCATCGAAAACCGTCTCACCGCGCCCTCCGTCGGCGGGGAGGTCGGCTCCTATGCCTATGGCTATCAGTACTACTATCAGGGGCTCTTTCTCGCGCCGCACACCGTCGCGCAGGCGCTCAAAGGGGGGCTTCTCATCGGCGCGTGTCTCGACGCTCTCGGCTATGAGAACTTCCCGTCTGCCGATAAGCTGCCCGCCGACATCACTCGCGCCGTCCGCTTCAACACGGAAGAGGAGCTTACGGGCTTCATCCAGTCGGTGCAGGAGTGCTCTCCCGTTGACAGCTTTGTGCATCTCGAGGCGTGGGATATGCCCGGCTACGACTGCAAAGTCATCATGGCGGCAGGCAGCTTTGTGCAGGGGGCGAGCATCGAACTCTCCGCCGATGCGCCCATCCGCAAGCCCTACACGGCGTACTTCCAGGGCGGGCTCACCTACGAGCATTGCCGCATCGCCTGCGAGTATATCTTAAAGCGCCTGCTCCGCGAAGAGTAAACTTTCGCTGCTCACGGCGGCCTGCCCGTGACGGCGAATCCTCCCAAGCGAACCCGCCCAAGCGGAACCCGCCCGATCCCCATATCCCGCTCCAAGCCCTATGATAAGGAGGCCATCCAATGAAGAGCCGCGTCCTCACTGAGCTCAGACCATATTTCATCGCCTTTGTGTCGTCCGCCGTTCCGGCGCTCGTCTTCACGCTCCTCGTGCGCCTTTGGCTCATGAACGAGGTATTCCTCCGCACGCTGTTCACGCTGCTCGCCTGGCTCGGCGGCGCGGCGGCGCTGCTTTCGCCCCTCATCATCGCGCTCGTGCGCTTTTCGCGCCTTTTGTATGCCCCCGCAGCGCCCAAAGTACCGAATGCGGCAGCGGAGCCGACTTCCGCTCCCAACGCCCCCGAGCCTGCTCCCGCGCCCATCGCGCCCGAGCCCGCCGCGGCGCCCGACCCCAAATCACCCAAGCCCGCGCCCGATCCCAAACCGACCAACCCCGCCCGTCCTGCCGTCTCGCGCAGACAGGTCGCAGCGCATTTCCTCACGGGCTACTGCTTCCTGCTCCTCGGGGGAGGGGTCCTCATCGCCTCGGTCTTTTTGCTCCTTCCCGCCGTCGATCTCATCCCGCTCTTCGGGGTGAGCGCGCAGGATATCTTCTCCGCCGTCTACGCCTTTTTGAGCTCGGAGCCCGTCCTCTATTTGGAACTTGTCCTCATCTTCCTTGCCTGGGCGGCGTTCGAACTTCTTTTCCTGATGGCGCTCCCCGCGATCGGATACACGCTGCCGCAGGGAGCCCGCATCGCCGTTCCCGTCCTTGCATTTCTTGCATGCACCTTCTTCGCCTTCCCGTATGTGACGGAAAACGTGCTCCTTCCCGTGCTTTCTCTCGTCGCCTCGTGGAGCATCGTGTTCGCGGCGCTCCTTCTCTTCCTTGCATACGCGGTCTGCGCGCTGTTGTGTTTTGTCCTCATCGACGGCTCGCTCCGCACCTCCTCCGCCTCGCAGCAGGGATAAGGTAAACATTTTATCAAAGCGTACATAGTTTTGCGAGAAGCCAACAAAACGCTGTGTTATACTGGTCGCAGGAATACATAAAATCGCACGTCTTGTGCGGAT
The DNA here is from genome assembly GCA_944376295.1 of uncultured Clostridia bacterium. Taxonomy (GTDB): domain Bacteria; phylum Bacillota; class Clostridia; order Christensenellales; family Borkfalkiaceae; genus Gallimonas. The sequence continues at coordinate 121,492 of CALWCE010000003.1, forward strand.
AGGAGAAAGATGAAAGCGATCAGACTGAAAACTTCAGATCTTTATGAACCGCTCGCAAATTAGAGCTTGTGGAGGTAAATAGAATGATTCATCTGGAAAAAATAAATGGCGAAAATATCTGGGATATTCTAAAGTTAAATGTCTCAGATAGTCAGAAAAATTTTGTCGCCAGTAATGATATTAGTATTATTGAAGCGTATACCGCTATTACATCCAACGGGTATGCTTTTCCATTTGGAATTTTTGAAGGTAATAACCCAGTCGGTTTTGTGATGATTGGTTATGACAAAGATGATTATTGGAAAGATGCACCTGCCATAGCAGACGGGAATTATAACCTGTGGAGATTGATGATAGATAAGAACTATCAAAACAGGGGATATGGAAAACAGGCGGTAGAACTTGCGTTAAGATTTATCAGAACATTTCCCTGTGGTAAAGCCGATTTCTGTTGGCTGTCATATGAGCCAGAAAACGCAGTTGCCAAATCTTTGTATGCCTCTTTTGGATTTATAGAGACCGGAGAAAAGGACGGAGAAGAGCTAATTGCCGTATTAAAACTCTAAGACAACTTCCAGTTTGTCGAACTGAAAAACTATTGAAAACTAAATACCAGCCGCCACCGGCGGCCAGCAGAAGCAGTAAGTCTGAAAAAGATTTGCTGCTTTTTTTGTTGTCCATTTGGCAAAATCGCAAAGTTACCCGTAGTAGGTAGATGAAGCCAGAAAAAAGCTGCCTGCCCCGTTTGGCAAATTTCAAAACGCGGTGGTGTGGGGAGTGAAAGGAAAAATTCTCTGCCCCGCCGGTTGCCAAAACCACCGTTCCCGGATTACTAAGGCAAAAGAAATTTTGAAAAATCCCCGTCCAACGGGTAGCTGGCGGCCTTTGAAATGTATCTTTAGCGGAAAGGAAAAAAGGCCGCCCACAGCGGGCCGCAAGCCCTGTCCTGTCCGTTCTATGTACGGAAGAACCAGACAGGAACAGTCTGCGGCAGTTACAGAGCAAGTTTCTACCACGGTGCCAAAATCCGCAATTCTGCGGTTTTGCCCCTCGCGGGAAACTTGTTGGGGAGTGCCTTCCCCAAACCCTGCTTTGCGGCTTGCGCCGCTTACCCTCACCGTGCGCGGCGGCGCAGGCGCGTTTGAAGTCTTCGCGGGCGAGGAACGGTGCGCGAACGCGAGTTTTTCCGCCTCCCAAACCTGGCAAAAGGTCACCTGTCCTTTCTCGGCATACGGCACAAAGCCGCTTCGGCTCGTCTTCTGCGGCAAAGAGCCGTGCGATCTTCTCTCCTTCTCCTTCGGCGGCACGGCTTAAGTTACGACGGACAAATTTCTCCGCGCCATCGGCATCCCGGGGCCGCTTCGGGCGGAAGTCGAATCCTGTCTCGGCAAAACCGATCTCGCCCTCTTTGAGAAGACCTGCAGGGCATGATGGAACAGGCGCACCCCTTCGAAAGCTTCCTCTCCCTCCTGCAAAAGCTGGGCAAAGACGAGCGCGGCATCACGCCCCTCCTCAAAGAGAAAGTCTGATCTTTGCCCCGAAGCCTCGGCGGTAGGGGAACAAAACAAAAAACGGCGCGGGGCGCCCTGCCATGCGGCAGGGCGCCCCGCGCCATTCTTTTTATGTCCGCGCCGCTTTTCTACCCGCGCCGTTCCCGCCGCCCGCGCCGTTTTTCGGCGCGGGCGGCTCCGCGCACACTTCACTCTCCCCGTATCCCCATGCGGTATTTTTCGCGGTAGGCGGCAGGGGTGATGCCCCGTATCTTCTTGAACTGCGCCTGAAAGTAGCTCTGCGAGGAAAAATTGAGAAGCGCCGCGATCTCCGAAAGCGGCTTCTCGGTGAACCGCAGCAGCTTCTTGGCCTCTAAGATCTTCTGCCGCGCGATATACTGCGGGATGGAGCACTTCATGTGCTCGGAAAAGAGCGTCGAAAGATACTCGGGCGAAACGCCCGCTTTTTGCGCAAGCTCTCTTGCCGTCACCCTTTCATAGATGTGCTTCTGCACATATTCCGCCGATCTCAGCACATACAAATTGTCGATCTTCGGCGCGGAGAGCTGTTTCACCCGCCTGCAATAGTCCCGTTTGATGGCTTGCGAAAGCTTCCCGAGCTCGGTCAGGGTCTCCGCCTTTTCGATGCGCTGCACATAGAGCTCCCCGAGCGTATAGGCGGTCTCCGTATCCAGCCCGCCCGAAATGGCGGCGCGCAGGCATGGGCGCGGACGGCTCCAAGCTCAAAAATCAGCTCAAAGAGAAGTTGGAGGCGCGCGGCTTTGCGGTCACCGAATACGTCGACCCCGTTGCCAAGATCGTCGAACTCATGCAAAAGGGCGGCGATGAAGCGACCAAGCTCCTCTCGCAGAAGGGCAACAAGGGCGCTTACGGCCTCAAACAGTCCGTCTCGGCGCTCACCGACAACTACGACCTCGTCCTCTGCTATGCGAACGTCTCTTCGACGATGCGCACGACGCAGCGCCTCGAATGGGCGATCGGCAAGGGCGGGTGGGATAACCCCTGGTACGTCAACGAGATCCCGACTGTTTTCGTCTCCTTCAACTGCCCCTTCCACTTGGTGGACGTGCCGCAGATCAAGACCTTCGTCAACTGCTACGATGCCAACGAAGCGACCGTCGACGCCTTCCTCGATAAGCTCGAAGGCAAGAACGAATTTGTGGGCGTCTCTCCCGTCGACGCCTTCTGCGGCATGCTCGACACGAGGTTTTAACGATGGCGCATTCTCTGCATGAGTTTGTCCGCCGCAAGCCCTTCCTTCTCTGCGTCGACAGCGACGGCTGCGCGATGGACACCATGAACATCAAGCACTTCCGCTGTTTCGGCCCCTGTTTTGCCGACGAGTGGGGCTTAAAGGAGGGCCGCGACGCCGCCTTAAAGCGCTGGAACGAGATCAACCTCTTTTCCATGACGCGCGGCATCAACCGCTTTTTGGGCCTCGCCCACATTTTGACGGAGCTCTTCCCCGACGATCAGAACGTCACGGCATTCTCCCGATGGGCAAACAACAGCAAAGAACTTTCCGAGCGCGCCGTCGAAGCTCACGCCGCCGAAAACCCCGTCTTTTCCAAGGCGCTTGCCTGGTCGCGCGCCGTCAACAAGGCGATCGGCGAACTCACCGACGAGGAAAAAACCGCCTTTCGCGGCGTCAAAGAAGTTCTCGAAGAGGCGCACAAGTCCTTCGATATCGCCGTCGTCTCCAGCGCCAACTATGCGGCGGTGGAGGAGGAGTGGCGGCGCTCGGGCCTGCTTGCTCACGTCGACGTCCTCACGACCCAGCAGGACGGCTCCAAAGCCCACTGCATTTCAGAGCTCCTCAAAAAGGGGTACACGCCCCGAAGCGTCGTCATGTGCGGCGACGCCCCGGGCGACGAGAAGGCGGCAAACGAAAACGGCGTCTTCTTCTATCCCATTCTCGTAAGAAGCGAGGAAGCCTCGTGGGCGCAGCTCCCCGCCTTCCTCGAACTTGTCAAAGAGGGAAACGCGGAAGGGGAGGAGGCCCGCCTCAAAGCGGCTTTCTTGCGCGATCTCGGCGGAAATTGACCCTCACGGCAAGAAAAAAACAAAAATTTGTCATCGTTCCAACAATTTTGATAGAATAAAACAGTCCGATGTGCTATCATATAGGGGAACAAAGCCAAGAATCAGGAGGAAACTTATGAAACTGCCTTTTCAAGTCGATTTAAGCGATAAAGTCGTCGCCGTCACGGGTGCGGGCGGCGTCCTTATGAGCGAATTCGCCCGTGCCCTTGCTGAGTGCGGCGCCAAAGTCGCCTTGCTCGACATCAACTACGATGCCGCCAAAGCTGTCGCCGATGAGCTCGGCGAAAACGCCATTGCCGTCCGCTGCAACTGCCTCGATAAAGAGAGCATCAAAGCTGCCAAAGAGGAAGTCAACGAAGCGTTCGGCGCCGTCAACTTCCTCATCAACGGCGCAGGCGGCAACAATCCTCGCGCCACGACGGACAATGAAACGGCAGCCGAGGAAGCGCAGAAGGACTTCTTCGCCCTCGACGAGAGCGGGATCAAGTTCGTGTTCGACCTCAACATCACGACGGCGTTCCTCGTCACGCAGGTCTTCGCCGCCGACATGACAGAGACGGGCGGCAACATCATCAACATCAGTTCGATGAACGCCTACCGCCCCTTGACCAAGATCCCCGCCTATTCCGCGGCAAAGGCAGGCATTTCCAACTTCACGCAGTGGCTCGCGGTGCACTTTGCTTCGAAGGGCATCCGCTGCAACGCCATCGCGCCCGGATTTTTCGTCACCAATCAGAACCGCGCTCTCCTTTTCAATGAGGACGGCTCTCCCACGGCGCGCACGGGCAAAATTTTAGCCGCAACGCCCATGAAGAAGTTCGGCGAAACGAAGGACCTTCTCGGCGCGTTATTGTGGCTCTCCGACGACGAAGCGAGCGGCTTTGTAACGGGAACCGTGATTCCCGTGGATGGTGGATTTTCGGCTTACTCGGGCGTTTGAGCGTGCATTCATCGTGCATGGCGGTGTCGGGCTTGCGTTCTGCTTCGGGTCATGTATGTCTTTATACACTCCCCTCGCAAAGCCGCGCCCTCCTTGCCCTGCACGCGACTGCCCACTCAAACAAGTCTGAGCGTGCATTCATCGCGCCATCCTTTGTCGCACTGCGGCAACTTTCATCATAAGGAGTTCATCATGTACACCGCATTTACTCCCGGCGCCCCCTGGCTCGATACCGACGGCAAGCGCATCCAGGCGCACGGCGGGCAGATCTTCCAAGAGAACGGCACCTACTATTGGCTCGGCGAAAACAAGGATCACACCACGGGCGAAGACGAAGTCTGGACGTGGGGCGTGCGTCTCTATTCCTCGAACGACCTCATGAATTGGCAGGACGAAGGGCTCATCGTGCCGCCCGACCTTGAAAACAGGGAGAGCATCCTGCATCCCGCGCGCCATCTCGACCGCCCGCACCTTCTCTTCAACGGGAAGACGAAAAAGTACGTCCTCTGGCTCAAATTCTGCGACGATTCGCACTACGCCGTCCTCACGGCGGACGCCCTCAAAGGCCCCTACACCATCGTGAACGGCCGTTATTTCCCGTACGGCCGCAAGTGCGGCGACTTCGACCTTTGGAAGGACGAGAAGGGCAATGCCTACATCTATTTTGAAGCCGATCACACCGATCTTCTGGGCGCGCACCTTTCCGCCGACTATACTGAGGTGGAAGGGGAGCCCGTCGCCATCTACTCGGGCAGAAAACCGCCCGAAACGCGCGAAGCGCCCACCCATTTCGTGCGGAATGGCCGTCATTACCTCATCACGAGCGGCATGACGGGCTATCGCCCCAACCCCTCGGAAGTGGCTGTCTCCGACGACCCGCTCCGCGGCTACACCGTCCTCGGCGACCTTTCAGAGGGCGACCCTTCCAACACCACCTTCCACTCGCAGAGCACCTGCGTCATCGAGGTGAACGGGCAGTATCTGTATCTCGGTGACAGGTGGATGCCCGAGCTCAACGATTGGAGCTACACGGGCGATCTCCGTCCCGACCCCGCCACGCAGAAAAAGATCATGGCAAAGCTCAAAGAGCTTGGCCTCGACCCCGTCCGCGACCGCGAAGAGGCGATGAAGGTCGCCATCCATCTGTCGGAAGCGTGCAACACCTCGCTCGCCGACTATGTGTTCCTGCCTCTCGAGTGGGAGGGGGAGAGACCCATTCTCCGCTGGAAAGAGACCTGGAAACTTTGAGCGTGCAATCAGACAACAAATAAGGAGAAATTATGAAATCCTTCTTCGGGTCCGACCTGCTTTTGAACAATGAGTCGGCGAAAAAGATCTATTCGGAAGTCAAAGACCTTCCCATCATCGACTATCACTGCCATCTCGATCAGTATAAGATCAAAGACGACGCCAAATTCCAAAACATCGGCGAACTCTGGCTCTCGGGCGATCACTATAAATGGCGGGCGATGCGCCTTTCGGGGGTGGGGGAGGAGCTCATCACGGGCAGTGCTTCCTGGCGCGAAAAGTTCCGTGCCTACGCCTCCGTCCTTCCAAAGCTCGCGGGGAACCCGCTCTACTATTGGACGCACATGGAGCTTCAGCAAGTGTTCGGCATCTTCGAACCGCTGAGCGCGGAGAGCGCCGACCGCATCTTCGACGCCGCCAACGAAAAGCTTCAGAATATCTCTGTTTCCACTCTTTTGAAGCAGTACAAGGTGGAGTTCGTCGCCACGACGGACGACCCCTGCGACGACCTTTTGGCCCACGGCAAATACGGCGGAACGATCGTTGCTCCCACCTTCCGTCCCGATAAGCTCTTCACGCTCGACGAAGGTTATCTTGAGCGTTTGGGCGAGACGGCGGGGGAGGATGTGAGCACGCTGAACGGCCTCTTAAAAGCCGTCGAAAAGCGCCTTTTATACTTCATTTCCCGCGGATGCCGCATCTCGGATCACGGATTTTGCCGTTTTGCACAGTATTATGTCACGCATAGTACTGCCGAAAAACTGTATTCGGAGCGCAGATTGCTCTCGGAAGAGCAAAAAGAGGCGCTCTTCGGGTATCTCCTCGTCGAGCTCGCCCGCCTCTACAAAAAGCATCATATCATCATGCAGCTGCACTTTGCCGTGACGCGCAACATCAACGCCCCCATGTTCGCAAAGTGCGGGGCAGATGCGGGCTTCGACGTCATCGCCGACCGCTCTCCCATTCAGAGCGTCATTCAATTCTTCGGGCAACTATCCGATGAAGAACGCCCCGAAACCATTTTATATACTTTGAACGATTCCGAGCTCCCCGCGCTCGCCTGCCTCACGGGCGCCTTCCGCCATGTGAAGATGGGCGCCGCGTGGTGGTTTAACGATACGAAGGAGGGCATCCGCAAGAATCTTTCCACGATCGCGGAATATTCCGCCCTCGGCACTTCCTACGGGATGCTCACCGACAGCCGCTCGTTTTCTTCCTACGCCCGTTTCGACTTCTTCCGCCGCATCCTTTCCGACTATCTCGGAAGCCTCGTCGAGAAGGGCGAGTACGACCTTCCCGCCGCTTTAGAAACGGCAAAAAACATCTGCTACTTCAACATCAAGGAGGCGCTCCAATTATGAAAATGACCTTCCGTTGGTACGGCGAGAGCGACTGCATCCCGCTTTCCTACATCAGGCAGATCCCCAACATGTCGGGCGTCGTCACGGCTGTTTATGACGTCCCCGTGGGCGAAGTCTGGCCGTGTGAAAAGATCGCCCGCCTCAAAGAGCTGTGCGAACAAGCGGGGCTTGAGATGGAAGTCATCGAGTCCGTCCCCGTGCATGAAGATATCAAGCTCGGCAAGCCCTCGCGCGACCGTCTCATCGCCAACTATGCGGAGACCATCCGCAATTTGGGCAAATTCGGCGTGAAGTGCATCTGCTACAACTTCATGCCCGTCTTCGATTGGTTCCGCACCGACCTTCACTATGTGCAAAAAAACGGCGCCGTCTGCCTTGCCTATCAAGAGGCGGACTTCCAAAAGCTTGATAAGCACAACTTGCGCCTTCCCGGCTGGGACGAAAGCTACACTCCTGAAGAGCTTGGCGGCCTCCTCAAAGAGTATGAGAATATCTCGCACGAACAGCTTTTTGAAAACCTCGTCTATTTCCTGAACGGCATCATGCCCGCGTGCGACGAAACGGGCATCAACATGGCGATCCACCCCGACGATCCGCCCTGGGATATCTTCGGCCTTCCCCGCATCGTCACGGGCGCGGAGAGCTACGAAAAGATGATAAACGCCGTTCCAAATATCCACAACGGCTTCACCTTCTGCACGGGGAGCCTCGGCGCAGGGCGATTCAACGACCTTCCCAAGATGGCGGAAAAGTACGCAAAACGCATCTACTTCGCGCACCTTCGTCAGCTCAAATTCGTCAACGAGACGGACTTCTACGAAAACGGCCATCAGACTAAGGACGGCAACGTCGATATCTACGCCATCGTCAAAGCGCTCGAAGAGAACGGCTTTACGGGCTATGTCCGTCCCGACCACGGCAGAAATATCTGGGGCGAGGAAGGAAAACCCGGCTACGGCCTCTACGATCGTGCCCTCGGCGCCGCCTATCTTTCCGGCCTCTTCGAAGCCGTCCGCAAGGACCGCGCCTGACGTCCGCCGCCCGTTCAAGGAGCACATTCTATGAGTGAAATGCACGATACCGCCTTCCGCTTCATCCTGCAGGGGAAGAGCGACTTTGACGAAAACCATTGGCCCGACTACGCCGCCCGCCGCGTCGGGGAACGCATCCTGGAAGCACCCGAAGGCGTTTCGGTAGGGGAGCTTCCCGCACCGCTTGCAGGCGAATTTCTCTCCTGCCCCGAAAACCCCAAAGATAAGCTCGTCTTTTATATCCACGGCGGAGGCTTTTTGGGCGGTTCCTCGGCAGCCCGCCGCAACTTCACGGGCTATCTCGCAAAAGAGCTTTCCTACAACGTCTGGAGCGCCGATTACCGTCTTGCGCCCGAGCATCCCTTCCCCGCGGCGCCCGAGGACTGCCTTTCCCACTACCGCGCCATCCTCAAACGGTACCATCCCCAAAACATCGCCATTGTGGGGGAGAGTGCGGGCGGCAACCTCGTCGCGTCCACCCTTCTTTCCGCCAGGGCGGAAGGGCTCCCGCTTCCCGCCTGTGCCGCGCTGCTCTCGCCGACGCTGCAATATCGGGAGGAATTCCCTTCCTATCGGAACAACGCCGCCACCGACTGCATGCTGGGCAAGACCTTCCTCACGGAAGTGCGCGCGACCTATCTCCGCGATCCCGAACGGGCTTTCGATCCGCTCGCTTCGCCTCTTTTTGGCGACGTCGCGGGCTTCCCGCCCTGTTTTCTGACCGTTTCCGACAGTGAGTATCTCTACGACGACTCCGTGCGCTTTTCCGAAAAGCTGAAAGCGGCAGGCGTCCCCTGTGAGCTTGAAGTCTATCATGATCTGATGCACGCATTCCCCATCATCGCGGCGCTGCCCGAAGCGCAGGATGCCAACAAAAAGATAGGACAATTTTTCGACCGTTATCTCAAGGAGGCAAACCAATGAACGAAGTATTAAAGCGTATCCAAGAATGCAAGCTCGTGCCCGTCGTCACGTTAAAGTCGATCGAAGACGCCGAGCCCACGCTCTCCGCGCTCATCAGGGGCGGGCTGCCCGTTGCGGAGATCTGTTTCCGCACCGAGTGCGCCGAAGCGGCGATCTCCCTCGCCGTCCAAAAATTCCCCGAGATGCTTGTCGGCGCGGGCACCGTCATCAATAAGGAACAGTGCGAGCGCGCCATCGCGGCGGGGGCGAAGTTCATCGTCTCCCCGGGCTGCTCCAAAAAAGTCGCCAAAGTGTGCATGCGGGAAGGGATCCCTTATCTCCCCGGGGTCGTCACGCCGACGGAGGTCATCAAGGCGCTTTCGCTCGGGTACGATCACCTCAAATTCTTCCCCGCGGGCGACTTCGGGGGATTAAAGACTATCAAAGCGCTGTCCGCCGCCTTCCCGCAGGTCCATTTCATGCCGACGGGCGGCGTCGGCCCCGATAACCTCAACGAATACCTCTCTTTCCCCAATATTTTCGCCTGCGGCGGCAGCTGGATGGTGAAGGGGACTCCCGAAGAGATCGAAAAGAAGACTTCCGCCGCCGTCGCTCTCACCCGCGCGGCAAACCAATAACCCGCCCTCGAAGAAAGCAGCGGCACATAGCTCCGCCGAAGCCTCTTGCCTCGGCGGAGCGCGAAGCACCCGAAGCCCCTTGCCTCGGCACCGCGCGAAGCCCTCGAAGTTTCTCGCATTGGTGCGCCCGGACCCGCCGCGCTCTTAGCATACACGGCTCGTGGGTCTTCCGCGCACCTCAAACACCGCACATCCTCCTCCCCCTGAAAAAAGGCGGTCGTTCCTTCGACCGTCTTTTTTGTTGCCCCCGCATCCTCCGCGTCCGATCTGCACAACAAAAAAGGGAACGGAGTGTACCGTTCCCTTTTTGTAAATTGTCGATCGAAGCCGCCGAATTTGATCAAAATATAGGGGGAAATGATGTCGTGAAGCTTCGGCCACGTTCGATCTTGGCATCATTATATCAGATATATCCGAATAAGTCTATCAGATTATTTGGCTTTTTTGCAAAATTATCGCCTTTTTTCTCCGATTACTTCTCGTAAACCTAAACTGATTCAAGTAAAGCGCTCAATTCCCGCCTTCTTTCCAAAGAATTTACACAGATGGCGTGGGGGAGCCGTTTTCCCCGTTCTCACACCGCAGGCGTGGGGGAGCCCTTCAAGTACGCCAAGACCATATCGGCAAGGCGGTGCAGCATCTCCTCGCCGAGCATCCGCGCCCTCGCGTTTTCGGAGAGCGTCTCGCAGTGGAAGGTATATCCCGCAAGCAGCACAGAGACGGTCGCCGTCAGCTCTTCAAGCGGCCTGTCGCTGCGGAATATGCCCGTTTCCTGCCCGCGCACGATCTGCTTTTCAAAGAGCAGGATGCGCGCCGGCCTGCGCTCCGCATGCACAGAAGGGGCGGTCGCAAGGTGCACCGAATACAAGTTCATGAACAGAAGATCCTCATGCACCTCGGGCGAGAGGTCCTTGAAGGCGAGGATGGCATAGCGGATGAGATTTTCGGGCGTATCCACCTCGGCGGCGTCCGCGATGCGCGCAAGATAGGAGTGCGCAACGAGTTCTTCCATGATGCCCGAAAGCACCTCGTCGAGATTTTTATAATAGTTGTAGAGCTGCTGGCGCGAGATGCCCGCCCGCACGGCGAGCTCGCTCATCGCCCCGTCATAGATGCCGCGCTCCAGAACGAGCTTCTTCGCTTCCGTCAGAATGATCTTCTTTCGCTCCGCACGCTTTTCTTCAAACTTGTTCATGCCTTCAAGATAGCACATTTTCCCCCGAAAGGCAAGCGTTTGCGCAAAAATTCTTTACAACCTGTCAATCATTTTTGCCTTAAACACTTGACAACATGTAAAGTTTATGCTACAATACTGTAAGGGAACAGTACGAACCACGCTTTTTCGTCGCGGCAAGACGCGTCTTGCGGGCATTCGGCAAAGCCGACCGCCGCGCCTTTTTCGTCTGCCGCTCCTCTTCGCAAAATTTTACATCGTAAAATTTCGCGAGGGCTGTGGTATGAATTGGACGCCTTGCCGTTCATCGTCTTTGCAATACGGCGGTATTGCTGCATCCTCTTCACGGCAAAGCATCTCAAAATCTACTCGCCAAAAGTGCGAAGCAATCAAAAGCTGCGGTTTTGCCCCCAGACAAGGCAAGGGCCGCAGGCCGTGCCGAGCGCACGGTCAAGGGCCTTAACGCAGTATCGGGGCAAAATACGCGCTTTTGATCGGGTTCCTATTATTCCCTTACAGTATAAAGCAGAACAAAGGGAGGGCATCATGTTTTGCCTCATTCGCTATCTCACCAAAAAACAAGTTTTCTTCTTTCTTTTGCTCCTTGCATTCCTCGTCGTGCAGGTGTTTGCCGACGTCACGCTTCCCACCTACACGGCGCGCATCGTCGAACAGATGCAGGCGGGCGCAGAGGCGCTTTCCATCCTCAGAACGGGCGGCATCATGCTCGCCTTCGCGGCGGTGAGCGTCCTTGCGACCATCGCAGAGACCTTCCTCTCCGCCTCCATCTCAACGGGCCTCGGGCGGCGGCTGAGAGGGGAGGTGTTCTCGCACGTCTTATCGCTTTCCGACCGCACGGCAGGCGCGTTTACGGCGGGCTCGCTTTTGACGCGCACCACCAACGACGTCCAGCAGGTCGTCTCCTCGATGGTGCTCATCCTTCGCCTCGGCGTGGGCGCGCCCCTCATGGCTGGCATGGCGATCGTCCGCATCGCCCAGTCGAGCGGCGAACTCACCTTCGTCACGGCTGGCGCCGTCGTCATCCTGCTTTGCGGCATCGCCGCCATCCTCGCCGTCACGCTGCCCCGCTTCAAGCTCGTCCAGAAGCTCACCGACCGCCTCAACGGCACCTTGCGTGATACGCTCACGGGCATCCGCGTCGTGCGCGCCTACAATGCGGAGGAGTACGAGCGCGCCCGCTTCGAAGAGGTGAGCGCCGCCCTTCAGAAGAACAACACCTTCGCAGGCCGCGCGATGGCGCTCATGAACCCCCTCATGATGCTCATCTTCAACGGCCTGACGCTCGCCATCTATTGGCTGGGGTGCTTCATCATCGTGCGCGACAACAACGCCGCCTTCTTTCCCGAAATGTTCTCCTTCACCCAGCTCGCCTCGCAGGTCGTCACGGCGTTCATGGTGCTCATCATGCTCTTCAACATGATCCCGCGCGCGCAGGTCTCCGCAAAGCGCATTCTGGAAGTGCTCCAAAAGCAGTCCGAACTCCAAGACCCCGCCGCTCCCGTCTCCTATACCCCCGACGGCTCCATCGAGATGAAAGGCGTTTCCGCAAGCTACGGCGGCGCGCCTGTGATAAGCCGGGTTTCTTTCCGTGTGGAGAGGGGGCAGACGCTCGCCGTCGTGGGCGGCACGGGCGCAGGCAAGACGACGCTTCTAAAGCTCCTTCTGCGCTTTCTCGATGCCGACGCGGGCGAAGTCTTCGTGGGCGGCATGAACGTTAAGGACGTCCCGCAAAAGGAGCTCCGCAGCCACCTCGGCTACGCCCCGCAAAAGAGCGCGCTTCTTTCGGGCACCATCCGCGAAAATCTCGCCTTCGCCGACCCTTCGCTTTCGGACGAAGCCCTCATGGCGGCAGCCGACGCCGCCTGTGCCGCAGAGTTCATCACGGAAAAGGGGGGCTTGCAGGCAGAGGTCGCGCAGGGCGGCCGCAACTTCTCGGGCGGGCAGCGCCAGCGCCTCTCCATCGCCCGCGCCGTTGCCGCCAGGCCTTCCTATGTGCTCTTTGACGACAGCTTCTCCGCGCTCGACTTCGCAACGGACGCCAAAGTGAGGAAAAACCTCAAAGAGCGCTTTGCAGGCACCACCAAAGTCATCGTCGCCCAGCGCATCTCCACCGTGCGCGATGCCGACGTCATCGTCGTTTTGGACCACGGCAAAATGGCAGGCGCAGGCACGCATGAAGAATTGCTTAAAACTTGTCCCGCATACCTCGAAATAGCACAATCACAAATGACCCAAGAGGAGCTTGCAAGATGAAACAACAAAAGAACAGATCGCCGCTTTCCAAATTACTTATTTACTGCAAGCGCCATCTTGCGGGGCTTATCGCCGTGCTCATTCTGAGCATCGCGGGCGTCTTTCTCACCGTCTTTGCCGCCACCTTCTTAAAGGAGCTCACCGACTACATCGAATCGGCATCCCGTCAGGCATCGGGCTCCGTCACGATGGCAGACGTCATCGATATGAACGTCATCCTCCGCCTCGGTCTGACGCTCACGGGCATGTACTTAGGCTCCGCGTTCTGCTCTTATTTGCAAGCCTATCTCATGGCGGGCATCAATCAGAGCGTCGCGCGCCGTTTGCGCACGGATATCTCCGCCAAGCTCGGCAGGCTTCCCATGCGCTATTTCGACGGCCACGCCCTGGGCGATACGCTCTCCCGCGTCACCAACGACGTCGATACCGTCGCCCAGTCCATGGCAAGCTCGCTGAGCACGTCGCTCACGGCGGCGGTGCAGCTCGTCGTCGTCATCGTCATGATGTTCCTCACCGACCCGTGGATGACGCTCACCGCCTTTGCGACCGTTCCCTTCTCTCTCCTTGTCATCGCCTTCATCGTGCGCCGTTCGCAGAAGTACTTCCGCGCCCAGCAGCAGCGGCTCGGAGCGCTCAACGGCTGTGCAGAGGAGTACTACTCCTCGCTCGAGCTCATCCGCGCTTACGGCGCCGAGGAGCGCGCCCTGCAAAGCTTCGAACAGGGCAACGAACGCCTCCGCGCTTCCATGTACCGCGCCAACGTCATCTCGGCGATCGCCCATCCCCTGACGACCTTCATCTCCAAGCTCGGCTATGTCGCCATCTGCGTGGTAGGGGGCATCCTGATGGCGCGCGGCGGGGCAACGCTCGGCGATCTTGCCGCCTTTCTTCTCTACATCAACCTCTTCCAGTCTCCCTTGTCGCAGCTCGGGCAGGCGGCGAACTTGTTCCAGTCCGCCTCTGCCGCCGCAGGCCGCGTCTTTGAATTCCTCGAAGAGGAGGAAGAACCGCAGGAAACGCCCGCCGCGCACATTGCGCCCGAAGAGGTGAAAGGCGCCGTCGAATTCCGCCACGTCTCCTTCGGGTATGATGCTTCCCACCCCGTCCTCCGCGATTTCTCCGCGACGGTCAAAGCGGGGCAGAAGGTCGCCATCGTCGGCCCCACGGGCGCAGGTAAGACGACGCTTGTCAATCTTCTGATGCGCTTTTACGAATGCGAAGGGGATATCCTCATCGACGGCGTCTCCATCAAATTGCTCTCCCGCGCCAACGTGCGCGATCTCTTCTCGATGGTCTTGCAGGATGCATGGGTGTTCGGCGGCACGCTCAAAGATAACGTCCTCTACAGCAAGCAGGGCGTTCCCGAAGAGCGCGTCAAAGAGGCGGTCATCGCTTCCGATATCTATCACCTCGTCGCGGCGCTCCCGCAGGGTGCGGAGACGGTCATCGGCGAAAATTCCCTCTCGGGCGGGCAGAAGCAGCTCGTCACCATCGCCCGCGCCATGATCGAAGACGCGCCCATGCTCATTTTGGACGAGGCGACTTCCAACGTCGACACCCGCACCGAGCGCACCATCCAGGCGGCGATGGACGCCCTCACGAAGGGCCGCACGAGCTTCGTCATCGCCCACCGCCTTTCGACCATCCAAAATGCCGACCTCATCCTCGTGCTCGACCACGGCAACATCGTCGAACAGGGCACGCACGAAGAGCTACTTTCCCGCCGCGGCTTCTATTACGATCTCTACAACGCCCAGTTCGCAGGCTGAAAAAGGAGAATATCTTGTCATTGATGAAAAGATTTTGATAGAACATCACAGTTTTTTCTGCTATGATAAGAAAAAAGAGGGGAGCCGCACCTCTCCCGAGGAGAACATCCATGAAACGCGAAGAAGTCTTACAGAAATTAGGATTTTCCATTCCCAAAGAAAAGCGCATCCGCGTCATCGTCCACAGCGACCTGAAAAACGAGGCAGACGACCAGTACGCCGTCATGCATCATCTGCTTTCCCCCAACGAAGAAGTGCTCGGCATCATCGCGGGGCACTTCGAATGGTTCCCCCGCCTTGCCGAAGAAGTCGCCGCAAGAGGGGAGTCGGGCCGCTTCGGCGAGGGGCTTAAGACCATGCTCTCCCGTCGCGGCAACACCATGCAGATGAGCTACGAAGAGGGCGAGCGCCTTTTATCTTTGGCGGAGATCGACGACGTGCCCCTTTTGAAGGGCGCACAGTTTGAGCTCGCCCGCGGCGACGAGCCGAGCGAAGGCGCCAAGTTCATCGTCCAAGAGGCAATGAAGGAAGACAGCCGCCCGCTCTTCGTGTGTTTCTTAGGCGGCATCACCGATCTTGCCGCAGCCTACAAGATAGAGCCCCGCATCGCACAAAAGCTCACCGCCGTCTGGATCGGCGGCGGCTCCTATCCCGCGGGCAACCCCGAATTCAACCTCTGTCAGGATATCGATGCTGTCAACCTCGTCTTTGAAAGCAATATCCCGCTCTGGCAGGTCCCGCAGGACGTCTACCGCACGATGGAAGTCAGTTTTTCCGAGCTCGCCCTCCACGTCGCCCCCTGCGGCAAGCTCGGCAAATATCTCTTCGAGGAACTTATCGAGACCTCGCAGACCATCATCGGCACCGAAAAGGACCGCTTCCCCGAAACCTGGGTGCTGGGCGATAACCCCACGGTGAGCGTGCTCCTCGAATGGGGGCAGCACTATTTCGATGAGATCCCCGCACCCCATGTCAACGCCGACGGCACCTATTCGGAAGGCGCCAAAAAAGAGCGCACCATCCGCGTCTACCGCTCGGTCAACGTGGGGCTCACCTTCCGCGACCTCTTTGCAAAGCTCGCACTCTGCTACAAGCCATAAAGGAGAACAAATATGCCGAGGACAAAGGACAATCTCAAGCGGGAAGTTGCTTCTCTGCTCTCCAAAATGACGGTCAGGGAAAAAGCCTCCCTTCTCTACGGGCGGCGCTTCTGGTACGTCACGGGTAAGGAGACGGGGCAGCCTCTTCCCGAGATCATGGTAACGGACGGCCCGAGCGGTCTCAGAAAGCAGTGCGGCAAAACGGATATGATCGGGCTCAACGAGAGCGTTCCCTCCATCGCCTATCCCACGGGCTCGGCGCTCGCCTCCTCGTGGGATCCCGCTCTCCTCTTTTCGGTGGGGCAGGCGCTCGCAGAAGACTGCATCAAGGAAGAAGTTTCCGTCCTCTTAGGCCCCGCCGTCAACCACAAGCGCGATCCCTTATGCGGCCGCAATTTTGAATATTATTCGGAAGATCCCGTTCTCACCGCCGACCTCGGTACGGCGATGGTGCAGGGCATCCAGTCCAAGGGCGTGGGGGCGTGCGTCAAGCACTTTGCCTGCAACTCGCAGGAAGACGCCCGCTTCTTCTCGGACAGCATCGTCGACGAACGCGCCCTGCGCGAAATTTATCTCCGCCAGTTCGAAGCCATCCTCCGCCGCGCGCAGCCGTGGATGGTCATGACGGCGTACAACAAAATCAACGGCACCCACTGCACGGAAAACAGCCGCCTTATGACGGACATCGCCCGCCGCGAGTGGGGGTATGAAGGGCTCTTCGTCACCGATTGGAGCGCCATGCGCGATCAGCTCGCCGCCTACCGTGCGGGGCTCGATCTCGAAATGCCGGGCACCGTCGGGAGCGATCTCGACCTCGAGGAAGCCGTGAAAAGCGGCGCGCTCTCCGAAGAAGTGCTCAACGAGCGCGCGGGCAAGGTGCTCGAACTTCTCTTAAAGAGCGGGCAGAAAAAGCCGGCCCTTCCCAAGAACATGCAGGCGCAGCATCTCGCTGTCGCCCGCCGCGCGGCGGAAGAGTCCGCCGTCCTCGTCAAAAATCAAAACATCCTGCCGTTCTTCGCAAAGCAGCCCATCCTCGTCATCGGCGCGTTTGCAAAGCAGCCCCGCTATCAGGGCGGCGGCAGCAGCAAGGTCATCCCCGTTCTGCTCGAAAACGCTCTCGAAGAGCTCCAAAAGCTGGGCGCAGAAGTCGTCTTTGCCGAAGGCTACGCCCGCAATTCCACCGAGCCCGACCCCTCGCTCATTCAGGAGGCCGCATCCCTTGCAAAGAAGTATCCTCAGACCGTCGTCTTTGCGGGGCTCCCCGAATCGTGCGAAACGGAGGGGGAGGACCGCACCACGCTCTCTCTGCCCGCCTCCCACAACGCCCTCATCGAGGCGGTGCTCGAAGCCAACCCCGAAGCCGCCGTCGTCTTGACTGCGGGCTCTCCCGTCACGCTCCCGTGGGAAAGCAAAGCAAAGGCCATTCTTCTCACCTATCTTGCGGGCTGCTGCGGCGGCTCGGCGGCGGCAAACATTCTGCTCGGCAAAGTCAGCCCTTCGGGAAGGCTCGCCGAGACGTGGCCGCTTTCTTACGAAGATACTCCCGCAGCCGCTTACTATCACAAGCACGAGGACTACGCGGAATACCGCGAGAGCATCTTCACGGGCTACCGCTTCTACGACAGCGCAAAAAGAGCCGTGCTCTTTCCCTTTGGGCACGGGCTCTCCTACACGACGTTCTCCTATTCCGATCTCTCCCTCGACGGCCATGTCGGCAAAGGGAAACCGCTCACGCTCTCCTTCCGCCTCAAAAATACGGGCAAGTGCCTCGGCAAAGAGACCGTGCAGGTCTACGTCCAAAAGAAGGAGTCCCGCATCTTCCGCCCCGAAAAGGAGCTCAAAGCCTATTCGAAGTTCACCCTCGGCAAGGGCGCCGAAGTCCGCGCCGTCCTCACCCTCCCGTCCGAAAGCTTCGCCTTTTACAATGCCGAGAGGGGAGCCTGGCAGACGGAGCCTGGCGTCTATTTCATCCTCGTGGGGGCAAGCTCGCGCGACATCCGCCTCGCCGCCGAAGTGTATGTAGAAGGGGACGGCGACGTGCCCGATCTCCGCGCAGTTGCGCCTGCCTACTACGATATGCCCTCCGCGCCCCGGGAACTTCCCGAAGATCAGTTCCTCGCCCTTGCAAAGGCGAACAAGCCCAAAGAGCGCGACCGCACCACGATCACCCGCTATTCTCCCATCAAGGACCTCGCCTTTTCCAAGGGCGGCAGACCCATCTACGAAAGTATCGTCAAGCGCGCCTCTTCCAATCCCGACCCCGAGATGGCAAAGACCAACCTCAAAATGGCGATGGATATGCCCGTCATGAACCTGTTCATGGGCAATTCCCGCCGCAGCGAGGTGGACAAAATTTTACAAATCGCCAACGGCGGCACGCCCGAGGAATGACAATATTTTGATATAAAGGTGCAAAATAGTAAAAGAGCAGACCCTCCCGGCCTGCTCTTTTGCCCGATTTTACGCCATTCTTGCGTATTTTATTTTCTCAAAACCCGCAATTTTTGCGTGTTTCCATATCAACAAACCCGCAATTCTTGCGTAAACGGCTTGCTTTTTTTACGCAAGTCCGCCCTTTACGCCTCACCGCGGGCGCGGTATTCGCTCGGGGTCATGCCCGTCTGCTCCTTGAAGAGCTTCTGAAAGTAGCTCTGCGAAGAAAAGTCGAAGTACCCCGAAATTTCCGCGAGCGACTTATCGGTAAAGCGCAAAAAGCGCTTGGCTTCGATGATCTTCTGGCGGTTGATGTACTGCGAAATGCCCATGCCGACCTCTTCCTTGAACTTGCGCGAAAGATACGCCCTGCTCGTCTTTGTGAGCTTCGCGAGATCGTCGAGCCCGATCTTTTCCGAAAGGTTCTGCTGGATGTAGGCGACGGCGCGGTCGATGGTGGGGTTGCCCGTATGGCGGCACTGCAATTCCTTGATGCGCTGCGCAAACTCCATCGTGATGCTGTAGCGGATATGGAAGAGCTGCGAAATGGTGGTGCATTCCTCCGTCTGACGGATGTAGATATCGCGGAGGGAGAGCACTTCCTCGGGGTTGAGCTCGGTCGAAAGCACCGCGCTCGTGACGATGGCGATGGATGCGATCATGGCATTTTTCACTTCGCGGATCTCTTCGGGCGATTCCGTGGTCGCAGAGGGCATTTCAACGCGCATCCAGTACGATTTGAGCTGTTCGGGCATCCCGTTGGTGATGTAGTAGAGGATGAGCTGTTCGCTCGGCGCATAATTGGTGGAAGGCGAATCTCCTTCGAGCGCCGCCTCTTCCTTCGCCTTAAGCGTCTCTTTCCCGACCGTCTCATTCAGCTTCCGCGCGAGCAGGGCGTTGAGCTTGTCTTCCAGTTCGCTCTCATCCGCCTCTTCGCCGCGCACGGCGTTGACGGCGCCGACGGTGAGCGCCAGAAAACAGGCGTCGTGCATCACGGGGATGCACGAAAGATAGGCATGAAGGGGAGCCGCCAGCTTTTTGTCGAAGGAGATATGCTGCTCCTTTTCCAGCTTTTCGATGGCTTCCTGCATGGTGAGCGGCCCGATGGGCAGCGAATGCGAGGGCCCCAAAATAACTTTCAGCCCGTTCTCGTCGTCGCGGACGCAGGCAAGCGCAAACACGCTGTCCGTCACGGCAAAGGAAACGGGAGCGTCCGAGCGGAGCAGCGTCTTCATCGGAAGCTCCAAAAATGCCTCCTCATCCTCTTTGAGATCGCTCGGCCCGAAGGCATGAAGCAGTTCTTCCCCGCGGAAGATGCGCACGGGGATGTGCGAACTTAAATACAGGTTGCTGCAATATTGCCGTAAAATTTGTTCTTTCATTTGTGATTTTCCCTCAATATCGGTATCATTATAAACAAAAGGCAATATTTTGTCAAATAGGTATAAAGATTAAAATACACATCGGATAAAAAAATGTAAAATAAGGGCACACAAACGTGATAAGGAGGTCATCATATGGTGAAAACTTCGCCGGGGGCCGCGGATCCCGCCGTCGAGGAAGAGCTCATCCTTTCGGGATCGGAAGAGAGCGCCCTCACAGCCCCCGAGGCGGAAGCCGCACCCGTGTCCGATGCGGCTGCCGTCAGGGAGAATATGGCGCGGCTCAGGAAGATCGGCCATGTGCCGTGGAAGAAGGACTTCAAGACCAATTGGGTCATCTACTGTCTTTTCATCCCCGTGCTCGTCTGGCTCATCCTCTTCCATTATCTGCCCATCGCCTTCAGCATCCCGCTCGCCTTCAAGGACTACAAAGATTATCTCGGTATCTTTGAAAGCCCCTGGAACGGATGGGAAAACTTCAAGTACCTGTTCACGGGCGGCGGCGTGGGAGGGAGCGAGTTCCTGCTCGCACTGCGCAACACCTTCGCGATCGGCGGGCTCAATCTGACGATCGGCTTCATCGTCCCCGTCATCTTCGCGCTGCTCGTCTCGCAGCTCCGCTTCAAGAAGTACAAGCGCGTCTGCCAGATGCTCTCGTATCTTCCCAACTTTGTCGCATCCGTCGTCATCGTCCAGATCATGCAGAACCTGCTCGATCGCGACGGCGCGCTCACGATGATGTTCCATAACCTCTTCGGCGCGTCCAACACCAATTGGCTCGCGGACGATACGCCCGCCTTCTGGGGCTGGTACATCTTATTCTCGGTATGGCAGGGCTTCGGGTACGGCTCCATCACCTATGTCTCGGCGATCTCCAACATCAGCGAAGATCTCTACGAGGCAGCCGCCATCGACGGTGCGAACCGCTGGCAGATGATGTGGAAAATAACGCTCCCCGGCATCATGCCTATGATCCTCATGCTTTGGCTTTTGCAGATCGGCGTCGTCTTCAAGGTGGGCTTCGATAGGACCTTCCTTCTCTACAACGCCTCGACGAATGCCGACGTCTGCGATACGCTCTTTTCCTACACCATGCGCATGACGCTCAACGGGAATCTCGGCATCGCGACGGTATCCAGCCTCTTCCAGTCCGTTGTCGGCACCGTGCTGATGCTGTTCGGGAATTGGATCAGCCGCAAGTCCGCAGGTGTAAGTATGTTTTAACGAAAGGAGGGTTTGAAAACTATGAAAGAAACAACTGTCCAACAACAAGTTCAACTCTCTCCCGAAGAGAAGCTCGCCTACCTGCGTTCTCATCCCCGCAAGATAAAGTCGGGCATGGTGCGCGGCAAGTCCGTCGGCTCCGTCATTGTCGATATCATCATCGTGCTCCTCGTGGGCGCTCTGGCGCTCGTCGCCATCATCCCCATGTGGCACGTCCTCATGTCGTCGTTTTCGGACGGCCGCTCCATCTTCTATTACAGCGGCATCGCCTTTGTTCCGGAAGGGGGGTTCACCTTCCGTGCCTACGAGGAACTCTTCTCCTTTGAAGACGGCCTCATCTGGACGGGTTACATGAACACCATCCTCTATGTCATCGGCACGCTCGCGGTGGGGCTCGTCCTCAACGTGCTCGCAGGGTACTGTCTCTCGCGCAAGACCAAGCTCGGCGGCGTCATGTCGGCGCTGTGTGTGTTCACCGTCATCTTCTCGGCAGGGCAGGGCCCCACGTTCTACGTCGTCGATATGCTCGGGCTCACGCAGACCCGCTTCGCCGTCATCCTTACGGAATGCACGATGGGCATGTACATGATCATCGGCGCGATGGCGTTCCGCTCCGTCCCCGAAGAGACGGTGGAATCCGCCAAGCTCGAAGGCGCGGGGCATCTTCGCATCATGTTCAGCATCATGCTCCCGCAGTGCTTCTCCCTCTTCATGGTCACGGTGCTCTTCACGTTCGTCGCGGCGTGGAACTCCTTCATCGGGGCGCGCCTTTATAACGCGGGCATCACCGACCTGTATCCTTTGCAGCTCATCCTGCAGCGCATCAAGGAAAGTTCCGACCGCGTCGCCTCGCAGATCGGCAACGCCAATTGGGCGCGCTATCCCATGCAGTTCGCGGGCGTCATCGCCGCGACGCTGCCCATCATGGTCATCATGCCCTTCTTCCAGAAGCAACTCGAATCGGGCGCGCTCGGCGGCGCCGTCAAGGGCTGATCTCAAACGCATCGAATTTTAAGGAGGAAAAGATATGAAACGCAGCAAACTCATCGCTCTCACGCTTTCGGGCGTGCTCGCACTCTCGTCCGCAGCCATTCTTGCAGGCTGCGGCGGCAATAGCAAAGCGGGAGCAGACACCACCTTCACCTGGTACCTCACGGCAGGGGAGGACGGCTACTATTCCGATTACGAGGATAACCCCGTCATCGAATACATCATGGAGAACATGCAGTTCGAAGGTTCGGACGGCGAAATGAAGTACATCGCCTTTGACTTCTTCCAGCCGACCACCACCGAAAACGCCCGCTCCGAATTCAACCAAAAGTACATGAGCGGCAATTGGGAAGACGTCATCGATCCCACGATGAGCCGCGGCATCACCGACATGTATGAAGCCGGCGTCGTCGCCGACCTCACGCCCTACATCACCGACCGCGAGCTCATGCCCAACCTCAACGCCTATCTCGACGCCCATCCCGAATACCGCGCTCTCATGCAGACGCAGACGAAGGACGGCGCAAAGTATCTCTCCATTCCCACCTTCAAAGACTCCATCAGCTACGAATCGCAGACCTTCGGCTTCAACTATCGCCGCGACCTTCTCGTCAGATACGGCGTGCAGCCCGATGAATTTTACGATCCCATGACGGACGAAGCGCCCACGGCAAACCCCAAGGCTGGGCAGAAGTTCCAGGGGCATTACACCGTCAATCTGGACGGCACGAAGCGCAGCGATCCCATGTCGCAGGATACGACGCTCCCCGAAGGTGCCAACGGCCAGAGCTGGGAGGACGACGTCACCTTCCCCAGCGGTCATTCCGATCCCGTTTATATCTCCGACTGGATGTGGATGTTCGAAACGTATGAAACGGCATACGAGGCGATGGGCATCGAGCCCGCCTACATGATGTCTCTCTTCTATCCGGGCTACAACGCCAACGGCGACCTTTCCTCGGGCTTCGGCGGGGGCGGCGTGCTCTGGTATAAGGATGAAGACGACAACTGTCAGTTCGGCGCGGCAGGCACGGGCTTCAGGGCATATCTCGAATGCATGAATGATTGGTATTCCCGCGGCTGGGTCTGCAACACCTTCAACGAAGATACCTCTCCCTTCTATCAGATCGACCTCGACCTCGTCGCCAACGGCACCGTGCCCCTTTGGATGGGCGGTTCCAACTTCGGCACCGCCATCCAGAGCTCTGAACAGGGTTACGAGGCAGCGGCGGGCGCCGTTGTGTATCTTGCGGCAACGCCCATCAACGACATCCCCGGCTACGACGGCAACCCCTCGACGAGCGACTACTCCACGCAGGCGACCGCCGAAGAGGCAAAAGAAGCCATGAACGGCGGTTCGGGCAGCGAATATATGCTGCAGATCCCCACCTGCCTCTATCAGGCAGAGGACTTTTCGCAGGGCGTCGTCATCAGCAAGGCGGCAGAGGGCAAAGATATGGAAGTTCTCATGCGCTTCTTCGACTTTTTATACAGCGAAGAGGGCTCCGTCCTCATAACGCTCGGCCTCAGCGCCGAACAGGCAGAAGGCAGCCGCTACTACGAAGACTACGGCCTCACGAACGGCGCTTACACCGTGAATTCTGACGGCACCTACACCTTCGATCAGATCCTCGAACAGAACGTCGGCGAGATCCGCAATGCCATGGTGGCAGGCCGCATCCCCGGCATCCGCTGCGAGAGCAAGATCACCTACACCTTCCCCGAACCCTACATCAACGGCCGAAAGCAGTGGCTCAAATACGAGGCGACGGGCTTTATCGGCGGCATCCTCAACGGTCAGAGAACGGCGGAGGAGACGGACGTCATTGAAACGGTGAAGGCCGCCGTCGAGCAGAACTACCTTTACAAGGAAGTCTACAAGTTCATCAAGGGCGAGCGCTCCCTCGAAAACGCCGAGTGGACGAGCTTTGCCCGCGACGTCATGAACTACTCCTACACGGGCGTCAGCGTCAGCGATGCCACCGCCGCATATCAGGCAGAATTCGACCGCCTGTACCGCAGCTAAACCATTCGGCACCGCCTCCCGCCCTTACGGCGGGAGGGGAGCTTTCAAAAGGAGATCACCATGAAAAAATCTGCTAAACTTCTTGTTTCTTTGACTCTCACCGCAAGCCTCGCGCTTTCGGGCATCCTTGCAGCCTGCACCGATCCCGAGCCCGATGACCCCTGCACCGAGCACGTCGATGCGAACGGCGACGGCGTCTGCGACAACTGTGGCGAAACGGTTTCCACCCCCGAGCCTGCAGAAAAGCAGCTCTACGACGGCCGCTGGATCACCCCCGCCAATACGCCGGACGGCGAAGGCGCGACCCTTAAGCTGAAAGAGGACGGTTCCTATTACTACTATTCCGCATGGACATATTCCATGGGAAACTGGGAAGTCGTAGAGGGAAACTATACCTACTATAAGATCGAGGTGGGCAACGCACCCGATGCCTCCGCCGGCGACGACACGACCGCCTATGAGGCGACCGAGCAGCTCGTCCTCACCGCCTTCGACGGCGCTTCCTTCAAGGGCGTCATCGCCGAGGGCCGCATCTGGAACATGGAGCGCAGCACCCTGCAGGGGACTTCCTGGAATTCTCTCGCGCAGGAAGCCGATTACGTCTGGGACGAAGACAGAGACGAAGAGCTCATCGCTTCCCTTGAGCTCTGCGAGACCAAAGACGCCTCCGCGCAACTCATCTTCTATGCGAGCATGACGAACGAGGGCGCCCTCTTCGACAGCATCAACGGCAACAACATCACCGCCGACAGCGGCTCGTACGAAAAGTCCGTCTCGGGCGACGTCACGACGTACACCCTCAAAAACGGCGGCACGGCTTATGCAACGCTCACCGTCAACGCAGACGGCACCTACACCTACACCCCGGACGGCGAAGAGGGCTTCGCGCTCGTCACCGAGGCATGGACGACGACGCAACTGCTTACCTCGGGCGATGAGTACATCTCTCTTTCCTTCGGCGGCGCCGCCGAGGACGCGATGGCAGAGCTCCGTCTCTGGCAGGACAATTCCGCCGACGTCGTCGTCACCCGCATCAAGGACTATTCCTACGAGACCGTCCTTTCGGGCACTTACACGCAGAACAGCGACCGCACCATAACGCTCACTTTCGGTGAGGAGAGCTATACCGTCTCCGCGCCCGATGAGAACAAACTCATCTCCGTCGCCCTCACCATCCCCGCAGGGGAGTATGTGACGGAAGCTGCCGAGATCACCCTTACGGGCGAAGTAAAGGAAGTGGGCACGCCTCTCTTCTCCTTCGCATCGGGTACGGTCACGTTCGGTACGACGGGCGCATCTCCCACTCCCACGATGGACGGCTCTTTGGAACTTGTTCTCTACTCGGACGGCATCGCCGAAATGATGGTCACCGTCTCTCCCGCGGAAGGCATGGTATTTACGACCGTTCTCGACAGCGGCACCTATACCGTCGATGAGAGCGGCACGGTTCCCGTCTATACCTTCAACTTCGAAAAAGCAGGCGCGCTCACTTCTTCCGTCGCCGAGGGCGCCACGGAGACCGCAGCCACGCTCGAGCTTTCCTACAGCGTCGAGAACGCCTCGGGTACGTTCGACATGGGTGTTCCCGCCGTTATCAACTTCACGGTGGAAGACGCGCTTCTCACCTATGACTGGTCGGCAGAGGCCGTCTACACCTTCACGGCAACGGGTATCGAAGTCACGGCGGCAAGCCCGCTTCCTTCGCAGGAGGGCAACACGGTGGACGTCACGCTTTCCCTCTGGGCAGATGGCACGGCGACGCTCGATCTCGTCCTTCACACCGCAGGTTCGGGTGATTTCTCCGCTCCTGCTTCCGAGACGGGCACCTGGACCGCAGATACTTCGGGCATGATCCCTACGATCACCGTTACGATGGCAAGTGCGGGCACGCTCACTTCGGCTCCCGATTATTCTTCTGCAACGCCGACGGGCATCGACCTTACCCTCACCTACACGGCAGAAGGCATCAGCTATATGACGACCATGGGCATCCCCGTATCCCTCACCTTCACGGGTATTCTGACCGGGCATTATTCGATCGGTTGATCGGCAGGCGGATGCGCTTTCTAAGTGTATCCGCCTCTTTTTTTGGAGAGAAATCATGGAACAGAACATCTACGATCCCAAGACAGACCCCGCTTTCTCGAAGCCCTATATCGATACCGAAGATCACCGTCCCGAGGGCTATACTTACGTACACGGCGGCTTCGAGGGCACCGATACCCGCTTTTCCTTCTTCTATCCCCCCAAGGAACAGTATGAGGGCCGCTTCTTTCAGTTCATGTCCCCCGTCGAGGGCAGCGAGAACGCTTCTATCGGCAGACGCGGCATGGAAAACAAGATCGGCTTTGCCAACTCCCACGGCGCGTACTTTGTCGAAACCAACATGGGCGTCGCCCAAGGCATCCATCAGGGCGACGGCAGCATCATCTACAAGGCAAGCTCTGCCTCCGCGGAATTTTCCCGCAAGGTCGCCGAGCGCATCTACGGCTATTCCCACCGCCCGTACGGCTACATCTACGGCGGCAGCGGCGGCGCCTTCAAGACGACGAGCTGCTTCGAAATGACGAACACCTGGGATGGAGCCGTTCCCTACATCCACGGCTCGCCTATGGCGATCCCCAACGTCTTCTGCGTGCGCGCCCACGCCAAGCGGGTGCTGCGCCACGCCTTCCCCAAGATCGCCGACGCGCTCGATGCTGGCGGCAGCGGGAACCCCTACGAGGGTCTCTCCGCCGAAGAGCGCGCGACCCTCTTTGAAGCCACCAAAATGGGTTTTCCCTTAAAGAGCTGGTTCTACTACGAAAAGCTCGACGACGGCGCGCTTCCCGTCGTGGCGGCAGGCACTTTGGGGCGCGATCTTCAATACTTCAAGGACTTCTGGCAGCTTCCAGGCTATCTCGGGGCAGACCCTTTTAGTTCCGTTCACCGCGACCGCATCCAATGCGCCTGCACTCTCAAAGAGGTGCACCTCCCCCGCGCCAAAGAAGAGGTCGACCGCCGCGCCATGACGGGCGCCGACAACGCCTGGAAGCGCGAACAGAACGACCTTCTGATGGAAGGGGAGACCTATCTCGTCCTCGAAGGCGCGCCCACGGGCGACATCTACGCCTATGGCGCAAACGTCCGCTTCGAAAACGGCGGCGCTGAGGGGCTCACGCTCACCGCAGACCGCCTCATCGGCGACAAGCTCGTGCTGGCTCCCGGCTTCGGGTTCGAGCACGCGCTCACCAAGCTTGCCCTCGCAAAGGCGGGCGACAAGGTTTCCCTCGATAATTCCGACTACCTCGCCGCGCAGACGTATTACCGCCATCAGACGCCAGAAGGGCACGAATACATCGGCTGGGAGCAGTTCAAAACGGCGCAGGGCACGCCCATTTACCCCGTGCGCGAGTATAAGGCGGGGCCGCCCATCGCCCGCGGCAGCTGCGGGAGCCTGCAATCGGGGAATTTTCGCGGCAAGATGATCGTCGTCGCCGCCACGATGGACGAGTCCGCCTTCCCCTGGCAGATCGATTGGTACCGCCAAAAGGTCAAAGAGCACTTCGGCGCCGAGACGGACGAACACTACCGCGTCTACTTCTTCGACAACAGCTTCCACGACGACAGCGAGCACACGGTGGACGAGCTTCACCTCATCTCCTATCTCGGCGGCCTCCATCAGGCGCTTTTGGACCTTGCAAATTGGGTAGAAAAGGGCATCCCGCCCCGCGATTCGAGTCAGTACACGATCGAAGACGGCCAGATCGTCCTCGCCTCCAAGGCAGAAGAGCGCGGCGCTGTTCAGCCCGTCGTCACCCTCACGGCGGGGGGCGAAAAGCGCTTGGAAGCGGGGTGCGGCGAAAAAGTCTCTTTGACAGCCGCGATCGGCATCCCGAAGGGCGCGGGCAAAGTCACCAAAGTCGAGTGGAGCTTTGAAGGCGAACCTTACACGGAAGGCACGTTCACGCAGGAAGGGCAGAACGCCCGGGCAACAGCAGAGCACGCCTTCGCCGCCCCCGGCACCTACTTTGCGGTCTGCCGCGTCTGGCTGCAGCGGGAGGGCTCTAAGGACATCTACACCCAGGTCCCCAACCTCGACCGCGTCCGCATCATCGTCAGATAAACAGCATATCGCCGCAGCCTGCTGCGCTTTGAAAGAGAGGAAACCATCATGCTCAAGATCACTTCCTTCACTGTGGAATACCGCGCCCACGCTCTGGGCATCGATGAGCCTCGCCCCCGCTTTTCGTGGGTGCTCGGCTCCGACAGGCAAAATACCTTCCAGTCCTCTTATACGCTCACCGTCAAGGCGGGGGATACCCCCGTCTTTACGGGCGCGGGCGGCTCCGAGAGCGTCCTCGTCGAATACGCGGGCGAAGCGTTAAAGCCCCGCACCGTCTACACCGCCGAACTTGTCGTTACCGACAACTACGGCAACACCGCCTCCGCCGGGACGTCCTTCGAAACGGGCGTCATGGGGGATCTCAAGG
This sequence comes from uncultured Clostridia bacterium, assembly GCA_944376295.1. Classification (GTDB taxonomy): domain Bacteria; phylum Bacillota; class Clostridia; order Christensenellales; family Borkfalkiaceae; genus Gallimonas. Next base: position 150,011 of record CALWCE010000003.1, read on the forward strand.
GCGAGTTCATCGGTCATGACTTCGGCGATGTCGTCCCCGAACTTTCCCGCACCTTCACGCTTCCGAAAAAGCCCGTCCGCGCCCGCATCTACGCGACGGCGCTCGGCGTCATGGAGCTCTTTGTCAACGGCAAGCGGGTGGGGGAGGACTACGACGCCCCCGGCTGGACGAGCTATTCCCACCGCCTGCAATACGAAACGTACGACGTCACTTCCCTCCTCCGGGAGGGCGAAAACACCCTCTCCGCGCTCATCGGCAAGGGGTGGTATTCGGGCGTCGTGGGCTATTTTCACACCAAAAACAACTACGGAGACAGGACGGCGCTCTGCCTCGATCTCGCCCTCACGTTTGAGGACGGCTCCGAGCAATTCCTCACGACCGACAAAACGTGGTCTGCCAAGGAGAGCGCTCTCCGCTTCTCCGAATTCCAGGACGGCGAACTCTTCGACGCGACGTTCGAAGCCAAAGAGAGCTTCCCCGTCGAAGTCGTCTCCTATCCGAAGGAAAATCTCCTCGCGCAGATCGACGAGCCCGTCCGCGTCACCGAACGCATCAAAGGCAAACAGCTCATCGTAACGCCCAAGGGGGAGAAGGTCATCGACTTCGGTCAGAACGCAACGGGCATCGTGGAATTTACGGTGAACGGCGCGCGCGGGCAGAAGGTCACGCTCTCCCATGCCGAGGTGCTCGACGAAGAAGGCAATTTCTACACCGCCAACCTCCGCGGCGCCAAAGCGCAGGATACCTACATTTTGTCAGGCGGCAAAGAGACGTTCCGCCCGCACTTCACCTTCCACGGCTTCCGCTATCTCCGCGTCGAGGGCATCGACAAGGTCCGCCCCGAAGATTTCACCTTCCTCGTGCTGCACACCGATATGCAGAAGACGGGCTCCTTCACCTGCGAGCACGCCCTCGTCAACAGGTTGCAGCAGAACATCGTCTGGGGGCAGCGGAGCAATTTCTTCGATCTTCCCACCGACTGCCCGCAGCGCGACGAGCGCCTCGGCTGGACGGGGGATGCGCAGGTCTTCTGCCGCACGTCGACGTTCAACTACAACGTCGCGCCCTTCTTTGCAAAATGGCTGGGCGACGTCGCCGCCGAACAGACCGTCGAAAAGGGCGTTCCGCAGACGGTGCCAAACGTCATCTCCGTCAACGATTTCGGCACATCCGCCTGGGGCGATGCCGCCACCGTCTGCCCGTGGACTGTCTACGAAGTCTACGGCGATAACCGCCTTCTTGCCCGCCAGTACGAGAGCATGAAAGACTGGGTGGAGTACATCCGCCTGCACTCGAAGAACGATCTTTGGCTTTCGGGCTTCCAGTACGGCGATTGGCTCGCGCTTGACAGGAACGACCCCGAAGACAACAAGGGGGCGACCGACGACTATTTCATCGCCTCCGCTTACTACGCCTATTCGGCGGAGCTCGTCGCAAAGGCAGCCCGCGTCCTCAAAAAAGAGGAGGATGCCGCAGCGTACGAAGCCCTGCATCAAAGAATCGTCGCTTCCTTCCAAAAAGAATTCATGACGGAGCGCGGCCGCCTCGTCTCCGAAACACAGACCGCCCTCGTTCTCGCCCTCGGCTTCGATCTCGTGCCCGAACGCTTCCGCGAAGACATCAAAGCCCGCCTCCGCGCGAGCTTCAAGCAAAACCACGAGCACCTCGTCACGGGCTTTGTGGGAACGCCCTATCTTTGCCACGTCCTTTCGGAAAACGGCATGCACGACATCGCCTCCAAGCTCCTTCTGCGCGAGAAGTGTCCTTCCTGGCTGTACGAAGTCAAAATGGGCGCGACCACCATCTGGGAGCGCTGGAACGCCATCTTCCCCGACGGCACCCTCTTCGACCCTGCCATGAGCTCCTTCAACCACTACGCTTACGGCTCGGTGGGGGATTGGCTGTATCGCAAAGTCGCGGGCATCGACTGCCTGGAAGCGGGCTACAAGAAAATTTCCGTCAAGCCCTATCCCGTGCGCGAGCTCGGCAATATCGCCGCAAGCTATCTCACTCCCTACGGCGCCGTCTCCGTCGCTTATTCCTACGAGGGCGGCAAGGCGCATTACCGCATCGAAGTGCCCGTCAACACCACGGCGGTCATCTCCCTTCCGGGCGGAACGGCGCAGGAAGTGGGCTCGGGCGTCTATGAGTACCAAACGGAAGACGATCCTTCCTACCTGGAGCGCAAGGCGCTTGCGCACACCTTCGGCGAGGCGATCGCAGATAAAACGTGCCGCGCCCTCCTCGAAGAGGCGATCCCTGCTTCCATGTTCGCGCCCATGCGTGAGTTCGGCACCGAGCGCCCTTTGAGCAACGCCGTCGAAGCCATGCCGCAATATGCCGAGCTCTTCATAAAGGTCGCTCATCTTCTGGAGGACAAGTAATGTATCATAGTTTCCGCCCCGGCGAAGAGTGGCTGGATACGAACGGCAAACCCATCCAGGCGCACGGCGGTTCGGTGTTCTTTGAAAACGGCACCTACTATTGGTACGGCGAAAACAAGGAGTTCACCGACGGCAAGAACGGCGTCTGGACGTGGGGCGTCCGCTGCTATTCCTCGCAGGACCTCTACAATTGGAAGGACGAAGGGCTCATCATCCCGCCCGACGAAAAGGACGAAACTTCGCCTTTGCACCCGACGGCGATGCTCGACCGCCCGCATATCCTCTACAACCGTAAGACGAAACAATACGTCTGCTGGTGCAAGATCATGCAAACAAACGGCGAGCAGACGGAAACCGTCTTGACTGCCGATACGATCTTAGGCCCGTACACCGTCAAAAAGACGGGCTTAAAACCCTTGGGCATGAGCGCGGGCGACTTCGACCTCGCAGTTGCCCCCGACGGCAAGGGCTATTACTTCTTCGAGCGCGTGCACTCGGAGACCATCATCGCAGACCTCACCGACGACTACTGCGATGTCACGGGGTACTATTCGACGCACTTCCCGCACGCGGGCCCGCCCTATGTCAGAGAGGCGACCGCCCACTTCGTGCGGGGCGGGAAGCACTATCTTCTCACGTCCGGCACGACGGGGTATTTCCCCAACCCGTCCGAAGCCGCCGTCGCCGAGACCTGGCACGGCCCTTATCGTGTGCTCGGCGATCCCCATCGGGGGGATGAGAGCCGCACTTCCTTCCATTCGCAGATCTCCTGCGTCTTCCGCGTGCAGGGCACCGATCTTTATATCGCGATGGCAGACAGATGGCTCCCCGATTGCACCTACGCCTACGAGGACTATCGTAAGGCGTTTGAGCGCCGTTTCATCGAGGGCAAGCCGCCCCTTCCCGAAGAGGAGAAGTACTTTTCCGACGCCGCCGCAAACACCTCGCGCTCGCGCTACGTCTGGCTCCCCATCCGCTTCGAGGGGGAGATGCCCGTCATCGAATGGCACCCCGAATGGAAAATCTCCAACTATATTTGAAAAGCATTCATCGCCCGAATACCATGTCGCCCTTACGCACGGCTCAGTCACTTACGTCTCAGTAAGCTCCTGTCGCCGTTTGCGCGGGCTCCTCGTCTCGGCCGCGACTGCTTTCCAAATATCACATCTCCCGACTTCATTTTAAGGTATTCACACACACCATGAAACCCTACTTAAACCCCGCATTATCCCCCTGCGAACGCGCGGAGGACCTTCTCAAAGACCTCACCCTCGACGAAAAGATGGCGCAGGTCAACTGCTATATGTTCGCCCGCGAAGAGGACCTCGAAAATCGTCACAAGTGCCTCACGCACGGCATCGGCGTCATTTCGACGCTCGAATTCCGCGGCGTTCCTAAAAAGGACTGCATCGCCCGCCGCAACGACATCCAGAAGGAAGTCATCGAACGCTCTCCCCATCACATCCCCGCCATCTTCCATATGGAGGGTCTCTGTGGGCTGCTCTTTTCCGATGCCTCCTGCTTCCCGTCGGGCATGGCGCGCGGCGCGTCCTTCGACTGCGAGCTCGAATACGCCATCGGCAAAACGGTGGGGGACGAGGCGGCTCAGATGGGTATCTCGCACGTCTTTGCGCCCGTTCTCGATGTCACCCGCGATCCGCGCTTCGGCCGCAGTTACGAAAGCTACGGCGAGGACGAAACGCTCGTCACCCGCATGGGCGTTAGTTACGCCCTCGGCGTGCAGGCAAGTGAAGACCGCCCCCTCAACGTCGAAGGCGTCGCCAAGCACTTTTTGGGCTTCCACCGCGGCGCGGGCGGTCAGCACGGCTCCGACTGCACCATCGGCGAAAGGGAGCTCCGCGAAGTGTATGCAAAGCCCTTCGAAGCCTGCTTCCGTCTTTCCGATCTCAAGGGCGTCATGCCCTGCTACAATATCCTCAACGGCGAGCTCGTCTCTCTCTCCGCGCGCTACGAAACAAAGCTCCTTCGCGAAGAGCTCGGCTTTCAGGGCGTCGCCGTCTCCGACTACTGCGCCGTCATGAACAGCGTCACCTGCAACCATGTGGCGGCGAGCCCCGTCGAAGCAGGCCTTCGCGCCATGAAGGCGGGCATGGACGTCGAACAGCAGTTCCCTTACGGCTTCGGCGAAGACCTCAAAGCGAAATTTTTATCGGGCGAAGCGGACATCGCCATCCTCGACCGCGCCGTCCTGCGCGTCCTCGAAGCCAAGTTCCGCATGGGGCTCTTCGAACGGCCCTATATCGACGGGGAGGACATTATGCCCGCCAAGGGAGATGCGCTCTCCCGCCGCTCCGCGCTCGAGAGCATGGTGCTCCTCAAAAACGACGGCATCCTGCCCTTACAGCCCGTTAAAAAGATCGCCGTCATCGGCTATCACGCTTCCACGACGCGCGGCTATTTCGGCGGCTACACCAATTTCAGCATGTACGAAGGCGCGCTCGGCGACAAGAACACCATGGCAGGTCTCATTGCGGAAAGCGGCGCCGATCCCACCTACCCCGGCACCACCGTCTACCGCGAGGACGCCTATCGGGAAGTTTACGAAGCCGCCCTTCATCGGGCATTCCCCGCGATCCGCACCCTGCCCGAAGCGCTCCAAGCCCGTTTCCCCGAAAGCGAAGTGATTTACGCCTACGGCTACGATTTTGCAGGCACGGACGAGAGTTATTTCGACGAGGCGCTCAAAGCGATCGAGGGGGCGGACGTCGCTATCCTCACGCTGGGCGGCAAGTGCGGCACGGGCGCGCGCTGTTCGATGGGGGAGAACGTCAACTCCACATCCATCGGTCTCCCGCCCGCGCAGGAGCAGTTTATCCGCCGCGCCGCCATGCTCAACAAGCCCCTCATCGGCGTGCATTTCGACGGCCGTCCCATCTCTTCGGACGCCGCCGACGAATGCCTTTCCGCCATCCTCGAATGCTGGAACCCTTCGCAGTTCGGCTCCGAGGCCGTCGTCGCGCTGCTTGCGGGCGACGAAACGCCCGGCGGCAAACTTCCCGTCACGGTCGCAAGGAACGCGGGTCAGCTGCCGCTCTACTATTCCCAGCCCTACGGCTCGGGGTACCGTCCCAACGAGTTCTACAAAGACAGCGTCTATATCGACAGCTCCACCCGCCCGCGCTATGAGTTCGGCTTCGGCATGAGCTACACGTCGTTCGGATATTCCGATCTTTCGCTCGACAAGACGGCGCTCTCCGCAGAGGATACCCTCACGCTCTCCTTCACCCTCAAAAACACGGGCAAAAGGGAGGGCACGGAAGTTGCACAGCTCTATCTTTCCGACCCTGCCGCGACGGTCGCCCGCCCCGCAAAACAGCTTTTGGGCTTTGCGCGCGTTCCGCTTCAAGCGGGGGAGGAGCGGCGCGTCACCTTCTCCGTTCCCGTCACCCTCTTTGCCTTCCTCGATGAAGACATGAAGTGGAAAGTGGAGAAGGGGGAAGTGCAGCTTCTCGTCGGTGCCTCTTCGGAGGACATCCGCCTCACGGCATCCCTCTCCGTCAAAGAAGACGCCTATATCGCCCCTTCCGCCCGCGCTTTCTTTGCGGAAGTGAAATAAGGCTGCCCGCCGTCAGGATCGTTTTCCCGAGAGGCGCGAGCCGATATAAGGAGTTATAAAAATGTATACGGAAAAAAGAAATTCTGAGATTTCCGATCAGGAAAAACTGCGCGCCGGGGTCGTCGGCCTCGGCATGATCGGCGGCGGGATCGCCGAGAGCCTCCTTACAAGCGGCTATCTGCCCGCCGTCTACGATGTGCGTCGCGAGAGCATGGAACCCTTCGCAGGGCGCGCCCGTCTCGCTTCCTCCGCCAAAGAGGTCGCCGCGCTCTCCGAAGTCGTCATGATCTGCGTCGTCAATGCGGCGCAGGCAGAGAGCGTGCTCACGGGCGGGGACGGCGTGCTTTCGGCGGGGAAGAGGGGGCTCATCGTCTGCCTCGTCTCCACCGTCTCCCGCCGCGACGTGCTCCGCCTCGGCGCACTCTGTGAGGAAGCGGGCGCATCGCTTGTCGACTGCGGCGTTTCGCCCGGTTATCTTGCCGCAAGGAACGGCATGATCGCCATGGCGGGCGGCGGCGACGAAGCGCTCGAGCGTGCGGAGAGCGTGCTCTCGGGCTGGTCGAAAGAGGTCATCCGCTGCGGCGGCGCGGGGGCGGGGATGGCGGTCAAGCTTGCCCGCAACGTCTTCACTTTCGGTTGCTGGCGCGTCGCCAAAGAGGCGCAGCACCTCGTCGAAGCGTCGGGCGGCGATCCGCATAAGCTGCTTCGCGCCATCGAAGCCTCCGACCCCGAGGGGGAACTTCCCCTCGATAAGCTGCGCCGCGCGGGCAAAGACGGAAAGATCCCTCCCGAGGTCGCCGAAAAGAATTATCCTCTGATGGTAAAGGACCTCGATGCCGCGCTCGACCTTGCCGAAGAGACGGACGTCTCCATGCCGGCGGCGCTCGCCGCCAGGGAGTTCGCCGAAGATACGCTCGACTTTCCCCGGCCCGAAGAGGATGCTTCGGCGCGCGGGATCGCCGCGGCGGACAGGGTCTACCGCGGCATGGGCGCGCATCTTGCCTCGCGCGCAGAGAACGCCTATGTTGGCGAGACGTTGAAAAACGTCTTCGGCGGCGTCTGGTCGCGCGGAGGGCTTTCGCTCTCCTCCCGCCGGCTGCTCGTGATGGGCGTGGCGGCGGCGCAGGGGAGGGCAGACCTCATCCGCACGCAGGCGCTGGGCGCCCTGCAGAACGGGGAGCTCACCGAGAGTGCCCTGCAGGAGGCCGTGCTGCAGCTTTCTTACTATGCGGGCTGGTGTAACGGGGGCGCGGTCGCCCGCGGCGTCTCCGAAGCGATCGCCGCCTTTCATCGGGAACGCGGGCTAAATGATCCCGCTCAGAAGTAACGCTCTGCCTGGTTCCCTGACCCTTTGCTCATTTCTTGACAATTCCCCCGCATTTTGCTAAAATGATGAAAACCGTGCCGCGCGTCTCGATCTGCCCCGCGGCGCAAGAAAAAACCGTCAAGGAGGTTTCCATGAAATACATTTCAGTCCCGCTCGATCTCGAGTACCGTTATTCCTTTATCCGCCGCGACGGCCGCATCACGCTGAGCCGTGAAGCCGCCGATCCTTCCGCCGTGTTCTGGCGCGGGAAGTACTACATCTTCCCCTCTATGAGCAAGGGCTGCTATGTGAGCGAAGACCTTTCACATTGGGAGTTTCTTTCCCTCAAGGGCCTTCCCTTCTATGATTATGCGCCCGACGTGTGCGTACACGGGGAATATCTCTATCTCTGCGCCTCCAAACGCGATGCCGTCTGCAATTTCTATCGCAGCAAGACCTTCCCCGAAGGGGAGTTTGAAGAGATCGAGGGCAGCTTCCCCTTTTGGGATCCCAACCTCTTCTTCGATGACGACGGAAAAGTGTACCTCTTTTGGGGGTGTTCCAATCTGACCCCCGTCTACGGCGTGGAGCTCGACGAAAATACCATGCGCCCCAAGGGGGAGCCGGCCGTGCTTCTCGAGGGCAGGCATCGCGTCATCGGCTACGAGCGCCTCGGCGAAGATCACTTCTTCGACCCCGAAACGAGCGCCACCCTGAAAATGCTCAAAGACAAGCTCTCCCCGATGCTGAAAAAGCCCGCCTCCGAGCTGACCAAAGAGGACGTGATGAAGACGCTGCCGCCCGAACAGCAGGAAGTCTTGAAAAAGATACTTTTGGACAGCCCCTACATGGAGGGCGCTTGGATGACCAAATACAAGGGGAAGTATTATCTCCAATACGCCGCCCCCGGCACCGAGTTCAACATTTATGGCGACGGCGTCTATGTCGCCGATTCGCCTCTCGGGCCCTATACGCTCGCGGAGAACGCGCCCTATTCCTATCACCCGGGCGGCTTTATTACGGGCGCAGGTCACGGCAGCACCTTCCGCGGAGAGGGCGCGCTCTGGCACACGTCCACCGCGCGCATTTCGCGCACGCATTTCTTCGAACGCCGCCTCGGGCTCTGGAAGGCGGGATTCGATGAGGACGACGAGCTTTACTGCGATCAGCGCTTCGGCGATTGGGTACACGCCGTGGAGGACGCTCCCTTCAAAGCGCCCCGCTGGATGCTCCTTTCCTATCAAAAGCCCTGCACCGTCTCTTCTGCGCCCGAGGATGCAAAGAACATCACCGACGAAAACATCCGCACCCTCTGGCAGTCCGAGGAACAGCAAGGCACCGTCACGCTCGATCTTACAAAGGGTTACAAGGTGCACGCCGTGCAGCTCAACTTTGGCGACAATTTCGGCTCCGTCTCCCTTCCTTCGCGCGGCGAAGAGGAGATGAAGGCACACGGCCGCTACATCGACGACGAGAAGTTCCCGCTCCGCTGGTATCTCGAATATTCCGAGGACGGCGCCCAATGGCAGATGTGGGAGGACCACCGCTCGGCAGAGGACGACCGCGCGCATCCGCTCCTCGTCAACGAAGAGGGCATCTCGCTCCGCTATCTGCGCCTCACCGTCACCGAGATGCCCTACGGCCAGAATGCCTGTGTCTCGGGCATCCGCGTGTTCGGCGTTTCCGATTGTCCCGCGCCGGAACCCGCAAGCAATGTCAGGCTCTCTCTTGAAGAGGATGGCGAAGGCTTCTTTGCCGAGTGGCGGGGGAGCGCCATGGGCTACAACGTCCTCTGGGGGCACACGCCCGAAAAACTCTATCACTGCTATCAGGTGTTGGGTTCGAGCAAGGTAAACGTCCGCGCCCTCGTCAAGGGTCGGCCGTGCTATGTGCGCATCGACGCCTTCGGCGAAGGCGGCGTCACGGAAGGGGAGACGCTCTGCCTGGTTCCCTGACCTTTGCCCATTCCTTGACAATTTTGCCCTGATTTGGTAAAATGATAAAAAATATGCTGCGTACATCGCTGCATATCAGGAGAAAACTATGAACGTTGTCACCATCGGCGAACTCATGCTGCGGCTCACCCCGCCCCGCCACGAACGCTTCGTGCAGGCAGAAAGCTTCGAAGCCGTCTACGGCGGGGGAGAGGCCAATACTGCAGTCAGTCTTTCCTGTCTCGGCGATCAGGCAGTCTTTGTCACCAAACTTCCCGCGCACGCCGTCGGACAGGCGGCGGTGGACGCCCTCCGCCGCTACGGGGTGGATACCCGCCACATCGTCCGCGGGGGCGAGCGCATCGGCATCTACTTCATGGAGCGCGGGGCAGACCGCCGCCCCTCGGATATCATCTACGACCGCGCCCATTCCGCCTTTGCGGAGAGCTCGGAAGAAGAGTACGACTGGTCCGCGATCTTTGCGCATGCCGATTGGCTGCATTTGACGGGCATCACGCCCGCCCTCGGCAAGAGCACGGCTGCTCTCGCCCTCCGCGCCATCCACGAGGCAAAGAAGCGGAATATCCCCGTCTCCTTCGACGTCAACTACCGCGCCAAACTCTGGAGCGAGGAGGAGGCGCGCCCCGTCTTAACGTCTTTCGCGGCGCTTTCCGACGTCATCATCACCAACGTCACGCAGGCGAAGGAGCTTTTCCTTCTCGAAGGGGGGGACGACGAAGCCCTCGCCGCCGCGGTCAGGGAGAAGTACGGCTGCAAAAAGGTCGCCTTCACCTTCCGCCGCACGCTGAACGCGGAGCGCAACGTCATTTCGGCGGCGCTCTTCGACGGCGAAGCGCTCTTCCGCGCCCCCGAGTACGAGATGCACATGATCGACCGCATCGGCGGGGGAGACGCCTTCTCGGCGGGGCTCATCCACGCCCTCGGCAAGGGCATGAAGGCGGAAGAGGCGGTGTGCTTTGCGGAGGCTGCCAGCTGCTTAAAGCACAGCGTCGAAGGGGACATGAACCTCGTCACGGAAGGGGAGGTGTATGCTCTCATGCACAGCTCCTCCCCCCGCGTTCTCCGCTAAATCTCCTCAACATAGCCTCCCCTGTGTAAGGGGAGGTGGCTCATCATTCGGCGAATGCCGATGATGAGACGGAGGGGTTGTTAAACCCCAAGGCGAGTCGAAGGCGTAATTGCCGGAGTTTCGCAACTTCCCTTGGCTCCCTCCCTGAGGGAGCTGTCGAGCGCAGCGAGACTGAAGGAGTCGCCTTATTGTAGAAAGCAAGGAATACGATACCGCGTTCCTCTCCACCGCGCAAGACGGTGTCTTGCCGAATGCAAGCCGAAAAGAGCAAACACATCGAAAAGGTGTATCCCATGATCATCACACTCAACGACAATTGGACTTTCTTCAAAGACACGGCGGCGCCCGCCGCCAACAAAGCGCAGTCGCCCGCCCAAGTCTCGGCGCAGACAGGCGAAAAAGTCACCCTTCCCCACACCTGGAACGCCATCGACGGCCAGGACGGCGGCAGCGATTATTTCCGCGGCGAATGCACCTACACCCGCCCGCTTCCCGCCCTCACCCTCAAAGAGGACGAGGAAGCACACCTCTGCTTTTACGGCGTCTCGCAGACGGCGGAAGTCTTCGTGAACGGTGAACTTGTCACCCGTCACGAGGGCGGCTATTCCCGCTTCTATGCCGACGTCACCCGCTTCTTCCGCACGGGCGGCTTCATGGAGCTCACCGTCCGCGTCAGTAACGCCGTCTCCGACCGCGTCTACCCGCAGGCGGCGGATTTCACCTTCTTCGGCGGCATCTATCGGAGCGTCGGGCTCCTCATCGTCCGCAGATCTCACTTCGATCTCACGGCGATGGGCGGCGGCGTCAAAATCACCCCCAAAGAGCAGAACGGCGCGTGGAGCGTCGAACTCGTGCCCTATGTCGTGGGCGGCGAACACGCCGAGATCTCCTGGCGCATCCTCGATGGCGCGAAGGAGATCGCCGGGAAGGAGTCGCCCGCCGCGCAGACGGTCAACATCGCGATCCCCGATCCCATCCTCTGGCAGGGCGTCGACGATCCCCATCTCTATACCCTCGAAGCCGACCTTCTCTCTCCAGAAGGCAAAATTCTCGATACCTTTTCGGCGCGTTTTGGGCTGCGCACCTTTTCTATCGATCCCGAACGCGGCTTCTTCCTCAACGGCAAGAGCTATCCCTTGCGCGGCGTCTCCCGCCATCAGGACCGTGAAAACATGGGCTACGCCGTCACGCGCAGGGAGCACGAAGAGGATATCGCCCTCATCCGCGAGCTGGGCGCCAATTCCGTGCGCCTTGCCCACTATCAGCACGACGACTACTTCTATTCCCTCTGCGACGAGGCGGGTCTCATCGTCTGGGCGGAAGTTCCCTATATCACGATGGAGCTTCCCGACGGGCACGAGAACATCCTCTCGCAGTTCCGCGAGCTCATCACGCAGAATTATAACCACACCTGCATCGTCTGCTGGGGCCTCTCCAACGAGATCACGCTAAAAGGCGTCACCGACGGCATCATTCAAACGCACGCCGCCTTAAAGGCGATCAAAGAAGAGCTCGATCCTTATCGCCCTTCGACGATGGCGCACATCAGTATGCTCCCGCCCGATTCTCCCTTCGTCGAGACGGCGGATATCTGCGCATGGAACCTCTACTTCGGCTGGTACGAAGGGAACGTCTCTCAGTACAAGCCCTGGCTCGACGCATTCCACGCCTCGCATCCCCGCCTTCCCGTCGGCCTTTCGGAGTACGGCGCAGACGCCCTCGTCGCCTATCAGTCGCCTAAGCCCGCCGTCGGCGATTATTCGGAGAGCTATCAGGAATATTATCACGAGAAACTTTTGGAACAGATCGAGAAGATGCCCTATCTCTGGTGCACTTACGTCTGGAACATGTTCGACTTCGCCGCCGACGCGCGCGAGGAGGCGGGCGATCCGGGCAAGAACCACAAGGGGCTTGTAACTTACGACCGCAAGATAAAAAAGGACGCCTTCTACGTCTACAAGGCGCGCTGGAGCAGGCAGCCCTTTGTCCACCTTGCCGGCAGCCGCTACGTTTATCGCCACGAAGCGACGACGAGCATCCGCGTCTACACCAACCTTCCCAAAGTTTCCCTCTATGTCGACCAAAAATTGTTTGCAGAGCAGGAGGGGAGATATCTCTTCTCCTTCGAAGTGCCCATTTCGGGCAGGCATCTGATCGAAGCGCGCGCGGAAGGCTGCTCCGATACGATCGCGATCGAGCACGTCGAAAAACCGTATGAAGGTTACCGCTGCAAGGTGAAGCAAGGGGCGGTCAATTGGCTGGACGGCTGCTCGGAAGAGGGCTTCGTCGTCACCGACCGCGTCGGCGATATCCTCGCCGTCCCCGAAGGCAGAGCGTTTATCGAACAGCTGCTTTCCTATGTCATCGAAAAACGGCGTGCAAAGGGTGCGCCCGTCCGCGAGCTGAGCGAGGAGCTCATCGAAGGCATGACGGATCACTCCGTCGAGCGGATCTTCAACATGGCGGGCGATCTTCTCTCCGAACGCGAGCAGATCCACATCGTCCGCGCCCTCAATCGTGTGAAAAAGCCTTAAAATGTGTCAAAAATCGGGGCAAAATACCCCCAAATCGTGTGACAGTGTGGTGAAAGCCTACTCAAAATTTCGCCGAAGTTCATCTTATTTAACGATATAATTTGAAAAGAGGAGATCTGATCCTTTCGCCATGAAACGCATTTCTTTCAACAACGATTGGCACTTCACCCGCCTTGCAAGCGGAAAAACGGAGCGCGTCGATCTGCCGCACGACGCCACCATCTCGGAGCCGCGCGATCCCGCGATCCGCATCGGGTACCTTTGCGCCTTCTATCACGGCGGAAAGTACGAATACCGCAAGAGCTTCACGCTGCCCCGTGAGTGGGCGGGAAAGGCCGTTTATCTTGAATTCGAGGGCATCTACTGCCGCAGCGAAGTTTTTGTCAACGGCAGCAGGATAAGCTCGCTCACCAACGGCTATATCGGCGTCTCGGAGCGCATCGATCATCTTCTTCATGCGGGCGAAAACGAGGTCAGAGTGACTGTCGATACCCCCTATAACGACCATTCGCGCTGGTATCAGGGCAGCGGCATCTACCGCGACGTGTGGCTTTACGTCGGCGAAAAAGAGCACATCCTGCCGCACGCGCTGAAAGTCAGAACGCTCTCCCATGCGCCCGCCGTCATCGAAGCAAACTGCAGGGCGGAAGGGGGGCTGAGCTATACCGTCTTCGACGGCGCGACCCCCGTCGCTCACGGCAAAGGCAGCTCCGCCCGCATCGAGATCCCTCGGGCAAAGCTGTGGAGCGACGAAACGCCGCACCTCTATACGCTCAAAGTGGAGCTCTATTCGGGCGGGGTAAAGCGCGACGAGGCGGAAGTGAAGTTCGGCATCCGCTCATTATCCTGGAGCGCGCAGGAAGGCTTCCTCGTCAACGGCAAAAGAACGCTCCTCCGCGGCGGCTGCATCCACTGCGACAACGGCGTTCTGGGCTGTGTCACGACGCGGCAGACGGAGCTCCGCCGTGCTCAAAAAATCAAGTCTTGCGGCTTCAATGCCGTCCGCTCGGCGCATCATCCCATGTCGCCCGCGCTCCTGGAAGCGTGCGACGAAGCGGGTCTTTTCGTCATGGATGAAGCCTTCGATATGTGGTACCGCATGAAGACGCGAAACGACTTTTCTTCGGCGTTTTACGAGGAATTTCCGCTTGTTTTGCGCGAAATGGCGGCAAAAGACTACAATCATCCCTGCGTCGTCCTATATTCCGTCGGCAACGAGATCCCCGAGATCGGCTCTAAAAAAGCCATCCGTTTCGGCAAGCAAATGATCGGCATCCTCAAAGAGGAAGACGGCACCCGCCCTGTGCTCATGTGCCCGAGCATGCGCCTTGCAAAAGATTTTCTTTTCAATATGCCCTATCACGAAGTTGACGAAGACGAATGGCTGAAAGACCCTGTTCATCAGAAGGAAGATTTTCAGCATTATGTCGCGGTGTGGACGCGGGGATTAAAGAATGTTCTGAGCGTCTTCACCTACGACGAAGAGCGGAAGGAGCAGGACGAGCGCGCCACGAAAGAGCTCTACGACCTTTTCGATCTGGCGGGCTACAATTATTACGGCGAGTACTACGAAGATCTTCATAAGCTCCATCCCGAGCGCGTCATCGTCGGCACCGAGACGGAGGGGAACAAGCTTTCCTATCACTTTGAAAAGATGAAGAAGTACCCCTATGTCATCGGGGATTTCGTCTGGACGCTTCAGGATCATCTGGGCGAGTGCAACTGCGCCGATCTTCGCTACGGCGACGAGCCTGTGGAAAAAGACTTCCCGTGGGTGACCAACTGGTGCGGCAAGCTCGATCTCATCGGCGACGAAAACATCACCGCTCACCGCTACCGCATGGTGTGGGGGCTTGAAAAGGGCATCCGCCTTGCCGCGCAGCCGCCCGTCCACGGGGGCGCCGAGGCGAAATTTTCGGGCGACCGCGAGACGGACGCCGTCATGAATTGGACGTTCGAGGGCTGCGAAGGGAACAGGACGTACATCGACGCCGTCACCGACGCACCCTTTGCCGAAGTTCTCATAAACGGCAGGAGCCTCGGCGTACAGAGGACGGAGGACTTCAGAACGCGCTTCTTCTGCACCTATGAGCCCGGGGAAGTCGTCGGCCGCGGTTTGGACGAAAATGGCAATATCGTCTATGAAACGAGCCTGAAAACGGCAGGAAAGGGGACAAAACTCACGCTTTCGCCGGACAGGAAGACGCTGCGTGCGGACGGGCAGGAGATGTGCTTTGTCTATGTTTCCATAACCGACGAAGCGGGAGCCCTGAAAGCCCTTCCCGAGCGGCTTTTGAAGGCAAAAGCGGAGGGCGCTGCGTCGCTCGCGGGCTTCGGAAGCGCTGCCTATAAGTCGGAACACGGCTTTTTGGAAGGAATTTACGAAACGTTCGGCGGAAGGGCTTTGGCGGTCCTCCGCGCAGGGACAAAGCCCGGCAAAGCCGTCCTCACCGTGGAGGGCGAAGGGCTTTGCGAAACACTTGAGATCGAGGTGAAAGCATGAATATCGAAACATTATTTAACGGCAGGAAGATCATCCCCGTCGTTACAATAGAACGAATGGAAGATTGTGAACGCATCTTCGGCGGCCTTTCGGACGGCGGCCTCCTCGCCGCCGAGGTTTGCTTTCGGACGGAGTGCGCCGAAGAGGCGATCCGCTATGCGAGAAAGACCTATCCTAAGATGCTCGTGGGGGCGGGGACGGTCATCGACGGCGGGCAGTGCCGCAGGGCGCTCGGGGCAGGGGCGCAGTTCATCGTCTCTCCCGGGCTTTCCGAGGACGTGGCGCTGCTTTCGGCGCAGGCGGATGTGCCTTATCTTCCGGGCACCGTGACGCCCACGGGCATCATGCGGGCATTGGCGCTCGGCATCGACCGCATCAAATTTTTCCCCGCCTGCAACTTCGGCGGCCTTGCGGGCATCAAGTCGCTCTCGGCGGCGTTCCCGCAGGTCCGCTTTATGCCGACGGGCGGTGTTGATCAAGAAAATTTAACAGATTATCTTGCATACCCCAAGATCTTCGCCTGCGGCGGCACCTGGATGACCCGCGGCTCAAGAGAGGAAATTTCGCAAAAATCCCGCGAAGCCTTAGCGCTCGCGGCTTCAATAAAAAAATAAATTTCAGGCAGGAAAAAGGACATGATCGCTAACAACGATACCATCATATTTGCGGGAGACTCCACGACGGACGCGGACAAGAAAACGACGTTTCTGGAGCTCGGGAACGGATATGTCAGGCTCATTTTTCATTTTCTTCGCGCATTCCGTCCCGAAAACAAGTATCATCTCGTCAATGCGGGGGTGAGCGGCAACACATCGCGCGATCTCCTTTCCCGCTGGGAGCAGGACGTTCTCGCGAAGAAGCCCGACGTCGTCTTCTGCATGATCGGCATCAACGACGTGTGGCGGCATTTCGATACTTTTGAAAAAGAGGAGTACTACGTCTCTTTGGAAGAATATGAGCGCAACCTTGAGACAATGGCGGATAGTTCAAAAGAGGTGCGGGAGTTCGTGTTCGTTTCGCCCTTCTTCATGGAGGGGAACAGGACGGATGCGATGCGGCAGATGACGGAGCGATACGCCGCCGTGATGAAGAAGGTCGCCGATCGCCGCGGGCTCAGATTTGTGGACATGCAGGCGGCGTTCGATAAATTCTTACAGCACCGCTCCGGCATTTCAATTTCTTGGGATCGCGTTCACCCCGGCGACACGGGTTCTATGATCATCGCCCGCAGGCTGCTGGAAGAGATGAATATTGGATAAAAAACATTGAAAACCCCGCATCCCCCGCAGGGGCTTTTGTAAAAAAGTGAAAAAATTGCATAAAGTGCAAAAAACGGAGCCTCGGCGATGCGGGGCTCTGTTATGCTTTATGCGTATAGAAGACTATGTAAAATAGGCATTTGCTATTATAAGTAAGTCATGTTACAATATAGATAACAATCGGGACACACGAAGAGCAAACTGCATTTTATCTCTCTTTGCAGGAGGAGAACTTCTCCTGCAAGTATCGCAAAAAGATGGTTGCTGCCTGCGAAAAGATCTGATACTTTTTCCAGACAACGTCAAGATGTGCCGTGAGCGGCGGATCGAGCGGACGAAAACACAGTTCGCTCTCGCCCGAAGTGTTAACGAGCTTGTCGAGTGTCAGCACACAGCCGTAACCCGATCTTGCCGCAAGCGCCGCGTTGTAGATAAGGTTGTAGGTGCCGATGAAGTCGATTTGGTCGGCAACATCCTTATACCATTCGGTCAGAGCGCTTTTGGGGAGTGTGTGGCGGGATTGAAAGACGGATACCCCGACAAGATCCTGCGGAGAGATCGTTTCCTTATGCGCAAGCGGATGGTTCCTGTTCATCAGCAGTCCCCATCGCTCCAGCGCAGGAAGGCGGATGCTTTCGTACTTTGTAAGATCGGCGGGTTGGATGACAAGCCCAAAGTCGATGAGCCCCTTGTCGAGCCGCTCGCATACATCGGAAATATCTCCGCTGTAAATGTGTAGTTTGATGTTGGGATATTGCGTCCGCATTTCGTTTGCGATATCCAAAAGGAGCTGCATGGCGTGACTTTCTCCTCCGCCCAGATACACGTTGCCGCTTACCGACTGCTGCGGGTGGATGAGTTCGCTCTCCGTCTTTTCGTAGAGCGCCAGGATCTCCTCCGCGCGCTTTTTCAAAAGCAGCCCCGCTTCGGTCAGCCGCATCTTCTTTGCGCCACGCATAAACAGCGGTTGTCCGACCTCTTTTTCCATGCTCTGGATCTGCCGCGTGAGGCTGGGCTGGGTGATGTACAAAAAGTCCGCCGCACGGGAAATACTTTCTTCTCGCGCAACGGCGAGAAAATATTTCATCTGCAAAAGTTCCATTTTCTTGCCTCCAGTATCAAGTATACCAGATCCGATCTATAGAAGTCAAGCATGGAACCGCCGATATAATTCGGCTGAAGCATATATCGAAAAGCGAACACAGGAGGCAAACATGAAGTCTATCATTTTCAAGAGTGTCTTTGCGGTGTTTCTTGTCGTCTGCCTTGCGCTGTTTGCTTCGGCTTGCGGGCCAAACGGCATTTTCTCTGAGGGTGGTCAAGGAACGCAGACCCCGCCCGTTCAGCCGGAAGAGCCGAATATCCCGAATACTCCCGACCTGCCCGAAGAGCAACCGGGAGACGACGAACATGAGAAGGAGACGGAGATGTATCTTCACATCAACGGGAATGCGCTTACAATATCGCTTGCCGATACAGATGCCGCGCGCGCCCTTGCCTCGCTTTTGCAAGAGAGCGATATCGTTTATACCGCGCGCGACTACGGCGGATTCGAAAAGGTCGGCAGCCTCGGGCATACACTGCCCGCAGAGGATAGCCGGATCGCTGCCGAACCCGGCGACGTCATGCTCTATCAGGGCGGTCAGATCGTCATCTTTTATGGTAGTAATACATGGTCCTATACGCGGCTGGGGCGCATCGAAGGATATTCTTCTGCGGAGCTTGCTGCGCTGTTGGGAACGGGTGATATGCAGGTTCGGCTGAGCTTGCAAGAGGATTGACAAAATTCAAGGAGGCAAAGATATGTCATACGGTTACATTGCAAAGCTGAGCGAAAAGGTCGGGCGGCAGCACGTGCGCTTTTATAACCGCTTCGGGATCGCATTGGCGGGCGATCTGTACACGGCAAAGGACTTAGATCAAAGGAAGAAGTATCCTGCTGTCATCATCGGCGCACCCTACGGCGGCGAAAAGGAACAGGGTCCCTGCGTGTACGCCAACGAGCTTGCTCGGCGCGGGTTTGTCGTGCTTACGTTCGATCAGCCGTTCATGGGCGGATCGGGCGGCGAACCGCGCCATACCTCTTCGCCCGAAATGTTCACGGAAAGCTTCAGCGCCTGCGTCGACTTTTTGGGGGTCAAAGTTCCCTTTGTCGACAGGGAAAAGATCGGCGCCATCGGTATCTGCGGTTCGGGCGGATTTGCGCTCGCCGCGGCACAGACGGATGTGCGCATCAAGGCGGTGGCGACCGCGTCTATGTATGTGATGACGGATGCGGTACGGCTGGGCCAATCGCCCGAAGAGATCGCCGCGGCAAAGAGAGCACTTGCGGAAAAGCGCTGGGAGGACTATGAAAAGGGTCAGCCCGAGTACCTCCCGAGTTTCCCCGAAGAGCCGTTGGAAAACGTTCCTCAGGGCGTACCCGAGCCCGATGCCGAATGGCTGCGCTTTTATGCGGTGAAGAGAGGGCATCATCCCGAGGCGAGGGGTGGCTTTACGACGACGAGCGTTCTTTCGATGCTGGGCAGCAAACTGCTTGCTTTCGTGGATGAGATCAGCCCTCGCCCCGTCCTCTTTTTGGTAGGCGACAGGGCGCACTCCAAATTTTTCAGTGAAAACGTCTATGCGGCTGCAAGGGAGCCCAAAGAGCTGTACGTCGTGAAGGATGCCGAGCACATCGACCTTTACGACCGCACCGACCGCATTCCCTTCGACAAGCTGGAACGCTTCTTTCAGGAAAATCTGTAATTTTATGAAGGCGGACCGTTTTGGCTTGCGATGGTGCGTTCCTGCAAAGGAAAGGCCGAACGGGTGCAAGAGTGTAGCTTCCGAAGTAAATTTTCAAAATCAATTCTGCCGTAAGAGCCATCGGATGAAACTTCCGATGGCTTTTGCGTCTGCTTGGCTATTCGGTGGGGGGAGAGGTAAAAAATGGAGCCTCGGCGATGCGGGGCTCCTTGATAGGGGGGAGAATGAAGAATAGGCTAAGAGGAAAATGCCTTGTGAAGGAAGCTGAGAAGGGCGGAAAGCCCTTTTTTTGCGGGCGCTTCCGCGAGGCGGAAGAGATAGTCGTGAGGGACGGCGCCGTTCTCCCTTTCGAAGTAGAGCTCTCGGACGGGGATGTTTTTGCGGCGCAGCGCTTCGCCTAAGGCGCGGTTCTGCACTTCGAAGCTGCCCTCGTTGCCGTCGGTGAGGAAGGCGGGCGGGAAGTCTTTTGTGACGTGCGGCGCGATGAGCGTCTCGTTCGCCGCGCGGCTCCTGTGCCAGAAGAGCTTGCCGAAATACGCCTTGCCCCAGAGATCGACGAGGAACAAGAACTTTTTGTCGTGCGCCTTCGCATAGCGGCGGAGGGCGGGAAGGTCGAAGGGGCCCGAAACGAGGGCAACGCCTTTGAGCGGGGATAAAAGGCGGCGCCGAAGGCACATTCGGGCGCGAAGCTCCGCATTCGTCTCCTTTGCGGCAAATTGTGCGGCGAGCTGGGCGCCTGCCGAATCTCCGCCAAGGACGATGCGGTCCCGATCGACGGGGCAGCGCTCACAAAGCTTTGGAAGGAAGGTGAAAAAGGCGTCGATCGCTTTGATTGCCGCAGGATAGCGGTGTTCGGGAGCGACGGGGTAGTCGAGGCTCACAGCCGCATAGCCCGCCGCCGCAAGGCAGGTCATCACGTTTTCGGTGCCTTCCTTTTCGCCTGCGATAAAGCCGCCGCCGTGGATCCACACGACAAGAGGAAGGGGCTGCGTTTTGTCGGCGTCCTTCGGAAGATAGAGGTCGAATTTGTTCGAAGGAACGCGCGAGGGGTAGGGAAGATCGCGCTGCACGCTGACGCGGGCGCGGAGCTCGTCGTAGTCTTCGGGGAAGGAGAGGGCGGTCTCGTCGACGGGGCCGCGCCTCAGCTTTTTTGCGGCAAAACGGGGGAGCAATTCAAGCGCAAGGAGCAGATACACCGCCCCCGCAGCCAAAAGGCAGCAAAGCACGATGAGCGCGATGAGCAGGGGCGCCATCAGTCCGCTTCCTCCGAAAGAAGCTGAAGGAGCGTTTTGCGGAATGCCGTGTAGTCGGCGGGATCGTGCGAGAGGATGCCCTCTTTCGTGAAAAAGTCGTCCTGCATGTAGGAAGAGACGTCGGTATTTTTGAGGATGAGGGGGAGCGCCGCTTCGACGTCCTGCCTGCGGCCGCGGTCACTTAGAAGCTGCATGGCTTCCTTGAGCTGCAGCATGCGCTTTAAGGCAAAGTAGCGGACGGAATAGAGCACGCCGCCGTTCTTTGCGGGGTAGACGAAGTTGACATCGCCTGCGGGGAGCGCCGTATTGTTGTAGCGGATGTCTTCGAGGGGGCGTTCCGTCCAGCAGGTGTACGCCCAGCGCAGGAAGCCGTCAAAGCCGAAGAGATACCCGATCGCGGCGAGCGCCGTGCACTCGTAAAGTTCGCTTCTAAGCACCGTGTTGGGTTCGTTCTTGGGGATATTGCAGACGTAGAAGAGGATGCGCCGCTTCTCGTTTTCCTCTCTTACCTTGTGCAGGAGCGCGCGGTTTTCGCAGCTGCAGGGGAAGGAGGCGGCGATTTCGTCCGTGTCGGGCGAGAAGGTCTGGATGGCGGACGTCTTGTCGAGCGCCATCTTGAACTTGATGTCGGGCGCGACGGAGCGCAGGAGCGCAACGTTTTTGTTGTACGCGTTGAGATCGGAGGGCTCGTCCGCGCCGATGCGCACGAGATGGAAGACGCCCATCTCGCGGAAGAGGGCAAACAGCGCGCGGATGTAGGAGAGGATGTCCTCCGTCTTTTCAAGATATTTGAAGCAGCCGTCCGCCTCGTCGAGATAGCGGATGAGCACCTGTTCGGGGTAGTCTTCGGGCGCAGACCCCGGGAAGAGGGGCATGTGCGACCAGATCCCCATGAGGCCGTACACGGTGATATCCCCGCGGATGCCGTAGGAAAAGCACAGCTCGATATACCGCCTGAGCGCGGAAAAGTCGTAGGAAAAGCTGCCGTCCTTTTCCCTTCGGATCAAGATCATCGAATATTCGAAGAGGGTGGCGGGGTGATCTTTGAGAAGATAGCACCCCCAGCCCCGCCACGGGCAGTCGCCCGCGACGACGGTGACGGATCTCTGACCGAGGTCGGAGAGCGTCGCGATGACCTTCTCCATCTCCACGAAGTGTTCGTCGCTCCACGGCTCTACGCCGAAGGTGCGCGCGATGTTGCTGTTGTGCTGCCAGAGATCGAGATGGCAGCGCCACTGCTGCGGGGAGGGAAGGACATAGGGAAAGACGGTGAAAGGGAGCGTCTCTTCGAAGATTTTACGCTCTTCGCGGGCGCCCTTTGCCTCGAAGAGGCGCACGGTGACGGCGTATTGCCCGGGCTTTGCGTCGGCGGGCACGTCGATGAGGATGTGCGCGGGGGCAAAGAGGCCGCCTTCGTAGGTTTGCGGGCTCTCCCAGAGGATCTCTGCGCAGGGGACGCCGTTTTCGTCTTTGAGATACCCTTCCGTGCGCACGGTGCAGGGGAAGGGAGAATGGACGGCGACGCGCAGGCGAGAAAGCCCTGCTTCATAGGTGAGCGCGGGGGATGTGCCCGCATTCAGGATGCAGCGGGTGCCCGAGTCTATGAGCAGCTGGAAACAGACGCTGTCGTTGCGTGCCGAAAAGAGCTCCTTCACGGGCACGGGGGGCTTGGCGCGGACGCTGCCGCGCGCTTTGAAGTATTCGTCGGTGAGGATGATGTTCATGATGCGAGGAAAGTATAACTGATCCACAGTATCTTACAACAGTATAGCACTTTTTGCTCGTCCTTGGAGAGGGACGTGAAAAACTACTACTTCTTATTATACGAGGCAAAGTATGGCAGTCAGATCGAAAAAGCCGTCCGACGTCATCGTCCGGATCGCGACGTACTTCTTTACCGCTCTCTTTGCCGTCCTGTGCGTGCTGCCCATGTGGCACGTCATCATGGCGAGTTTTTCCGACCCCATCCGCCTTTCGCTCTATGAAGGGTTCCTCTTCAGCCCGCTCACGTTCTCCGTCGAGGGCTATGAGCTACTCTTTTCCTACGACGGCCTGTGGCGGAGCTACCTCAACACCGTCATCTACACGGCGGGCGCGACGGGGCTGGGGCTCGTGCTCGATCTGCTCGCGGCGTATGTGCTCTCGCGCAAGAAGGTGCTCTTCAACCGCCCGCTGATGGTGTTCATCATCATCACGATGCTCTTCAGCGGCGGCATCATCCCGCTGTATATCGTCGTGCGGGCGCTCGGGCTCGCCAATACGCCGGCTGCGATGATCATCCCCGCCTGCTGCAACGCGATGAGCATCATCATGCTCAAGAACGGCATGGAATCGGTGAACGATTCCATCTGTGAAGCGGCGCAGATCGACGGCGCGGGTCATGTGCGCATCCTCGTGCAGATCATGCTCCCGCTCACGACGTCCTTCATCGCCACGGTGGTGCTCTTCAATGCGATCGGCCATTGGAATTCGTGGGTGAACGCTTCGATGTTCATCAGCCGCTCGCACAAGGATCTCTATCCGCTGCGGCTCATCATGCGCGACATCCTCATCAACAACAGCGCGGAGGGCGTGCTCTCCCCGTCGGGGTATCCCATCTCCTTCTACCTCGCTTCCCTTCGTGTGGTGATGGTGGTGGTCGGTTCGCTTCCGCTCATCATCCTCTATCCCTTCATGCAGAAGTATTTCGAGACGGGCATCATCATCGGCGGCGTCAAGGAGTGACGTTCCGGCAACAAAAAAAGAAAGGCGCAGCCGTGAGGCTGCGCTTATCGTTATGCCGAGGTGCGGCGGATGAGCGATGTGCCGACTTCGATCTTGACGGGCGGGAGCCCGTCTTTTATTTTGTCCAAAAGGCGTTTTGCGGCGGCCCTGCCCATCTCCTGTTTGGGGACGCGCACCGTCGTGAGCGTGGGGGAGGTGTAGGCGCAGAGGGGCATATCGTCGAACCCGACGACGGCGACATCCTGCGGGATGCGCTTCCCCCGCTCGGTGAGCGCCCGCATGGCGCCCGCCGCGATGAGGTCGTTGTCGGCAAAATAGCAGCGGGCAAGCTCTTCGCCGCGGTCTAAAAGTTCGAGCATGTCCGAATAGGCGCCTTCCGCGGAGGGGGTCAGACGGTGCACGATGCTGCGCGAAGGGGAGAGCCCGCTCTTGCGGATGGCTTTGTAAAAGCCGTCGGCGCGCTCCGAGAAATTGTTGATGGGGTAGGAGGAGCTCAGATACCCCGCCTGCGTGCGGTACTTGGAGATGAGATAGCCCGTCGCAAGATAAGCCCCCTGCACGTTGTTGATGAGCACGCTGTCGTATGGCGCGCCTTCGAAGTAGGTATCAAGGAGCACAACGGGGAAGGGAAGCAAGGAAAGGAGGGGGAGATCGCCTTCGTCCATCTCGGTGCCGAGGATGACCGCCCCGCCGAAGCCCTCTTTGGCGGCAAGGGAAAACTGCGTGCGGCTGTCTTCTTCATAGACATAGCGCACAAGAAGGCGGTAGCCCTGTTTCCGCGTCTCCGCTTCGATGCCCTGCGTGAGCTCGGAAAAGAAGGGGGTGTCGGCGACCACGGCGCCGTGCTTTTTATAGATGAGAAAGAGGATGTTTCCTTCGGGGTGTTCGCGTTCGAACTGCCTTTCCTTGATGCGCGAAAAGTCGTAGCCCTGTTCTTCCGCTGCCGCAAGGACGCGCGCCCGCGTTTTTTCGCTGACGCCGACTTTTCCGTTGAGCGCCATCGAGACGGCTGCCTCCGATAAATTTAATTGCTTTGCAAGTTCCTTCGCTGTGATCATGAGCTCCTCCCGCGGATGCGTTCCGCAGCTTTATTGTAGCAAATTAAGTAAATTAAGTCAATGGTTTTACTGAACTTCTCTTGAAGAAAGATGAAGTTCAGTTTACAATGAAGAAAAAATCATGAGAGGGCTCACTATGACCGTAAAACAGTATGACATGATAGAATTTTCCGTCGGCAATGCGCCGCTTTGCGCAGAGTTCCGATTGGGAGAAAAGTGTGTGCGGGCGGAGAGCTTTTTGAAGGCAAAGGGCGATTACGCCGTGCGCTTCATGCCCGATGCTTTGGGCGAGTGGCGCTACCGCATCGGGGAAAAAGAGGGGAGCTTCGGATGCGTCCCAGATGAGGGTGTGCACGGGCGCGTGCAGGAGAAGGGAACGCATTTTTGCTATGAGGACGGCACGCCCTTCTATCCCTTCGGCACGACTTGCTATGCCTGGACGAGCCAGGAGGACGCGCTCGTGGAAGAGACGATTTTCACGCTGAAGACGGCGCCCTTCAACAAGATCCGCATGTGCATCTTCCCCAAGCATATGCCCTATAACTACAACGAGCCGCCCTACTTCCCCTTTGAAAAGGACGAGAAGGGGGAGTGGGATATGCAAAAGCCCGACTTCCGCTATTGGGATCGCCTCGACCGCTGCCTTGCGGCGCTTCGGGAGATGAACATCGAGGCAGACATCATCCTCTTCCACCCCTATGACCGCTGGGGCTTTTCGAGGCTCGGGATGAAGAAAAATTTGCAGTACCTCAAATATGCCGTCGCCCGCCTTTCCGCTTACCGCAATGTGTGGTGGAGCCTTGCCAACGAGTACGAAATGGTGACGGCGCTCTCCTTGGACGATTGGGATACGATCGGGCGCTTTATCGCGGAAAAGGACGCTTATCATCATCTCATCGGCGTGCATGATTGGGTCTGCCCCTTCCCCAAGAAGAAATGGCTGACGCATGCCTCCATCCAGAGCGGCGAGGTGAGAAGGGTCGCTGCCTGGAAGAAGGAGTATGGCATCCCCGTCATCATCGATGAATTCGGCTATGAAGGCGATCTTCCGTTCGGATGGGGGAATTTGTCTGCCTTCGAATTTATGAATCGCGCGTGGAGCATCGCCGCGGTCGGCGGTTATGCAACGCACGGCGAGACCTTCCACCGCGAGGACGAAGTCTTGTGGTGGGCGAAGGGCGGAAAGCTGTACGGCAAGGCGCCCGAACGGTTTGCTTATCTTAAGAGCGTGATCGAGGAAGCCGGGGCGCTGGAGCCCGTTTCGGCGCTGCCCAAAGACCCCAACGGCAACGACGGGAACGATTGGGTGAGGAGGCTTGTAGAAGGGTTCCCCGCCCGCGAACAGTGGCAGGTGGAGCTCTGTTTTGCCGAGTTCTACGGCCGCAACGAGGGGCACCGTATTCTGTATCTCGGCCGCCAGTGCGCGCGGTATCTGGAGCTCGCGCTTCCCGAAAAGGGCGAGTACCGCGTGGAAGTCATCGATATCTGGGAGATGACGCGGAGGACGGCGCTCGAAGCTGCACACGGCAAGGTACGCGTGGAACTGCCCGCCAAAGAGGGCATCGCGCTCCTTGTCACGCGTTTAAGCGGAGAAAATTTATAAAATTCGGAGGATAGATATGGATAAGATCGTTTTGGGATTTGCGCCGACGAGGCGGAGCATTTTCTCCGCGCCTGCGGCGGTGGAGTATGCAAACTACACGCGCGAGAAGCTGCGCGCAATGGGCGTGGAGTTCGTCGATATCGACGATATTTCTTCGGACGGGCTTCTGCATGACGACAACGACCGCGTGAAGATCGCCAAAAAATTCAAGGCGGTGGGGGTGGACGGGCTCTTTTTCCCGCACACCAACTTCGGCACTGAATATGAGGTTGCCCGCCTCGCAAAGGAGATGGGGCTGCCCGTCCTTTTGTGGGGTCCGCGCGACGAGCGCCCCGATGAGAACGGCGTGCGCCTGCGCGACAGCCAGTGCGGGCTCTTTGCAACGGGCAAGGTGCTGCGCCGCTTCCGCGTTCCCTTCACCTATCTTTGCAACTGCAATTTGGAGGACGAGGCGTTTGAGCGGGGCGTGAAGCTGTTCCTTGCCGTCTGCAACACGGTGAAGGCATTCCGCAAGACGCGCATTTTGCAGATCGGGCCGCGCCCCTTCGACTTCTGGTCGACGATGTGCAACGAGGGGGAGCTTTTGGAAAAGTTCAACATTCAGCTTGCGCCCGTGCCGCTTGCAGAGCTCACCGCCGAGATGAAGAAGGTGAAGGAAGAGGGGAAAAAGGTCAAAGAAACGATCGAATATTGCCGCAGGAATTTCAAAGTATCCGTTTCGGACGAACAGCTCGAAAACGTTGCCGCGCTCAAGGGCGCCATGCAGAATTTGGCGGAAAAATACGGCTGCAATGCGGGGTGCATCCAATGCTGGAACGCGCTTCAGGATGAGATCGGCATCATGCCGTGCGCCGCGAACAGCCTTCTCAATGAGGAGGGCTTCCCCGTCGCCTGCGAGACGGATATCCACGGGGCGATCACATCTGTTCTGGTGGAAGCGGCGGGCATGGGCGTGAAGCGCTCCTTCTTCGCCGATTGGACGGTGCGCCACCCCGACAACGAGAACGGGGAACTGTTGCAACATTGCGGGCCGTGGCCGTCTTCCTGCCTGAATTGCAAGCCCGAGATCTGCTATCCGCTCGCCTTCGACTATCCGGGCGCGGTCGCGGGCGAAGCCAAGCACGGCACCATGACGCTCGCCCGCTTTGACGGCGACAACGGCGAATATTCGCTTTTGCTCGGCAACGCGAAGGGCATCGACGGGCCTTATACCAAGGGCACCTATGTGTGGGTGGAAGTCAGGAACTGGAAGCGGCTGGAAGCGAAGATCGTCGAAGGCCCGTATATCCATCACTGCGTGGGCATCCATGAAGACGTCGTGCCCGTCCTCTACGAGGCGTGCAAGTATCTGGGCATCAAGCCCGATCTCTATGACGACGTCGAAGAAGACGTGAAGGCGTATATCCGAGGGGAATGAGATGGACGAACTTACAAAAAATTCTTACAAGCTTCGGCGCATCGTCATCGAGGCGGTGTACCGCTCCTCGTCTGGGCATATCGGCGGCGATCTCTCCGTCGTCGATATCCTCAATGTGCTTTATAACAAGATCATGAACGTCTCGCCCGAAACGCGCACCGATCCGAACAGAGATCGCTTTATTCTGAGCAAGGCGCACTGCGCGGACTGCCTTTATGCCGTCCTCGGAGAGAAGGGGTATTTCGATCTTGAAGAGTATCTCAACACCTTCGAACGTTTTCAGAGCCGGTTCATCGGCCATACAAATACGGATATCCCCGGAGTGGAGATGAACGGCGGTTCGCTGGGGCATGGACTTGCGGTGAGCGTGGGAATGGCGCTTTCGGCCAAGATGGACGGACGCGGCTATCGCACCTATGTCGTCCTCGGCGACGGCGAGATGGCGGAGGGCAGCAACTATGAGGCGATGATGGCGGCGGCGCAGTACGGTTTGGATAATCTCTGTGCGACCGTCGATCTCAACGGGCTACAAATTTCGGGCACGACGAAGGAAGTCATGAACAGCGCGCCGCTCGGCGAGAAATTCAAGGCGTTCGGATGGAACGTTATCGAAGTCATGGACGGAAATCACTGCGAAGAGCTCGTCGCTGCCTATGAGGCGGCAAAGAACTGTAAAGGGAAGCCCACCGCCGTCATCGCGCACACGGTGAAGGGCAAGGGGGTCTCCTTCATGGAGAACAACGCGAAGTGGCATCACGGCGTGATGAGCGCCGAACAGTACGAGCGCGCGGTGCGCGAATTGGAGGCGATGTATGAATAAAGTGACCAACCGCCAGGTCATCTGCGATACGCTGCTTGCGGCGGCAAAGGAAGATCGGAATATCATCGTCGCCTGCTCCGATTCGCGCGGGTCGGGCTCGATGACGGCGTTTTTTGAGCAGTTTCCCGCTCAGAGCGTGGAAGTGGGCATTGCGGAGCAGGATCTTGTCTCTATTTCGGCGGGACTTGCCTCCTGTGGCAGGAAGGTGTTTTCCGTCTCTCCCGCCTGCTTCCTCTCCACCCGCTCCTATGAACAGGCGAAGGTGGACGTCGCTTATGCGGAGACCAACGTGACGCTCGTCGGCATTTCGGGGGGCATTTCCTACGGGGCGCTGGGCATGACGCACCATTCTTTGCAGGATATAGCGGCAATGTCGGCTCTGCCCGGGATGCGCGTGTATCTGCCTTCCGACCGCTTCCAAACGAAAGCCGTCGTCGAGGAATTGCTCCAGGACGAAAAGCCTGCCTACATCCGCGTTTCGCGCAGTGCGAGCGAAGATCTCTATTCCGAAGACACCGTTTTCTCGGGCGGCGCAAAGGTGCTGAAAGAGGGGAAGGACGTGCTGTTTGTCGCCTGCGGCGAACTCGTCGCGCCCTGCCTGCATGCGGCGGAGCTGCTAGGGGAAGAGGGCGTTTCGGCGGGCGTCGTCGATGCCTACCGCGTCAAGCCGCTCAATGAGGAGCTAATTTTGAAGGCGGCGGAGGGGGTGCGCCTTGTGGCGGCGGCAGAAGAGCATTCCCCCTACGGCGGGCTGTTTTCGATGACGGCGCAGCTGTTCTCTTCGAAGCGCCCGAAGAAGGTCATAGGGCTCACCCTGCCCGACGGGCATATCGTCACGGGGACGCAATCGGAGGCCTTTCAGTACTACGGGCTGACCGCAGAAGGCATCGCAAGGCGCGTGAAAAAGGAGCTCGCATGAAGACGGTACTTTGTATCGACCAGAGCACGCAGGGCACGAAGGCGCTCCTTCTCGATGAAGAGGGGCGGGTGATCGCGCGCGCCGCAAGGCCGCACAGGCAGATCGTCGACGGGCGGGGATATATCTCCCATGACCTCAATGAGATCTGGCAAAACGTGCTTCTTGTCGCCCGCGAGTGCGTGGGGGAGAATGCCGCGAGCGTGAAAGCGGTCGGCATCTCCAACCAACGGGAGACGAGCTGTATGTGGAACGATGAGGGCCCGCTTGCAGATGCCGTCGTGTGGCAATGTGCGCGGGGGAAGGATATTTCCGACGCGCTCGCTCCGTATGCGGATCTTGTGCGCGAGAGAACGGGACTGCCGCTCTCGCCCTATTTCCCCGCCGCGAAGTATGCCTGGCTGCTTCGG
The DNA here is from genome assembly GCA_944376295.1 of uncultured Clostridia bacterium. Lineage (GTDB taxonomy): Bacteria > Bacillota > Clostridia > Christensenellales > Borkfalkiaceae > Gallimonas. The sequence continues at coordinate 179,547 of CALWCE010000003.1, forward strand.
AATACGGAGAAAAGCGGGAAAGTGCGCTTGGGCACCGTTGACAGCTTTCTCGTATGGAAGCTCACGGGCAATTATTATACCGACTATTCCAATGCTTCGCGCACGCAGCTCTTTGATCTCCATACGCTGCAATGGGATGAGGAGCTGTGCCGCCTCTTCGGCGTGCCCGTCGAAGCGCTGCCCGAGGTCAAAGACAGCGACGGGGTGTTCGGCTATACCGACCTGGGCGGCATTCTCCCCGAACAGGTGCCCGTGTGCGGCGTTCTGGGCGATTCGCACGCCGCCCTCTTCGCCGAGGGATGCCTTGCCGCGGGGCAGCTCAAAGTCACCTACGGCACGGGAAGCTCCGTGATGATGAACGTGGGGGAGAAATTCGTTGAGAGTCGCTGCGGGCTCGCTTCTTCGCTCGCATGGAAGCGGAAGGGGAAAGTCAGTTATGTGCTCGAAGGGAATATCAATTATTCCTGTGCCGTCATCACCTGGCTGAAAGACGATCTGGGGCTCCTGAACGACGCGAAGGAGGCGGGCGTGTTGGCGGCGGAGGCGAACGAGCGGGATGAGACGGTGCTCATCCCCGCCTTTTCGGGGCTTTCGGCGCCCTATTGGAAGCCGGAGGCAAGGGCCGCCATCCTCAACATGAGCCGCACGACGGGCAAAAAGGAGCTTTGCCGTGCGGCGGAGGAGAGCATTGCCTTTCAGATCGCCGATATTCTGGATGCGCTCCGCGCCGATACGGGGCTCGAAGCCCGCGAAGTGCGGGCGGACGGCGGCGCCGCGGGGGATGCGTTCCTCATGCAGCTGCAGGCGGACGTTTCAGGGGCAAGCGTGCTTGCTTCCTGTGAGCGTGAGCTTTCCCCACTCGGGGCGGGCGTGCTTGCGGGCATTGCGGCGGGGGTGTACCAAGAGGACGTCCTCCAAGGCGAGGTGCGCCGTTTTACGCCCCGCGAAAATGCGCGCGTCATAGCTTCCCGCGCTCGCTGGAAAAATTGTCTGAAACAGCTATAAGCACAAAAGCCCGCGTGAGCGGGTTTTTTTTGCGGCAAAATAGAAAACGATTTGATACAAAATAAAACAATTTTGCAAGACGAGGAGGGGCGGTTTGTGCTATCATAGAGAAAAACTCCGGAGGCGAAAGATGGACGAACAGGCGATCAAGCAATTCAGAGACTACATGATCGAGGCGGGCAGGCGCAACAGAGAACAGAAGTACGAAAAGTACCGCCGTCTCAACGCGTTCTGCGAGAAGGGACAGATACTGTTTACGGGATCCTCGCTCATGGAGTACTTTCCCGTCGTTGAGATGGCGCAGGGGCTGACAAAGAAGAAAGTCTATAACCGCGGGGTGGGGGGGGGCGACTTCCTTTGAGTTTCTCGCCCATATCGATGCGATGCTCTTCGACCCGGAGCCGAGCGTTGTCTTTTTGAACATCGGCACCAACGATCTGAGCCGCCCCGATTATACGCACGAGGGGTTGAAGGAGCGGTACCGCTTTATCTTCACGCAGATCGCGGAGAGGCTGCCCGATACAAAGGTGTATTTCATGGCGTTCTATCCCATGAACGAAGCGAAGATGTCGCACCCGATGGCGTTCGGGCTGCGCACGAACGAGCTCACAACGGAAGCCAATGCCGCCGTGAAGGAAGTGTGCGCGGAGTTCTCGTTTGTGGAGTACCTTGACTGCAACGAGGGGCTCAGAGACGAGGCAGGCCGGCTCAAAGAGGAGTTTGCGATCGACGGCGTGCACATGTGGCCCGAGGCGTATGCGCTCGTTCTGGAAGCGCTTAAGCCTTATTTGGAGGCGCTGTGATGAGCACTGTCATTTCCGCCTTTGAAGCGGTGATGCTCGTCTGCTTCGGCGTGAGCTGGCCCGTTTCCGTCGTCAAGTCTTACCGCGCCCGCACAACAAAAGGCAAGAGCATCCTCTTCCTGCTTGCGATCTGGATCGGCTATGTGTTCGGGCTTGCGGGCAAAATTTTGCTCGCCGTAGAGACCGGGAGCATCCCTTATGTGCTCTTTATCTATGCGTTCAATCTTATCGTTGTGTCGCTCGATCTCATCTTATACTTCCGCAATCTGCGCCTTGATAAAAAGGCGGCGGGAAACGGAGTGAAAGAGTAAGTGATGGTTTGTATCGCCGCGGCGGCGGGGCAATGAGCCCCGCCGCCGCGGCTTTCAAAAAGGCGCCCTGCGGCAAAAGCCGCAGGGCGCACCATGTTGATTTGCTTCGTTATTGATTTGCTTTGTTAATTTGCTTCGTAGCCGTTCGGGTTATGGCTCTGCCAATTCCACTGGTCGCGGCACATCTCCTCGATGCCGTTCTCTGCCTCCCAACCGAGCTCTCTCTTTGCCTTGGAAGCGTCTGCATAGCAGGCGGCGATGTCGCCCGCGCGGCGGGGCTTGATCTCGTAGGGGAGCGTCTTCCCGCATGCCTTTTCGAAGGCGTGGATCATGTCGAGCACGCTGTAGCCGACGCCCGTGCCGAGGTTATAGACGTGCACGCCCGCCTTCTTGCAGCCCTCGATGGCGGCGATATGCCCGCGCGCGAGGTCGACGACGTGGATATAATCTCTCACGCCCGTGCCGTCGGGGGTGGGGTAGTCGTTGCCGAAGACGCCGATCTTTTGGAGCTTCCCGCTCGCCACCTGCGCCACATAGGGCATCAGGTTGTTGGGGATGCCCTTGGGGTCTTCGCCGATGAGCCCCGAAGCATGCGCGCCCACGGGGTTGAAATAGCGCAGCAGGATGATGTTCCATGCGTTATCCGCACGGAAGACGTCGCGCAGCATGAGTTCCTGAAAGTACTTGCTCGTGCCGTAGGGGTTGGTCGTGCCGCCGATGGGGCTCTCCTCGGTAAGGGGGAGATGTTCGGGAGTGCCGTAGACGGTCGCAGACGACGAGAAGACGAGCTTCTTGACGTTATGCGCCTTCATCGTTTCGAGGAGCACGAGGGTGCCGTAGAGGTTGTTGTCGTAATATTCGATGGGCTTTTGCACGCTCTCGCCCACCGCTTTGAGCCCTGCAAAGTGGATGACGGCGTCAAACGTGTTCTCCGAAAAGATGCGCTCCATCGCGGCGCGGTCGCGGATGTCCGCGTTATAAAATCCGACTTCTTTTCCCGTGATCGTTTCGACGCGGCGGAGCGATTCTTCGCTCGAATTGGAAAGATTGTCGACGACCACGACGCCGTAGCCGCGTTCCAAAAGTTCCACCACGGTGTGGCTGCCGATGTAGCCCGCGCCGCCCGTTACCAAAATGTTTTGCATACCGTCCTCCTTAAAAATGCCTGATCTTGACGCCGTCTTCGATGCTCGTATCGTAGAAAGCGGCGGTGTATCCCGTTTCCTGGGTGTATTTTTTGCCGACTGCCTGCTTGAAGGCTTCCGTCTTGCCCTGTTCGACAAGGCTTATCGTGCAGCCGCCGAAGCCCGCGCCGATCATGCGCGAGGCGATGCAGCCCTCCGTCTCCCGTGCGGCATACGCAAGGGCGTCGGGCTCTTTGCCCGTCACTTCATAGAGCTTGGAGAGCGAGTCGTGCGAGGCGTTGATGAGCTTTGCAAGCGTCTGAATATCGCCTGCTTTGAGGGCGGACGCCGCCTCTTTGACGCGCGCGCATTCATAGACGACGTGCTGCGCTCTTGCAAGAAGGGTGCAAGGCAAGACGTGCTTTGCGCCCTCGAACGCCTGAGGCGTGATGTCGGCAAGGCAGCTTGCCTCGGGGAGCTCCTTTTGAAGGAGGGAGAGCGCTTCGTCCGTTTCGGCGCGGCGTTCGTTGTATTTGCTCGTCACGAGCGCGTGCGGCTTGTTGCAGTTGGCGACGATGAGCTCGTAGCGTTCAAGCTCCAGGGGGATATACTCATATTCGAGCGTCTTGCAGTTGAGAAGGATGGCTTTGTCCTTTTTGCCCATCGCCGAGGCGAACTGATCCATGATGCCGCAGTTGACGCCGCAGTAGGTGTTTTCCGCCTTCTGCGAAAGGAGAGCGATCGTGGTAAGATCGTACGTTTCGCCCGTGAGTTCGCGCATCGCGACCGCCGTTGCGACTTCGATGGCGGCAGAGGAGGAGAGCCCGCTCCCGAAGGGGACGGAGCAGGAGTAGTAAAGATCGCAGCCGATGAGGGTGTGCCCCGCCTCTTTGAGGACGGAGAGGACGCCCGCCTGATATTTGCCCCAGCCGAGCGACTTGTACTCTTCCAGCCGGTCGAGGGAGAGTTTTGCCGTCTCGTCGAGGTCGTCTGCATAGACGTTGACGACATTGGTGCCGTTGGGGCGCGCGAGCACGCGGCAGCAGAGGTTGAGGGATGCCGGCATGACGAGCCCGCCGCAGTAATCGACGTGTTCGCCGATGAGGTTGATGCGCCCCGCCGCGCTCACTTCGAGCGTGGGGGAGCCGTAAAATACCTTTTGAAAATGTGCCGTGATGTCCATATATCAGACCTCCTCAAATCCCATCGAGCGCAGGAAGGCGTCAAAGCCCCGCCTGCCCGTTTCGTCATTCTTGAATACCGCCGTGTTGTCGAGGATGGCGGCGCACGTCTTGTTGACAAAGTCTTTGACGCGCGCCTCGGCTTCCTCTTTCGAGGCGGCTCTGCCTTCCGAAAGCAGCGTCTTGATCATATTGCGGTGGATGGAAAGATCGTTTTCGGGAGCGTTGAGGGCGGTCTCGTCGTACTCCGCATTGCCGCAGAGAATGTCTGCGATCGCCGCGAGCTGGCGCTTTAAGCGGGGCGGCAGGATGAAGAGCCCCATCGCTTCGATGAGCCCGATGCCCTCGCTCTTGATGTTGAGGTGCTCGGGGTGCACATGGAAGATGCCGTCGGGGTATTCCTCGTCCGTGCGGTTGTTGCGCAGGATGATGGTGAAGGAGTACTTGTCTCCGATCTTGCGGAGGATGGGGGAGCATGCGTTGTGCGGGGTATCGCCCGTGCGGCTCAGGATGCTGCAAGCGGGGCAGTCGAACGACTTCCAGGCTTCGATGATCTTTGCAGCGCAGGCTTCCGCCTCGTCGCGCGGGCCTTCGAAGCGGACGGCGCTGTTGTACCAATCGAGGATGCCGAAAGAAAGATGAGGGAACCCGGGATGGGCATAGCGCGTGCGGATGGGCGCGTGATGCATGGGCATCAGGTGCTTGCCGCCCTGGAAGTGCTCATGATCGAGGATGGAGCCGCCCACGATGGGAAGGGAAGCGTTGCTCCCGATGAAGTAGTGGGGGAGAACGTCCACAAAATCGAGAAGCTTTGCAGGCGTCGTCCCGTCGACGTGCATGGGGACGTGCTCTTCGTTGATGGCGATGCAGTGTTCCTCGTAATAGGCATAGGGAGAGTACTGCAAAAACCACTTTTCGCCGCCCAGCGTCAGCTTGATCGTGCGCAGGTTCCTGCGGGGCGGGTGGGTCGCAGAGCCTTCGAAGCCCTCGTTCTCCTTGCAGAGCGCACAGGAAGGGTATTTGTTGCCCTTGGGCGCGCTGAGGAGCTTGGCGATATCCTTGTTGTTCTTTTCGGGTTTGGATAAATTGACGGTGATCTCGAGCCCGCTCTTGCCGTCGTCGTAGTTCCATTTAAGGTTGCGCGCGATGGCGGTTTTTTGCACATAGCCGCTCTTGACGGAGAGCGAGTAAAGATAATCGGAAGCCTTTGAAGCGCCCTCTCTTTCGCGGATGCGGGAAAATTCTTCGTTGACCTTGGAGGGGCGGGGCATGAGGAGCCCGAAGACATTTGCGGCAAAGCGTTCTTCTGCGCCCTCTTCACAAAGATGAGCGCTCTTTGCGAAGACTGCGATCTCGCCCATGAGCGCGTCGGGCACGTCGGCGTTTTCCGCTTCGGCGGTATCCGCTTCCCCCTGATAGGGCGAAGAGAGGCTAAAGTGCGATAAAAGCACGTTCCGCATGTAGATTTCGTCCTCCTCGGGGAGGAAGAGGTGGCATTTCGCATAGGCGAGCAGGTTTTCGATGAGAAGTTCGGGTGACATCTTTGGCTCCTTGCGTTGCGTTTGCGTCGTTTGCGCAATTTGTGCGGCTTACAGCAAAAGGGCGAACATAGTCGCCCGATCGCTGTAATATAGGGGGAATTTAAGAATGTGTGTTGCCCGGAAAACGGGGGAAACGGGGGCGATGCCGCCCGGCTCCCTTTCGCTTTCGGCACATTTATTATAACGCATCCGCACATCGGATGCAAGCAGGCAGTTGTCCGATATCGGACATTTATTGACCTTATCCTCTTGACAGGTGAATTGATTTAGATTATAATAAAGCAAAAAGGGAGGGAAGGCATGCTTGCAAAGCGGGAGATCTGGAATTACCCCGAGGGGGCGAAGGTGTGGGCGGGCAAATACCGCAACTCGCACAACCTTTTACATTGGCACTTCGACTGCGAATTTATCTCGGTGGAGCGGGGGAAGCTCGAAGTGTTCTGCGAGAAAAAGCTGCATACCCTTTCCGAAGGGGAGGCGCTCTTTACGGACAGCGGGCAGATGCACTATCAGCGGGCTCTGGAGCCCGATACTGTGCTGCGCGTCATCGTGTTCGAAAGCTCCGTCTTTCCCGCGCTGGAAACTTTCAGGCTGCTTTCGCCCAAGCTTGCGGGCGTTTACCCCGTCGCCGAGGCGTACGCACGGCTTTTACGGGCGCTCAAAGAGAAAAAGCCCTTCTTCGGCGAAGAGGCGCGCTGCATCGTGAGCGAGCTGATGATAAATGTGTTCCGCGGAGAAGCCGTCGTCCGCCGCACGGGGGGAGACCGCACCGAGGACGCTTTCAAACGGCTTTTAGAGGACGTCGAGGAGCACTATGAAGAGTATACCTTTTCGGACGCCGTCGCTTTTATGGGCATGAGCGAGGCGTACTTTTCGCGCTATTTCAAGGCGATGACGGGGACGACGTTTTCGCAGTACCTCAATTATGTGCGCACGGACGCCGCGGTGCGTTTTTTGCAGGAGGGGCGGGGGATGACGATGACGGAAATTTCCGAGGCGTGCGGGTTTTCGACCATCCGCAACTTCAACCGCATCTTCAGGGAGCTGACGGGGCATTCGCCTTCCCGCCTTCCCGAGGGGTTCGTGCTCAGCGAGCCCTTCTCCGGACGCAGCGAACAGGCGTTCCGCCCGACGCTTTTAGGGTGTGAGCTCATCGAAAGCTGTGAAGGGTGAGTGCACTTTGTAAAAAGTGTGTAAAATTTTCAAAGCGGCTATTGACAAAACAACGTTTCGGCGGTATAATGTGTGCTGCAAGAACGAAATACCGTTCAAAAATAACCTTACGGGGGTATCTACCAATGGCAAGATTTACGTTACCGAGAGACCTTTATCACGGAAAGGGTTCTCTCGAGACCCTCAAGACGCTTGAGGGCAAGAAGGCAATGGTGTGCGTGGGCGGCGGCTCGATGAAGCGCTTCGGCTTCCTCGACCGTGCCGTTTCCTACCTCAAAGAGGCGGGCATGGAAGTCGAGCTCTTCGAAGGCATCGAAGCCGATCCTTCCGTCGAGACCGTCATGCGCGGCGCCGCTGCGATGGAGAAGTTCCAGCCCGACTGGATCGTCGCAATGGGCGGCGGTTCGCCCATCGACGCTGCGAAGGCAATGTGGATCAAGTACGAGTATCCCGACATCACGTTCGAGGATATGTGCAAGGTCTTCGGCATTCCCAAGCTCCGCAAGAAGGCAAAGTTCTGCGCCATCCCTTCGACTTCGGGTACCGCGACGGAAGTCACGGCTTTTTCCATCATCACCGATTATCAGAAGGGCATCAAGTATCCCATCGCGGACTTTGAGATCACGCCCGATATCGCCATCGTCGATCCCGACCTTGCCGAGACGATGCCCAAAAAGCTCGTCGCGCATACCGGTATGGATGCAATGACGCACGCGATCGAAGCTTATGTTTCGACGGCGAACTGCGACTTCACCGATCCTCTTGCGATCCACGCGATCGAGATGATCCAGAAGGACCTCATCCCTTCCTACAACGGCGATATGGAAGCGCGCGATAAGATGCACAATGCACAGTGCCTTGCGGGTCAGGCGTTCTCCAACGCGCTGCTCGGCATCGTCCACTCCATGGCGCACAAGACGGGCGCAGCCTTTGCAGACTACGGCGCGCACATCATCCACGGCGCGGCGAATGCAATGTATTTGCCTAAGGTCATCGCCTACAACGCCAAGGATGAGACGGCGAAGAAGCGCTACGGCGTCATCGCCGACTATATGCATCTCGGCGGCGCGAACGACGATGAGAAGGTCGCTCTCCTCATCAAGACGCTGCGCGACATGAACGACGCGCTCAACATCCCTCACTGCATCAAGAATTACGGTGCGGACAGCTATCCCTGCGAGCAGGGCTTCGTGCCCGAGGACGTGTTCCTTGCACGCCTTCCCGAGATCGCCAAGAACGCGATCGGCGACGCTTGCACGGGTTCCAATCCCCGTATCCCCACGCAGGAAGAGATGGAAAAGCTCCTCAAGTGCTGCTACTACGACACCGAGGTCGACTTCTAAGTTTTTCCGTGAATGCGATGAGCCCCGCGGCTTTTGCCGCGGGGCTCCTTTTGTATGGCGCACGCTTTCTTACAGCGTCTTTCTGAATTTGCGTTCCTTTCTGAGATAGAGCGGGATGGTGACGGCGAAGGAGAGAAGGGCAAGCGCTCCGAACGCTCCGCCGAGGCTGAGGAAGAGGATGGTGTTTGTGAAGTCATCCTGCTCAAAGAGGGAGGGACCGAATGCGGCTTCGACATAGAGTTCGCCCTCCCTGCCTGTTTCCGAAACTTCGATATATTTGAGTTCGCCCTGCCATCTGTAGTCATAGGCATAGAATTCGGCGATGTTTCCTTCTTCGCTCGCGGCGCGGTATTTGTAGATGGTGACGAGGGTGCCGTCCGCCGTCTCCTGCGTGCGGTAATATCCCAGCCATTCTTCGGGGAAAGAGGGGAAGAGATAGACGGCTTCGAATTTGCCCGTCTCATTCTCGCTTTCGGGCTGCTCTTCCGAAACAAGGGTGTATTCGCCGTTTTCAAAAGGGCTGTTTTGGCTGAGCGTTGCTCTTTCCCTGAACGTAAAGGTGTACGTCGTTTGCAGTACGACGTCCGTCTCGCTTGACGCGGGGATGGCGAGGAAGATCAGCGAAAGCGCCAAAAGGACGGCAAAGGGCAGGACGATGAGGAGCGGGATGCGCTTTGCTCGCCAAACGGACAGCGTGTTTTGGCGCATGAGGGCGGTGAATGCTCCGCTTTGTTCGTCGGACGCCCGATCGACGGCGGCGAGCAGGCGCTTCTTCTGAACGCGCAGCAGGACGGGATAGCCGATGAGAAAGGTAAGCGCCGCCGCGCCCAGCGCAAAGAGGAGCTGGAGAAGGAGGGTTTCCCCTTCGAAGAGAAGACCCGCTTCGGCAGGGACAAAGGCGTGCGGAAGATCGAAGCCGAAGACGGCGATGTTCGCAAAGACGAGCCAAAAGAGCGCCTTATCGAGCGAGAGGGAAAAGCGGAGCGCGGGCTCGCTCTCCCATGGATCGCCCGCCTGGAAGCGGCGGATGCAGGTGACCGCCGTGATGACGGACGCCGCGTGGAAGATGAGCCCGAGGAAGAATGCGAGCAGGCTCTTGAGCGCCGCGTAGCCGACGATGGACGTGAGCAGGAAGGCAAGACCCGCAAGCCCGCCCGCGATCCACGAGAGCGTGAAGAGGTTGGTTTTCTGCCGTTGCAGCAGGCGTTCCGTCGCCTTTTTGCGCTTTGACGGGGAGGGCGTTTCCTCCGCGCCGAGCCTTCTTCCGTGGATGATCTCGTCGCATGTCACGCCGTAAAGTTCTGCAAGCACGGGGAGCATGGAGATGTCGGGGCAGGAAGCGCCCGTCTCCCAGCTCGACACCGTCTTATTGGAGACGCCGAGGGTATCCGCGACCTCCTGCTGGGTGTATCCTTTTGATTTTCTGAGGGCGGCAAGAAATTCGCCCATCCGGTTGTTTTCCATTGTTTCTCCTTTCCGATCGGTCGCCTTGATTGTACCATACCCTGGAGAAAAATTCAATGCCGAACGGGGCGAAATCGCTCCAAGCTCCTTGGAATGGCTCCGAAATCGGGAGGAAGCGGACTAGGGAAACGGGATTCAGCGCCTGTCGACTGCAACAATTTCCATTGTTTCCGAATTGAGTGTAATGACGTATTTGGGCAAACGGCAGAGATAGAGATGGGCGCTCGAGTTGCTTAAAGCGCCGCCGTCATAGACTTTGTCTGCGGAGGTAAGTGCTTCCCTCAGATAGGGAATGAGTTCTTCCTCTGTAAGGCGCAGCTTTCGTATTAGTCTTTTTGCAAGCTTGGGCGAGATCGAAAGTGATTTCGCATGCTGTAAAAGATAAGTGCGGAGGATTTTCTCCTCTTCTTTTTCCCACGCATGGAGAAGTTCCAGCGTTTTATGCAGCTGTGCGTATGGAACATACAGCCGCTCGTTTTCAAGCGGAAGCGCGAGCTGAGAGCGAAAACCGTCACCGTATGGTACGCCGATCGCTTGAATGCCGTATCTTGCAAGATCTTCTTTGCGTTGAGCTGCCTGACTTTTTTTGCATTCCGTCACAAGGCAGTAGTCGTCATCTTTGACGGGGCGCAGTTTTTTGCTGCCGCACAGTGGGCAGCGGGAATCATTTGTCGCGCATGAACAATTTTCACAGTATTTCATGATCTCACCTCTGCGTTCATGCTATCATACCCATGTCTGTTTGTCAAGCCGGGAAGGTCGTGCTCTTTTCGGCGGAGGCTATTTTTTGCGCGAGGCTCATACAATATGATATGGAAAATGATATGGATATTTCGGGAAGAGGGTTTACAAGCGAGCTGTTCGCCCTTCGGGGGGCGGCGGGGGAGTATCTGTCCGCGTTCTGCGATCCGTGGGAAGCGCTCGAGGGCATCGAGAAATGGCTTTGGGCATTGGGCGGGGCGCTTTCGGGGGAATTTCGGGAACTTTCCCGCGGCGTGTGGGTACATGAAAGGGCGAAGATCGCCGAAAGCGCTGCTCTCGCGCCGCCCTGCATCGTCTGCGCGGGGGCGGAGGTGCGCCAAAATGCTTTTGTGCGCGGCAGGGCGTATGTGGGGGAGGGCTGCGTCGTCGGCAATGCGACGGAGCTCAAAAACGTCATCTTATTGGACGGGGCGAAACTGCCGCACTTCAATTACGCGGGCGACAGCATCGTGGGGGATGCCCATCTCGGCGCGGGGGTCATCCTCTCCAATGTGCGCGCGGACCGCATGCCCGTCACCGTGCGCCTTCCGCATGCCGCCATCCCCACAGGCAGAAAGAAGCTGGGCGCGATGGTGGGGGACGGCGCGGAGGTCGGCTGCCAGTGCGTTCTCAACCCCGGCACGGTGATGGGAAGAAATTCGCGCGCGGAACCGCTCTCTTCCGTGCGGGGGTATGTTCCCCCTGCCTATCTTTATAAAAAGGACGGCTCCCTTGTGCCGCTGCTCTAAAAAGCCTTTCATCATAATGCGCTCTCTTTCGACATACAATGTGTCAATACCGGAAGGGGGTACAAGTTGATGTGGGACTATATGCGCGAGCGTGCCGTGCGGTGCGGGGAGTATATCGCAAAGACGGGCTGCACGGTGCGCGCGTGCGCGGCGCATTTTGGCGTGAGCAAATCGACGGTACATAAGGACGTGACGGAGCGGCTTTTCTATCTCGAACCCGCCCTTTGGCGGCGCGTGCAGAAGGTGTTGAAAGTCAACCTTTCGGAGCGGCATCTGCGCGGGGGCAGGGCGACGCAGCTCAAATACGAAAACATGGAAAAGGGAAGAGGGGAGAAAAACGCACGCGAAATAGCAGGCTTGGCGCATGCCTCCGCCCGAAAATGAACATTTTGTGAAATACTTGATATTGCCGCAGGAATGTGATATAATACGTATGGATAAATTTACAAAATTTCTTACGGTCAAGATACTATGGCAAAATTGCTCGGCATCGACGTCGGTTCTACGACGGTCAAGGTATGCGTCATCGACGAAGGGGGGAACATCCTCTCTTCCACTTACGAAAGGCACTTCTCCAAGGTCAAGGAGTGCGTTTTAGAGGAACTTAAAAAGCTTGGCGACCCCGACGGGGAATACAAGGCGTGCATCACGGGCTCTGCGGGGCTCGGGCTTGCGCAGCGCGGGGAGATCGGCTTCGTGCAGGAGGTGCAGTCCGCCTTCGGCGCCATCCGAAGATTTTACCCTCAGGCGGACGCCGCCGTGGAGCTGGGCGGAGAGGATGCCAAGATCATCTTCATCACGGGCGGCACAGAACAGCGCATGAACGGCAGCTGCGCGGGCGGCACTGGCGCGTTCATCGACCAGATGGCGACTCTTCTCAACGTCTCCGTGGGGGAGCTGGATGAGCTCGCCTTAAAGGCGGAGCGCGTCTATCCCATCGCTTCCCGCTGCGGCGTGTTCGCAAAATCGGATATCCAGCCCCTTCTCAATCAGGGGGCGAGCAAAGCGGATATCGCCGCTTCCATCTTGCAGGCGGTCGTCGATCAGACGGTCGCGGGGCTTGCGCAGGGGCGCAGGATCAAGGGCACGGTGCTCTTTTTGGGCGGGCCTCTATACTTTTTGAAAGGACTGAGAAAGGCGTTTCAAGAGACGTTGAAGCTCGACGACGAGCACGCCATCTTTCCCGACAATGCGCCCTGCTTCATGTCGGTCGGCGCGGCACTCTACGCGGAAGGGGAGAAAGCGGAAAAGCTCTCCGCTATCATGGAGCGCATCGAAAACGCCAAGTTCGGAAGCGGCATCACGGTGGGTGAACCGCTCTTTGCCTCCCGCAAGGAGTACGACGAATTCATCATGCGCCACATGCGCAGCGATCTTTCCTTCGAGGACATCCATTCCTACCGCGGGGACGCGTATCTCGGCATCGACTCGGGCTCGACGACGACCAAGCTCATGCTCATCACGCCCGAGTGTAAAATTTTATATTCGCACTATCAGTCCAACAACGGCCAGCCGCTCGATATCGTCGTCAACAAGTTAAAAGAGCTCTACTGGCTGATGGGCGACAGGATCGTCATCCGCGGCGCGTGCGTCACGGGATACGGCGAGGATATGATGCGAGCGGCGCTCAAGATCGATTTCGGAGTCGTTGAGACGATGGCGCACTTCAAGGCGGCGCTCTACTTCAATCCCGACGTCGACTTTATCATCGACATCGGCGGGCAGGACATCAAGTGTTTCAAGGTGAAGAACCGCGTCATCGACTCCATCATGCTCAACGAGGCGTGTTCCTCGGGCTGCGGCTCCTTCATCCAGACGTTCGCAAAGGCGATGGGGATGGAGATCGAAGAATTCTCCCGCCTCGGGCTGTTTGCGCGGCATCCCGTCGAACTCGGTTCGCGCTGCACGGTGTTCATGAACAGCTCTGTCAAGCAGGCGCAGAAGGAGGGCGCGACCGTCGAAGATATTTCGGCGGGGCTCTCTTCTTCCATCGTCAAGAATGCGATCTATAAAGTCATCCGTGCGCGGACGCCCGAAGAGCTCGGCGAGCACATCGTCGTGCAGGGCGGCACCTTCTTGAACGACGCCGTGTTGCGCTCCTTTGAAAAGGAGACGGGTAAAGAGGTCGTCCGTCCCGCCATCGCGGGGCTGATGGGCGCGTTCGGCGCCGCGCTCTATGCCAAGGAGAGTACGAGGAAAGATACGCTTATAAGTTTGCTCGCAACGCCCGCCGAGCTCGACCGCTTCGGCTATTCGTCGCGCTCCGTCATGTGCAAGGGCTGCACGTCGCACTGCTCCGTCAATATTCTCACGTTCTCGGACGGCCGCCGCTTTGTTTCGGGCAACAAGTGCGAGCGCGGCGCGGGGCTCCCGAGGCCCAAGAACGTGCCCGACATCTATACATATAAGTATGAAAAGCTGCTCGCCCTTCCTTCCGGGCTTCCCGGAAAGCGCGGGAAGGTGGGGCTTCCGCTGCAGCTTGTGATGTATGAACAGCTCCCGCTCTGGACGAGCTTTTTCGAAACTTGTGGGTTTGAAGTCGTGCTCTCCGAAAAAAGTTCGCGCGAGCTCTACTTCAAGGGTCAGCACACCGTCGCGAGCGACACGGCGTGCTATCCCGCCAAGCTCATGCACGGGCATATCGAAAGCCTGCTCAACATGGGCGTCGACTTCATCTTCTATCCTTCCGAGAGTTACAATCTCGACGAGCATGATTCGGCCAACCACTACAACTGCCCCGTGGTGGCGTATTACGGGGAGCTCTTAAAAGCCAACAACGAGCGGCTGAATGAAGACAACTTCGTGATGCCGTATGTCGACCTCAACGAAGAGAAGAGCGCCGTACATACGCTCACCCGTGCATTGAAGAAATACAAGGTGCCCGCCTCCCTCGTGCGAAAGGGGCTGCGCGAAGGCAAGCGGCGCATGGAGGAGTTCCATCAAGGCATCGTCGAGCGCGGCAGGAGCATTCTGGCGGATGCCGAGCGCGAAGGGCGGCATGTCATCGTGCTCGCGGGCAGGCCCTATCACACCGACCCCGAGATCAACCACGGCATCGACAAGCTTTTGACGAGCCTCGGCATCGCCGTGCTTTCCGAAGATTCCGTCTTCGAAGAAGGGGAGCTCGTCAAGGTCAACGTGCTCGACCAGTGGACGTACCACGCCCGCCTCTACCGCGCGGCGGAGTTCGTCACGCGGCACGAAAACGTCGATCTCGTGCAGCTCGTCTCCTTCGGGTGCGGCATCGACGCCGTCACGACGGACGAAGTAAGGCACATCCTCGAAAGCCGCGGGAAGCTTTATACGCAGATCAAGATCGATGAGATCAACAACCTCGGCGTCGTGAAGATAAGATTGCGGTCGCTGCTCGCTGCCATCGAGGAGCAGAAAGCGGAACGCGAGAGGGACAAGGCATGAAGAAGCAAGAAGAGACAAGACCCGTCGTCGATTTCACCGACGACTATCCCAGATTTACCCCCGCCATGAAGGCGACGCACACCATCCTCATCCCCGATATGCTCCCGTGGCATTTCGATCTTCTCGTCCACGTCATGCGCCTCAGAGGCTATAAAGTGGAAGTTCTGAAAAACGAGGGGCGCGCCGTCATCGACGAGGGCTTAAAGCACGTCCACAACGACGCCTGCTATCCCGCGCTCTGCGTCATCGGGCAATACCTCGACGCTTTGAAGAGCGGCAAGTACGACCCCAAGCATACGGCAGTCATGATCACGCAGTCGGGCGGCGGGTGCCGCGCGAGCAACTATATCCCGCTCATCCGCAAGGCGCTGAAGGCGGAATTTCCCGAAGTCCCCGTGCTTTCTTTGAACTTTGCGGGGCTTGAGAAGGGGAACGGGCTGGAGATCACGCTCGGATTTTTGCTGGAGCTCGCCTATGCCATCTTCTACGGCGATCTCATCATGAGCGCCTTCGATCAGACGAAGCCCTATGAAAGGGAGGAGGGCGCCGCCGCCAAGGCGCGCGAGGAGTGCGTGAAGTATATCCGCTCCGCCTTCGACAAGAAGAGCTATTCTAAGTACACACGCAACGTGAAGTACATTCTCAATGCGTTTGAGAAGGTGCCCGTCAAGCTCGAGCCCAAAGTCAAAGTGGGCATCGTGGGGGAGATCTACGTCAAGTATTCCCCCTTGGGCAATTCGCATCTTGAAGATTTCCTGCTTTCCGAGGGTTGCGAGCCCGTCGTGCCCGCCCTCATGGACTTCATCTTGTACTGCGTCGTCAATAATCTCAACGACGCCAAGTTCTACGGCAGAAGGAGCACGGCGACCCCGCTCTTTGCGCTTGCCTACCGCTGGCTGCTTGCAAAACAGAGGAAGCTCATCCGCCTCACGAAGAAATACAGCCGCTTCGAGCCCGTGCACGACTTCGAACATCTGAGGAAGTGCGCCGATCTTGTCATGGACCAAGGGGTGAAGATGGGGGAAGGGTGGCTCATCCCCGCCGAGATGGCGGCGCTCGCCGAGACGGGAACGGAGAACATCGTCTGCGCGCAGCCCTTCGGTTGTCTGCCCAACCATATCGCGGGCAAGGGCGCGGTGCGTACCTTAAAGAAACTGTTTGAAAACGAGAACATCGTGCCCGTCGACTACGACCCTTCGGCAACGCGCGTCAATCAGGAGAACAGGATCAAACTCATGCTCGCGACCGCGAGAGAAAATTATGGACGAATAAAAAATCAAGAAAAATAACGATCGCATATCCCTAATTTGATGAAAAATCATTGCAAAACTCTTTGAATTAAGTCTAAAAACTGTGGTTTGTGTTGTGCATGCCGCAGTTTTTTTGCTTTGAGAAAAATATATAATTTTACGAGCATAAATTATGGACTAATAATGTGGAGACATTGGTTCTCCTTTCCAAAAATTCGGACAGTCATATCAACGTGACTGTTGAGTTCGGCGAAGGAGAGGGGCAAATCTCTCTGAAAGAAGTAGAAAAACGGGCAGAAGCTCGTAAGCCGAAAGAAAAAGTAACCTATAAGATGATACAGCAGTACATTGAAGAAAACTATGGCTTCAAAGTGCATACGGCGTACATTGCAGAAGTTAAAAGAAGTTTGGGATTGCCGATGTATGTAGCTCCCAATGCAGTGGAAGAATTGAAACATCCTAGGCCGCATCCTACCGAACGGATGGTAGCGGCAATTAAAGAAACTTTGGCACATTTCGATTTTATTTAGTTAATTAAAAGGTGATAGATAGGCCCTGCGGATATTTCCGTCGGGCTTTTTTATTAAATCAAAAATTTATAATTTATATAAAAGAATTAAAATACAAGTTCCAAAATATATGATATCATCCAAGCATTCAGATTTATAGGAATGTTATAGTATGGATAATGCTGTTGTGATGACAACAAAATGAGCTTTGGAAGGTTTTATTGAAAACGGGGTGCGCAAATTCTACGGCGTGCCGGTTGCCGAGCCACCTGTCGGGAAACTCCGTTTAATGGCAGGGAATAAAGTTCCATTACATATAGGCTTGGCGTGTTTGGTTTTTACCATTTTAATGAATACGATCGACTTATTTGTTCGGATTGATTTTTGGTTTTGATTATGAGGATTGTGTGTTGTTTTCTGAAAAATCATAAGTAGCTTTGACGGTTTTCGTATCGAAGGAAAGAGGTATGTTTGCAGCGATATCTTTGAAGAAAACTTCTTCAAACAGGTGACAGTCGATTTTCTGCTATGCTATAATAAAAGCGGAATCAAGAGGGAGGCAGATATATGTGGTATGATATTTTGCTGGTTGTTATCTCGGTTGCCGTCGCTTTTGCCATCATCTTTTTTGTTTTTCGTCGGGCGAAGCGTTGGGGGAATCCCAAGAAATTTACCGAGCATACCATCGGTATTCTGCGAAAGGTGCAGTGTACCGGGATGTATGTCAATGAACAGCCGCAACTTGTCCTCTCTTTCGATGCCGTCTTGGCGGACGGATGCCCGACGCCCGTTACGGTCACGGAGATTGTATCGCTCACGGATCTGCATCGTCTGAAGGAGGGTGGGGTTTTCGCGATCTGCTACGATCCGGAAAGCTGTCGCGGCTCGTTCGACGGCAGCGCGGATAAGGAGCATTTGCAGGATATGTTCGACAGATACATGGCAAAGCGCAATCCGCGTGGATTTACCTATGAACAGCGTGTTGCTCTCCGTACCCGCGGGATCAGACGCAAGGCGTTGCTTACCGATTTGAGACTGACGGGAGAAGAGGAGGAAGGATGCCGCGAGGTCAAACTG
Organism: uncultured Clostridia bacterium; assembly: GCA_944376295.1. Classification (GTDB taxonomy): domain Bacteria; phylum Bacillota; class Clostridia; order Christensenellales; family Borkfalkiaceae; genus Gallimonas. Next base: position 197,235 of record CALWCE010000003.1, read on the forward strand.
ACGGTGCGTATCGATGAAAAGGACGGTAGCGAGCGTATTTTACAGCGTACATCGTGGATGACGGAGGCCGAGCTGGAATCTCTCGTCGTAGGCAAGCTGGTGACATTGGAGATTGTGGAGGATGATCCGCCGTGGTTTTCCATATTGCAGGATGCGGAACTATTCGGCACGCCTGCATGAGTCAGGTGTGCTGAATAGCAAACGTCGTCCGATAAGCAATGAGCAAATGGAGACGGTAAAAAAGTAAAACGCCCGCAGCTCTCATGCCGGGGCGTCATTTTTTCTGTAAAGAAGGTTGTCTGCTTATTCTCGTGCGGATTTTTCGGAAGGCATTGCGCTTTCGGTTGTTGCTTTTTCGGCGGAAAGACTTTCGAGGTTTCGGAGCATATCTTTAAGGCAGTCGAGCGTTGTGTCGAGCGTCTTTTCATTGATCCCCTTAAAAACAGGGGAGAGCAAGGCATCGCCGAGGCCTTTGTGTTCATCCATGAATTTTGTGGCAGCGTCGGTGAGCGTAAGGTCATTTGTATGGCTGTTGGTCGGAGAGGGCTTGCGCGAAATGAAGCCTTTCTCACACAGAGCGTTGACAAGCTGCCGCACGTTCTGCCTTGTGCCGCCGAACTCTTCGGAAAGGCGTGCGAGAGATACGCTTTGGTCAGAAATGTCCCGCAGGGTTTCCAGCAGCGTAAACTGACGCCATGTGATGCCGTCGAAAACCTGCTTGTTTTTTTGCTGCCAAAGAACGCCTGTTTTGAGGATCATATCGACGATTCGTTCCTTTTTCTTTGCTTTCTTCATTGTGATTATAGTGCTAATCTGAAAAAAACAGATATAGCATTGTTCTACACTTGAAAGCGTGAGTTTTGGGTTCAAATTTTAAGACCTGATTAGTGGATTTACTTTATAGAAAAAATATGATATAATAAGGTCACTTCAAAGAGACAGGAGAAAATGATGTCACGAAGTGCGGAGCAAAAAGTAAAGCTGTTGGTGCTTTACGATTTATTAGAAAAGAAAACGGATGAAGATCATCCGATGACAACGAATGACATTGTGGAAGAATTGGCGAAATTAGGTATTACGGCTACACGACAGACTCTTTACGATGATATAGAAGTTCTGAACAGCTTTGGATATGATATAATTTGTGAACATGGACGGAATAATCGCTATTATGTTGCCGACCGTACCTTTGAACGTCCGGAAGTACAAATATTGTTGCATGCAGTAGGTGCGGCAAAATTTTTAACAGAAAAAAAAGCATCGGCTTTATCAGAAAAAATAGCCGAACTGTTAAATCCGCAACAAGCAAAGGAACTTCGATTTGGTGTTCCTGACTGTGTGGGAAAAAGCAATAATGAAAGAATCCTTTACAGTATTGATGTGATTACTTCTGCTTTACTGAACAAGAAACAGATTTCCTTCTTGTATTATGATGTGGATGTGAACGGGAAAAAACTGTACAGAAAGGATAAAGAAAGGTATGTTGTCAATCCTCTCGGATTAGTTTATTCTGGGGAATATTTTTACTTGGTTTGTTTCCACGACAAATACGGCGATCCTGCAAATTATCGTATCGATAAAATGGAAGATGTATGCGAGGAAAAGCAATCTATTACCAAAAAGAAAGAATATGACAACTTTGATCTTAATGCATATCGGAAAGAATCTTTCTCCATGTTTTCAGGGGAAAAGGTTGAAGTAACATTGTTTTTCCCAAGAGATTTGATTTATGTGGCAAAAGAACGTTTCGGGGATATAATACCTGTAAGCGTTGATAATGGGTATATCATACATACGACAGTCAGAGTAAGTAAAACTTTTTTCGCTTGGTTGTCAACTTTCGAAGGACAAGTTAAAATAATAGATCCGAAACCGACACGGCAACAGTTCAAAGAGTTTATTACAGGGATTTTGGCAAAAATAGAGTAAATCGCGTTTGGTATGTGATTTTTTTATAAGGGCTTGCATTGTAGGGGAAGATATGGTATAATTTAGAATATGGGTAGATATGTGTTTGATTAAAAAAGGAAATTGTATTTATGCTTATCAACCAAACAAATATCCGTAAATCTCGCTTAATGTGTTTAGATATACATAAAGATTTGACACTATTTTTAATAACGGAATACGACACTCACGGTAAAGCTACATTTGATTTTGATGTGGTCTGTTTAGCCTTGCGTCCCTTCACGCCTTGTTGTGAATGACGCAAGGTGTTTTTATTTTATGAGAAAAGGAGAAAATGCTATGAAACTTAACTACCAATGCCCGATTTGCGGCACTCCTTTGGGCT
>CALWCE010000004.1 GCA_944376295.1 uncultured Clostridia bacterium
GGCGGGCAAAACGTAAATGAGCGTTTCGCTCTTTCGTTTTCTCCGTTCTTCCGCTTGCCGCCGTTTCTGCTCCCGCCTAAGTTGCCGAAAATCTTTGATAAGTTCCTTTGTTACAAACTTTGTATTCTTGTTCAGAATACCGATTTTCGCTTTGTAGTCGAAAATCACGTCGTCGGTGATTTCGCGGAAAAAGCGCGGCGGCAGTTGCGTGTCGCTCTCTTTCATCGCGTTGAGAATGTCTATATTCTCAAAGATAAGCGCAAGTTTTTCCTTGTGCAGTTCGGCAAAGTCTAATTTCTCCATAAGTCCGTTACCTCGCTTTTTCTATCCTCTTTCGGGAAAAGCGGATAGCGTTCGCACCGCGCAAGCATAGCCGCCTTATTGTTGCCCGTAACCTCTGCGGGCGTGGTATGGTAGTTGCCCGTCATACCGTTGTAAAAGTATTCCTTGCCGCTGAAACTATCCACGCAGTTATAAATATTTCCCTCGTGGGTGTATGTCTTTTTGACGGCTAATTTCGCGTTGTCCGTGTCTTTATAGCGGGCATATTGCCGCACGCCCGTAAATTCCAAGCAATGCCATACCGTTTTGACGAGCCGCCCGTGGCGGTCGTAATAATCGCGCTTGCCTTGTACCTCTATGAGTTTATCCGCAAGGGAACGAAAGCGTTTGTCCGCGCTGTCGTCTATCTGCGTGTCAGCCCACATCTGAACGCCGACTTTTCTTTGTCGTTCGATATACCGCAAAAAATAATCGGCTACCCGTTCGGCGGTCATTGATTTGCGGCTATCCAGTTTACTCTGTATTTCGGGCAGAAAGATTTTCGCATACGGCAGTAAATAGCAGACTTCGTGAACTCCGTCATACAGCCCGATTTTTTCAAACTGTAATTCCATAGACACGCGCGGCATATATCCCAAGCCCCGCGCAATGAAAGTATCGTCCACGACATAGACAAGGTGCCGAACGTGCGGGGCAAGCGAAAGATTATCCCAGCCGCCCGCACGCAGCCGCGCGATCTCCTGTTTGCATAAGAGCAGGTCGCTGATCGCGCGCGGCGGTATCATATATTCGCAAGCAAAATGCGCGAGTAATGTTGTTTTACCCACGCCGCGCTCCCCGACAACGTAAGTCAGATAATAGATTTTTTCCATAGGCTACCCCGAAAAGAGGAAGGGAGCGAACGCGCGCGCCCGCTCCCTGCATTGTGTTACTGTTTGCCTTTCGTCGATTTCTTTGCCGCCGGTTTGGGCGGTGCGGCGGGCGGTGCTGTCGTTTCGTCCTTTTTCAGATTGTCGTAGATAAAAAAGGAATTGCGCCTGCCGATATTCCCCATATGCGCGTATGCGCTCCGCTGTCCTTTTCGATAGGACTTGATTTCGTTCGGGGTAAATTGTTTTGCGTATTCCTTTTTCTGTTCGGTGGTGTACGGTACATATTTTTTGTTTTCGTCGCTCATAGATTTCTCCTTGTTTGCGGGTTTGTTTCCCGCTATGCTTTCAGACTTTGAAACCATAACGAGAACGGGCGAGCCGACTGCGGCTTTTGCGTATGTGCCTTGATACCCTGCGGGAATTTTGGTGTTTGCCATAGTTTAACCTTTCTTTGCGGGCGTTGCCGTTTCGTCCTGCGCCGCCTTTGCAATGAGCAGTTCGACAATGGTATTTGTCGCGCGGGGCAGAAAGTAAAAGTATTCGTCGTCGTTGAACATTTTGAGAACGACGGCGATATATTCCGCGCCCGTCTTTTCGCTTGTGCGGCGTTCGAGCGTAAAACTCTTGAACGGTTCAACGCCCAGTTCGGTGCAAGTTTGGATAAGTTCGACAACCTCTTTGTCGCACCATACGTCGGCGGAACGCCCGTTTACGAGTTCCACGCGGACAAAGTAATTTTTGCCGCCGCGTTTTGCGGGCTTTGCAACGATTTTGATTTCCTTGACTACCTTGTTGAGATTTTCCATTTTTTACTCTCCTTGAAAGATATTTATTTGCAACCCGCGCCGACCTTGCGCACCGATCGGCGCGGGATATGCCGAAAAGATTTTAGCCGCGTTTTTCCTTGATTTTCTCTATTATCGTTTTGATTAGTCTGAACGGCGCGGAGATAAGCCACCATAAGCCTTTGAATATCCAAACTATCAATTTGCCGATAAAGCCGATAATTGCAGGGAAAAACATAATGAGCAGGAACAGCCCGACGATAACGCCCAGCACGATGAGCAGAATTTGCCACCATTCCAAACCGTCGGGGATATACACGGGCGGCGTTATGTCGTTCACTATGTCGATAGGGTCAGACACGGCGGGGATAACCGTATATGCGCCGTCCTTTTGGAAAGAAAGCTGAATAATGTCAAAGTCCAAAAATACGCTCTCCCAAGCGCGATAGGCTTGCCCGCTCGTGTGTTTGTCGCTCCATAAAAAGCCCTTACCCAGTTCGATTATATCGACCGCCGCAGAATAGTAATCGGAAGTCGCAAAGCGGAATAAAACGACGACCTTTTCTTCGTCGGCGGTCGAGGTGTCAACGGTGATTGCCTCGTTATAATAATCGCGCAGGGCGGACACGTCGTGCGGGTTGATTAAGAGCCGTTCGGAGATTTCTTCGTCCGTGCCGTTCAAATCGTCCGCTTTCAGAGTGTAGATAGGCGCAACGGTGCGGCTTTCCTCTTGCGGGATATTGCCCGTCATTGCGTTCCATAAGCCCCAGTTTATCCAGTTATCCCAAAAGGACGGGTCTGTTTCCTGCCAGCTCGAAAGCGTTTGCAAGTCCACGTCGGCATTGAAATCGTAATAGCTATAACCTTTTTGTATCTTGCCGTACTGCGTGTCGATTTTGCGGTATTCGTCTATATCGTCCGCGAATAAGTCTGCGCTTATCGTTCCGTCTTTGACCGGCAGCGTGCCGTTTTCATATGTCTTGTTATAGCCTTTTATCCATTCATAGAGCGCGTTGCTCGTGATACCGCCGTTTTCCACTATATCCGCATAGGGGTCGTATTCGCTGATATTGTCCGTCTTGAACAGATAATAGAGCGCGGGCGCGGGAACGTGCAAATAGCCGCTCCCCAAATTCCAACCCCAAGCCGCCATATTCATACCGCCGCCCGCGTCGCCCGCGTTCTGACCCAAACTGTAATAGATTTCCTTGTTATATTCGGTCATTCCGAACTGGTCAAACGCGCCCGTCTGCCTGCCGAGCCACGGATATGCTTTGTCGTAGAAGTCCTGATTGCTCGTTACGACGATATCTTTCGTCTTGTATTCGTACCATTCCGCTTTGATACGTTGCAGTTTGCCGTAGGTATCGAACAGCCGTTTGGGAACGGCAAAATATACCGTGTCCAACTGGTTCTGATAGCCCGCGCCCTTGCTCGATGTCTTTGTTCGGTAATAGGTATGCCGCACGTTGAGCTTGACTGTTTCCAGTTCTTCCACCGAACACAGCAGGTTGTTTTCGGCGTTTTGGTCTGTTCCGTAGCCCTTTGCGTAGCCCGTGAATTTATAAGTACCGCCAACGCCGTAGTCGCGCGCGTTGTCCGCGCCCGTTTCCCAAAGTTGTATGCCCGCAATGTCGTAACGCCGATAGCCGTTGTCGCTCTCGTGCGTGCGGGCATTGCGTAAAATCGCGCCGTCCTCGTCTATGATACGGAATTTATAGAGCAGTTTGGAATAATCGCCCGTCGCTATCCCGCACAGTTTGAGCGGCACGTTCGCATAGTCGCAGGGGTTGCCGTCCTCGTCATACGCGATTGCCATATTGACGGTATTTGCGCCTTGCCGCTCCGAGATCGCAAGCCGTGCGGGGTTGTAGATATACACATACAGCGCGTAATTTTCCATATTCAGCGCGCTTGCCGAAAAGCAGTATTCCGCGAGCGTTACGAACTGAATACTTCCGTTTTTATCGTAAACGAATTGCGACAGGTCGTATTCCGACAAATCGTCCGTTACGGCAGTATCGTCGAAATAGTTTTCCGTATTTTCGGCGGCAAGGACAGTATTCACGGGCGTAAAGCCCGCAAATACCGCCGTTGTCATCAGCACGAACAGAGCAAAGAACAGGCACAGCCCGTGTTTGATTTTTTCCATACCGCGCCCCTAAAAAATGATTGCCGACTGGTCTAACGAAATGCCGACTACTTCCGCATTGATATAGAAGTACGTTTCCAGACTTTCTTCGCCCGCCGTAACCGACATACGAAAGATAGGCACGGGCGGAAATTCGTCCGTCTTTACGGTCATACCGTTCTGAATACGGGAAAGCACGTCGTTCAACCCGTAGTGCGTTATTGTAAAGCCCGTTTCCGTCCGCGCAAAGTCAAAGCCCGCCGTGAGGTTGCGCCCGTCGAAATCGCCCCAAGTGTACGGTTCTTCGCCCACCGTTAAAGCAAAGTCGTTTTCCTGCGTGCAGTAGGAGTATATTTGCACGTCGTACTTTTCCGCGTTTTCAACGGTAAATTCCTGCCCGCTGTCCAGTAAGCCCAATGAGCCGCCGTTTTCTATCTTCGTGCCGTTCAGATAGAGGGAAAGACCGTTGCCGCCGACAACGGGAGGACTTCCGCCCTGCGTGAAATAGAAGTACAGGAACACACCGACGCCCGCAAGCAAAACCACGACCAACAGCACGATAAGTATGCGTTTGAGTTTTGCCATACGCTACCCCTTAAAAGACAAAGCCGCCTTGATTGAGCGAGATATTCTCCGTCGCCATATAGACGGTGTTCACGTCAAGCCCCAGTTTGTACCAAGTATCGCACTCCACATAGGAAACCGAAATAGCATTGTCCGTCTTGAAAATGCCGACCTTAAAGACATTTTCTTCCCCGACTTCGTTTGTTGCCGCGCGGAGCGCCGACATAACCTCGTCCGAAAAGCTTCTGTCAAGCAGACTGTAAAATACAGTATTCCCGTATGCGCCGTCCGTAAATTCCACTTCGCGGGTATGCGCGTATTCGCTGGATAAGTTTACACGTTTCATTCTCCGCGTAATATCCTTACCCGAACCGTTTGCCTTGTTGTACGCCGCAATAAATTCGTCCGTAAATGCAATACCCGCACAGATAAACTCATTGTAGTCGCTTTCGCTTTTACCGAGATACGGGAGCGTGCCTTCCGAATAGGAATAGTCGATTTCCATTGTATGCGTTTCGTCAAGCTGCGCCTTAAACCCGCAGGAAGTCGTGGAGAGCGCAGAGCCGCCGAGTTTCAGGTTGTTCACGTTCAGGCGTTGCTGATAGTCCACCGTGCAAGTGGCGGTCTTGTCCGCGTTGCCCGCCGCGCTCACCGTGAGTATCACTTGTTCCGAAAAGGGCTTTACGCAGGCAAGCGTAGCCGTGAGCGCGCCCTCTGCCGCGGGCGTTATCGTTACATAGTCCGTTACCGTCTTGCCCGTAGCCCACGCCGAACTGCCGTTTTTCCACGCGACCGACCAGTTTGCGCGTTGCAATGCCGTGGCGGGCTGAATTTTCGCCGTTACCGTATAACTGTTTTCTGCCAACGCGTTGACTTCGTTCGCGCTTGCCGACATCGCTTTGACGGATAGCGAAACGCCGCTCATTTCGTCGGGCGTTACGATAAAGCCCGTTTCCGTCTGTTCGGCGGGCGGCGTTTCCTTTTTGTCGAACCACCCGCAAATAATGCCCGCAATGAGTACGCCGACAATGAGGAACGCAAGGAGCGTACACACCCATTTCACCGCGTCAGACTTCTGATGATTGAAAAGTTCGTTGTTCATTGTTACCTCCGAATTATTTTGATTTTTGAACGGCAAGGGCTAATCTTTATCTTTATCCGCAAACGGATTTTGCTTGCCGATTGCCGCCCAGTCGATATACTCTGCCGCATTGTCCGCGCCAAAGTAATAGATAAACCGCCGCGCCGTTTCCTCGTTTACCGCTTTGCCGTCAAGCAGTTTTTCGACCTCTCCGACCGTAACGCCCATTTCCCGCGCCAGTATCGCCGCCGAAAGTTCGTTCTTCTGCATAAAGGCTTGCAACAGTTCTGTTTTGATTTTCACTTTCCACGCTCCCGTTTTTTAGTAGGCAGTTTTTTGCCTCCACTTATAAGCACGAAAACGGGGTAATTATAAGGTTTTTCCCAAAAGTTTTTTTAATTTCTTCAGAACCGTTGCAAGTTGTTGCGTGATAGCGGGTTGCGAAACGCCTTTTTCTTTCGCTATTGCCGTTAAAGTCATACCCTCAAAAAATACTTTTTGCACTAATTCACGTTGTTTGTCCGATAGTGCGGCGATTGCTTTATGTATTCGCTCGTCGTCCTCGCGCAACTCAACGGCGGCAACCGGATCGGCGGCGGTGCCCGTAAAGTCAACGCCTATTTCCATTAAATAATTCAACGAAGTGTGCCGCCGTGTTTCCCGCCAATGGTTGCGCTTTTCTTCTTGAACTAATTGCAGGTGCAGGGCGTAAAGCTCGTCCGTAACCTCGATTTCACTTGTCGTTCCGTCCGCGAACTTGTATTTGATTGTTGGCATAAATTTGTCCGTCCTTTTCGATTTTGCTTTTTGGAAAATCGGCTATTTCGGACAAAATTCGCATAAAATAAGCCCGCCAGCCGAGAGCGGAATCTCGACTGACGGGCGCAAAAAGACATAAAAAAACACCCGACAAACTTTTGGACTAAATCAGAGATTCAGCCCTAAAAATTTGTCGGGTTCTTACTCTTTCAAAGAGAGTTGCAACACCTTTAACAAATGCCAGCCGTAAACGTGCGTGCGCTTACAGCCCTATAAATAGTTGTGCGTGGGTATGCGCGTTTGCTATGAGGTGTCTATGTATAAAAAAAGAATTGAGTGCGCCATATTCAGCTCCCGAAAATAATTTTGTTGTTTTACTTTCGTACACTCAATTCTTTATCTGTTATAAAGTTTTATTCGGTTGTTACATTTTACTTTCCAATACTTTTTGAATAGTGATTTTGCCGTCCTTGATTTCTACAATTAGTTTCGCCTTGCATTTCGGGCAATAGATTTCTACGTTTGAGCCGTCGCCAGCCTTAAATAATTTGTACCCGCAGTCGGGGCATACAGTGTAATAGGTCATAGGCTTTCCTTTTTAACTGTTTTCTACAATAAAATCAGTAAATGCTACATTTAGTTCGGAATTATTTTCAAGTAAATGCCCGCCTGTTTCAAATACCAAAAATTTACAATTCGGAAACCTTGAAACTGAATTTGCAATTTGATTATAGTCAGCCATTTTGTCGTCTTTTGCTTGCGCAATAAGCGTTTTAACTTTCAATGTTTCAATAGGGTAATCGTCAAAATTTTTTGCCATATCAATGTTATTTACTGCCGCATCATTTATCATTCCCGCGCGTCGCTCTTTAATCGGAAGCATACTATGTATCATTTGAGCGTCCATACCCATCATCGGTTTGAAAAAATGGCGGCAAAGCCATAGACCATAATCATTTGTAAGGAATTTAGGTACTCCCGCATATTTGGGATAACTACTCGGTTTTTCAGCAAACGGTGCGGCGGTTGAATATAAAATCAAACCTTTAACTCTTTCGGGGTGTTCAAGGGCAAACTTTATCGCTATTGTTCCACCTGCCGAAGTTCCAAATAGAAAAACTTTATCTATATTCAATTTGTCTAATAATTCAATAAAAGCATTTACTTGATTTGAGGGGGAAGTATCAGAGGGCATTTCACTACCTAAATACCCAAATCTTGACGGTACAATTATTCTATAATCATTTTGTTTATCTTTCATCATATCTATTGTGTCATAACCGCCGCAAATACCGTGAACGACAAAAAGCACTTCGCCTTTGCCGCTGTCTACATAAGTCATTTTTCCATTACTTAATTCTATTGATTGCGCATTATAGGTTTCTAATCGCCTATATGCCTTTTTGACTGCATTATTGCATAAAATCAATTCAACAGATAAATACAGTAGAATTATTGCTAAAATTATAAAAACGGTTGCAATCGCTATCATTTTTTTACCTCGAAATTGTTTCATTTATCTATTTCCTTTTAGAATACACTTTAATAAACAATTTTATATGATTAGTCAAATCTTCTAAAATTTTCTTTTCATTTGAGTTGTTATTGTCATAAGCAGTAAGTAATAAATATATCGGAGCATAAAATTGTAGAGCGACTATTTTATAATCTGCTTGTATTAACACGTCGGAATTTATCAGTTCCATAAATACTTTGCTTTGGTAAGCAATAACATTCTCAAAATAAAATTCTCTATAAACTTTTCCAAGCGTTTCATTTCTGAATTGTTCCATAGTCAATATTTTTCTAAACTTTGCTGCTCGCTCATCTTTTGCTAAATACAAAAACAATCTACAACACAATCCAATTAGTTCATTTTCCGAAATGTGTTTATATTGTTCAATCGTTTTTTCATTATGTTCAATTTTGAGCAAGTTGGCGTTTTTAGTGTATTCCTCACTCATTTGTATAACTAATTTGTCAAAAAGGTCTTGTTTATTTGCAAAATGTTTATATATAGCACTTTCTCTAATGCCAACAATATGGGCAATATCGCGTAAACCTACGCCGTCGTAACCACATTTAGAAAAGAGATCCAACGCCGTATCTAATATTAACTTTTTTGTGTCTTTTTGTTTGGGCATAATATTTCTCCTTGACAAGTTATCGTTTGTTCACTATAATTATAGTTATCACTTGTTCACTTGTCAAGTAAAAAAAGGCATATTTTGTTATTTTGTGTTGTGTCCGCTTGTGCTTACCGTCTGAGGACGGAATACGCCGTCTTGCCAAATTGTAAAGGGCGGCTATTTATCTCCCGTAAGGCATAAAGCCGCCGACCCCTACGGGGCAAACCCTTGACAATTTGACAAGACGACATTTTTTGCTGGTTAAGACGGTAAGCACCAAAGCGAACAACAAAATTTTTAAGCCGCAGTCCGCACAGACAGCGCAAAGGAGCAGACAATGAAAAACGCAGTTATTTATGCACGTTTCAGTTCACACAGCCAAAACGAGCAGTCCATTGAGGGGCAGTTAGCAGAGTGCTACGCTTTTGCACAGCGGAGCGATTTACGCATAGTCCACGAGTACATAGACAGAGCCTTGACGGGTACGACGGACAAACGCCCCGACTTTCTGCAAATGATTGAGGACAGCAAGCGCAAAGGCTTTCAGTTCGTCATTGTCTATCAGTTAGACCGTTTCGCCCGTAACCGCTACGACAGCGCAACGTACAAAGCAAAGCTGAAAAAGAACGGCGTTCGCGTGTTATCCGCCAAAGAGAACATAACCGACGACGCCAGCGGTATTTTGGTTGAGGGCGTTTTGGAAAGTATGGCGGAATACTATTCGGCGGAGCTGTCGCAAAAGATAAAGCGCGGTATTGCTATATCCGCCTCGAAATGCAAGTTTTTCGGCGGTAAAGTGCCGCTCGGCTACAAGATAGACGAACAAAAGAATTATGTCATTGACGAGGACACCGCGCCCATAGTCATAAAAATGTTTCAAATGCTTGCCAGCGGCTACACCTATGCGGACATAGCGCGGTATATGAACGAGCGCGGAATACCTACCACAACAGGCGGCAAGTGGAACAAAAATAGTTTCCGCAGTATATTTGCAAATCGCAGATATTTAGGCAAATACATTTTTCACGGCGAGGAAATCGACGGCGGCATACCGCGCCTTATTGACGACGGACTTTTTGACGAGGTGCAAAAGGTTTTAGAGAAATACGCCGCCGCGCCGTCAAGAGGCAAAGCAAAGGTCGAATATCTTTTGTCGGACAAACTTTTATGCGGCAAATGCGGGCATAAAATGACGGGGATAAGCTCGACGAGCAAGAGCGGCAAAATACATCACTACTATAAATGTGTAGGCACTACAAAGGGCGTATGCGACAAACGGACAGTCCGCAAGCAGTTTATTGAGGACGAAATTATAGCCGCCATTGTTGGCGATAATACCGCCCAAAACCCGCACGGCGTTTTGACCGACGAGTTTATAGACCTTGTCGCCGCCGAAACCTATTTACTGATACAAGCGGAGCAGAACGACAGCGAAATAAAACGGCTTGAAAGCGCGGTTGCGGAAAATCAAAAGGCAATAAACAACCTTATGCAAGCGTTAATGCTGGGCAAGATTGCCGACACGATTTTAGCGCAAATCGAAAAGCTGGAAAACGAGAACAAAGAGCTGAACGACACAATAGCCAGCGAAAAGGCGTTACAAATCAATTACAGCTATGCGGACATTCGCAAGTGGTTGTTACATTTCAGAACGCTGGACTATTCCAAGACCAAGAACCGCAAAGACCTGATTGACACATTCATTTATAGGGTTGTGCTTTACGACGATAAAATGAAAGTGTTGTTCCACTTGAAAAGCGGACAAAAGAACGAGTTACTTTTGAACTTGATTTTCCCCGACTATCCCGACGGAAACGGCGAGAACGGCGAAAACAGCGCAAAAGAAAAAGAAACCGAAAATTCGGTTTCTCTTTCAGAGGGGTGTGCGTATACCCCCGTAATGGTGGAGATGTTCCATCCAAATCCGAACCTAATTCCGTGTTGATTTCGTCTATCGTGGCCGTCTTTGAGCCGTCTTTATAGTTAAACGTGAATACCACTTTGTCGTCATAGACGAATACGGCGTTCACAAAGCTCTCGACGAGCCGCTTGCGGCTTGCAACATCCGTCAGATCGGTATCGCGGAATTTGCTTATCCAAAAGGCGATGTGCTCCTTCGTGATCTTCGGCTTTTGCAGTTCTTCGCTGTAAATGGCGACTTTGATCTCTTCTCTTTCCCGTTCCAACGCTTCCAGCCGCTCTTTGGTGGAGGGAGTAAGTATGCCATGCTGTATGGCGTTGAGCATGTTCTGTATGCCGGTTTCGATTTCTTTCAGACGAGCATTGAGCTGCGGCAGCTTGGAGTTCTCCTGCGCAAGAATGTTCAAGATCGCGTCGGCAATGTGGTTGATGAGTTCGTCGTCCATGACAATTTTCATGATATAATGAATGACGGCGTCTTCGATCCAATCTTTCTTTACGGGCTTTTTGTCGCATCCCATCTTTCGCTTGGCGTGGGAACACTTATAATAGCGATGAACGGTTCCCGTATGGCTCTTGCCGCTCTCTCCGACCATGAACGTGCCGCATTTGCCGCAAAACAGCCGCGTCGTCAAGATGTAGTCATCCTCCGCCTTGCGCATGGCGGGAGCCTTTTGATTCCTCGCCATGATCTCCTGCACGCGGTTGAACAGCCCTTCGGAGACGATGGGCGGAATGGCGTCGGGGATTAACATATCGCGGAATTTGTACTCTCCGATATACCGCCTGTTTTTGAGAAGATAGTGGACGACGTTGAGCGTGATCTTGTTTCCCTGCGACGTGCGGATGCCGCGCCGCGTCAGGTCTTTGGCAATATCGGTCATTCTTTCGCCGTCGGCATAGCGGGTGAAAATCTCCACGACGACGGGAGCGGTCGTTTCGTCGATTTCCAAGCGCTGATCTTTCATGCGATAGCCGAACGTCAGCCCGCCGCCGTTCATCTTGCCCTTTAAGGCGTTTTCCGTCAAGCCGCGCCCGATTTTTTCGGAGAGATCGACCGAATAGTATTCTGCCCAGCCCTCAAGCATAGATTCGAGCAACACGCCTTCGGGACCATCGGAGATGTTCTCCTTTGCCGATATGACCTTTACGCCGTTCTTTTTGAGAATATTCTTGTAATAAGCGGAGTCATAACGATTTCGGGCGAAACGGTCGAGTTTCCAAACAAGCACGGTATCGAACAGCTTACGATAGCTGTCTTTGATCATCCGCTGGAATTCGGGGCGATTATCCGTCTTTGCGGAGAGCGCGCGGTCGATGTATGTACCGAACACGGTAATGCCGTTGCGTTCGGCAAATTCCATGCACTCGCGGATCTGACCTTCGATGCTCTCCTCTCTTTGGTTGTCACTTGAATATCGGGCGTAAATGATTGCTTTCATGTTAAATATTTTTGCCTTTTAATGCTCTTAAGTACTGTGTTTTCTTATATATTTCAATGTGATAACTTGGGCATATCTTTTTATAACGCAAATAATCTTTGTCAGCATCATCCGCTATAATCGGAATATGTTTTACGAAAGCAGTCGCAATAACAAATGGGATAGGGGTAGGCATCCCAAAAAGAACTTTTCTATGAAGAAAGTTAAAATTCTTATTTTTATTCACCATAGTATTGGCACGCTATTCATCTAAAGTGCCATCGGCGCATATCTTCACAGGTCTAAAATATTAGTCAATCCAGAAAATATATGACTGGCAATTGAGGATGCCTGTTCAGCAGAAAATCGGCAACTTTGTATTCTTCAGGAAATACAAAATGCGTAAAAACTGCAATTTTGTTAAAAAAAGTTTGCGGGAAGAATTTTATCAAACAGGTTTCGATTAAAAATTCCTATTTTCTAGTGACCTCATCAATCCATTCTAAATAACCTTTATATCCTTTCGCTACGTCAATAGCGATAATTTCAGGCGTGTCATATGGGTGTATCTCTTTGATTTTTGTTTCGAGCATATCATATAAATCCCAAGATGTTTTAAATAAAATTAAAACCTCTTCATCATGACACACTTCTGCTTTCCATGTGTAATGACTGCCTATATTAATTGTTTGTATACATGCTGCAAGCTTTAACTCTAAAATCGTATTAATAATTTTTTGTGCCTCACCTATATTATTGACAGTAGTAAGTGCCATGCAATATTTATTCATTACCAGTACCTCTTAAAAATATAATGAAAAGTTTCCTACGATATTATATTCTTTTATTTCAAATTCTACAATGCCGTCACTAATAAAGAACTCGTCCTCTTTATTTTGAGGTGCAATCATTGATATAACAATGCCATATATGGTATCTTCAATATATGTCACCTCGTCTATTTTAAACTTTACACAATTACACTGCCCAAGACAAAATTCTTCCGTATTTTGCGGATTAATTATTTCCTCATATTGTTTCCCTTTTATTGAATAACATACTCTTAAAAACCCAACAACGCCTAACATACTATTCTCCTTTCACGCTTTCTGTTCTGTTTGCTCGATTATCCACTCGCCAAAAGCTTTTGATATATTAACTATCGGAAGACATATAATTTGACAACACTCATATGAATGATGCTGTAAAATAAACTCTTCCACTTTATTGTATAAACCTCCTCGCGTTATACATGATAGTTCGATTTCGTTTTCATTGCAGGGCTCATCGTTCCATGTGTAAAAAACATTTAACTTATTTAATTGCGCCGATGCAACATAATTATTATCGACAAGCATTTTTGCCATTTTTGAAGCTTCCTCTATCGATTCGAAGGTTGTTTTCACCATAACAAAAGCAGTCATATTTGCTTCATTATTTTGTTGCAGGTTTGCTTTCTCGTTAATTTTTTGTTGTATGTTGTATTTAATTAACGGATTAAACCTTTTACTTACAACTACTCTCTGCTTGTTACTCCATCCTTCAAGTGCCGAAATATCAAATTCTTCTATCTCGTCGCCCAATGTCAAGCTGATTATGTTTCTGCAAAAACTAAATGCATAAGCGCCGATTTTCTTTAAATGTTTAGGTAAAACAATATCAACAATTTTTATACATTTCGAAAAACACCACGGCTCAATTTTCTCTACGGTATCATGAACTGTAACCAAATCGTTATTATAACCCTCAGGGCACCTAATAATCCTCTTTTTATCTTTGTCGTATAAAATACCTTCAACTGTGGAAAAAGACAGGTTTTCTTCGTCAACATCAAATATGGCTAGCTTATCGCAATCGTTAAATGCGGAAGAAGCTATGCATGCAATTCCTTTTCCAAATCGTACAACTTTAAGCTTTTCACAAAAACAAAATGCTTCATCTCCAATGCTCGTAAGTTCATCGTTGAACGCAATAAAAGAAAGGTTATAACAGCGCATAAATGCTTTATCTCCAATACCCCTTAATGAATCAGGAAAAATTAGATTGGAAATGTTTATACATCGTTCAAACGCGCCTTTCTCAATTTTTTCCATACCCTCAGGAAAAACTATTTTTGTAACCTGTGTTTTATCCTTAAAAGCATACTCACCAATACTTTTTATGCCCTTTGGTATAACAACTATTGGCGCAACACCTACATATTTTACGAGCACAGAATCATGTATTACAAAATCTCTTTTCTCATTACTAGTTTCATTTTCAATATCCTTGACCATAAAACGAGAGCATATCGCATCAATGAAACTATCGAAATAGATAAAATCGTATTTGATTCCGTTATAATAGCGAATCTCGTCAATATCTTCTGGAAGCGTTTGAGAAAGGTCGAAATCCCCCACAAACACGCATATTATATTCTTCTTGAATTTTAAAGCAGTGCTAATTTCAAATCTCAGCCAATCGTTTTCATCATTACATCTATCCAGCGAATGATTGTTTATCACTAGAATATAATTTGTGCAACGTTTTATGATTTCAAAAAGATTATTATCAAATCTTCCAGAATTTAAAGTATAAATATCGCAGAAAGTTGACAGCCCTTTGTTTGTAAGCGCATGGTATATGTTTTGCACTTCCGGCAATGTTTCACTTCTGCGATAGCTGATAAAATTTTCAAAAATTTGCATGGGTTTGACCTCTACTTATAGTATATCATGTTTAAAAGAAAATGGCAATTGCAAACAACAAAGAACGCCACTAGGAATAATGATTAAATATACCACCTCATTGTTTAAATACAACGAGCCATTATATAGAGGATATTAATACATAGTCTATAACTGTCGGGCAAAACTCTATAACATTCTTTCCATACTAAATTCAAATTGTTAATGTATTCTTCATACGAATCATTAAATCCAATTTGGTCATCACTCCCGTAGTCTTTCAGCTGCCAATAGGGAGGTGAAGTAATTATCAATTGAACAGATTTATCTGCTATTTTACTTAAATTACGGCTATCGCCTAAAATTATTATGTGATTAGTCATAGCAACCTTCTTTTCTGTATTTATTGCACCTTTTCTCCGTTTGGCAAAATAAAATATTGTTCATATTTTGCCCCCAGAGCAGTCGCTATTTGATATAACTCCTTTTGCGTTAAAGTGTTCCTCTTAAGTTTTGCGTTAAAATTTTGAGGAGTTTGGTCAATTCGTCGCGCAAGTTCCGAAAGGCTTACGCCTGATCGAACACATAGCACGCGTATTTGTTCCGAAGTTACCATAGCATACCCCCTGCAATTATTAAATCTGAGGATAGTATAAACTATTTACTTTATGATGTCAAGTAAATAATATATCTTATCGGATTTGAACTCAAGAATCACAAACAAATGTTCTTATTTTCTCTTGACAACGCCACGTCTATATGATATAATGCAAGAGTATAGGTGGAAAGCTGCCTGTATTCTTTTTCCGTACTGCAGAGTCGGCATGAAGATATCTCCCTATAAATAGGGAGAGTTGCGCGGAAGATATGCGTTCCGCGTGTGCGGAGCAAGTTCTCCGCGATGTTTCGGTGCATCAAGCGCCGCACCCGAGCCGTTTGAAAAAACGTGTGATGACAGGCTTTTTTAGTTGTACGCTTTTTTAGAACGAAGCACTAATGTCATTGCAAGTTTAAGCACGTGCCGCGATGGGCTTTTTTAAGTGTATGCTTTTTTCGGAAAGTACGCCCCTCTACAACGGAAACAGCCCTACAACTTAACAGAATGGTTGACCACCATAGAGCGGAGAGAAACCGCTAAACAAGGTCAAAGTCGGTGACGAGGAAAGAGCAGTCAGCGGCTTTTTTGCGTCCTTTTTAAGCTATCAGAGCCCGCCCTTTTCGGTGTGGAATAAGGATAGAAAAATACAATTTTGGGAGGAAAGTTATGAGAAAGCAAACGACGATCCGACCGCCGTAGAAAGAAAAAGTAACGCCGCAAAACGGCAAGCAAAACACGGTCGAGCTTTTGAGTTCGACGAAGAAGTATAGCCCACTATACTTTGCAAGCAAAGTATGTGGGCTCTGCGAGGCTTTTTATAAAGAAGTAACGGGAGGGAAAAATATAAGTTACATAGTTTGTCACATGAAAAAGTATCACAAGACGGACATTGCGCCCGTCGAACAGGAGAACGAGCGCGACGAAACCTATCAGGCGAGCAATCCGCAGATAGACAAAACGCGGACGGGTGATAACTATCACATTGTCAAGCGGCAGCGCAGCTACACGCAGTTCATCAACGATAAAATCGCAGCTCTTGACCTGCCTACAAAAGTAAGAAAGGATGCCGTGCTGATGTGTTCCTTCGTCGTGGGCTCGGGCGGCGCGTTCTTCAAGAATTTATCACTACAAGAGCAAGAGAAGTTCTTTGCCGAATGCACCCGCTTCTTTGCGGAGCGGTACGGAGAAGGCAATATCATCTCCGCGATCGTCCACATGGATGAGACCACGCCGCACTTACACCTGAATTTGCTTCCGATTGCAAACGGCAGGTTATGCGCAAAGAAGTTGTTTGATAGAAAAGCGCTTACGGCATTGCAGACCGACCTATACAAAGAAGTCGGTGCGAAATGGAACTTACAGCGCGGCAAGGAAGGAAGTCGGGCAAAACATCTTGATACGGCGGAGTTCAAAGCGAAGAAGATCGTCGAGCAGGCGCGCGAAGAAGCGGACAATATCATTGCCGAAGCAGATTACAATGCGGAGCGCAAAGTGAAAATTGCGCAAATCCATGCGGACGGCATTGTGGCAAGTGCGGAACAAACGGCGGTAAAAGCCAAGCAACAAGCGCAGGAATATCTGGATGGCATCGTGCAGAGTATCGAGGCGGAGCGCAACAAGCCCACGCCGAAGCGAAAGCGGCAAGCCGAGGAAGAACTGTCTGCTCTTCGCACGGAGAACGTCGCACTGCGGCAATCGAAGGTTATCGCCGACCGCGACCGCAGCGACCTCTTCGAGCAGTTGCAAAAAGCCGAGCGGCGCGCCAAAGGCAAGGAGCAAGCGTTTGGGATGGTGAGCGATATGATAGCTGCCTATCCCGACGAGTTCGACGCTCTCTTGAACAAGGCGCGAGCAAAGAAAACTGCTCCGCCGTTCAAGTCACACGGCAACGACCGCGGCGGAAAGTAAAACTGAATAACCGAATACAAGGAGAAAAGCTATCGAGCAAATTACATAACAACGGGGAATGGCGAGAAGGAAAAACAACACGGGGATACCGCAATACGAGATCGATTCGCTGGCTCGCGCGTTTATTCCTGCGATCATGGACTTTTTCAACAGCGAAGAAGGCATGCGAGAGTTTGAAGAATGGAAGGCTCAACGCGCACGCAAAGACAATTAAATATCAAAGAATAAGGAAACATCCCATTGAATTTCACGGGATGACCGCTCTGACGGTTTACGGAAATCCGCGCAAAACATAAAGCGGATTGAGTATATGATTTTTTCTATATAATCAGACAGGTTGCGCCGAAGATCATAAACCTTGAACAACGGCGCGAGGGGCTTGCGGAGATTTCCGCAAGCCCCTCGTTTTTTATTGTTTCAGATAAACGACAAATCCGAACCAATCGGTTGTTACCAAAAGGTTCGGATTATTTTGACTTGGTGGAGATAACGAGACTCGAACTCGTGACCTATACGTTGCGAACGTATCGCGCTACCAACTGTGCTATATCCCCATGCAATTTGCCGCCTTACGGCGGATAACGAGATTCCACCGACACCCCTGAAGGGGTCCCCTCGGTGGAGCTTCGGGCTTCGCCCTCGCACGCCCCCCGCAACCTATACGTTGCGAACGTATCGCGCTACCAACTGTGCTATATCCCCGAAGTTGTGAAAAGCGGCCCTTCGTGCCGCCCCGAGCCTATGCCAAACAGCGGCACACGCCCGAAAACATCTTGATGATACCACATTCCCCGCAGAAAAGCAAGCGTTTTTCGGATATACAAAAAAATTCCCCGCGGCAGCTGCGGCATTTTTAACATTGTTGACTTTGTTGCCAATTTATGTTACAATTTTGGATAGGGTTACGAAAACAGGCGCGGCGGCACAAAGCGCGCCAAAGGAGGCGAAAATGGCGATCGCGCACCATATGCAGGCAGCCGTGTTCGACCTCGACGGCACGCTGCTCGATTCGCTCGGCGTGTGGGACGACGCCGACCGCGACTTCCTCTCCCGCCGCGGCATCCCGCTCACGCCCGATTATACGGAGGCCGTCAAGCTCATGCACCTCGAAGAGGCCGCCCGCTATACAAAGGCGCGCTACGCCCTCTCCGAACGCCCCGAAGAGATCATGGACGAATGGCTCGCGTTCATTCGCGCGGCGTATGCCGAGATGCCCTTGAAGCCCTATGCAAAGGAGTATCTTCTCTCCCTGCACGAGCGGGGCGTCAAACTCGCCATTGCGACCTCTTCGGACGAGAAGCTGTTTGCCCCCGCCCTGTCGCATAACGGCATAAAATCGCTGTTTACCGCCGCCGTCATGGTGCGCGAAGTGGAGCGCGGCAAGCAGTTCCCCGACGTCTATCTCGAAGCAGCCCGCCGCCTCGGCGTTCCTCCCGAAAATTGCGCCGTCTTCGAAGACATCCTCCCCGCCGTGAAGGCGGCAAAGTCGGGCGGATTTTTCACCGCCGCCGTCTTCGACGAGGGCTCGCGCGGCGACGAGGAGGCGCTCCGCCAAACGGCAAATATCTACCTCAACTCCTTTCGGGAACTTCTCCCCTCTCCCATCCTCTTTTAAATTTATGACAAAAGAAAAAACCGAAAAGACAAAGAAAAAGGGCAAGCGCAAAAACAGGTGGCGGAGAGCAAGGCACCGCGTCGTAAAGTCGCTCGTCTATCTTCTTTCTCCCCTCTGCAAGCTGTGGTACGGCGCCAAAGTAGAGCGCATGAAGCGCCCCGGGAAGCGGCCTTACCTGCTGTTGAGCAACCATCAGACCGCCTTCGACCAATTCTTCGTGGGCATGGTGTATCTGGGGCCCGTCTACTATGTGGCGAGCGAAGACCTCTTCTCCAACGGCTTTGTCTCACGCATGCTCGAATGGGCGGTGCGGCCCATCCCCATCCGCAAGCAGACGACGGACGTGCGCGCCGTGATGACCTGCCTGAAAGTCGCCAAAGAGGGCGGCACGATCGCCATCTCGCCCGAGGGCAACCGCACTTACAGCGGCAGGACGGAGCACATCAACCCCGCGATCGGCGGGCTCGTCAAGCTCCTGCGCCTGCCCGTCGCCTTCATCCGCATCGAGGGCGGCTACGGCGTGCAGCCCCGCTGGGCGGACAATGTGCGGAAGGGCAGAATGCGCGTGTATGTTTCGCGCGTCATGGAGCCCGAAGAATACCGCGCCCTTTCCGAAGAGGAGATCGCCGCGATCATCCAGAAGGAGCTCTATGTCGACGATCTTGCGATCAAGGGCGATTTCAAAAGCAAGAAGAGCGCCGAATACATGGACCGCGCCTACTACGTCTGCCCCGACTGCGGGCTTTCGACCTTCCACGCGGAGGACGAACACATCACCTGCCAAAATTGCGGGAAGACGTGGCGCTATCTGCCCGACCGCACCTTCGATCGGGGTCCCTTCCGCAACACGCGCGAATGGTACGACTATCAGACAAATTATGTGAACTCTCTCGACCTTCTCCAAAGAGAGGACGAGCTCTTATACGAGGAACACGCCTCGATGAAGGAGGTCATCCTCTACAAGAACAAGCTTCCCATCGCAGAGGATGCGACGCTGCGCCTCTATGGCGGGCGGTTGGAAGTTAGTTTCGGGGAGGAGAAGCGCGTCTTTTCTTTCCGCGGGACAAGCGCCTTCACCGTGCTCGGGCGCAACAAGCTCAACGTGTACTTTGAGGGCAAGGTCTTTCAGTTCAAGGGAGACAAGCACTTCAACGCCGTCAAATATGTACAGCTCTTTTACCGCTTCCAAAACCTTCTGAAAGGAGACGAACATGGAAAATTTCTGGGACTTTAGTGTTTGGGGATCCTTCAACGTCATCGCCATCCTGCTCATCAGCCTGTTGGTGGCGAACGCGCTCAAGCGGCTCATCAAACCCTTGGGTAACTCCCTCATCCCCACCTCGGTGCTGGGCGGCATCATGCTGCTCATCATCTCCTCCATTTTCACGGGCGTGACGAAGGAATACCTCTTCGATACACAGTTCTTCGGCGGCAACGGCGCGGCGTTTTTGGAGATCCTCACCTATCACACGCTGGCGCTCGGCTTCATCGCCTCGACGCTCAAAACGACCAAAGGCAAAATGAACAAAGAGCGCGGCGTGGAGATCTTCAACACGGGCGTAACGACGGTGGCGACCTACCTTTTGCAGGGCATCTTCGGGCTTGCCATCACCATCCTTGCAGCCTACGCCTTTATGCCCGGTTTCTTCGAAGCGGCGGGCATCCTGCTGCCCTTCGGCTACGGGCAGGGTTCGGGCCAGGCGATGAACTACGGCAACATCTACGAGACGCAGTACGGCTTTGAGGGCGGCAAGAGCTTCGGCCTCTCGGTGGCTGCGCTCGGGTTCCTGAGCGCGGCGATCGGCGGCGTCATCCACCTCAACATCATCCGAAAGAAGGGCAGGATGCGCCGCGTGGGCGACGAGAAGGACTTCATCCCGAGCTCCGAAGTGCACAACGAGGGCGACATCCCCATGAATCAGGGCATCGACAAGATCACCATCCAGATCGCGTTCATCGCCCTTGCCTATGTTCTGAGCTATCTTCTGATGTACGGGCTGGGGCTGCTTCTGCCCTCCATGAAGGCGACCGTCTACGGTTTCAACTTCTTCCTCGGCGTGCTCGCCGCCGTCATCGTCAAGGCGGTCGTGAACTTCTTCCACAAGAAGAACGTCATCAAGAAGCAATACACGAACAACTTCCTTTTAACGCGCATCAGCAACTTCTTCTTCGATATCATGATCGTCGCGGGCATCGCCGCCATCAAGCTGGATACCCTCGCGCAGTATTGGCACATCCTGCTCATCCTCGGCGTCGTGGGGCTCGTCATCACCTATTTTTACAACATCTGGGTGGCGCGCAAGCTCTTCCCCCGCTATTCCGAAGAGCAGTTCCTCGTCATGTACGGCATGCTGACGGGCACGGCGTCGACGGGCGTCATCCTGCTGCGCGAACTCGACCCCGACCTTGCGACCCCCGCGGCGGAAAACCTCGTCTATCAGAACTTCCCCGCCATGGTGTTCGGCTTTCCCATGATGCTTTTGGCGACCTTCGCGCCCGGTCAGCCAAAATGGACGCTTCTGATCCTCGTGGGCTTCTTCCTCGTGATGAACATCATCCTCTTCCGAAATCAAATTTTCAGGCGAAAAAAGAAGGATGCTCCTCCCGCTCCGCCCGCAGAATAAACGGCAAAGTAAAAATACGCCCCGCGCTTCAAAGCGCGGGGCTGTTGTTTTTAGAAAAAGTCAGTTAAGAGCGCGCGTCACCGAGCAGGCGATGACGCCGGGGCCGACGTGGCAGGCGATGCTCAGCGAGAGCGGATCGCAGAAGCTCACGGGGATGTTGGGGAAGGCGGCGGCAAGCTCCGCTTCAAACGCCCTGATCTCCTCCTCCCGCGCGGTGTGCGCGAGGCAAATGCGCATCTGACCTGCCGCCGCAAAGTCCGCAAAGCGGGTCGCAAGATCGCTCTTCAAAGCATCCGTCATCGCCTGCTTTGCCTGCTTCAAGGTCTGCACCTTTTTGAATGCGTCGAGCTTGCCGCCCTGGATCTGCAGAACGGGTTTGACGCGGAGGATGGTACCGATGAGCGCCGCAGCGGGGGTGAGCCTTCCGCCCTTTTTGAGATACTTTAACGTATCGAGCGTGAGATAGATGCTGCTGTCCGCGGCGGAGGCTTCGAGCTTTCTTGCGATCTCCTTAGCGCTCATGCCGCGCTCTGCAAGCGAGAGAGCATCGAAGACGCTGTGCTTCAAGGAGATGGAGATGCGGCGGTTATCAACGACCTGCACTCTGCCTCCGTACTCCTTGGCGAGCTGCTGCGCCGTATGGCAGCTTTCGGAAAGGGCGCTCGACATGGGGATATGCACCACGTCGCACCCCTCTTGAAGAAGGCGTTCCCACGCTTCCGTGACGCTCGCCGTCGAGGGCTGCGAGGTGGAAACGGAGACGTCCTTTGCAAGATATTCGTAAAATTGTGCCTGCGTGAGGTCGATGTCCTCGAAATACTGCTCGCCATCGATGACAAACGGCATGGGGATGACGGAAATTCCCAGTCTTTCCGCCTCGGCCTGCGTGATGCCGCTGTTGGAATCGGTGACGATCTTTACCATTGCCATGATCGTTTTCTCCAATTCTTTGTTTTTGTTCACTTCGTGACTCATTCATTATAGAAAAGTCGGGGCGCATTGTCAAGGGAACGGGAGCACTTTTCAAAAAGAAAAACAAAAACAGAAACTTGACAATTTGCGACCTGCGTTCTATAATAAAAGGCGCGAAGGAGCGCAAAGCGGCGCGCTCCGACGCGTCAAGACCGAGTTTACAGGGAGGAACCATGTACCGCATTCTCAAGAAAAAAAGCCTCAATCCCACCGTCACGCTGATGGAGATCGAGGCGCCCTTCGTCGCAAGAAAGGCGCGCGCGGGGCAGTTCATCATCCTCCGCGCGGACGAGCGGGGAGAGCGCATCCCCCTCACCGTTGCGGGCTGCAACAAGCAAACGGGCGCCGTTACCATCATCTTCCAGGTCGTGGGCGGCGCGACGATGACCCTGAACGCCCTCAACGAAGGCGAGTGCATCGCCGACTTTGTAGGGCCTTTGGGCAACCCCACCGAAGTGGAGGGCATCAAAAAGGCGTGCGTCGTGGGCGGCGGCGTGGGCTGCGCCATCGCGCTGCCCGTCGTAAGAGAGCTGCACGAGACGGGCTGCGAAGTCACCTCCATCGTCGGCTTCAGAAGCAAGGATCTCGTCATTCTGGAAGACGAATTCCGCGCCGCTTCCGACAAGTTCGTGATGATGACGGACGACGGCAGCTACGGCGAGAAGGGCAACGTCACCCTCCCCTTGAAGCGTATGCTGGAGGCGGGCGAGAAATTCGACCGCGTGATCACGATCGGCCCGCTCGTCATGATGAAATTCGTCGCCCTTGCGACCAAAGAATACAACATCCCCACCGTCGCTTCGATGAACCCCATCATGATCGACGGCACGGGCATGTGCGGCGGCTGCCGCCTCACCGTGGGCGGGGAGACCAAGTTCGCCTGCGTGGACGGGCCCGACTTCGACGCCCACCTCGTCGACTTCGACGAGGCGATGAAGCGCTCGCGCACTTATGCAGAGTTTGAGGCAAAAGCACGCGAAAAGCACTGCAATCTCTTCAAGAAGGAGGCAAACTGATGGCGAAATTCAATATGGATCCCAAGAAGCACCCCATGCCCTCGCAGGATCCCCTCGTCCGCAATAAAAACTTCAAGGAAGTTGCCCTCGGTTACGACGAAGAGACCGCGATCGATGAGGCAAAGCGCTGCTTGAACTGCAAAAACCGGCCCTGCGTTGCGGGCTGCCCCGTTAACGTCGCCATCCCCGAATTTGTCGCCCTCGTCGCGGAGGGCAAGTTCGAGGAGGCCTATCAGGTCATTGCCCGCACCTCTTCCCTTCCCGCCGTCTGCGGGAGAGTGTGCCCGCAGGAGACGCAGTGCGAAGGCAAGTGCACGCGCGGCATCAAGGGCGAGCCCGTCGGCATCGGCAGGCTCGAGCGCTTCGTCGCCGATCGGCACAACTCCCACGCGACGGAAACTCCCGCAAAGCCTCAGTCCAACGGGCATAAGGTCGCCATCGTCGGCTCAGGCCCTGCAGGGCTCACCTGTGCGGGCGATCTTGCCAAGCTCGGCTACGACGTGACCGTCTTCGAAGCGCTGCACCTTGCGGGCGGCGTGCTCGTCTACGGCATCCCCGAATTCCGTCTCCCCAAAGCCATCGTCGAAAAGGAGGTGGATAACCTCCGATCTCTCGGCGTCAAGGTGATGACGGACATGGTCATCGGCAAGGTGCTCACCATCGACGAGCTCAAAGAAGAGTTCGGCTTCGAAGCCGTCTTCCTCGGCACGGGCGCGGGCCTTCCCCGCTTCATGAACATCCCCGGAGAGAACGCAAAGGGCGTCTTCTCCGCCAACGAATACCTCACCCGCAGCAACCTCATGAAGGCGTATGAACCTGACAGCGAGACCCCCATCTTCCACGCCAAGAAGGTCGCCGTCGTGGGCGGCGGCAACGTCGCGATGGACGCGGCGCGCTCGGCAAAGCGGCTTGGGGCGGACGTCGTGTATATCGTCTACCGCCGTTCGGAGACGGAACTTCCCGCCCGCCGCGAGGAAGTGGAGCACGCCAAGGAGGAAGAGATCGTCTTCAAGCTCCTCACCAACCCCGTCGAAGTGCTTGCGGACGGCGACGACAACGTCGTGGGACTTCGCTGCATCGAGATGGAGCTGGGCGAACCCGACGCTTCGGGCCGCCGCCGCCCCATCGAAAAGAAGGGCAGCGAATTCACGATGGACGTCGACTGCGTCATCATGGCGCTCGGCACCTCGCCCAATCCCCTCCTCAAAAAGACGACGCAGGGGCTCGACACCAAGCCGCGCGGGGAGATCGTTGCCGACGAGAACGGCAAGACGTCGCTCGACGGCGTGTACGCGGGCGGCGACGCCGTGACGGGCGCCGCGACCGTCATCCTCGCGATGGGCGCAGGCAAGACCGCCGCAAAGGCGATGGACGAATACATCCGCTCCAAGGCATAACATAAGCCGAAGCCCGTTCGGCATACAAAACTTCCCGCAGGCACATTCCCTGCGGGAAGTTTTATTTTAAAGGAAGAGCCGCGTTTCATCCGTTCTCCGCCGCCGCAGATACGCCTTCAAAAAAGGACTCAGGCGGAAGGAGAGCGCTCCCTCGGGGCAGACCCGCACGCACCGCAGACAGCGGATGCAGCGGCAGCCAGGCTTCCCTGCGCGCATGGCGTGCATGGGGCAGGCGCGCTCGCACACGCCGCACCCGCTGCAGCGGGAGGAACGCACGAGCTTCACCCCGAGACGGCTCCTCAGCGCCGGCGCGCCCGAAAGAAGATGCCGCTTCCCCTTCGGGATGACGGCGGGCGCACGCTCGCCCGAGCGCACCTTCTCGACAAGAGGAGCAAGCGCCACCTCGTCGAAAGAAAAGCCGTCCTTCGTATAGGCGTGCTCGGCCGGAACATATGCTGCGGCGACGACCGTTCCCCGAAAGAGCGTTTTTGCGTCATCAAGTGCGCGCCCATAGCTCATACCGCCGTAGCAAGCGACAAACGCCGCCCGCTCCGCGCCGCATGTTTTGAGATGATCGGCGACGGGCGGAGGAACGCGCTCGCAGTAAACGGAAAAGACGAGCAGCAGCACGGCGTTCTCCCGAAGGGGCTCCCCCATCGGCAGCGCCGCCTCCCCCATTGCCCCGGCGCAGGCGCGGGCGATCGCTTCCGAATGGCCGCTCCCCGTAAAATAGCGCACGTCCGTCATTGGTCGACCCCGATCTCTTCCCGCATCAGGGCGCACTCGGGGATCTCTTCGAGGGAGAAGCCGAGGCACTCCTTCATCTCGGCGATGGCCTCCTCTTTCGGTCTGCCGCAGCGCTTGCTCGAAAGGGAAATTTCCAGCGCGCTGAAGGGGATGAGCGTGCTCTCGCAGTTGTAGTAGCGCACGAACTGCGTATGGTCTTTGCAGCGCTCGATCTTGCAGCTCGTGTGCAGCGCCTTGTCCTTCGCTTCGGGCGCCGACCAGCCGCATTCCTTCACGAGGATGTCCTTGACACGGTTCCAGTCGTAAGTCCCCCCGCAGGCTTTGTCCATATCGAGATGCACGAAGGCGGGGATATTTCCCGTCCACGACGAGCTTCTTATGGCGCGCTTCAAGGGCGGCAGCAGCTCGGGCGCCGCGTGGATCGCCTCGACGACGCTATGCACGGGCTCGTCCTGCAGGCCGCTGTGCTTTTTGAAGAAGTTATCGCCGTAGGCAAGCTGTTTCATCGTCATCAGCGTCTGGATCTGCCCTTGGCGGAGGGGCGGGTGCAGCGTGAGGACGCGCCACACGTTGAAAAGAAAGGTGAGGAGATTGTTCTCGGCAAAGGAATAGGCGATCTTGGGCGCCATGTGGTTGTAGTAGAGGGCGAGCATCTGCACGGGTTCGTTGCCCGCCATGAAATAGGGCACGCGGTTTGCGACGAGCTCGGGATAGAAGAGAAGATAGGCAAGCGAAGGGCAGGCGCAGGTGCTGCCGATGAGCGAATACAGTTTGCGGTAAACTTTATCAAGCGTCTCTTTGGCGACGGTGCGCACGATGAATTCCACTTTGGGGAAGGCTCTTTTCGCTCCCTCGATGCTCTGCTTGGCGCTCTCGGAAAGAAAGGGGATCTCCCAGGTGAGCGCAAGAACGCGCAGCCCCTTGACCTTGGAAAGATAATAGAGAAGGAAGGTGGAATCTTTGCCGCCTGTATAGAAAAGGGCGACGTCGAAGCGGGAGCGTTTGGAGGGCTTGATCTCCTCGACGAGAGGCAGCACGCTCTTGAGCCCCTTCGTCTCTTCCTCCGTCCGGCACATGGGACAGCGCCCCTCCCCGTCAAATTCGAGCCCGGGCAAAATAAAGTCGTTGGCGCAGCACGACGTGCAGAAGCGCGCCTCGTCAAGGCTCCTGGGGATGCGCCGAAGCTTTCCTTCCTCCACGACGGCATCCCCCAAAAGCGCACCTAAAATGCGTTTTTCTTCGTCGGTCAGCGCTTTCGGAAGCGCGGAGACGACCGCCCGCTGCTTTTTCGTGAGGCGGACGGTATTGCAGAACATCCGTTCCTTGTTCCGAAGGCCATAGTAGCGAAGTTTCCCGTTTTCCAATTTCCAGCGGCTCTGCAAACAGTACATTTTTCCCCTCCTGCTCCTATTGTAACACGTCCGCCGCCCGTTTGCAAGAGGCAAAATAAAAGAGCTCCCTCGCTTCTGAGAGAGCTCCTCTTTTTTCGGGCGCGCTTTCTTGCGGATGACCCGAAAAAGGTCAATTTTTGTAGGCGTCCGTGCCGTAGAGGGCGGACATATCGTCGGAATACTTCTTTGCCTTGTCGTACTGCCTGACGTCGCAGGAAGCCCCCGCTTCCTCCACCTTGCGCTTCTGCTCGCGCGAGAGGCGGGTGGGCACCTCGACAAAGACGTTGAGATAGAGATTGCCCGTGCCGTTGCGCGTCTTTAAGCCCTTGCCGCGGATGGTGAAGGTCGTGCCCGTCTGCGTGCCTTCGGGGATGGGATAGTCGAAGGCGTCGTCGATCGTGGGCACTCTCACCGTGCCGCCGAGGCACGCCGTCGCGAAGGGGATGGGAAGATCGACGTAAAGATCCATGTTCTTGCGGCGGAAGATCTTGTGCGGCTCGACGCGGAACACGACGATGAGGTCGCCCGCAGGGCCCCCTTCCGTGCTCGCCTGGCCGAACCCGCGCTTGCGGATATAAGAATTGGTATCGACGCCCGCAGGGATGGAGAGCGAGACCTTCGTCTCCTTCCGCACATAGCCCTTGCCCTTGCAGTCGGGGCATTTATCGGTGATGATCTTGCCCTTGCCGCCGCAGTCGGGGCAGGCACCCACGCGCACCATGCGGCCGAACATGGTATCCTGCGAGAATCTGACCTGCCCTTTGCCGCCGCAGCGGGAGCACGTCTTATAGGCAGTGCCGCCCTTGGCGCCCGTGCCGCCGCAGGTGGGGCAGGGCTCGTTGCGCGAATAGCCGATCTCCTTCACGCAGCCCTTGGCGGCATCCATGAAGGAGAGGCGCATCTCGAGCTGGATGTCCTCGCCCGAAGTATCGCGCTGCACGGAAGCATTGCCGCCGAAGCCCTGGAAGATGCTGTCGAAGATGTCGCCGAAGCCCCCGCCGCCGAAACCGCCGAAGCCTGCCCCGCCCATGCCGCCCATGCCGGGATGCTCCTGTTCATAGTCGTAGGCAGCGCGCTTCTGCTTATCGGAGAGCACTTCGTTCGCCTCGTTGATCTCCTTGAACTTCTCCGCGGCGAGCTTATCGTTGGGGTGAAGGTCGGGATGATACTGCTTGACGAGCTTTTTATACGCCGCCTTGATCTCCTCCTCCGTCGCGTTCTTGCTCACGCCGAGAATTTCGTAATAGTTCTTTTTTTCTGCCATGCTCTGTTCCTCTTATCGCCCGTTAAGGGGCGGCAGCGCCGCCCCTTAAACAACTTGCTTATGCCTTGCGGAACGCGCCGCGTGCCTTACTGGTGGAACTCTTCGTCGCCCGCCTGAGGCTCGCCGTTGGGCGCGCCGCTGCCGTTTGCCGCGTTCTTCTCGTACATCTTCTGGAAGATGGGCTGCACGGCGTTCGAGAGCTTTTCGAACGCGGCGTTGAAGCGCTCTTCGTCGTCCGCGTCGAGCTCTTTTTTCGCCTCTTCGACGGCGGAGTTGAGGGTAGCCTTCTCCTCGTCCGAGAACTTGTCACCGCTCTCTTTGAGCGTCTGTTCGACGGAGAAGATGAGCCCGTCGAGCTTGTTGCGGCTGTCCACCTTCTGCTTGCGCTTCTTGTCCTCTTCGGCGTACTGCTCTGCTTCCTTGACCGCCTTGTTGATCTCGTCCTCCGAGAGGTTGGTCGAAGAAGTGATGGTGATGTCGGTGGACTTGCCCGTGCCGAGGTCCTTTGCCTCGACGTGCACGATGCCGTTGGCGTCGACGTCGAAGGTGACTTCGATCTGGGGGATGCCGCGGGGCGCGGGTGCGATGCCCGTCAGCATGAATCTGCCGAGCGTCTTGTTGTCGCGGCAGAACTCACGCTCGCCCTGCAAAATGTGGATCTCGACGCTCGTCTGATTGTCGGCAGCTGTCGAGAACACCTGGCTCTTCTTGACGGGGATGGTCGTATTTCTGTCGATGAGTCTCGTGAACACG
Organism: uncultured Clostridia bacterium; assembly: GCA_944376295.1. Classification (GTDB taxonomy): domain Bacteria; phylum Bacillota; class Clostridia; order Christensenellales; family Borkfalkiaceae; genus Gallimonas. The sequence continues at coordinate 28,896 of CALWCE010000004.1, forward strand.
CCGCCCAGCGTCTCGATGCCGAGGGAAAGGGGCATGACGTCGAGAAGGAGCACGTCCTTGATCTCGCCCGTCAGCACGCCGCCCTGAATGGCAGCGCCGATGGCGACGCACTCGTCGGGGTTGATGCCCTTGAATGGCTCCTTGCCCGAGATCTGCTTGACCTTTTCGACGACGGCGGGCACACGGGTGGAACCGCCGACCAGGATGACTTTATCGAGATCGTTGTAGGAAAGCCCCGCATCCTTCATCGCAAGGCGCATGGGTTCTGCGGTCTTATCGACAAGGTCGGAAATAAGCGCTTCGAACTTCTGGCGGGTGATGTCCATCTCGAGGTGCGCGGGGCCCGCGTCCGTCATGGAGATGAAGGGCAGCGAGACGGAGGTCGAAGTCATGCCGGAAAGTTCGATCTTCGCCTTCTCGGCAGCTTCCTTGAGTCTCTGCATCGCCATCTTATCTTTGGAAAGATCGACGCCGTGGCTCTTCTTGAACTCGTCGACCATGTAGTCCATCAGTCTCTTATCGAAGTCGTCGCCGCCCAGACGGTTGTTGCCGTTGGTCGCGAGCACTTCGAAGACGCCGTCGGAAATTTCGAGGATGGAGACATCGAAGGTACCGCCGCCGAGGTCGTAGATCATGACCTTGCTGTTTTCCTTCTCCTTATCGAGGCCGTAGGCAAGCGCCGCCGCCGTGGGCTCGTTGATGATACGAAGCACGTTGAGGCCCGCGATCTTGCCCGCGTCCTTCGTTGCCTGACGCTGGGAGTCGGTGAAGTACGCAGGGCAGGTGATGACGGCGTCCGTCACCTTCGTGCCGAGATATGCCTCTGCATCCGCCTTGAGCTTGCTTAAGATCATTGCGGAAATTTCCTGAGGGGAATACGCCTTGTCGTCCACCTTTACTTTATAATCGGAACCCATCTCACGCTTGATGGAGATGACCGTACGGTCGGGATTTGCGACTGCCTGACGCTTTGCGACCTGACCGACGATACGGGTGCCGTCCTTCTGGAAGGCGACGACGGAAGGCGTGGTGCGCGAACCTTCCGCATTGGCGATCACGACGGGCTCGCCGCCCTCCATGACTGCAACACACGAATTGGTAGTACCAAGATCGATACCGATAACTTTCGACATAATTGTTCTCTCCTTTTCTCTCTCTGAATTTTTCGGATCGCCCGCTTCGGCTCAAAGCCGTGCGCGGCGGAAATTACTTTGTGACGAGCACCTGCGCATAGCGCAGCACTTTTCCGTTCTGTTCGTAGCCCTTGACGAACACCTGCTTGACGATGCCGCTTGCTTCCCCTTCCTCGGGGTCGGACGCCATGATCGCCTCGCACTTCTCGGGATCGAAGGGCTGCCCGACGGGGTCGATGGCCGCGATCTTCTCGTCCTCTAAGATCTTCCGGAAGGCTTGCAGCACCATCTCGATGCCCTTGTGCGTCTTCTCGTCCCCGCAGGACAGAAGCGCGCGTTCCAAATTATCCGCGACGGGGAAGAGCTTCCCCACGACGTCCGCCCTGCCCTCGGCATATGCCGTGGCGCGGGTGGAGGCGGTGCGCTTGCGATAGTTATCGTACTCGGCAGTCACCGAATACCACTTACGCTTGTATTCCTCGGCAGCGGCCTTCGCTTCTTCCGAAGCCTTGATCGCCGCCGCAAGTTCCGCATTTTCCGTTTCCTCGATGGCTTCCGCCTCTTTCATCTCTTCCGCGGCGTCTGCCTGCGCTTCGGAAACGGGGATGTTTTTTTCTTCTTTGCTCATACCGCCCTTTGCCTTTTTGATTTCGTTCACTTCTAATATAAGGTGATTTTCGCCCGCTTAAACGCATTTTTCCACTTTTTTGCCCGCGGGAGCGAATTTTTTTGCACAAAAAAGCGGGCCCGACGAGCCCGCATTCAAAGCAGCCGTTTGCGCCGCGATCAGGCGCCGTACTGAGCGCGGTACGCCTTCATGGCGGCAAGATACTCCTTCCCTTCGATGACGCCCTCCTCGATGGCGGCGATGATGTCCTCCATCGTGACGATGGAATACACCTTGATGCCATACTCGTCGAAGGCTTCCCGGGCGGCGGACTTTTCGCCCGTGCCCTTCTCCTGGCGGTCGACGGAGATGATCATCGCCTCGACGTCCACCTTCGCTTCCGCTTCGATCTTGGGCAAGATCTCACGCAGCGCCTTGCCCGAGGTCATCACATCCTCGATGATGCACACCTTGTCGCCGTCTTCAAGCTTCTGACCGACGAAAAGGCCGCCTTCGCCGTGATCCTTGACCTCCTTCCTGTCGAAGCAGAAACCGACGTCTACGCCGTGATTTTTGGCAAGAGCGATGGCGGTCGCAACGGCGAGCGGGATGCCCTTGTAGGCGGGGCCGACGAGCGTCTTCACGGAAACGCCGTGCTCCAAAAAACACTCCGCATAATATTCGCCGAGCTGGGCGATCTGCGTGCCCGTGCGGTACTTGCCCGCGTTGATGAAGTAGGGCGCCTTCCTGCCGCTCTTTAAGGTGAAGTCGCCAAAGAGCAGCACTTCGTTCTCCACCATGAATTTGATGAACCGCTGTTTGTAGTTGAGCATATGTATTTCTCCTTTTTTGTTTACTGTAATGCGCCGGTGAGCTCGGAAACGTGCGAAACGCCGTGGCGGTCGCACCAGTCGTTGAGCCCCGCGACGATCTTGGGGCAGGCGAAGGTATCGGTGAAGTTGTGCGTGCCCACCTGCACGGCAGAGGCCCCCGCCATGAGGAACTCCACCGCGTCCTCGGCGGTGCAGATGCCGCCCATGCCGATGACGGGGATATGCACGGCATGGCTCGCCTCGTACACCATGCGCACGGCAATGGGCTTGATGCCCGCGCCCGAAACGCCGCCCGTCGTGTTGGCAAGCAGCGGCTTTCTTCTTTCGATGTCGATGACCATGCCCGTGAAGGTATTGACGAGGGAGATGCAGTCTGCCCCGCCCTTTTCCGCCGCCTGCGCATTCAAAGCGATGCTCTCGACGTTGGGCGAAAGCTTGACGATGAGGGGCGTCTTGAGAAGGCTCTTCTTGGCGGCGCGCGTCACTTCCCCGATGGTCTCGGGGCGGATGCCGAACGCCATGCCCCCGCACTTTACGTTGGGGCAGGAGATGTTGAGCTCGACGAAATCGACGAGCCCGTCGAGCCGCGCGCAAATCTCCACATAGTCCTCGATGGTGCTGCCCGCGACGTTGGCAAGGACGCGCGTTTTACTCTTCAGCCAGGCAAGGTCGTGTTCGAGGAAGGCGTCGACGCCGGGATTCTGCAATCCGACGGCGTTCAAAATGACGCTGTGCCCCTCCGCGATGCGCGGCACGGGGTTGCCGAGGCGGGGCTTTAAGGTGAGCCCCTTGGTCGCCACGCCGCCCAGGCAGGAAATATCGTAAAGTTCGTTGAATTCCCGTCCGAACCCGAAGGTACCGGAAGCGGGGATGACGGGGTTTTTGAGCGTGACCCCGCACACGTTTACCGAAAGATCAGCCATTTTTTACCTCACTTGCAAAGGGGTCTTCCCCGAGAAGCCCGCCGATTTTTTCCGCCGCCGCCCTGACGTCTGCAACATAGGAAGCGGAAACGCGCGTTCCGTCCTTACAAACGAGCGTGAGCCTGCCGTACGGCCGCCCGAAGAGGCGGATGGTATAGGCGTTGCGGTACAAGACGCTCGCGATCGTGCTCAAAGCGTACTCCTTACCGCAGAATTCAAGCGTTTCGCCCTTCAGGACGGCGACCGTCTTGGGCGTGCGCAATACGAGAAAGAGCATCACGGCGCCCCAAACGATGAGCGCTCCGCCGAGGGCGAGAAAGCAATATTCGACGCCGGAATTTTCCGCCGACGTCTCGAAGACGCCCGTGGCAAGGGCGAACACGCCCGCCGCGAAGAGAAAGACGCCCGCAAGCATCCAGCCGACCGCAAACCAGACTGCGCCCTTTTGGCGCTCTGCAAGAATGTTCACATTTCCTCCTTTGCCGCATACTCACGCATGAGCGCGATGAGGCGGTCGTGCGCTTCCTCGACGTCGGCAACGAAATAAGCGACATAGCTCCTGCCGTCCTTTCTCACGGCGGTGAGCCTGCCCCAGCGGTAGGACCAGCCGCGCGCATGGGCAAGGCGATAACGCACGTTCACGAGCTCCTTCAAGGGGAAGGTCTGCCCCAGAAAGGTGAGCATCTCCCCCTCGCGCACGGCGACTTCCTTGGGCGTTTTCATCCCTTTAATAAAATAGAAGAGGGAAATGCCCGTGACGACAAGCCCCGCAAGCACAAAGAAAACGTAGAGATAGACCGCGCTGCTGCCAATATAGCTGACCATCCAGCCCGCCACGCCCGCAAAGGCGAGCCCGAAGAGGGCGGTAAAGAGATACAGAAAGCGGGGCGCTTCGGCACGACGGGCGATGACTTCGCGCTCCGTCATAAATTGACCTCGTTGATGTCGAAGACGGGGCCGTCCTTGCAGACGCGGGCGTGCGCGCCGTCCGTCTTTTCGCACACGCACACGAGGCACGCGCCGATGCCGCAGCCCATGCGCTCTTCGAGCGAGACGAAGGTGGGGATATTCCGCCCCGCCGTCGCCTTTTTGAGGGCGCGCAGCATGGGAGCGGGCCCGCAGGAGAGCACCACGTCGGGTTTTACATCGTCGATCTCCGCCATGAACGCCTGCACAGAAGTGCCGTGGAAGCCCATGCTGCCGTCGTCCGTCGCGACGACGAGGCGGTCGCTCCGCTGCAATTCGTAAGGGAGGCAGTACGCCGCGCGGTTCTTAAAGCCCATGTAGGAGTAGACTTCCTTCTTGCCCGCATAGGCGCGGATGGCGGAGATGAGCGGGAAGATGCCCACGCCCCCGCCCACGAGGGCGACGCGCTTTTCTTCGTCCTTCACATAAAACCCGTTGCCCAAGGGCAGGAGGACGGAAAGCTTTTCGCCCTGCTTATAGTTTTCGGCAAGGGCGCGCGTGCCCGCCCCTTTGAGCTGATAGCACACGGTGATGCGCTCGCCCTCCGCCTTGCATACGGCGATGGGACGGCGCAGGGGGAAATTCTGCACGCCCACCATGCAGAACTGCCCGGGGCGCACCTCGATCTCCTCCTCCGTCGCGAACGTCAGGGAATAGATGTTCTCGGCAATGCGCACGTTCTCTAAAATGGTAGCCGTTACTTCGCGCATATTGCCTCCAACACGTTTTGAAGATCCGCCCGCATATCGAGGCAGGCAGCGCGCGCCGCTTCGTCGTAAGTGCCGCCACGCTTCCGATAGGCGCACAGCACCCCGCGCGAGTTGTTGACAACGCCGCCGAGCCCGTTGTTGTCGAAGCAGTTTTTGAGCATCTCCGCGTTCGCGCCCTGCGCGCCGTAACCGGGCACGAGGAAGAAGGTGTGCGGAAGCCTTGCGCGCAGCACTTTGGCCTCTTCGGGATAGGTCGCGCCCACGACGGCGCCCACGCAGGAGTAGCCGTTCTTGCCGACGGTGTCCTCGCCCCAGCGCTCCACCATGTCGCCCATGCACTCATAGACGGTGCGGCCGTCCTCAAGCTTCAGATTCTGCAATTCGCCCGAGGAGGGGTTGCTCGTCTTGACGAGCACGAAGATGCCCTTGTCGCGGCTCTTGCACTGCTCCACGAAGGGCGTGATGCCGTCCGAGCCCAGATACCCGTTGACGGTGAGAAAATCGGAAGGGAAGGCGGAGAAGATATTCTCCCCCACGTTCGTCTCGCCGAGGAAGGCGGCGGCATACTGCGAAGCGGTCGCGCCGATGTCGTTGCGCTTTGCATCGGTGATGACGACAAGCCCCTGCTCCTTCGCATAGCGCAGCGTCTCGTAAAAGGCGCGAAGGCCTGCCGTGCCGTACTGCTCGTAATAGGCGATCTGCACCTTGACGGAGGGCACGATGTCGGAAACGGCGTCGATGATGCCGCGGTTGAAGGTGAGGATGGCTTCTGCCGCATCCTCCAACGAGTTCGCGCCCGCGCGCATCTCGTCGGGCAGATAGGAAAACGAGGTATCTAAGCCCACGCAGGTGGGATTTTGCTTTTCGATGATTTTTTCAATGAGAGTATCGACGATCATTTGCGTTCCTCCGAATATTTGATATTTCCGTCCACGATGGTATACTTAACGCGGCCGTACACTTCCCTGCCCGTGAAGGGGGTGTTCTTGCCCTTGGAGACGAAGTCCTTCGGGTCGACGGTCCACTTCTCGCCGAGGTCGACGGCGGTGAAGTCGGCGGGAGCGCCCACTTCGAGGACGCCGCCCTCTAAGTTCAGGATACGGGCGGGATTGAAGCTCATCTTCTTTGCAAGCTCTTCGAGCGAGAGCACGCCGCCTTTGACGAGCGCGGTATAGGAGAGCGCGAAGCTCGTTTCGAGCCCACTGATGCCGAACGCCGCCTGGTCGTACTCCACGTTCTTGTCGTCCGCGTGATGGGGCGCATGGTCGGTAACGATGCAGTCGAGCGTGCCGTCTTTGAGCCCTTCGATGACGGCGAGGCGGTCTCTTTCCTCGCGGATGGGCGGGTTGACTTTGGTGTTGGTATCGAACGAGGCGATGACTTCGTCGGTCAACGTGAAGTAGTGCGGGCAGGTCTCCGCCGTGACCTTCACGCCGCGCGCCTTTGCCTCGCGGATGAGCTGCACGCCGCTGTAAGTCGAGACGTGGCAGATATGCACGGGAATATCAAGGCTCTCCGAAAGGCAGATCTCGCGGGCGATGATGATGTCTTCCGCCGCGCGGATGCTGCCCTTGAGCCCCGTGAGCGTCGAGAAGTACCCCTCGTTGACGACGCCGCCGTCGACGAGCGACTTATCCTCGCAGTGGCAGAGGCAGATAAGCCCGAAGTCGAAGGCGTACTTCATGGCGTTTGCCATGAGCCCCGTGCTCACGACGGACTTGCCGTCCTCGCTGAGCGCCACCGCGCCCGCCGCCTTCATGCCGCCGATGGCAGAAAGCTCCTTGCCCTCCTGCCCCTTGGTGATGGCGCCGACGGGCCGCACTTTGCACAAATTTACGTCCTTCGCGCGCGATAAAATGTAGGTGACGACGACCTTGCTGTCCGTCACGGGGTTGGTGTTGGGCATGCAGCACACTTGCGTGAACCCGCCCTTGACGGCGGCTTTGGAACCGCTTTCGATGTCTTCCTTCCTTTCAAAGCCCGGCTCGCGCAGATGGACGTGCATATCGATGAGCCCCGGAAAGACGGTGAGCCCGCTCCAATCGACGCCCTCGCCTTCGATGTGTTCGGCGATCTCCGTAATGCGCCCTTCTTCGACGCGGAGATCGGCGCGGCGCACGCCGTCGGGCAAAATACAAGTTGCGTTTTTGAAGATCATATCTCCTCCTTGGTGAGCAAAAAGAGCATGGACATCCTCACCGCGATGCCCGAGAGCACCTGTTCTTCGATGCGGCTCGTCTCGCCGTCGATGAGCCCGCTCGTGAGCTCCACGCCGCGGTTGACGGGTCCCGGGTGCATGACGAGGGCGCCCTTCTTCGCGTACTTCATGAGCGCTTCACTGACGCCGTAGAACTTGCTGTATTCGCCGAGCGAAGGGAAGTTGCCCGCATGCTGGCGCTCGAGCTGGATCCTCAGCCCCATCACGACGTCAGCGCCCTCCACCGCTTCCTCGCGGGAGCGGCAAATTTTTGCTCCCATCTTCTCGATGCCCGTGGGGATGAGCGTTCTCGGCGCATACATGGTGACTTCCGCCCCCAGCTTTTTGAGGCCGAAGAGGTTCGATTTTGCAACGCGCGAGTGAGAGATATCGCCCAGAATGGCGACTTTGAGCCCTGCGATCGAGCCGAAATTTTCGCGCATCGTCAGCATATCCAGAAGCGCCTGCGAGGGGTGTTCGTTCATGCCGTCGCCCGCGTTGACGACGTGCGCCTTCACCGTCTTGGCAAGGAGCGCGGGCGCGCCGCCCATGGGATGGCGGATGACGATGATATCGTTCTTCATCGCGTCCAGCGTCTTGCCCGTGTCGACAAGCGTCTCCCCCTTCTTGACGGAAGAGGAGTCCGCCGAAATGTTGACGACGTGCGCGCCCATGTATTTGGCGGCGAGCTCGAAGCTGCAGCGCGTACGCGTCGAATTCTCGTAAAAGAGCGTCGTCACTGACTTGCCCTGCAAATGCGGCAGCTTCTTGATGTTCTGCTTCAAGAGCTTTTTCATGTTCATGCCCACGTCAAGGATCTCGTCGATCTCCTCCGCGGGCATTTCGCGAAGCCCTAAAATATCCTTATCTTTCAGCATCATTCCTCCCGATGACGGCAAGCTCGTCGCGCTCTGCGCCGAGCTCCGTAAAATGTACGCTCACATATTCCGAACGCGAAGTGGGCACGTTCTTGCCCACGAAATCTGCGCGGACGGGAAGTTCCCTTCCTCCGCGGTCGACGAGGACCAGAAGTTCGATGCACTTGGGCCGCCCCAGGCGGAAGAGCGCTTCGATGCCCGCCACGGCGCTCCTGCCCGTGTGCAGAACGTCGTCGCACAGCACGACTTTTTTCCCCGAAATGTCGAACCCGAGTTCGTTGACGCCCGCATCGGGCACGAAGAAGGCGGAGACGAGGTCGTCCCTCGTCATGCCGATGTCGAGCCCCGCCGCGGGAACGGAAATACCCGTCCCCGACTGCAATTCGCTTTTGAGGCGCTCGGCGACGATCTCCCCGCCCCGCTTGACGCCGATGAGCACGACGCCGTCGAGGCCTTCGTTTTTTTCCTCGATCTCGTGCGAGAGGCGCACGAGCGTGCGCTTCAAGCCCTTTTCATCCAATATGACCGGCATTGTCCCTCCCTGCGGCTCCCGCAATAGTTTGTCCGCAAGGCAGCCTTCCGCCCCGACCGAAGGCAAGAAAAAACAGCCTCGCGGGATGCCGCAAGACTGTGCCTTTCCTCAAAATAAGCGGGCACAAAAGCTGCCCTGTTTTTCAAATGAGACGGCGTCTTGTCGGCATCACGGTACCGCTCTTAAAAACGACGCCTATATGATAGCAGAACCGCCCCCAAATGTCAAGCTTTTCAAATAATTTGCGTAAGAGCAAAGCGCGCTTTATCGCAGGAAGTGAGAATGTATTCGATGCCGTTCTTTTCGCACTTCAGGGGAAAGTATGCGCTCCCGTGCAGATGCCCGAACACCACTTTGTCGACCGCGTTCTCTTCGAACAGCTGCGTAAAGAGAGTGTCCTCCTTTCGGATGCCGAAGGGCGGGTAATGGATGAGCGCGATGAGGGTATCCCCCTCCTTCCGCACCTTTCTGACTTCCGCAAAGGCGAGGCGGAAGCGCTCCCCCTCGCGGCGGTAGAGCGCCTCGTCGTGCTCGGTATAGTCGGCGCTCCCGGGGCACGCCCACCCGCGCGAGCCCGCGATGACGACATTGCCGATGCGCACGCAGTCATTTTGCAAAAAGGTGAAGCTTTCGTCGGGCGCGGCGGCGCGCACCCGCGTGATGCCGTTCCACCAATAGTCGTGGTTGCCGCGGATGAATACCTTGCGCCCTTTGAGCGGAGCAAGGGACTGAACGTCGTACATCCCCTCGTCGAGATACATCCCCCACGAAGTATCGCCGCCCAAAAGGACGACGTCTTCTTCCGAGACCTTCTGCTCCCAATCCGCCTTGATTTTTTCGAAATGCCCCTCCCATTCCGGACCGAACACGTTCATCGGCTTGTTGCTCTTGCCGGAGAGGTGCAGATCGCTGATCGCAAACACCTTCATGGGGAAAATTATAGCATAACTCTTTGCAAATATCAAGCGTTTCCCCGCCGAACGTGCAGCCGCCCGCGCTTTGGCGCGGGCGAAAACAAGCGCCCCGCGCAAAACTTGCGCGGGGCGCCCCGTTCCAAACGTTATTCAAGTTCGAATTTGCCCGTATAGAGCTGATAGTACCTGCCCTTTTGCGCCATGAGCTGTTCGTGGTTGCCGCGTTCGATGATGCGGCCGTGTTCGAGCACCATGATGGCGTGGCTGTTGCGCACGGTGGAGAGGCGGTGGGCGATGACGAACACCGTCCTGCCCTCCATGAGCTTATCCATGCCCTTTTCGATGAGCGCTTCGGTGCGCGTATCGATGGAGCTCGTCGCCTCGTCGAGGATGATGACGGGGCAGTCGGAGACCATCGCGCGGGCGATGGAGAGAAGCTGCCTCTGCCCCTGCGAGAGGTTGGCGCCGTCCGACGTGAGCATGGTGTTGTAGCCGTCGGGCAGGTGGCGGATGAAGCTGTCCGCCCCCGCGAGCTTGGCTGCCTCGATACACTCCTCGTCCGTCGCCGTCATGCGGACGTAGCGGATGTTCTCCATCACCGTGCCCGTGAAGAGGTGGGTATCCTGCAGCACGGTGCCGAGGGAATGGCGAAGGTCGCTCTTTCTGATATCGCGGATGTTGATGCCGTCGTAGGTGATCGTACCCGATCGGATGTCGTAGAAACGGTTGATGAGGTTGGTGATCGTCGTCTTGCCCGCGCCCGTCGACCCGACGAAGGCGATCTTCTGCCCGGGCTTTGCGTAGAGGGAGATGTCGTGGAGCACCGTCTTGCCCTCCTCATAGCCGAAGGTGACGCCGTAGAAGCGGATATCCCCCTTCAGCAGCACGAAATGATGGTCTTCCGGGCTGCCGTCGGGCACCTTCCACGCCCAAAGGTCGCCGTCCTCCCGCTCTTCGTACCAATTTTCGCCCGTCTTCGTCACCCTGACGAGCGTCACGTCGCCGCCCTCGTCCTCGGGCACGGCGTCGAGCATCTCGAAGATGCGCTCTGCGCCCGCGAACGCCTGCACGATGGCGTTGAACTGCTGGGTGATCTGCTGGATGGGCATATTGAAGGAGCGCACGAAGTTGAGGAAGGAGACGATGGCGCCGAGCGTCAGCGCTCCGCCAAGGCCCTGCGTGAAGCCGTAGACGGAGAGCGCGTACCACCCGCCTTCCATGACGAGGAACGCCGCCACGAACGCCACGACGATATATTGGATATAGCCGATGTTGTTGGAGATGGGCCCGATGACGTTGGTGAGCACGTTCGCCTTGGTCGCGTTGACGCGCAGATCCTCATTGAGGGTGCGGAAGGCAGCCTTCGCCTTTTCCTCGTGATTGAACACTTTGACGACGCGCTGACCGCTCATCATTTCCTCGATATAGCCGTTGACGGAAGCGAGCGCGCGCTGCTGCTGCAAGAAGTACCCGCCGCTGCGCTTTGCGAGCTTCTGCGTGAAAAGGAACATCCCCACGACGAAGATCATGGCGACCAAAGTCAGCGTCGCGGAATAGAACACCATCATGCAGAAGGTGCCGACGATGGTCACCGCCGAATTGATGAGCTGCGGGATGGTCTGCGAGAGCATCTGGCGGAGCACGTCGGTATCGTTGGTGTAACGGCTCATGAGCGTGCCGTGCGTGTGCGTATCGAAGAATTTCAGAGGAAGCGTCTGCATGTGCGAGAACATCTCGTTCCTCAGCCGCTTCATCGTGCCCTGCGCCACGACGACCATGATGCGGAAGTAGGTGTAGTTGCACACGACGCCCGCAAGGTAGATGCCGCCCATCGCACAGAGCGCGCCGATAAAGCCGCTCCAATCGGGGTCGGCCTGCCCGATGAGAGGGGAGATGAACCGATCGACGAAGATGCCGAGGAACATCGACCCGCCCACCGAGGCAAGCGCGGAGACGACGATGAGCACGCAGGCAAAGAGGAATTTGCCCTTGTGGTCGACGAAGAGATAGCGCATGAGGCGCGAGAAGATCTTTTTGCTGTTGGCGTCCAGCCGTGCGGGCGCGCGCCCGCCTGCCATGTTATTCGGCATCGGCATGATCGTCACCTCCTCTCGTCTGCGATTCGTAGATGCTGCGGTAAATTTCGTTGCTCTTCAAGAGCTCTTCGTGCGTGCCGAAGCCCGAGACGCGCCCCTCGTCCAAAACGAGGATACGGTCGGCGTCCTGCACGGAGTTGATGCGCTGGGCGATGATGAGTTTGGTGACGTCGGGCGCGTGTTCGCGCAGCGCCGCGCGGATGCGGCTGTCCGTCTTGGTATCGACGGCGGACGTCGAATCGTCGAGGATGAGCACCTTCGGGCTCTTCAGAAGCGCCCTTGCGATGCACAGCCGCTGCTTCTGTCCGCCCGAGACGTTGACGCCGCCCTGCCCGAGGTCGTATTCATACTTGCCCGGGAGCTGTTCGATGAACTCGTCGGCGCACGCCTGCTTGCAGGCGAATTCGAGCTCCTCCTGCGTGGCGTCCTCCTTGCCCCAGCGCAGATTCTCTGCGACCGAGCCCGAGAAGAGCACGTTTTTTTGCAGCACCATCGCGACGGCGTCGCGCAGGGCGGTGAGGTCGTACTCCTTCACGTCGCGGCCGCCCACTTTGACGCTCCCTTCCGTCGCGTCGTAGAGGCGCGGGATGAGGGAGACGAGCGTCGTCTTGGCGGAACCCGTCTGCCCGATGATGCCGATCGTCTCGCCCGAGGCGATCTTCAAGGAGACGTCCTTGATGACGTCCTCCCCTTCGCCGCCCTTGCGGTAGGCGAAGCTGACGTGATCGAATTCGATCGCGCTGTCCCTGACTTCGAAGACGGGGTCGGCGGGGTCTTGAATGGTGCTCTCTTCCGACAAAATTTCGGAAAGGCGCTCCATCGCGGGGCGGGACATGGCGATGAAGGTGAGCACCATCGCCACCATCATGACGCCCGAAAGGATCTGCGTCGCATACGAAAGAAGGCCGGTGAGGTCTGCGATCCTGAGCCCGCCCCCCACGATGCTCACGCCGCCCACGGAGAGCAGGATGATCATCGTCGCATACATGATGACCTGCACGACGGGGCTCATCGCCGCCAACAGCTTTTCGGCGCGCACCGAATAGTTGTAAACTTCCTGCGTCGCCTTCTGATACTTGTCGATCTCCTGCCCTTCGAGGACGTACGACTTGACGACGCGGATGCCCGTTAAGTTTTCCTGGGCGACGGCGTTGAGGCGGTCGTACTTTTTGAACATCTGCCTGAAATTGGGCTGCGCGGCGTTCATGATGAGGAGCACGAACACAAAAAGGATGGCAGCCGCCACGAGGAAGATCCACGCGATCTGCGGCTCGATGATGAAGGACATGACGGAGGCGAAGAGGAACATGACGGGCGCACGCACGAGCATGCGGATGCTCATCTGGAAGGACATCTGCACGCTCGTGATATCCGTCGTCAGACGGGTGATGAGCGAGGACGTCGAGAAGCGGTCGATGTTGGCGAACGAGAAGGTCTGGATCTTATCGTACGCGTCCTGCCTGAGGTTGGCTGCAAACCCCGCGCTCGCCTCGGAAGCGAGCTTTCCGCCCAGAACGCCGCTTGCAAGCGACACGAGCCCCAACACGAACATGATGCCGCCGTAGATGGCGATCCGGACGAAATCTTCCTGAACCAGGTTGCGCCCATCCTCCTGTGCCCCCTCGATGACGCCGACGAGCAGCGTCATGACGAAGGGGATGAGGATCTCCATCGCCGCCTCGACGACCATGACGACGGGCGTTAAGATGGCGCGCGACTGATACTGCCGCACGCTCTTCATAAGTCTTGAGATCATAAGTCTTGCTGTTTTCTCTCCTTTCGATCGGGTCTCGTTTCGGGAAAAGTCTCCTTCGAGAGCGCTTCGAGCTCATCCGCCATGTGCAGAAGGCAGCGGAAGACGGTCTGCGTCTCCTCCTGCGTCAACCCGCGGCGCATGGCGTCCTCCGTCCTTTGGACGAAACGGCTGCATTCGTCGGCGACCTCTTTCCCGCGTTCGGTGAGCGCGACGCACTTGACGCGCGCGTCCTCCCCCGCCCTGCGCTCGATGTAGCCCTGCCGCTCGAGCGCCTGCAAAAGGCCGGTCACCGAAGAGGGGCGGGTGCTGCAGCATTCCGTCGCGATGAGCTTTTGCGTGCATTCCTCCCCGCGGGCATGCTTGGCGGCAAGATAGCCCAAAACGTTCACCTGCGAAAAGCTCAGAACGAGCGAGCGCAGGTTTCCGTCCAAAAGGCGGTACAAAATGCGCGCCGTGCGGCCGATGGCATAGCCGAGATCGTTGTTTGGGATGCGTTCCATGTCCTCTTCCCGAAAAAAATAATTAGGAACCTATTGTTTAGATTCCTAATTATTATACCCGTTCTCTCCCCCATCGTCAAGCGCGGGAAGAGAAAAAAAGATGAAGACTGCGTGAAATTTAACGCAGCTTTTCGACGGCGACCGCGAACGTATCGCCGCTTTCCAAGGTGACGGTCATGCGGCCCGTCGCCTCGTCGAGGGCGACTTCCGCTTCGAAGCAGGCTTTGAGCATGGCGAACACTTCCTCTTTGAACTCTCTTTCCGTAACGAATTGCTTTTGTGGTTCCATAAAGGCTCCTCCCGTGGATTGGTTTGTCACCATTATACCCGCAGGGAACCGTCGATTGATGGCACGTTTTGTCTCATCCTGTCGAATCGTGCAGAAAACGCGGCAGAAAAGTGCCAAAATTCGCGAAAATTTCTCTTCTTCCCGCATTTTTTGCGCTTGACAGCCCGCCCCTTTTCCGCTATAATAGAGATAGGTTTTGGCGCAATGCGCAGGAATCGCCGCGTCGGAGCAAGGCTAAAGACTTTTCCCTTCGGTCTCTGTCGCGCAACAAAATATGCAGGAATCGCCTAGCGGTATGGCGTCAGCTTCCCAAGCTGATCCCGTGCGGGGGCGTGCGCCAGCCACCGAGCGCGCGAAGCGAAGCGGAGCTGTGCGAAGGTACTCCCTCGTCGCCGCAAAGCCCTCAGGTCCGCCGCTGCGTTCCTCGCGGCTTGATCGCTCGGCTTGCGTCTCCTCTTCCCACAAATCTTTTGCTGACGCAAAATCTTTGCGGGAACCCTGTTTATTAAAAATCTATATGCAGGAATCGCCTAGCGGTATGGCGTCAGCTTCCCAAGCTGATCCCGGCGGGTTCGACTCCCGTTTCCTGCTCCATATGAACAAAGGGCATTCTTCCGAAGGGAGAATGCTTCTTTGTTTATTCTGTTTGGCAGAAGGGAGCACGAGCGAAGCCGAAGTACTCCCGTTTCCTGCTCCATATGAACAAAGGGCATTCTTTCGAAGGGAGAATGCTTCTTTGTTTATTCTATCCGGCAGAAGGGAGCACGAGCGAAGCCGAAGTACTCCCGTTTCCTGCTCCATATCAAAAAGCGGAGGTCTTTGCCTCCGCTTCTTTTCATCTCTTTTTCAGTTCTTCCACCGCCCAGCGGAGAAAATCGGCTTTCGTCATGCCCGCCGCCTTGATCGCGACAGATATGCTCTCGCACTCTTCCCGTTTCAGATTGACGACAAAATGCTCATATCGGTCTTGCGTCTTTTCCCGATACCGCTTATCCGCCGCCTTCTGCGCCTCACTTCTTGCCATCGCCTGACTCCTCGGTCTCGAGCTTGATCCCGCACGCTCGAAGCGCTTCCGCCGCCTCGTCGTCGAGACCGTGCGCATGAGTGACTTCAAGGAGCTTGACGATCGCCGCAAAGAGCTGTTTCCCGTCTGTCTCGATGCCGTTCAGCGCATTTTCCGCCATTTGTGCATAGTCTTGCATTTTCATCTCATCACCTCTTGACTTTATTTTTGTTTTATGCTATACTTTGACTGCCTGAAGGGTCGGGAGGCTTTCGCCTCCCGACCCTTCAGGAGCGGCTTACCGCTCTTTTTGCGCCTTGTTTACGACTTTGACGGTGATGCTTGAAATCTTTCCGTCTTTGCCGTAACAAGGCTTTTTTCTGCCATTTTTCGGGCGGCGTCCTTCCGCGCGAGCTTATTATATCATGCAGGCTGTCATATTTCAACCAGTTTTACAATGTTTTTGAAGCTCACGCAGACTGTGGTAAAAACCGCTCCGCGCAGAACGCCCGCTTCCCGCAAAGAAAGACGATGCGCCTCCCCATGCGCCGCCCATGCAATCGGTTGACTTTTTCCAAAAAAGCCAATATACTTTATTTCCGACCATTATCATCTGAGAGGGATACCATGGAAGAAACGCTGCGGCGCGCCTGCATCGAGCGGCTCAAGGAAGAACTCGTGCCCGCGATGGGCTGCACCGAACCCATCGCCGTCGCCTATGCCGCCGCCCTTGCAAAAAAGACGCTGGGCACGCTCCCCGAGCGCGCCGAGATCGAAGTGAGCGGCAACATCTTAAAGAACGTCAAGAGCGTCATCGTCCCCCACACGGGAGGACTGAGAGGCGTGGAGAGCGCCGCCGCGGCGGGCTTTGCGGCAGGAGACGCCGATCGCGAACTCGAAGTGCTCTCCTTTGTGCGGGAAGAAGAGTACCCCCGCATCGCGGAATACCTCAAAGCGACGCCGCTCACCGTCCGCGAAGCGCAGAGCGGCTGCGTGTTCGACATCGGCATCCGCGCCTTCTGCGGCGGGCATACGGCATATGTGCGCATCACGGGGCATCATACCAACGTCGTGCGCCTCGAAAAGGACGAAAACGTGCTTATAAGCCGCGCAGAGAGCGGCGAAGCCGACCCCGATGCCGACCCCCTCACCGTACGCGCCATCGTGGAATTTGCGAAAGAGGACGACCTTTCGGAAGTAAAAGAGGCGCTCGAACGGCAGATCGCATACAATACCGCCATCTGCGACGAGGGGCTGAAAAACGACTGGGGCGCACGCGTCGGCAAGACGCTTTTGAGCGCCTTCGGCAACGACATCCACAACCGCGCCAAGGCGTGGGCGGCGGCGGGCTCGGACGCGCGCATGAACGGCTGTCCCCTGCCCGTCGTGGTCGTTTCGGGCAGCGGCAATCAGGGCATCACCGCCTCCGTGCCCGTCATCGCCTATGCAGAGCACCTGCACGCTTCCCATGAAGAGCTTTTGAGGGCGCTCGCCCTTTCCGACCTTGTGACCATCCACTTGAAGTCGGGCATCGGGCGGCTCTCGGCGTACTGCGGCGCGGTGAGCGCGGGTGCGGGCGCGGCGGCAGGCATCTGCTTTTTGCACGGCGGCGGGGTGGACGAGATCTCGCACACCATCGTCAACGCCATCGCCATCGATTCGGGCATGGTGTGCGACGGCGCCAAATCGAGCTGTGCCGCCAAGATCGCATGCGCCGTGGAGTCGGGGCTCATCGGCTTTGAGCTGTACCGCGCGGGCGGGCAGTTCTACGGCGGCGACGGCATCGTCTCGAAGGGAGTGGAGAACACTATCCGCAACGTGGGCGAGCTCGCAAGCCGCGGCATGCGCGAAACGGACGAAGAGATCATAAGGTTGATGCTGAAATAATTCACACTTTTTTGTGCAAGCACAAAAAAGTCGTGAGGGGTGAAGCGCCATGATTTTAAGTAGCATTGTCGCCCACCCACATTTATGTCCTTATCAAACAATAAGTGCATGTATGCACAAATTGGGGCCCGCAGCGGAGGGAAACCCTCCTCGCGGAAGTATTTTGGGAAACTGTTTCGCCGCAAATCTTTCCCTTCGGGAAATCTTCGCGGCGAGGAACGAGCGGATATGATTTTAATTTGCTTTATCGCCCACGCACGTTCATGTCCTTATTGAACAATAAGTGCCCTGCGGGCACAAATTGGGTCCTGCTGCGCAAAAGCGTGGTTTTGCTTGCAGAAGTATTTTAGGAAACTGTTTCGCCGCAAATTTATTGCCGATGCAAACATCATTTCCATATAAACGCCGCGGCGGAAGCAAAAGCTTCCGCCGCGGCGCGTTTTTTTAAAAATTCAAAAGAGCGCGGCATTTTTCATCTGCCGCATTCTATGGACAAAGTCTATGCAAAGAGCGTGAACATACTGTTCTTGTTGTAAGTGATACGCGCCTCCGCCGCAATGCCGTCCCGTTCGTAAGAGATGACGACCGTATCCCCGTGACGCACATTGAACATGAAGGACGTCACCGTATGCAGCCGCGTGACCGTCTTTTCCGTTCCGCCGAGGATCCGGATGCCGGTGATGAGATCGCCGACCTCCAGCTTGCCTGCCGCCGGCATATCGGGCGTGACCTCCTTCACCGTGATCTTCTCCACGACGTACGAACTTCCGCTCTCCTCGTCATAGATGCTCGTGCGGGCAGACACCTGGACCGTCACGCCGAGCGTCGCGCGGTAAGCGCCCTTGTCGGTATTCTTGAAAGAGTTGTCGATGATGTTCTGCGCCACGCCGATGGCAAGATTGATGGGGATGGCATAGCCGAAATCGCGGATCCCCGACTCCTCCGACCGGGCATTGACGATGCCGACAAGGGTGCCGTCGAGATTGAAGAGCCCGCCGCCCGAATTTCCGTGGTTGATGGCGGCGTCGATGCGGATCTCCAACAGGCTGAGCGTCTTCGATTCGTCTGCCGAAAGGATATCGATGTATTCCGCAGGAACGGAGACAACGCCGCGCGTCACCGTCGTTCCCGCGCCCGCCGCGTTTCCGATCGCATACACCGTCTCGCCCGCCGTGAGCTGATCGGAATCTCCCGCCGTGACGGCGCGCGCCGCGCTGTTTTTGAGCCGCTCGCTGTCCTCGATGCGGATGACGGCGATATCGTAGTCCATCGCGCCGCCCACATATTCCGCGGTGATGTACTGATCGAGATATTCCTCGCCGTAGAGATAGACGCGGATATCGTCGGAGATGTGCGGGATCGTCTCATCCCCCACCGAACTCTGTTCGTAAACGACGTGGTAATTGGTGATGATATAGGCGTCGCCCGCCTCCTTGTCGAGACTGTAAATGACGCCCGCGCCCGAAAACGTCACCTCCTGAGGCGCCATATCGGGGATCGGCGGGTTCGTCAGTTCGCGCTCGAACACGCAGTTGATGGCGACGACGGACTGCACCGCAGTCCCGACGGAGACAGAAGAGTCCACATTCACGGTATAGCCGATCTCCTTCAGGAAATCGACGAACGTTCCCTCGAACCCGTCCTCCTTTGCCTCCTGATACAGGCGGTATGCCTCCGTGCTGCCGCCCGTGAAAACGTCCTCCCACTCCATCCAGTCGCTTCCGCCGATATCGTCGGGAAGGTCGGGCTCCTCCTCGGGCTCCTCCTCGGGCTCCTTGCCGGGGTCTTCGCCGGGGTCGGGCGTAACGACGGGATCGTCTCCGCCCGGCTCCTCCGCAGAACTCCCCGGGGAGAAGAACGTACACCCCGCGAGAGAGAGGATGAGTATCCCCGCAGTCAAAACGGAAAGCACTGCCGTTGCGATCTTCTTCATGTCTTCCTCCTGCCGCATCGCGCGGCCGTATACCGAACTTACAGTATTCTATTCTGTCATGATAGCGCGGCATCCTGAAAACCCGTTTAACGAATGATGATAATTACATAAAATCTCACCAAAATGCCGCAGCGGGCTTTATTATATCATACCGCGCTCCTTTTTACAACCAAAAGAAGGACGGATGACCGCCCTTCTTTTCTCTTTCTTATCCTTGAGAACGGTGCGCGCACCGCCCTCCGCGGGCTTCAGAGATCGTCCGCGTCCTGCTCGGGGGCGCCGCCTTCCGCGGGAACGCCCGTGTAAGATCCGAGCGCGTCCTCTTCGGAGCGCATCTTTGCCCCCTTTTCGAGAGTCCTCTCCCCGCACGCGCGGGATCTCTCAGTCACAGTTCTTTTCCGTCTTGGCATTCTGCTTTGCCTTCGCGCCGTTCTTGGCGGCGTTCTTCGTGCAGTTCTTGCCGCAGTTCTTACGTTCCGTCATGTTCTTCCTCCTCGTAAACACGATCTGAAAGCCTTCCCTCTCGGGAACGGACGCTTTTAGACCCCTTTGTAAGGCAGATGCAGATCGACTTCCCCCTGCTTTGCCCCGCACAGCGGGCAGACCTTCCATGCCTCCTTCGCCGTATGCATATAGCCGCATTCGCCGCAGATCCAGATGAGCGGATGCTCGGCGGAATACAGCGTGCCGTTTTTGACCGACTCATGCAGATAGCGGAAGACGATCTCGTGATTTTCTTCCACTTTGGCGACCTCTTCGAATTTGAAGGCGACGTCTTCGAACCCCTCTTCCCGCGCGGTGCGCGCAAAGGAAGGATAGATGTTCTCGTGCTCGCTCTTCTCGTCTTCCGCCGCAAACGCAAGGCTTTCGGCGATCGTGCCCGTATGGAAGGGATAGCCCGCATCCACGCGGATATCATCACGGCTGCCTGCGTGTTTTATGAGCAGTTCAAAGAACACGCGCGCATGGTTGGTCTCGTTCTTGGCGATGGTGCGCAGCGTATCGGCGAGCGCCGTGAGCCCCGCCGCCGTCGCGGCGCGGGCGATGAGCTGATAGCGCATGCCCGCCTGGCATTCTCCCGCAAAGGCGCGGGCGAGGTTGAAATAGGTCTGAGTTTGGGTAAAGTCCATCTGAATCCTCCGTTACACCGATTATGTTCCCCCGCCGGCACGCTTTTTATGCAGAAAGAAATAAAAAAACGCCCGCCCGCCGCGCGAAAGCGCGGCGGGCGGGCGGTCCTTATTGGGGCAGCCCTTTCACGAACTGTACTTTGCCGTAAGCTTCAGGACGGAAGAGAGGCAGTCGTTGAGCGCACGCTGTTCGCCCGACGACAGGTCTTTGCCGCGATAGTTCTCCAGCGAACGCGCAACGGCGTCGAGTTCGAGGCGGTCGGCAGGCTCGAGCTCGGCGGAACGCAGCGCTTCGATGAGGGAATCGACGTGCGCAAGCTGCAGCGCGCCCTCCTCGGCGCTCATGGCGGGAGGCAGTTCCTCCTCCCCTTCCCCATCCTCCGCGTCGAGGGGGGCGTGGAACTCGGCGTAGATGTCCTCCGAACGCTCCTTCTTCTTGGGGAACGGGATGAGGAAGATCAGCCTGACGAGCGCCGCCGCGGCAAGATACATCGCCGCCCATACGGCAAGATCGGCAAGCTCTTCCGCAATGGAAGCGACGAGAAAGAGCCCGACGCCGCCCAGAAAGAGCGCCACGGGCGGGAAGGCGCGGTCGGCGTGTACGGCGGCGAGGATGACTCCCGCCACGACGAGAAGCAAGGGCGCGCCGAAATAGAGCAGCCAGCCGGGAAGCTGTGCCACAAGCCCCAAAACAGTTCTGATCTCCGTGATGATCGGTGATACCATAATATACTCCTTTACGATGATACCCCGTCCTGAGAGGCGGACGCGGTCGAATTTTGCAGGATACGGACGCTGTCTGTCCGATCAGTCCATCCCGATCTCCCTGCACAGCGCGATGTTGAGGATGCGCGCGCGCACGGTGTCCTCCGAAACGCGCATGGCTTTGGCGACCGCCTTTTTGTAGAGCACGATCTGCGGGGCGTAACCGCTGCGGAGAGCGTCGTCGGAACGGGAGGAAAATTTATAGTCGAGGAGCAGCCATCCCTTTGGGGTCTCGGCGAGGAGGTCGACCGCGCCCTGGAACACGATGAGATCGTCCGTTTCGGCGATGCCCGCCTCCCGCGCGGTGAGGGAAAGCAGGAAGGTCTGTTCGCGCAGCACGCGCCCGCCCGCCGCCGCTTCCCGCAATGAGGGGAGCGCGAGGATGCGCCGAAGCTTTTCCTCGTTGAGAAGAGCAAGCTGTTCTTCGGAAAGCAGCCCCTCCGCCCGCATCCGCACAAGCTCCTCGCCTACGCCTGCGCCGAAGCGCACATGCTGCAAAAAGGCGTGATACGCGATGCCCTCCTCCGCGGAATGCCCGTGGCCCGACGGCGTCTCCTCCGCCCCGCCGCGGACAAGTTCCAGAAGCTTGGTCGCCGAACTCTTGACGGGAAGGGCGACGCTCTTCGAGAAGGCATAGGGCATGCCGTAAACGGCGGAAAGCTCGCGCTCCTCTTCCGGCGCGGGGGCAAGCGCTTCCGCACGGGGCGGGAGCTCCTCTGCGGGAAGCGGACCGCTCTTCTCTTTTAGGAAGCTCTCGGGGATGAAATCGGCAAAACGCTTGGCTTCGGAGAGCGGCACGCTCCCGGACGGTGCGGAAAAGAGCAGATACAGCCGCTCTTTGGCGCGCGTCATGGCAACATATAAAAGGTTGAGTTCACTCCTGCGCTCCTCCGCGACGATCTTCTGCGCGATGAGGTCGCGGTGCAGCGTCTCCGCGGTGGAACGTGTTTCGGGATCGAAGCCCTTGGGCGCGAAGGAGAGCCCGTCCGCATAGAAGAACTCTTCCTTACGGTCGGCGCCGTGGAAGGGGCGATCGAGGTCCATGAGGATGACGACGGGATATTCGAGCCCTTTGGACGCATGCATGGTGAGCACTTTGACGGCGTTCTCTCCGCCGCTCTCGCAGAATTTCACCTCGTTCCCGGATGCCCTGAGCGCAAGCAGGAAGGCGTTCACGGAGCCCTCCGCCGTCTCCGCGAGGCGCAGCACCCGCCTTAAACGCAGTTCCCCTTCCTCTTGGGCGAGGATCTCCGCCTCCAGCCCGTCGGCGAGCAGGACGCCGATCATCTCCCGCGCGGAACGGACGCGCGCCAGCAGGCGGTACCGTTCGGCGCGCCCGAAAAAGGCGCGAAGGCGGAGGGCGACCGTATCCTCGAGCTTTTCCGCGTATTCGCGGCAGGCGGCGCGGAAGGACGGCGCAAAGAGGAAACGTCCGCGCACGGCGGCAAGGTCGTTTTCCGTGAGACCGCCGGGATAGGAGAGCATCGCGCCCGCCATGGGGATATCCTGTTCGGCGTTGTCGAGATAGGACAGCCAGTCGAGCAGGAGCTTGGCTTCCCAGAAGTCGCACACGTTGACTTCCGCCGTCGCCGCAACGGGGATGCCCGCCGCAGAGAGCGCCCTTACGGCACGCTCCGCAGCGCCCGAGCGCATCCGCGTGAGGACGGCGATGTCGCCGTAGGTGACGGGCCGTTCGCAGCCGAGATCGGCGTCGAACCACTTGCGCCCCACTTCTTTGCGCACCGTCTCGGCGACGAGCTCCGCCATGCGGTCGCCCTCCCCTTCCGGAACGGGATCGAGGACGGAATAGACGCCGCGCTGCGCCTTTTCCCGCTTTTCCCGTTCGGGCAGGACAAGGCAGCGCACCTCCCCCCGATGCCCGCCGTATCTCGCGCCGCCGCGCATCCTCGCCTCCGCGGCATAGCCGAGCCCGCACGTTTCTTCGGTCATCGCATAGGAGAATACCTCGTTGACCGCCTCGATGACGTTCGGGGCGGAACGGAAGCTCTCGCTCAGCACGAGAGAGACGGGAAAGCTGCGCGTCTTCTCCAGAAAGTACTTGGAACGGCTGCCGCGGAACGCATAGATCGCCTGCTTGGCATCGCCGACCAGAAATACCTCCTCTCCGCCCGCGAGCCCCAGAAGCTCTTCCTGCACGAGATTGACGTCCTGATATTCGTCGACAAAGATATAGCGGTACTTCTTCCGCACGGCATCGCGCACGTCCTCCCGCCGCAGCAGGCGCAGCGCGCCGTGTTCGAGATCGTCGTAATCGAGGAACCCCGCCTCGCGCTTGAGATCGCGGAAGCGGGCGCGGTAGGCGAGCACGAGCGCCGCAAGCGCACGGGTACGCGCGGAAGCCTCCTCGTGACGGATGCGTTCTCCCTCCTCGTCGACGGCGCTCAGCGCTTTCAGGATCTCCTTCCATGCCGCCGAGACCGCTTTGAGGCGAAGGATGCGCGAGAGCTCCTCCCCTTCCGCCTTCGTCACTTCCGGCGCCCTCGGCAGCTTCTCCTCGGCGCGCGCGCGGGATACGGCTTCCGTCAGCGAAGGCTCCGAAAGCAAGGCGGTCATCCGTTCGGACAGCGCCGCGCACAGCTCTTTCCCGCGTTTGTTCTCCGCAAAGCAGGGAGAAAGCGCCTCCGTCTCCCCCAGAAGGCGGGAGATCCTGTCGCGGTATCCCTCCCACAGGGCGGCGGTCACGGCGGGAAAGGAAAGCCTGCCCGCTTCCCGAAGCCGCGCCTCGGGATCGGAATCGCTCTTGATCGTCTCGTTCATCTTCAGGACCGCTTCGCGCAGGAGCCTGTCGCTCTTTTTGCGGTAATAGAAGGCGAGCAGGGCGCGGAAGCCGTCGTCGGGCGCGCGGTATGCTTCTTCAAAGATCTCGTCGAGCGCGCGCGACGAGCACGCCCTGCATTCGGCGTCCTCTCCGCCCACGATGCGGAAGGCGGGGTCGAGGTCTTCCATATAGAAGTAAGTACGCAGAAGGCGCGCGCAAAAGACGTGCATCGTGCAGATATCCGCAAGCGGCAGCGCCGCGAGCTGCTGTTTGAGGCGGGCGCGGACGGCGGGCTCCGTATTCTCCCCCACCGCCCTGACGAGCGCGGAACGCAGCTTTTCGCGCATCTGCGCCGCCGCCTTATTGGTATAGGTGACGGCAAGCACCTCGCGCACGTCCACGCCGCCCACGATGACAGAGACGAGGCGTTCGATCATGACGAAGGTCTTGCCGCTGCCCGCGGAGGCGGATACGATGACTTTGCCGCGGGCGGCGATGGCTGCCTGCTGTTCTTCGGTCGGTCTTTGGCTCATTTCTCCCCCTTCTCTCTGCGGACGATCTCTGCGATCTCGCTGCACCTGACGGCGCCTTCGCTCCGTTCCTCGCCCACGAACCCGCACAGCGAGCGCAGTTTGCAGTAGTCGCAGGCGCCCTTATAGGGAGCGGGGGCGATATTCCCCTCCTTCATCTCCCGTTCGGCACGGGCGGAGACGAGCACGGCATAATCGAGGAAAGCCGCAAAATCTTCGCCGCTCATCGCCCTGTCCTGCGCCCTTCCGTTCTTGCGGTAGTCAAAGACGCCGCTCTCCCCGCCCGCTTCGAGCGACTTGTCCATGCGGCGGATCACCTCTTCCTCCGCGTTGAAGAACCCTCTCATGCGGAACCGTTTTTCCGCAGAGGAGGAGGAAGCGACGTCGCTCGCCGCAGGGAAATAAAACGCCCCCGCGGGGATCCTGCCTTCGGACGCTCCCTTGAGATAGAGCTCGAGCTGCAGCTTCCGCCCCGTATAGTAGGACGCCGCATCGTCCTCGATGGCGCCCGTTTTATAATCGATGACGCGCACATAGGGCCCGGACGAATCGATCCTGTCCGTCTTGCCCGCAAGGGAGAGCTCTTTCACGGCGACGGGAGCCTCCGTCTTTTCCACGGAAAATTCCGAACACGCAAGCTGCAGCCATGCCGCCGCCGCGACGTCCTCCCCTTCGCTCAGGAGCCTCTCCCGCGCGTATATTCCCGCATCGGTATCCCCGATCCCCGCAAAACGCGGCGTTTCGAGGAGCGCTTCGCCCGTCCTGCGTGCGAGCGCACGGCACTCTTCTGCGGAAGACAGCTCCCGGGAACGGCGCGCCGTCTCTTCCAGCACGGCGTGCATGAAGCTCCCCGTATCCGTTGCCATCACGGAACGCTCCTCCCGCTCCTGCAGTTTCAGACCGCGCGCCGCAAAACTCTTGTACGGGCAGGAAAAGTACGTCTCGAGCAGCGTGGGCGAGGTCGTCCCGCGGAAATACAGCCCGCTGCAGTCCACGCGCGGTTTCCTGTTCCCTTCCAACAGACGGGAGACCGGCTCTCCGTTTGCCTCCAAAAAGGCGGCGATGCCCGCAAAGCGCCTTTTGTCGCGCTCGTTCCGCGCCGTACGGCGGCGCAGCATCCCGCGGACGGCGGGCAGCCGCTCGCAGCAGTCATAGGGAAAGAGATCGGGCATCGCGGGCATGGAAAAGAGTTTTTCCGCCGTGCGGTAGATCTCTCCCGGCAGACGCTCCTCCCGTCCGCGGCGGAGCGGACAGGAAAGATACAGCCTGTCTTCGAACGAACAGACGGAGAGCGCGGCGCCCTCCCGCGCGCGGGCGTTGACCTCGGCGATCGCAGGCTCGATGACGACCTCCAGCTCCCCGAGGCGCGCGATCTCCCCGTCCGAGATGACGGCGGCATCCTGCGAGGCGCGCGGCAGAGCGTCGAGCCCCGCCGCAAAGAGCACTTTGACGCTCGGGAAACGGCTCTCGGTGGCGTCTCCCACAAAGACGGCGTCGGCCGACTGCGGGATCATGGAGATCTCCATGGCCTCCAGTCCGCTCTTCAGAAGAGCGGCAAATTCACGCACCGTCATCGCCCCGTCCGCGACGGACGTCATCTCGGAGAGCACGCTTTCGAGGGGGGCAAGTTCCAGGAAGGCGCGCTCCGCCCCCTCGAAACCGCCCTTGAGCTGTTCGGTAACGTGCTCCGCACAGACGAGCTCTGCAAGTTTTCTCACGCTCTCCGCATAGAGGACGCCTTTGCCGCGCGGCGGGAACAGCGCAAGGATCGCGAGCATGCGGCTGCGGCAGGCGACAAGTTTTTCACGGTCGAAGCCCTTCACCGCCTCTCCCGTCTTGATCTCCCGCCGCACCGCGCCGCGGTATCCTCCGAATTTCAAAAGATAATTGCGGTATTCGTCCCCGTCCCCGAAATAGACGGACGAAGCGACGGCATCCGCTTCGGCGGGCAGCGCGCCGTCCGCGGCGGCGTTGAGCACGTCGAGCACGAACCGCGCAAAGGGGTGCTCGGAAAAGGGGCGCCTGACGTCGGCAAAGTAGGGGATGCGGTATGCGGAAAACACCCGCTCCGCCAGGGGAAAGCTCTCCTTCCCGGGAACGAGCACGGCGATATCGCAAAACCGCAGCCCGTCCTCGGCGATATGCCTGCGGATGAGCGAGGCGACGGCGGTGAACTCCTCCTCCTCGTCGAGCACGGTAAAGGCGCGCACCCGTTCGGTCGGCACGGGCGGCTCCGTGAGATTCTCGGGCGAGTACAAACCTAAAGCAAGCCGTGCGGCGTCCTCGTTGCGCCGCCCTTTCAGCTGCCTGACCTCACAGGCGCCGTGTTCTTCCGCAAGGCGGCGGAACATCCGCGCCGCAGTATTGGTATAGAGCTCCTCCCGCCCCGCAAGGAATATGCCCGTGACGCTCCTGCCCGCTTCGAATGCGGCGGCGATCCCCTCCCGCGCCTGGCGGGTAAAGGAAGGGAAGGCGAAGAAGATGAGATGGGTATCCCCGAGGCCGGCGGAGGCGATCGCTTCGGAGAGCAGCGCGAGATAGCCGCTCTCGTCCAGAAAGCCCTTCTCCCGCAGGAGCTCGAGGTACCCGGAAAGCAGCAGGGCAAGATCGGAAAGCTTTCCGCTCAGCGGTCCGTCCGTTTCCGCAGCCCCGTTCCTGAGCATCTCTTCATCCACGCGGGACGCCATGAGCTGCGCGAGCGTTTCATAGACGGCGCGGGCGGTCCCCTTCCTGAAACAGGAAAGCTTCCCCTCCTCTCGGGCGAGAAGGGAGGCGACCGCCATCACGGACCCCTGCTTGGAGAGCAGCTTCACGCCCGCCCTTCCTCCCGAGAGAAAGCGCGCGAACGTTGTGACTTCGGTGAGCATGGTCCCCTCCACGGCGTGAAGGACCGCCCGTTCCGCGAGCAGCGTCAGACGGTCCTCGCAGAAGATGAGCGTTTTCTCCCCTTTCGACTCGTTTGCCGCAACGGCGGCGGTAAGATATCCGAGCGCGCCGTCCAGTGTGGGCGCGCCGATGACGGTAGGCATGTTCCCCTCCTCGGGCGGCACAGCCGCCTTCGGACTCTATTATAGCACATTTGCCGCCCGATTTTCACGAAATTTTTTCATTCATTCGCCGATTTGTTTTTACAAACGGAAAAAAATGTGTTATAATAAGTCCCGAACTCTCAACTACGGAGGGCTTTATGAAAAAGATCCGCCTTGCGGGGCTCATCTTGCTTGCCCCGCTCACCCTGCTCTGCGCCTGCAGCGGCGGTACGCCCCTCTCCTTTACGGCGAACTGGTACCGCAACACGACGCTCGGCGGTTCGGTGAAAGACACCTCCGAAACGCTCGTCTATGACGTGAGCTTTACCCCGGAGGAAAACGAAAACGGATTTTCCGTCGAATACGATACGGGGACTTACCGCACTTCCCTCGTGAACGAAAACATCACGCTTGCGGACGGGAGCACGACGGAGGGATACCGCTATACCACAGAACTTACCATCGGGGGCAGATACCGCCTGGGCGGCGAGGAGAGCGATCCTTTCCAAGACTCGGTGACGTCCACCGTCTTGTTCCTGCCCGTCGCTCACGGCCTGCAGCCCGTGAAGAGCGAGAAGGAAGTCGTCTCCACCTCCCCTCTCACCTCTTCTCCCGCATCGCTCGAAAACGCTTTCACGACCTATCACTACAGCTATACCGTCGAATATGACGCCGCACTGACGACCGCGAAGGCGACTTACAGCGACCTTACGGAAAACGAGGACGGGGAACTTCCCGCGCCCGAGACGCGCGAATACGACATCGAAGGGGATACGACCTTCCTCGACAACGAGCAAGTGCTCTTTGCCCTGCGCGGTCTGACGCTCACGAGCACCGCCTCCTTCCGCACCATCAACCAGGTGACGGGAATGGTCACGGAGCTTGCGACCGGTTCCTCCTCCGCCGCGCCGACCGCCGTCAAGGAGACCGTGAGCTTCACGATGGACGGCAGCGCCGTCGAGCAGGAGATCGATGCCGTAAAGCTGACTCTCTCCTATCAGAGCAGCCCCTCGGGGCAGGCGCAGACGCTCGTGTATGCCGCGACGACGGACGCGAACGACAACGTCTACCGCAACGTGCTCCTTAAGATGGAAGTACCCGTACTGCAATCGCTCGGTACGCTCGTCTATACCCTGAAGGAAGCCTCCTTTGCCAACAAATAAACGATGATACGCCTTGCGCTTACAACAAAACGGTCGGGGAAAGTAAGCCCTGAAACCATATGCCCAGTGACAAGAACTCGGGGGTCCCTGAGTTCTTATCTTTTTTTTGAGCGAATTGAATAAACGCACAAGGGCGCGCGGCTTCTTCTTTCTGCGGAAGGCGGCGCCCCGATCCCACGGAAACGCCGCGGAAAATTTCCGCGCTGTTATCGCAAAATAAAAAATAACAAGATAAGGAGAACAACAGGAGTGCAAAGACAAGAGTTTTACAGCTGCCCGCAAGGCGACGTCGTCAACGACCTTGCGACGGACGCCCAGAAGGGCCTCACCGAAGAAGAGGCGCAGGCGCGGCTCGCGCGCTACGGCGAGAACAAGCTCAAAGAGCAGAAGAAAAAGAGCATGCTCGTCCGCTTCCTCGAACAGTTCAAGGACGTGATGATCATCATCCTGCTCATCGCGGCGTGCATTTCCTTCGGCGTCATCTGCTATCAGGTCGTCAACGGGAAGGAGAGCCCCATCGAATTCGTCGAGCCCGCCCTCATCGTCTTCATCGTCGTTCTGAACGCCGTCATGGGCGTCGTGCAGGAGAGCAAGGCGGAAAAGGCGCTCGAAGCGCTCAAAAACATGTCCGCCCCCCATGCGCGCGTGCTGCGCGACGGCAAGGAAAAGTTCATCCAGGCCTCCGCGCTCGTCCCCGGAGACGTCATCTACCTCGAAGCGGGCGACTTCGTCCCTGCGGACGCAAGGCTTCTGACGAGCTCCAACTTGAAATCGGAAGAATCTGCCCTCACGGGCGAGAGCGTGCCCGCCGAAAAGGACGCGCGCGCCGAAGTCAAGGGCAACGCCTCCGTCGGCGACAGGACGAACATGGTCTTCTCGGGCTGCTCGCTCACCTACGGTTCGGCGACCGCCGTCGTCACGGGCACGGGCATGAACACCGAGATGGGCAAGATCGCAAACCTCCTCGCAGGCGAGAAGGAGACGCGCACCCCCCTTCAGAACAAGCTCGCGCAGCTCGGGAAATACCTCGGCATCGTCGCGCTCGCGGCGTGCGCCATCATCTTCATCATCGGCGCGTGCATGCCCAACAACCGAGGGATCGACCACTGGATCGAGCTCTTTATGACGGCAGTCTCGCTCGCCGTTTCGGCGATCCCCGAAGGGCTGCCCGCCGTCGTCACCATCGTGCTCTCCATCGGCGTGACGCGCATGGTCAAAAAGAACGCCATCATCAAGCGCCTGCCCGCCGTGGAGACGCTGGGCTCCGCTTCCGTCATCTGCTCGGATAAGACGGGTACCCTCACCCAGAACCGCATGACGCTCGTCAAGACGTATGTGGACGGCGGCGAGGCTGCCCCCTTCGACCCCGCGAACACCGACGAAAAGACCAAACAGCTCCTCACCTGGGGGACGCTGTGCTGCGACGGCTCCGTCGAATTCGAAGGCGACAGGGAAGTGCACCTCGGCGACCCCACCGAGACCGCCATCGTGCTCGCCGCGCACAAGCTCGGCAACGAAAAGGAAGCCCTCAACGAGAGCTGCCCCCGCCTCGCTTCCCTCCCCTTCGACTCCGACCGCAAGCTGATGACGACCGTCAATAAGATCGACGGCAGGCTCGTCGCCGTCGTCAAGGGCGCGTTCGACGTCATGGCGCAGCGCTGCGTTGCGGGCGACATCGAAAAGGCGCGCCAAGTCAACGACGAAATGAGCGCGGACGCCCTCCGCGTGCTCGCCGTCGGCTATAAGGAGCTCGACGCCCTTTCCGAAGAACCCACGAGCGAAGAACTCGAATACGGGCTCACCTTCCTCGGGCTCGTCGGCATGATCGACCCCCCTCGCCCCGAAGCGAAGGAAGCCGTCGCCGTCTGCCGCAAGGCGGGCATCAAGCCCGTCATGATCACGGGCGACCACGTCATCACCGCCTCCGCCATCGCAAAGGAGCTCGGCATCCTGCTCGAAGGCGACAGAGCCATCACGGGCGCAGAACTCGACGCCATGAGCGAAGACGAACTCGACAAACAGGTCGAACACATCTCCGTCTATGCGCGCGTTTCGCCCGAAAATAAGATCCGCATCGTCAAGGCATGGCAGAAGAAAGGTCAGGTCGTCTCGATGACGGGCGACGGCGTCAACGACGCGCCCGCATTGAAGGCCGCCGACATCGGCTGCGCGATGGGCATCACGGGTACCGACGTTGCCAAGGGCGCCGCCGACATGACCCTCACCGACGACAACTTCGCGACCATCGTCGACGCCGTCAAGGAAGGCCGCGGCATCTACTCCAACATCAAGAAGGTCGTGGGCTTCCTCCTCGGGACCAACATCTCCGAAGTCATCGTCGTCTTCCTTTCGATGTGTATCTGGCAGATCTCCCCCTTCATCTCCATCCAGCTCCTTTGGATCAACCTCATCGGCGACTCCCTGCCCGCCATCGCGCTCGGCATGGAAAAACTCGAGCCCGACGTCATGGACCACAAGCCGCGCTCTAAAAACGAGAGCATCTTCGCCCACGGCTACGGCATCCAGATCGTGCTGCAAGGCTGTATGTTCGCAGGATTGGCGCTCGCAAGCTACTGCATCGCCCGCTTCGGCTTCGGGCTCGGAGATGAGGCATGCAGCGCGGCGACCTTCTTTGTGCTCGCCCTCTCGCAGACGCTCCACGCCTACAACATGCGTTCGGGGCACTCCCTCTTCAAAGTGGGGCCGTTCACGAACAAGTTCCTCAACATCGTCACGCTCATCGCGTTCGCGCTCATCGCGTTCGTCATGTTCACGCCCGGCGTCATGACGGTGTTCGGCTTCGGCAGCGAATATCTGCCCTGGCAGGTCTACGTCATCGGCATCGGGCTTTCCATCGTGCCCATCATCGTGATGGAGATCGCAAAGTCGCTCGAACTCGTGCGCCATCACAAGTAAAAACAGACTTGTTTTTCGGCTGTCCTGCGGGGCAGCCGTTTTTTTTAGGGCTAGAGAACGAGAGTCGGTTATCGGCATCTCGTATCTCCCTCGTTCTCTATGTGTTTACATCGAAATAGTATGGCACAAAAAAACGGAATTGTGTGGCAACAATTGGGGATACAATATGCAGGGCGTGTCTCCGATTGGAGCCACGCTTTTTCTTTGCCCTGCAAATTCTACTATGGAGGAGAAAATTATGGCAGAGCAAAGACAAAACAATGTTGCGCTCACAGACGAAGAGAAAGAACAGCGCGCCAAAAAGCGGAACCGTACCGTCATCACCGTCGTTTCCGTTGCGGCAGCCGCCCTCGGTCTGGCTGCGTTCGCTGCCTGCAAAGACGATCAGTCGCCACCCCCCCCCCACGGAACACACCCACTCCTATTCCTCGTGGGTGGTCGTTGATGAGCCCACCTGCACGGAAGAAGGCTTGCGCGAAAGGACCTGCTCCTGCGGGGAAAAGGAGACGGAAATGATTGCGGCGCTCGGGCATACCGCGGGCGAAGCGGTCAGGGAGAACGAAAAGGAGCCCACCTGTACGGCGAAAGGCTCGTATGAAGAGGTCGTTTCCTGCACCGTGTGCGAGGAAGAAGTGAGCCGTAAGACGGTGGAAGTCGCGGCTTTGGGGCACACCGAGGGCGAGGCGGAGAAGGAGAACGAAGTCGCCGCCACTTGTACGGCGGCGGGTTCATATGAAGAGGTCGTCTGCTGCGCGGTCTGCGGCGAGGAACTCAACCGCAAGACCGTTACGGGTCAGGCTGCAGGTCACGACTATCATGGCGTCTTGACGACCGAACCGCTTTGCACCACGGAAGGCGAGATGACATACACCTGCACCCGCTGCGGCGACAGCTACAAGGAGACCATCGTTCCCCTCGGTCACGACTGGGGCGAGATGCAGCCGGGAACTGCCGCGACCTGTACCGAGAAAGGTTACAGCGATCACCGCGTCTGTTCTCGCTGCGGCATCGACGACGGCAACACCATCCCCGCCAAAGGACACACCTGGGGCGATTGGGAAGTGACGACGGAAGCCACCTGCACCGAGGCGGGCGAACAGACGCATATCTGCTCCGTCTGCGGAGACAAGGAGACGGAGGCTATCGCCGTTGATCCTACGGCGCACAAGCCCGATACGACGGACTATATCGCCGATGAAAAGGGGCATTGGTTTGCTTGTTCGCTCTGCGGCGGAAAAGCGTCTGTTGCCGAACACGATTACACAGGTAACGTGCAGAACTGCACCATCTGCGGCGTAACGGATAGCAAGTATTTTTATTTTGAACAAGTTTCCGACGGTTACGGCATCGGGCAAAAAAGAGAGCTTGAATATAATCCCGGAGCAGGTATGAATACACCTGTAAACACTCAATTTGATGATATATTGAAGCTTCCAGATCATTTTAACGATTCGCCGATCACGCAAATCGTACTTGATCCACAAATTGACTATGACTCATTCGGCTGGAGCGGTGGTTTTGAGTTTAGCTACGTAAAGGAAATTATCCTGCCAGATTCCATCAAGACGATCCCCGAAAGGGCGTTTAATGAATGTCGTTTTCTTACAAGCATCACGCTCCCAGCCAACCTTGAAACGATCGGAGATAAAGCATTTGCCTATTGTATAGCGCTTGAATCACTCAAGATTCCTGACAACGTTACTGCCATCGGTCAGCAAGCGTTTTATGACTGCGAATCGCTTACAAGCATCGAGATCCCCGACAGTGTTACTTCGATTGGAGACAGCGCTTTTAGGGACTGCACGTCGCTTACAAGCATCACGATCCCCAACAGCGTCACTTCGATTGAAACCCGCGCTTTTGAGGGCTGCGACAATTTGACTTCTGTCGTGTTTGACGATACTACAAGCAAATGGGGAATGAAAAGATATTCTGATTCCGTTAATATAACAGATACGTTTACGCCATCCACTCCCGAGGAAAATGCGAAAGCTCTTACGGATACCTATCTTAATCGTATATGGGAAAAACAAACCGACTAACGCCCATACCTCCTAACAAGGGAGCCTGCCGCAAGGCGGGCTCTCTTTCTGTTTGTAACATGATGCGCCGCAGCGCCCGTTCCGCTCCTTCCCATAAATGCGGCGCGCCGCGGCAAAACCGCGGCGCGCCATCTCTATTCTCTTTTTCCTTCTTACTTTTCGTAAATTTCGCGCTTCAGAACGCCGATATAAGGCAGATTACGGTAGCGCTGGGCATAATCGAGCCCGTAGCCCACGATGAACTCGTTGCCCACCGTAAAGCAGGAATAGTCCGCCTTCACGTCCACCTCCCGCCGCGAGGGCTTATCGAGTAGCGATACGACGGTGAACGACTTCGCCCCTCTGCCCCCCAACAGCTCCTTGAGCTTGACGAGCGTGTGACCGCTGTCTACAATGTCTTCGACGAGCAGCACGTCCCGCCCCTCCACGGGCGCGGAGAGGTCCATCACGATCTTGGGCATGCCCGAAGAAGAGGAGCCCGAGCCGTAGGATGAGAGCGTCATGAAGTCCATCTGCACGGGCGTCTTCATCGCGCGCACCAGATCGCAGAAGAAGATGACGCTGCCCTTGAGCACCGAGACGGCGAGCGGCACCGTGCCTTCGAAGCGCTCATCCAGCCACGCCGCCGCCTTCTTCACCTGTGCCGCAATGTCTTCCGCCGTGAATAAAATGCGTTCGCAGTCATTGCCTTGTTCCATCATGTGTATCGTACCTCACTTTATGATTTCGTAAATGTTATGATCTCGTAAATGCGATAAGCCCCGCCCGCACCGTATTTTGCGTGCGTTTGATGCGCTCGGAAAGCTCCACGCCCGCGATGCAGAGCACTTCGCTCCCTTCGGCAAGGACGGGCAGCTCCCGCCCCACGCGCGCGGGGATCTTTCTTTCCGTCAGGAATTTTTTTAAGCTCTTTTGATGCCCGTTGCAGGGGAGAAAGGTATCCCCCTCCCGCCGCGTCCGCCACACCGCCCCTTCGGGTACGGCGGCAAGGTCGACTTTCAGCACGCGCCCGCATGCCTTCGGCAGTTCAGGCGGTTCGCCCCGCAGGAAAGGCGGCTCGCCCGTGGTCTTAGTCGGCTCGCCCGTGGTCTTAGTCTGCCCGCCCGCGCCGAAGTCGCCCTCCCCCACTTCGAGCACGCCCCCGAACGCCTCTTTGCGCCCGAGGAAGAAGGGCAGTTCCCGCGCTTTGTGCGCCTCTTCCGCGCCTTCCTCTTGCGGCAGGAAGACGAGATCCGCCCCCTCGCGGTACACCGTGATGCCGCACGGGAGCCGCGTGGACCTGCCCGCCTGCGCCACGGCGAGCTTTTTTAGCTCTTTCAAGTTGCTCTCCGTATAGTCGCGCGTGAGCCCCAGCGCCTTCATCGCCGCCAGGCAGGCGCGAAAGAAGACGGGCTCGGGAAGATCGGCAAAAACGCGCTTCTCCCCCTCCCCTCTCACTTCGCGCAGGGCGAGTTCCTGCAAAAACGCATCGTCGCGGACGGCGCGCTCCGCAAAGCGGACGAGGTTTTCCTTCGCCCCCGGCACCGCCCGTTCGAGCGCGGGCAGCACCTCGTGGCGGATGCGGTTGCGAGAAAGAGCGACGTCTGCGTTCGTCTCGTCCTCCCGAAAGGGCAGGGCGTTCTCTTGGATATATTCGTCGATGCGCGCCCTCGTAACACCGAGGAGCGGGCGCAGGAGCCCTTTCTGCGCGGGGAAGACGTCAAGCCCTTGGAGCGACGTGCCACGGGCAAGGCGGAAGAGCACGGTCTCGGAATAGTCGTCGCGGTGATGGGCGGTGAGCACGGCGTCCGCGCCCCCGTCGAGCATCGTTTGGTAGCATTCGCGGCGGAACATGCGCCCCTCCTCTTCGAGGTTGCGCCCGCTCTGTTTTGCCCTTGCGGGCACATCCGCGCGGAACACGGTGAGCGGCACCCCCCACGCCTTGCAGAGCTCTTCCACAAAGGCGACGTCCGCCTCTGCCGAGGGGCGGATGCCGTGGCAGCAGGTGAGCGCCGAAAGCGAAATGTGCGCTTCCTCCGCGTTTTTATGAAGATAATGAAGAAGGGCGACGGAATCTCTGCCGCCCGAAACGGCGACCGCAAGGGATAGTCCCCGATAGGGCGCGAGGGAAAAGAGCTCCATGAAAAGAGTATAGCATGAACGGCGGCAAAATGCAACGGACGCAGGGAAATTAAAAAAATAATTTCGGAAATTTGGCGAAAAAGGGTTGACAAAAGCGCGTTCTTCGTTTAGAATATAAAAGCTATTCGCGCGACGGATAGGACATCGCGGGGTGGAGCAGCCAGGTAGCTCGTCGGGCTCATAACCCGAAGGCCGCAAGTTCGAATCTTGCCCCCGCAACCATTTATGGCGATGTAGCTTAGTTGGTTAGAGCGATCGGTTCATACCCGATAGGTCAGCGGTTCGACTCCACTCATCGCTACCAAAGCAAAAACCCGGCAGCGCCGGTTTTTCATAAAGGCCCGTTGGTCAAGCGGTTAAGACATCACCCTTTCACGGTGGTAACATGGGTTCGATTCCCGTACGGGTCACCACAACAAATTGAGCAGACTTTTGTCTGCTCAATTTTTGTTTTGGCGCCCGTACGCGGAAGCGGACCCATCGGTTTGCCCCATTGCGGAGCAATGGCACGAGGGCGCAAAAAGCCAGAAAAAGCGATACCGCGCCTTCGCCCGAAGTATTCCCGTACGGGTCACCAAAAACAGGGGTTTTTCGCACGAAAAACCCCTGTTTTTTTGCTCTTAAACGCCTTTTTTGCCTTCCTTCCCCCAAATTACCCCCAAAAAATGTCGTTTCGTCGTAAGAAAAACATAAGGCCGCCCCGCGCCAAGCGCGGGGCGGCCCCATATAAAAACTGTTTGACCCCCCTTTTACACCAGATACTTTTCGCGGAGCAGAGCAATGTCCGCTTCGGTGATGCCCAGCACCTTGCTGCAATAGCCGACGATGCTGCCGTAGCGCGCCTTCATCTCGGAAATGACGCCCTCCATATACTCGCGCTTGATGCGCATGAGCCCGAAGAGCACCTTCTTGAATTTGAGCGTGATGGGCGCGATCAGCACGCCCAGGCGGTTGATGAAGAACTTTTTGCGGCAGAAGCGGCGGGAAGCGAGGTAATCTTGCAGGATATCCTCCTCCTTTACGCCGAGGAGCGCTTCGAGGAGCATCGCGCAGATGCCCGCCCTGTCCTTTCCGCCCGTGCAGTGCCACAAGAGCCCGTCGCGCTCCACCGCAAGGCGCAGGAAGCGGCGCAAACTCTCCTGCGGCTTCTCGTCGAAGACGATGCCGCGGTAGGTGTGGATCATATAGTTATCCGCCGTGCCGAACTGCTCCTTGATGCGGCGGCTCTCCGCCTTGACGAAGAGGCGGGAGGAGCGCTCCGCCGTGATGCCGCCCGTGGGCGCGCAGAGAAGGGGCAGCGCGATGTATTCGGCGCCATCGAGCAGCGTATCGGGATGTTCGCAGCGCTCGGTGTCCGTGCGCAGGTCGACGACGGTGCGGATGCCGAGCCCTTCGAGCGCCGCCTTCGTGCGCCCGGGGAGGCGGGAGAGCCTGCCGCTCCGGAAGAGCTTGCCCGCACGGATGGCGCGGCCGCCCTCCGCGGGGATGCCGCCGAGATCGCGCGTATTGTTGAGCTTTTTGAGTTTCAGCCTTTGGATCTTCATACGCCCTCTATTGTACGCGAAGGGGCTTTGTTTGTCAAGCGGGCAGCTTCCGCCGCCCGAGAAAAACGAGAAACAGGCAGCCGTAACCACCTGTTTCGATCGCTGAAACCATCTTTGCACAAAAAGACAAGAATTAAAATGAGATGACCCCCTCAGTCTCGCTGCTAAGGCGATTCCCTCAGTCTCGCTGCGCTCGACAGTTTCTCACACGGTAGAAAGAAACGCCTTTTCTGCATAACGCACTTTTTATAATAAGGCGACTCCCTCAGTCTCGCTGCGCTCGACAGCTCCCTCAAAGAAGGAGCCAAGGAAGTTGGCATTCCCCTGCGCTTCTAAAAATGAAATCCCGCGAGGAGGGTTTCCCTCCGCTGCTCCTAAAATGAAATGAGCCGAGCAGGGTCCCCCTGCGCCGGCTCACTCAATTTGCCCTATGCTTAGGGCTTATTGTTCAATAAGGGCATTCAAGTTGGCGGGCGAAACCGCTTGTTAAAATCAACAAAGTTCGTTCCTCGCGGAAAGATTTTTGCGTCAGCAAAAAGATTTTCGCGAAACCCTCATTTCGTTCCAAATAACCTGTCTCCCGCGTCGCCGAGGCCGGGCAGGATATAGCCGTTCTCGTTGAGGCAGCGGTCGAGCGTCGAAACATACACGGGAACGTCGGGGTGCTCGCGGTAGAGCTTTTCGATGCCCTCGGGCGCGGCAATGATCGCCATGAACTTGATCTTTTTGCACCCGCGCGCTTTGAGCGCCGCGATGGCGTCGCACGCGGAACCGCCCGTTGCCAGCATGGGGTCGATGAGGAACACCGTCTTTTCCGCAATGCCGTCGGGGAGCTTGCAGTAGTACTCCTGCGGCTCAAGCGTCTCCTCGTTGCGGTACATGCCGATGTGCCCCACCTTTGCCGTCGGGAAGACGCGGTGCACGCCGTTGACCATGCCGAGCCCCGCGCGCAGGATGGGCACGATGGCGACGCTGTCGTCCGCGACGCGATACTGCGTCGTCTTTTCGAGGGGCGTTTCCACCTCGACGGGCACGAGCTCCACGTCGCGCATGCTCTCGTAGGTCATGATGGTCGTGATCTCTTCGACGAGCTCGCGGAATTCCTTCATGGAAGTGTTCTTGTCGCGCAAAATGGAGACCTTGTGCTTGATGAGGGGATGATCGAAGATAAAGACGTTGGGATAAGTCATCTCAGTCCTCCTTTTTTGCTTCGGACGTTTCGGCAGCATCGGGAGCCTCGGCGGGTACGGCTGTTTCGGACGCCGTCTCTTCGCTTACGGGTGCTTCGGGCGCTTCGGAAGCCTGCACGTTTTCGCCCTTCTTCTTGCCGATGTTGACGAGAAGGTTGACGAGGATGCCCAAAATGAGCGCCGTTGCAATGGCGGTGATGGTGACCTGTCCGAAGGAAAGTGCCATGCCGCCCACGCCTGCGACGAGGATGGTCGAGACGACGAACAAGTTCTCGTTCTCGTTGAGGTCGACCTTCTGGATCATCTTGAGGCCGCTGACGGCGATGAAGCCGTAGAGGGCGATGCACACGCCGCCCATGACGCAGTCGGGAATGGTCGAGAGGAAGGTGACGAAGGGCGCCACGAAGGAGAAGACGATGGCGAGGATCGCCGTCATGAGGATGGTGACGATAGAGGCATTGCCCGAGATCGCCACGCAGCCGATGGATTCGCCGTACGTCGTGTTGGGGCAGCCGCCGAAGAAGGCACCGACCATCGAGCCGATGCCGTCGCCGAGCAGCGTGCGCGAGAGCCCGGGATCGCGGAGAAGATCGTGCTCGATGATGGAGGAGATGTTCTTATGATCGGCAAGGTGTTCTGCAAAGACGACGAATGCGACGGGGATATAGGCAACGGCGATGGTGCCGATATAGCCGCCGATCGTGCCCTCCCCTGCCGAGATTGGCCCCGTGAAGGCGGTGACGAAGGTGAAATCGGGATACCACTGCATATCCTTGAAGAGGGAGAAGTCGATGATCTGAAGCGCCTCGACGTTCGTGCCCATGCCGATGAGCGTGAACACGGTCGCAACCAGGTATCCCGAAAGGATGCCGCAGATGAAGGGGATCATTTTGAGCATCTTCTTGCCGTACACCGAGCAGACGATGGTGACGCCGAGCGTCACGAGCGCGCAGATGAGGCAAAGCCCCGCGTGCAGATCCATCACATAGTTGCCGCTTGCGTCCGTCGCCGCGCTGACCGCCTGCGAGACGGCGCTGCCCGCGAGCGAAAGACCGATGAGGGCGACCGTGGGGCCGATGACGACGGCGGGCATGAGCTTATCGATCCAGCCGACGCCTGCAAACTTGACGGCGATCGCAATGACGACATACACAAGGCCTGCGAACACCGCGCCGATGATAAGACCCAAATAGCCAAGCGCTATGCTCACGCCGCCCGCGAACGCTGCCGTCATCGAGCCGATGAAGGCGAACGAACTGCCCAGAAAGACGGGGCTCTTGAACTTGGTGAACAAGAGGTAGACGAGCGTGCCCGCGCCTGCGCCGAAGAGCGCCGCCGAGGTGGACATCTCATGCCCCACCACCATGGGAACGGCGATGGTCGCCGCGAGGATGGCAAGCAGCTGCTGCAGGGCAAAGACGATGGTCTGGAAGAGGGTCGGCCTGTCCTTGACGCCATAGATGAGTTTCATTTTTTCTCACTCCTTTTTTCTTTTGCGTGAAAACGCATCTTTTCCCGTGAAAAGAGCTTCGGTGCACTCGCTCCGAAGCCCACTAAATGATATTATAGCACGCTCAGCCCGCGCTGTCAACCCGCGCGCCGAAAAAGTGCATGCCCCCGCATAAAACATCCGCCCCGCCGCAGGAAGCGCGCACCCTTTTGCACGAAAGCTCCGCGAAGTTAAGCGCAGCTTAAAAGGAAGATCGAGAACTACTGTCTTTACTTTTTCCGCGGGATGCGGTATGATAGAAGTACAAAACGTTGTGAAAACAAATTCAGGAGAAAAACCATGCCTTCGATCGGGGAAAAGATCAAAAAACTTCGGCTTGCGAAAAAAATGACGCAGGAAATGCTGGCACGGCAGCTCAATGTGACGGTCTCCGCCGTCTCGCAGTGGGAATCGGGAAAGACGATGCCCGATCTCTCCGTACTCGTCCCCCTTTGCAGCCTGCTTGCCGTCTCGGCAGACGACCTGCTCGGCATCCGCACCGGCAAACGGGAGGAAGTGGTGCGTGAAGCAAAGCAACTCGTTAAAAACCTTGCCGCGCAAGGGAACTACGAAGCCGCGTTTTCGGAGCTACGCACCAAGATCGCGGCATATCCCGAAGATGCGCAGCTCCGCATGGAATTTGGTTTTCTTTTTATGAGGTTCTGCCGGGAAGTTGACGGACATGAGGAAGAAAAACGAGCCCTGTACGGAGAAACCGAACAATTCGTGATCAAGGGCGGTGCGCTCGAACGGTGGCGGGAGCGCTTCCCGGAAAACGCAGCGGCCGCCGATGAACTTTTCCTCTTTTTGATCAGACGGATGCTGTCCGACCGCTCCCGTCTGCAGACAGACGAGCTTTTGGACCGCGCGGAAGCCCTGACCCGAACGGGGCAGCTTGAAGCGCTCAGGCAGCTCGTCCTGAAAGAACTGAAGGACGCCGAAGAGATCGGCGGGCCGCAGGCGCGGATCGCGACCTATCTCATCGCTCTCAGGCTCATGCGCCTCGACAGGGAGGCGTATCGCCAAAATGCAGATTCTGCGCTTTTGAACGAGATCGCCTCGTGCGGGGCGTTCCTCCTCGGGTATAACGCAAATCTCCCGCTGCTCGCCGAGGCGCTCTTTTACAGCATGGAAGCGGCAGAGCTCGTCGGCGACAAAGCAACGGCCGCGGAATACAAAAAAACGCTGGAAGAGACGAAAGAGGCGCTGAAGCTATTCGGCGCCTGAGAGGCGGAACGTCCGCCCCAAGCAGCGAAGGATACGGCGCAGTTTTCGGACGTTCCAAACGAGCGAACGGAATGCTTTCATAGGTACGCGCCCCGCGGCGAAGAGCCTCGGGACGCGCTGTCATATCCAAAGTTCAATCAAAGCGGAAGAGCGGGGTGGAATAGTAGCGGTCGCCGCCGTCGGGGAGAAGGACAACGATGTTCTTGCCCGCAAACTGCGCGCGGCGGGAGAGCATGACTGCCGCGCACAGCGCCGCGCCCGAGGAGATGCCGCACAGGATCCCCTCCGTCATACCAAGCCTTTTAGCATACAAGAGCGCGTCCTCATCGGTGACGGCGATGACTTCGTCGTAAACGTTCGTATCGAGCGCCTTGGGCACAAAGCCCGCGCCGATGCCCTGGATGCCGTGCGCGCCGCCGCGGCCCTTCGAAAGGACGGGCGAGGACGCGGGCTCCACCGCGACCACACGGATGTCTGCGTTCTGCTCTTTCAGATACCTGCCCACGCCCGTGAGCGTACCGCCCGTACCCACGCCCGCCGCAAAGCAGGCGATCTCGCCCTTTAAATCGCGCCAAATTTCGGGACCCGTCGTCTCGTAATGGGCGCGCGGGTTGACGGGGTTTTCGAACTGCCCCGCGAGGATGGCGTTGGGGAGAGCGCCAACAAGCTCTTCCGCCCTTTCAATGGCGCCCGCCATGCCCTTTTCGCCGGGCGTTAACACGATCTCCGCCCCGTAGGCGCGCAAGATGCTGCGGCGCTCCATGCTCATCGTATCGGGCATGACAAGGAGGGCGCGGTACCCCCGCACCGCAGCGACGGCGGCAATGCCGATGCCCGTGTTGCCCGAGGTGGGCTCGATGATGGTGCCGCCCGCCTTCAGCTTCCCCTTTCTCTCGGCGTCTGCAACGATCGCCAGCGCCGCGCGGTCTTTGACGGAGCCCGCGGGGTTGAAGCTTTCGAGCTTTGCAAACAAATTCGCCCCGCAGCCGAACGCCTTTTGATAGCGGGAAAGGGCAAGAAGCGGGGTGTTCCCGATGAGTTCTTCCATCGAATTTGCGATCATATCTTTTCTCCCTGCGCCCGTTTGACGGCGGGCGCGCCGTTTTCGATGTTATATTCCGCGTCCTCGTCCTCTGCGTGCGAATCGTACCACACCTGCGCAAAATAGGGATTGCGCTTTGCAAGAAGATCGAACTTCCACGGGCGCGGATAGCAGCACTTGGGGCACCAATGCCCCGCCCGAAGAACGGTGAGCGCGGAGGCTTCGAAGGTATGCCCCTCGGCGCACTGCCACACGAGGGGCGCGCGAAGAGAGGGCATCTCTTCGGAGAGGCACTTTCCCCCGCGGAATTCCGCCGCAGATTTTGCATCCTCGATCGTCCACTCCCCCATGGGCTTGGTATCGTCGAACCCGTGGGATAAAAGCTGTGCGCCCTCGCCCCGTTTCACCGCCTCGAACCCGGGCTGTTTGCAGGCGAGAGAAACGTCTTCCCAGCGCTTCGGGAGCTCTTTTACCCCCTCTTCGCCGCCGAAATAGGCGAAGATGCGCGCCTTGTCGCCGTCTTCGATCCACTTTACGGGAGAGCCCTCCATCCTAAGCAGCTTCTTGAAGAGGAATTCGTGGATGAGCTCGGGCGACACCACCTTCCCGAGCGAGAACAGGGGATGCGACTTTGCGATCTCCTGCCAATATTCGTGTACGCCGTCGCGCTGAAAGGAGAAGAGCGCTTCGAGCTCGCCCGCGTCGTAAAACCACAGGCCGTGGAAGTTGCGCGTGGGGAACCACGCGGGGCGGAAGTAGCGCTCGGGATCGCCGCCGATGACCGCAAAGCCGTCGACAAGCGTATCGAAGCCCGTGTCGCGCCCCGTCTCCCCCGCGCCGACATTGTAGACGTTGTTCCAGAATCCTTCGATCTCCCCCTTGCTCTCGCGGAGGAAGATATTCGCAAACAGCCGCGCCGTATCGCGCGCGCTCACCCACTCGAGGGGGGAATTGAGCACGATGTGGAACATGAGGGGATCGCTCATGTTGTTTTCGAGCATTTTATCGTGCAGCATGGCGCCCTCGCGCAAAATGACGAACTTTTCAAGCCCCGCATCGAGGACATAGCGCTCCGCTTTGAGCTTGTGCAGCTCGTAGGCTTCGAAGGGGCTGGGAAGGAGCGGATCGCCCACCCTGCCGAAGGGGTGCGCCATCGTGCGGTTGCCGTAGACCGCCACCGAGG
Organism: uncultured Clostridia bacterium; assembly: GCA_944376295.1. GTDB lineage: Bacteria > Bacillota > Clostridia > Christensenellales > Borkfalkiaceae > Gallimonas. The sequence goes on from CALWCE010000004.1 coordinate 72,203, forward strand.
AGATATGGATGAAGGCGGGCTGGGGAGAGCAGGCGCGCACGGCATCCGTCATCGCCGCCGTGCCGCCGAAGTTAACGCGGTGCGAGAGCGACGGGGAATGATCGGACACGGGCGGGATGACCCCCGCCATGTGCAGAACGTACTCGGCGCCCGCGACCAGGCGGTCGCAGTCCCCCCGCCGCGTCACGTCGCCGCGGACGATCTCGACGCGCGCTCCGTACTCCCGTTTGAGACGGCGGGCGAATTCGTCGTTCTTTTTCTTCGGGGTGAGCAGCACGCGCACGCACGCGCCCACGGGGAGGGCGAGCACCGCTTTGAGCGCTTCCCTGCCCATATCTCCGCTCACGCCCGTCATGGCGATCTTCATTGGTGACCTCCTTTGTTGTTTCCCCTCTTTTCCCTCGCCTCCCTCTTGGAGGGAGGTGGCACGCTGCCCGAGGATTTTCGCGGGCAGCGTGACGGAAGGAGTTTTGCGGAATCAAGAGAACTGCCGTTATCGGAAACGGGCTTTCAAAAATAAGGCGACTCCCTCAGTCTCGCTACGCTCGACAGCTCCCTCGGGGAAGGAGCCAAGGGGATGATGCATCCCCCGCACAGCAGATGCGAGCAAGACAAGGAGAGCGCGGCTTTGCCGACAGGACTTTTCAGGACTCCCGCAAATCTTTTTGTAGAGCAAAAAGATTTGCGGGAAGAGGAGGAGCAGGCGTAAAAAGCGCGGCGTTTGCCGTTAGGCGGACGCCCGCAACACACGCCTTGCTCCGACGAGCCGCAGCGCAACACAGTATTGCGACGGTTATAAGGCGAGCGATCACCGCGGGCGTTTCATCGTCAAGGAAATGCGCCCCTTCCTCTCATCCACTTCCTTGACCCAAACGGTGACGACATCCCCCACCGAAAGCACTTCGGAAGGGTGCCTGATGAAGCGGTCGGAAATTTCGGAGATGTGCACGAGGCCGTCCTGATGCACGCCGATGTCGACAAACGCGCCGAAATCGATGACGTTGCGCACGGTGCCTTTGAGCTCCATGCCGGGCTTTAAGTCCTTGATCTCCATGACGTCGGTGCGGAGGACGGGCGCGGGGAGCTCGTCGCGGGGGTCGCGGCCGGGGCGTTTGAGCTCGGCGCACACGTCGAAGAGAGTGGGAAGCCCCACGCCGCACGCCTGTGCCGCGCGCTCCTCGCCGTAGCCGTGCAGCCGCTCCATGAGATGCCCCAGATTGCCGCGGCGCACGTCCTCTTCGGTATAGCCGCAAAGAGACAAAAGCTTCTGCGCGGCGGCGTACGATTCGGGGTGCACGGCGGTGTTGTCGAGCACTTCCTCGCTCTCGGGCACGCGCAGAAAGCCCGCGCACTGTTCGAACGCCTTGGCGCCGAGCTTGGGCACTTTCAAAATATGTTTGCGCGAAGTGAACCTGCCGTTCTCCTCGCGGTACTTGACGACGTTGGCGGCAACGCCCGCATTCAGCCCCGAAACGCGCGCCAGAAGGGGCGCGGAAGCCGTGTTGATGTCGACGCCGACGGCGTTCACGCAGTCCTCAACGACGCCGTCGAGCGCTTCGGAGAGCCGCTTTTCGGGCATATCGTGCTGATACTGCCCCACGCCGATGGACTTGGGGTCGATCTTGACGAGCTCCGCCAAAGGATCCTGCAGCCGCCGCGCGATGGAGACGGCGGAACGCAGGTTGACGTCGTATTCGGGGAACTCCGCCGCCGCAAGCTTGGAGGCGGAATAGACGGAAGCGCCCGCCTCGTTGACGATGGCATAAGAAACGCCCGCCCCCTTGCCGAGGGAAGCGATGAGCTCCACCGTCATCTGCTCGGTCTCGCGGCTCGCGGTGCCGTTGCCGATGGCGATGTGTTTGACCTGATGCTTTTTGATGAGCGCGGAGAGCGTTCTGATCGCCTCCGCCTTCTGCCGTTCGCCGTGGGTGGGATAGACGACCGCCGTATCGAGCACCTTGCCCGTGCCGTCGACGACGGCGACCTTGCAGCCCATGCGGTAGCCGGGGTCGAGCCCCATCGTGACGAACCCCTTGACGGGCGGCTGCATGAGGAGGGGGCGCAGATTGAGCGCAAACTGTCCGATGGCGCCCTCGGAAGCCGTTTCGGTGAGGGCGGCGCGCACCTCGCGAATGAGAGAAGGCTCGATGAGGCGGTCAAACGCGTCCTCGGCGGCAGCTTTTACAAAGGCGGTCGAAGCGCAGGCGGGCTTTTTGACGACGCGGTGGAAGATGAGCTCCAAAGCGTTGTCGCGCGGGACGTCCACCCACACTTTGAGGACGCCCTCCTTTTCGCCGCGGTTCAAGGCAAGCACGCGGTGCGAAGGGATGCTCTTGACCGCGCAGGTGAATTTATAATAGTTGCGGTAGACGGTATCTTCGGGGTCTTTCTTTGCCGCCTCCGAGCAGACGTCGCCGCACTTCATGGCGTAGTCGCGAAGCGCCCCGCGCACGGCGGCATCGTCGGAAATGTTCTCGGCGATGATATCCCCCGCGCCTGCAAGCGCTTCTTCCACCGAAGAGACGCCCTTTTCTTCGTCGATGTACTCCTTTGCCGCCTCTTCGGGAACGGGGCAATCCTTCTCCTGCGCGAAGAGCAAAAGGGCGAGCGGCTCCAAGCCCTTTTCTCGGGCGATGGTCGCGCGGGTGCGCCGCTTCTGCTTGAAGGGGCGGTACTCGTCCTCGACGGCGGCAAGCGTCTCCGCGCCTTCGATGCGGGCACGGAGCTCTTCCGTGAGCTTGCCCTGCGCCTCGATGGAAGAGAGCACTTCCTGCTTCCGCTCTTCGAGATTGCGAAGATATTGCAGGCGGTCTGCAAGGGTGCGGATGGTCTGATCGTCCATCGTGCCGTGCATCTCCTTGCGGTAACGGGCGATGAAGGGCACCGTGTTGCCCTCGTCGAGGAGGGTGACGACGTTTGAGACGTGTTCCTCTTTTTTATCGAGCTCTTTTGCGAGCGCTTTGATGATATCCATTTTGTTCTCCGTTGCCCTTCCGGGCGAAAGTGTGATATGCTTATTCTATCACAACGCGCGCAAATTGACAAGCGCCGAGAGGCAGGCAAAAAAATTAGGAGGGGCTGATGCCCCTCCCTTACGGAGAATACGCCCCTTCAAAGGAGCAGGAGAAGAATGCTCGCAAATTGCAGGGCGGTGCCCAAGATATCGAAGAGGTGCCACACCGAATGGAACCACTTCACTTTGCGCCCGAGCGCGAAGAAGACGATTCCGCCCGTGTAGGCGATGCCGCCGCCAAGGAGCAGCCATAAAGAGAGCGGAGAGATCGCCTCCATGATGGGCGGGAACACGAAAACGGCGAGCCAGCCCATTGTAAAATACAGCGCCATCGAAACGCCCTTGACGACCTTGTTGTTCATGGCGACGGCGTTCATCGCAATGCCGACGAGGGCGCACAGCCACTCGACGACGAGCACCCACAGCCCGAGGGAAGTGCCGCGGAGCGCGATCATGCAATAGGGCGTATAAGTGCCCGCGATGAGAAGATAGATGGTGCAGTGATCGAAGATGCGGAAGACGCCCTTCGCGCGGCCGTCGGGCAGGGCGTGATAGAGCGCGCTCATCGTATAGAGGATGACGATGCTCGCCCCGAAGACGGAGACCGCCGCCATCGCCGCAGGGTCGGGATAGGCAAAAAAGAGCGTCACGCCCCACGCGATGAGCCCGAAGAGCGCCCCTGCGATGTGCGAAACGGCGTTGAAGATCTCCTCGCCTTTCGTATAAAAGGAACTGAAAAACCCCTTCTTCTGTACTCCCGCGCCGAGCGCGCCCGCTGCCGTCTGCTGCATATGAGCCTCCTTTCCGCGCCGCCCGCTCTTTCCAAGAGGGCGCGCCTTTTTTTCGCTCTCAGTATATGCCCAGAAAAGCCCCGCTGTAAACCCATTCTTCACGCGCCGCGCGCTACTCTTTTTTTGCCCATTTCTATCCCGAAAACAACAGTTCTACCACCTAAAATCGCTGCTCTACCCTGAGTAGAGCGGCGATTTTGATGATACCTCTCCGTCACATTTTTGGCGTCGCCCGTCAAGAAAAGCTGACATTTCCGCCAAAAAAGCTGACATTTGACAGATTTTACAGCCTGACGCGCCGCAAGACCGCCATGAGCGGACGGAAGAGCAGGAACACCGTCAGAAGGGCACACGCGCACTGCATCGCCATCGTCGGAAGAGAGGCAAGAAAATAGGCAAACGCCGCTTCCTTCGTATAACCGTAGAAAAGCGGCGTCACCGCGTCGTCGAGCAGGGTAAAAAACGCCGTGAAAAGGACGGCAAGCGCCGTCATCAAAAATTGCGTTTTGAGATCGCCACGGCGGCGAAGCGCATTTCCCAAAAGCCCGAAGCATGCCGCAAACAAGGGATAGTAGATCAGATAGAGAATAACGACGTTGGGGAAAAACCCGAAAAGAAGGCAGCGCAAAAGAGAGAAGGCGACGGCGGAGAGCACCCCGCACCTCACGCCGAAGCGATAGGAAAAGACGAGGAGGAGCACGGTGACGACCTCCACACCCTTGACGAACCAGAGCGCGTACTGCGCGCCCAAAAGGAGAGCTGAGAACACGGCGACGACCGCCACATACCCCACGCCCCGCAAAGTGTTTTGCTTTTTCTGCGCCGAAACTTTATTTTCGGAGGCAGGCTTTTCCTCCCCCTCTCTTTCCCGCACGGACGCCTGCGCCCGCGCCCGGTCTTCCCTGCGTTCCATCAGATGCCGAAACTCTCAAACGCCCAGATGTAGAGGCAGCCTTCCTTGACGGCGAGCTCCCCCGCGCCCGAAACGGCGGAGCCCAGCACTTCGCCCTCATATTCGAAGGTGCCCCACTGCTCGTTGGCGCTTTCTTCGTCGCTCGTGTAGAGCATCCAATAACTCGATGTGGTCTGCTTCGTGCCGTTGAGTTCTACGATCATGCCGTCGGAAACGGTAAAGCTCAATTCGCCCGCCTCTTGCAGCTCTTCCATGACGGCAAGCAGCGTCTTGCCGTCCTGTTCCGCCGTCGCCCGGATGACGACGTCCATGTCCGCCGTGACGGAAGACGTATGGCAGCCTGCGAGCGCAAGGAGCGAAAAGAGCGCAAGGACTGCCGAAACGAGGGAGACAGGGGAAACAACTTTCTTTTTCATAAAAAACCTCTTTTGCCGCTTTGAAGCGGCATTTTATCAAGCGAGGCAGCAAAAAACGCGCCCCTCGGGCGCGCCAAAAGAACGCACGGCTCTATTTCTCCTGCTGCCCGAGATCGCCGCGCGTTCCGTCGGGGCAGGCGATCGGACTTTCACCGTAATGGCTGTTGCGGCGGATTTTCACCGCGCTTCCCCTGCTCTCTGCCCCTCCCGCGCCTTTCGCGCGGGCGGCAACTCCCGACGGATGTATTTTTCTCGTTTCAGACCCCGGACTCCTCCGCGGGCAAAGCGGCAAAGCGCCGCGCCCCCCTCCCAAAAAAAGACCGAAGCCGAGACAGGCAGAAAAGACCGTCCGCCCCGCAACCGAAACGGATATAGTTTATCAAAAGCCCGCCGCCTTGTCAAGCGCCCTCCCGCGCTTTTCGGGCTCCTCCCGGCAGAACATCATGTTCATGACGTTAACACCCCGCCCGCGCTCTTTTCGCGTGCATTTCTCATCCGTCCCTTTCCCAAGACGGCGAGCGCGGCGGGCGGGCGACGCTTCTTTTCAGCCCTCCGCCGCAAAAAAAGATCGCGCCGTTGACATTTTTGCGACGAACTGCTATAATCAAACCGAGATCTTCGGCGGAGGAAGCGCATGACGGACCGCATCACGGCGACATTCAGGCGATATTACGGACAGGATGCACGATTCCGCGACGGACAGTACGATGCCGTCGCGAACACCCTTTGCCGCCGCAGGACGCTCATCGTACAGCGGACGGGCTGGGGCAAGAGCCTTGTCTATTTCCTCTGCGCCAAACTGCTGCGCGAGGACGGGGAAGGCGCCGCCTTCGTCGTCTCCCCGCTGGTGGCGCTGATGGACAATCAGACGGAAGCCGCCCGCGCCATGGATCTGAACTGCGATACGCTCAACGCCGCGACGCGGGAACGGCGCGCGGACATCCTCGCCGCGCTCAAAGAAGGGCGGACCGATCTTGTCTTTGTCACGCCGGAGACCCTCTTTTCCGATGACGTGCAGCGCAGCCTGCCCGATATCCGCATCGGCTTGTTCGTCATCGACGAGGCACACTGCATCTCCGACTGGGGACACGACTTCCGTCTCGACTACAGCGACCTCAAAAAAGTCATCGCCCTGCTCCCGCCTCGGGTCCCCGTATTGGCGACGACCGCCACCGCAAACGACCGCGTTGTGGAAGACCTGAAGCGGCAGCTCGGCGGCGACGTATACATCTCGCGCGGTCCGCTGATGCGGGACTCTCTCGCCATGCAGGTGCTCCGTCTGCCCGATGCCGTACAGCGCTTCGCCTGGATCGCCGACCATGTCGGAGAACTCCCGGGTACGGGGATCGTCTATTGCCTGACGCGGCGCGACTGCGACCGCCTGACGGGATTTTTGCAGGAACGCGGCATCAAAGCCGCCTCTTATTACTCGCGGCAGGGAGAAGAAGAGCGCAACGACGAAGCGCTTTCCGCCTTCTCCCGCAATGAGATCAAAGCGATCGTCTCGACCGTCAAGCTGGGCATGGGCTACGATAAGGGCGATATCGGCTTTGTCATCCACTACCAGATGCCCGCCAACATCGTCGCCTATTATCAGCAGATCGGCAGAGCGGGCAGAAAACTCGACCGTGCCTTCGCCATCCTTCTGTGCGGAGAAGAGGACGAGACCATCCACAATTATTTTATCGACACCGCCTTCCCCGCCGAAGAGGAATGCGAACTTGTGCTCCGCGCCGTCGGCGCGCGGGCGGGCGTCTCGCTCCGCGGACTGACGGCTGCCGTCAACCTGCGGGACGGGCGCATCAAAAAGACCGTTGACTTCCTCCTGCATGAGGGCGCCGTTTACCGCGATGAGAAAAAATACTACCTCTCCCCGCGCGGATACCGCTACAACAGGGAACACTATGAGAAAGTGACACAAGTCCGCAGACGAGAATTTGCGCAGATGCGCGCGCTCACGACGACGAAGGAGTGCTATCTGAAGCATCTTGTCAACTGTCTTGACGACAGATCGGCGCAGCCCTGCGGGAAATGCGCCAACTGCCTCGGCAGCCCGCTCATCGGGGAGAGCATCTCCCCCCAAACGCTGGATGCGGCGCTCTCTTATCTCGACCATCTCCTCATCCCCATCCGTCCGCGAAAACGGCGGGCAGACGAACCTGCCGACGGAAGCACAGTCATCGCCGTCGGCAACAGGGAAGGCGTCTGCCTGAGCAAATACGGCGAAGCAGGCTACGAGCGTTTCGTCAGGGAGGACAAGTACCGCGGCGAACGCTTCCGGGACGAACTGATCCGAAAGAGCGCCGAAGTACTGAAACAACTCGTCGCGGACGGCGGCATCACCCATCTCGCCTTCGTACCTTCCCTGCGCAGCGGACTCGTCAAAGATCTTGCAGTGCGTTTGGCGGATGCCTGCGGGCTGCAGCTTCTCGACGTCCTTAAAAAAAGCGCCGCGCCGCCGCAGAAGGAACAGCAAAACTCCGCCCATCAATGCCGCAACGCCTACACCTCGTTCGGCATCGCGGCGGAAGCCTGCATCCCCTATCATATTCTCTTGATCGACGACATCGTTGACTCGGGCTGGACGCTGACCGCCTGCGGGCAGCTCCTCCGAGAGCGCGGCGCGCTGAGCGTCACGCCCTTTGCTTTGGCGGACAGCAGCGAACGGGAGGGATCATGAACAAACAGACGGAAAACCGCGATATCACCATTGCCCTGTGCAGCCATCTCTCAACGGGAGAGGGCATCCGCCCCCTTGAGCCCGGAGAATGGACGCAGCTTGCCGAAAAGCTCCTTGCGGCGCACAGGCAGCCCGCCGATCTTCCCGATATGACGGAAGAAGAATGGGACAGTCTCCTCGGCATACGGAAAGAAGAGGCGGAACGCTTCCGCCGTCTGCTCGGCAGGATGCCCAGCCTCGCTTTCGAGCGCGAACGGCTGCACGCCGCCGGGATCGACATCCTGACGCGCGCCGATGAACGCTATCCCGCCGCGCTCAAGCGCAAGCTGAGACAGGGCTGCCCGCCCCTTTTCTACTGCGCCGGCGATCTTTCGCTCCTCGACGCGCCCGCCGTTGCGCTCGTCGGCTCGAGGAACGCCTCAAAAGAAGATCTCTCCTTCACCGAAAATACGGCAAAACGCCTGACGGACGCGGGCTATACGATCGCTTCGGGCGGAGCGAAAGGCGTCGATCAAACGGCGGCGGAAACAGCATTCCGCTGCGGCGGCAGCTCCGTTCAATTTCTCGCCGACTCCCTGATGCGGAAGATCCGCTCTCCCGAGACCGTGCAGGCGATCCGCAGCGGGAGGATGCTCCTGCTCTCCGCCGCCAAACCGGACGCGGGCTTCAACGTGGGCATGGCAATGCAGCGCAACCGCTATATCTACGCGCAGTCGTTCGCCGCGATCGTTGTCCGCTGCGACCTGCAAAAGGGCGGCACCTGGGCGGGAGCCACCGAAGACCTCAGGCACAAATGGGCAAAACTCTACTGCCGCGAAGACGACCGTCTTGCCGGCAACCGAGCGCTTCTCCGCATGGGCGCGCTCCCCTTCCGCGACGGCACCGATCTTTCGGCTGCAGAACAGGATCCGCCTCAGGGCGACGCCGTACAGCCTTCCCTTTTCGACATCTGAAGCCCGCCGCCCTCCCGGACGGGAAGCGCAGCGCCAAAAGATCGCCCGCCGTTTTTCAAGATCGTCCCCCGATCTTCGGCTGCGGCGGGCGACGCTCACTCTTCGAGCCGTTTCTTCACTTCCTGCGCTGCTCTGCTCAACGACCTCACCCCTTTTAAAAGAGCCTTGTAAAACAGTTTCACGTCCTCATCCCGCAGGATCGAAAACACCTGTCCGTTTTGGAGCGCAACGGAAAACAGCTCTTCCCTTTCGTCGTCATCCCACCGATCGATCTTCTTCAGCTTCGCGATGACCGTATGCGTCGACGTAAAGCTGCGGCTGTTTTTCAATGCGCCGATGAGGTCGAGCCTGCGCCTTCCCTCTTCGCTGTTTTCCCGGTCAAACGCCTCCGTCTCCTTTTTGCATCGGAAGAATGCGTTGTTGAGTTCGAACTCCACGACGGTGCGGTCGATGATCGACTTGACGAGCGCATCGAGCTCTTTGCCCTCCGAATAGTCGGCGGGAGCATAATAGCGGATCCTGCCCTCGCGCATCATCTTATGCACTTTCGCCTTGTCGCAGCTTTCCGAACTATACACGCCGATCGAAGAGCCGCCGTAAGAATTTACGAGCTTCATGCACGGGATATCGGTATCGCTGTCGCCGATGTAGATCATATTGCGGAACGGCACCCGGATCTCGTCGGGCGCAAACGAATCGTTCACGCCGGGATCGTTCACGTCGAGCACGCCCTTTTCGATCCGGAACAAAAACTGCGTTTTGTTCGTATAGTTGACCGCCTGCGCCGGCCAGACCGCCATCCCCTTTTCGTCATAATAAAAGGAGCTCGCATAAATGCGTTCAAACGCGCCTTTTCGGGCGACCGACGTCCCCTCGATCATCTCTGCCAATCCCGAGGAAATGATATAATGTTCGACGATGGCGCCCTTCGCTTTCCCGTATGCGCGGATCCGCTCGAACCACTCCTCCACGCCGGGAAAAAGAGAGATCTGCGCCCCGTAATCGGCAAGCGTTTTCTGATTCAACAGAAGCTGCCCGTACGATTTTTCTTTCATGCAGTACATATAGGCAAGATTCCCGTCCATGTGGTTCTTGTCCGCAAGAGCGTTCGACTCCCTCCAGAATTCCCCGACGTCCATCCCGACGGACTGGATAAACCCCTGTGCCTGCATGTCGTCGGGCGTCAGCGTCTTATCAAAATCATAGCAGATCGCCACGACGGGCTTGTCTTCCTTATATTTCCGTTCAAATTGTTTTTCGCTCACAGCTTCTCACGTCCTTATCCTTTTCTCCCATTTTACCACTCTTTCAGAACATTGTCCACCCTTTAGGGAAAAAAGCGCTCCTGCGGCTCATCCCCGCAGGAGCGCTTTTCATGAACGTGACCGCAGCATCGGCACGTTCCGCACACGCATGCACGTTTTATCGTCCTATCCCCTGCCGTTCCACGCCTGTTCGATGCGTTCGGCAGCCTTTAAAAGCTCGTCGTCCAGATATCGTTTTGCGATGAGGATGTCCGCCTGCGGGATGCCGAAAAACGCTTCGGCAACGCCGCCCGCGATCGCCGCGATGGTATCCGAATCGCCGCCGATATAAATTGCATTGCGGATGGTATCTTCAAAGTCTTTCCCCTCGAAAAAGCAGGTGAGCGCCTGCGGGACCGAGCCCGGGCAGCCTGCATCAAATCGATAGGTCTTGGAAAGCTGCTCGCAAGAATAGCTGCCGAGTTCGGGATAGTACCCCTTTGCACGGGAAAATATCTCCTCTTTCGACGCGCCGTTTTTTGCGAGATACACGTACATGGCGACGCACTCCGCGCCTTTCAGCCCCTCGGGATGATCGTGCGAGACGCCCGTTATGATGCGCGAAAGCCGCTTGACTTCCTCCTCGCTGCGGGCATATTCGCCGATGGGAGAGACGCGCATCGCCGCCCCGTTGCCCAAACTTTGATACGGCTTGGGGTCCTTTTCACGCAGCCATTGAGCAAAGGACGCTCCCCACCCCGCGTGGGGGTATTTATCTCCCATCGCCTGCATACAGCGGATCGTCTCCGCCTTCAGCGTGCCCTCGTCCGAGCGCCCCGCCTTCAGAAGCGCCTCGGCAACGGCAAGCGTCATCAGGGTGTCGTCCGTAAAACGGCACCATGTGCTGAACAACGAAAAATCTTTTTGACGGCAGTTGACATTCTCAAAGCGGCTGCCGACGATATCTCCGACGATCGCACCCCACATCTGCGTTTCCTCCCGCTTTCTTTCAAGATGCGTTTTTACGCATCCTGAAGGCAAGAAAAGTCCTTCTTTTCGATCGCCTCGCACGAGGAGGCGATCGCATTGAGCGCCAGTTCTTCCGCAAAGCAATGGCGCTCGCCCGCGATGATGACCTCGGGAGCGCCGAGCCTGAGCAGCTTTTCAATGCGCTGTGCGCGAACGACGGCATCGGCAAAACGGAGACCGTCCGCATTTGCAGCCGCCTCGACGGCAGACTTCACGATCGTCATTGCATCCTTTTCTTCCACACAGAGCGCGGCGAGGACCTTGCAGGCATCGAAAAGCTTCTGCTCTTTGCGGGCGATCTCCGCCGCGTCGGCTTTGGAGGCGTCGACGGTATAACGGCAGACTTCCGCCGCATCCGAAAGTGCGGCAGCCGTGACATACACAGCCCCCTCATCATCCGCATCCTTGGCGATGCAGAGTTCGCCCTCTTCGATGTTGGAATACATCTTTTCAAGATACTCTGCGGGCGTGATCCCGGCGGGAGAGTATTCGCCGTGTTCGTTTGCGGGAAATTGACCGGCAGTAAAGATCTTTTTCATAAATAACACCTCTTAATATTTTTTTGAATTGAAATGGAGTAAAATAGAAATTGGGTAAGGGTGAAATGGTGTTCTCATTATAAAACACGGGATGTGTCAAAAAAAGGACATATCTCTGTGTTTGAAAAAATAGTTTTTACCTCTTTCAAATTACGCGCACCTGTTCCTCAAGCCACCCGAACTGTTTTAATAGAATGAAAGCGCGCACCAAACCCGATACGCGCCTGTCCTTCATCAATTTTCGCTGCGATAGGTCATCACGCGCAGGTAATCGTCCGCGCCGATCTTGGAAAGAAGCGCCATCGCCTTTGGCGGCAGGCTGATATCGTTGTCGCCGTAACCGTCAATGTCTGCCATGTCGAGGTCAAGGAAGGTACAGAAATACAACTGATATTCTACGCCGTACTTCTCTTTCAGTTTCAAAAGCACGTCCTCCTTGCCATACAGATCTTTCAGCACTTTTTCGTTGACGATCTCATAGACGTTGATGCCGTACTCCCAGCGTTCGGAAAACTCTTCGTCCTTGCCCGTCAGATCGGACGGCTCGTCGCCAACGCTGTCGTAAACGCCGTACAAGAGCCAGTTTTTATCATCTCTTTCCCCGAACGGATCCGCCTCAGGAACAAGGCCTGTCCCTTCCCGCATCTCTTCGATCAGCTGTCCGATCGCATCCGGTTTCATGCCTTTCGTCTTGACCTTGAACCACGCGATGCAATTCGTGCCGCTCATCTCTTCTGTGTTCAACATAATCCATCCTCCTTGCGGGCTTTTGCCGGTTTTTTATAAATTAAATTTCAGAACTTCAAGCCTTACTTCGCTATTTCATCTGTTACATCTTTATTCAACGGTATCTCTTTCAAATTTTTCTGTTTCCGCATCAGTCAATGGACTTTCTGCAAATATATGCAGCTCGGGGAGCGGTCACGCCGTAGCTATGGCAAATAAAATACTCGGCAAAAACACTTCGCCGTTTGCCGCCGGAAGAACATGTCGTTCCACGAGGTTTGAAAAAAACGATCTGCTTTTTCCGTTCCGCTTTCATGCCGCCCCTGTTTCTCTTTTCCTTACTTGATCGACACCAGCCCCACAAGTCCGATGCGGAACGTTACCTGATACAGCTTCCGTACCGCCGAGGCAAGACGCCCTGCAACGGCGGCAGGCATCAGCCCGAAACGCTTTGCGATCTCCCGCACCGTCCTTTTATTCTTGTAAAACTCAACAACGAGCTGCGCGTCTTCCTTCGCCAAATATCCATGAAAGGCAGACGAGACGACCTTTTCCACCTTCTCCGCATCGCGGATATCGCTCACTTCGGCATGAAAGACCTCGGAAAGCAGATTCTCCGGATACTCCCCCTCCGCGCGAAGGTCATAGTTCTCCTCTTCCCCCTCTGCCGTTTCGCCGTCCGTTGAGATCTCCAGCGAGCGGTGATTGCGGCGCAGCCTTTTGACGTCGATCTTTTCCAGCGTCTTGTTATCCACCGCCAGATATTTGAGCCTCTTGATCTCGTAGAGGGGGGAATAGTCTTCGATAGGGTCGTCGGCGAGCGTCAAAGCCTCCAGCTTCATCCCGCTGAGGAAGGCAATGGACGTGACTTTGGTCGAACAGAGCACGATTTCTTTGAGTTGGGGAAGGGAGGCAAGAGGGCTCGCGTCCGCAAGCGGCGAACAGATGACGCGCACCGCTTTGAGGGAGGGATATTTCTTCAAAAAATTGATATCTATAAGATCGGTCTCGTTGAATTCCGCCACGGAGAGCGTTGCGGGAAGTTTCTCCCGCTCGATCCGTCCCTTGACGCTCACCCCTTTCATCCTGAGCCCGCGGAAATCCAGAGCCGCATCCTCCAATGCGATCGCGTAGTGGTCTGCCCGGTTGAAAAGATAGTTGTTTTTCAGCCTCGTGACCGTTTTCCGGATGCGGTCGCGCAGTTTCTGCGGTTCGATGACCTCCGCGCAGTCGCCGTTCTCGAGCGCCCACCGATAGAGCGTTTCCTCGTCCGCCCGCAGCACAACATCGAAGGTCCAGCTGTCCGCCCCCTCGATCTTATAGTTCTTTCCAAAGGTATCGATGACTCTGCCTATATCATGATGATCCACGCGCAGAACGGCAGAGCCGATCTTCCCCTCCTGCATCAAAGGGTGCGTCACGAGGTACTGCTCCACGTCGAGCGTGCGGCTGTTCTTCCCCTCCTGCGTCTCATGGAAACTCTTGACGGGCAGAGAGGTCACGGTGATGTCCGTGATCTTGTCGAGGCGGAAATGCGCAAGGGTATCCTCCCCCTCCAGATTGCCGATGAGATAGTAAAATCCCCCGGCGGCGACCACCCGATAGGGGTTGACCTCACAGGCATCGTTCCACACGGGATGAAGCTCGGTATAGGCGTCATAACCGGGCTTGGGTCTTTTCGCGACCGAAGACCGCTCCCCCGCCTTCCATTCGGAGGGCGCAACATAGCCGAGCCCGTAATCGTTGTACTGAAAGGTGACCTTGCACGATCTTACGATCGCCTCGTTGAGCCGCCGAAGCGTCTCCAAAAACCCCTCCGCAGGCGCCACATAGAGGGAGGGAAAACTTGAAACATTTCCCATCGCCTTGCAGAACTCATCATCTGCTTGTTCGAGCAGACGCCGAATGAGTGCATCCGCCCGCTCCTTGGGGATATGGCGGGAAAAGCGGACGCTGTCGATGAGCAGCAGCAATTCCCCGTCGTCAAACGGATGAGATCTTTCATAGTAAACGCCCGATCTCGGATCCCGCCTGACCCCGAGCCCCGCCTTCTCCAAAAGGGCAATGTTGCTGCCGATCGCCTTGCGCTCCAACGCTACCTCGTAGTCCTCCAGAAGACGATCGCGGATCTCCGCCTGCGTCAGCGGTTTTTTCGGGCTGCTGTAATGCTTTAAGATCTCCCAGATATACAAAAGCGCCGCTTTCTTTTCTCCCATCCCCGCACCCCCGTGCTTTTTCTCTATCATATCACAGCCCGTGTACCATTTTTAACACACCGCTATGAGACCCGCCCTTCATCGGTTTTCCCGCACATAAAAGCAGCGGCAGTCGTCGAGGCGGATACAGCCCAATACCCCGCTCTTTGCCGTCATCATGTCGAGATGTATTTTGCAATAGTCGGCTATCTTGTCGCTTCCCCGCCGCGCGCCCTCCCGCGGATAGAGAAAAATCTCATCTCTTTCCGTCAGGTACCGCACGGGCGTATGACCGTAAAGAACGCATTTTCCTCTTTGCGGCAGCACATCGGGATCCTTGAAACGGCGGTCGTAGACGAGCTGTTCGACGCTCGCCTCCTCGGGCGGCACGAGCGTTCCGTCAGTGCGAATCGGAAGCCCCGCATGCACGCCGATCCACTGCTCTTTCCCGATAAAATACGGGAGCCGCTCCATCTCGTCCACCGTCTCCCAATCGAGGAGAGCGCCGTCCGCAAAACAGCCGCGCAGCCTTTCGAGCACGGCGTCATAGTCGCGGGCGTGCCGCATGAGACCGCGGTAATATTTCAGAAAATCATACTCATGATTGCCCGCGATGCAGTACGCGTTCGGCATGGAGAGCAAAAGCCGCAGAAGGCGCACGCTCTCGGGTCCCTTGTCGATGATGTCCCCCAGCACATAGAGCGTATCCCCGCCGCCAAAGCGGATCTTTTCCAGAAGGCGGCAGAAGAGCGAATAACACCCGTGGATATCGGAAAGACAATATTCCATAAACAAATTATAACATACCGCCCGCCCGATTTCAATAGGCAAATGGTAATTTTATGAAAAAGGCGACGCCGAAAGCGCCGCCCGAATACTTTTGCAACTTTTTTATCGGACCTTGGGCTTGCTTTGTCCTTTCCCGTCCCGACCGGACATTGCCCAACAAGCATATTTATTATATCATGTCCATTGGGCAATGTCAACCCTTAAATTTTATTTTTTCGAATGGCGGTCATGCCGCCATGCCTTCCCCGCCGTGGAGAGCGATGATGTCCTCGTAAACGAGGGTATTGCGTTCGACGAGCGCAGAGGCGAGCTTCTCGACGAACGCCCAGTTCTTGCGGAGCACCGCCTTCGTCTCTTCGTAGCAGCGGGCAAGCATCGCGTTGCGTTCGACGAGGATGCGGTCGTCCTGCATTTCGGACGTGAGCGCACGGGAACCGCAACGAAGCTGTTCAAACCCGCTCACGCCGTAACTCGCGACGAAGCGCTCGACGATTGCCATCGCGCGTTCGAGGTCGGCGCTCGCCCCCACGTCCACGCGGCCGTATTTGAGTTCGACGGCGGCGCGGCCCGCGAGCAGGGAGATGACGCGCTCGTGCATCCTGTCGTAGGAGCCGAAGTAATCTTCGCTCTTGAAGATCTGCACGACGCCGCGCGCATCGCTCTTGCTGGGGCGGACGCTGACGAGCCCCACGCCCTCGGGATCAAAGGAGAGCGCCGCCACGGCATGGCCCGCTTCGTGGAAGGCGACCTCTTCCTTCTCGGAAGCGGAGCCCTCGTTGACCGATTCCTCCGCCTCGAAGACGAGCCGGAGCACGGCGCGCACGATGTGTTCGCGGCCGATCTCGCCCTTGCCCTCGAAGCCCGCGTAGATGCCTGCCTCGTTGAGCACGCTCTCGAGTGCGGCGCAGGAGTTGCCGTCCATGAGACGGGCGACGCTCTCGGCGTTCACGTCGGCGGCGATCTTCTTATCCTCGAGATAATGACGCACGATGGCGGCGGCCTCGCGGCGGTTGGGCGGGCAGATCTCAAGGATGCGGTCGAATCTGCCCGGACGGCGCAGCGAACGAGGAAGTTCGCAGAGCTCGTTGGCGGTGGCGATGACGAAGACGTCCGCCCCCTTCACGTCGTCGATGCCCGACTGCACAGCGATGAGTTCCTCGGGGTTGCGGGAATCGCTGTCGGAAGCGAACTTATCGAGATCGTCGAGGAAGATGACGGAAGGCGCGTGTTCCTTCGCGTCCTGAAAGGTCTTGGAGATGTGTTCCACGAACTCGTCGTTTGCCTTGACCTTGCGGAGGATATAGCGTTTTCTCTCTTCGCCCATTTCCTCGATGAGCGAGGTCGCCATCAGCGTCTTGCCGACGCCCGGCACGCCGTGCAGCAAAACGCCGTGCGGAAGTTTGATCCCGAGGGGAGCGTACTTTTCAGGGTGCTGCGCCATATCGCAGATCTGGAGAAGTTCTTCTTTTTCTTTTTCGTAGCCGATGACTTTTTCAAATGCGTTCATATCAATACCTCTCTTTTGTTTTACACCGTAAGTATAACACACCCAATGTCCGTTTTTTGGGACACGACTGTAAAAATCAGTTTTTTTCGAGTCTGTTTGCGGCAGACAATGTCTTGCTCTGCGCTGAAATACCACCGATCAAATGCCTTGTCTTACGTCATGTTCCTGCCGGGTCCGATGAGGACGATCTTCCTGCCCAATTCTTTCGCCAAAGCGAGCATTTTCGCCGTCCCGCCGTTCGGCTTCCCCTCCACGCCGATAACAAGGGAAGAATGCTCCACCATGTATCGGTCGCGCCGACGGTACGCAGAGATCGAAAAGTGATCGGAGACGAGGTGCACACAGTCGCAGCGGGCAAGCATCGCATGATACTCCGCTTTCCTGTCTTTCGTCCAGCGTGCGGGCTGTGAAGGGAAGGGGACGGCGGCCTCCAGCGTGACAGAAAGCGCCGGGCATTCCTCCCTCAGTTCCGATACCGCCCTTGCCGCGAGCAGATCGACGCCTGCCGCCATACCGCTGATAAAATGCCGATACCCCTTTTTTGCCGCTTCCCGTACAGCGCGGCGCAGTTCGTTGAGCAGGAAGGCTTCCAAAACAGCGCCGTCGCCCGCAGGATAATTTTTGGGCCGAGGCCCCGTAAAACAGCAAGTCCGCGCCATATCACTCGTTTTCACTTCCGTTCACCCTTCCTTCTCTTTTTCGCGCACCGCAAATTGGGGGAGCCATTTTGCAAACGCTTCCGCAGTCTCCTCACAGGTCTTGGGCGCAGCTTTTTCGCCCATCGCCTCGGCGACGGAGGAAACGCGCAGATCTTTGAGCCCCTCGCCCAAAACGCGGCGGACAAGCGGCAGCAGATCCACACGATCCTGCGAAAAGGAGATGCCGCACTTTGCGCCGTAATAGTCCAGAAACTGACAGTCAAAGGGCAGATGATAGGCGGCAAGGACGGCACCTTCGGAAAATGCGGCAAACTCTTTGAGCACCTGCGCAAGAGGCGGCGCGCCCGCCAGCATCTCATCAGTGATGCCCGTGAGGAGCGCAACCTCTTCCGGAAGCGGCTCCGAACAGGCAATATAGCGGTGAAAGGTCTCCGTCTTTTGCAGTTTTTCGAGCTTCACCGCCGCGATCTCGAGAATGCGGTCGGCATCTTCCCCGCAGCGAAGCCCCGTCGTCTCGATATCGAGAACGACGACTTTTTCTTCCAATAATCTTTCGTACAAACCGTTCATTTTTTACTTAAGCCCCGCCTTTTTCAGCGTTTCATCGAGGAAGCAATCAAGCGCTTCCTTCTTTCGCTCCAGCTCCGCCTCGACGAGCAGGATGTGATAGCCCTTTGCGAGCAGTTCCGCGTCGATCTCACCCTTCTCGAAGGCGGAAAAGAGCTTTAAGATGCGTCTCGTTCCCGTCGGCTCTTCGCGGTAGTACTCGAGGTCGAGATGATCGTGCATACATTCTGCCCAGACCGTGCCGTCCTCGAGCTGAAAGTAGCCGTGCGCGGTCATATCCGTACCGTCCGCGTTCTTCCGCTGCCGGGAAAGGCGCTTTTCGGCGTATTCGGCTTCCTTTGCGTCATAGCCGTTTTGCAGCATCTCCCCTTCGCCCCACGAGGAGAGCGACGTGAGGACGAAGGGCTCCTCCCCTCCCACCTGATATCCGAGAAAAGAATGGGGCGAGACGACGATATCCCCCCGTTGAAAGGGCGTGGGAAAATCGAACCACATCCAATTGAACGCCTCAAAAAGATCGCTGTCCGCCTCGGGCAGCCCCTCTGCATCGAAGGAGAGGAGGGTGCCGTCTCCCCGCATCAGGGCGTCGATGCGCTCCTCGGAATCGATCCACTGCTTGATGATCTTGATATAGAGAAGATCGGGATCGTCTTCCTTGGCGGCGCGCAGGCAATCGTCGTGCATCCGGAAGATCCTCCTGTCCTCATGCCAATCGCGATCGCCCTTATAATAAGTACGATAAAAATAGACGGCGCAAGCGTGGTCGCCCCGGTCGATCAGATCGCCGTAAAGTCTTTCTTCGAGCGCCATATATGCCCGCAGAAAGGCATGCAGGCTGCTTGAAAGCGGCTCGGGAAGCCCCATCCTTTCTTTGCGGAGCCCTTCTGCGAACGGGCAGTCGGGCGTCGTTTCCATGAGTTCCTTCCATGCCGCGTGCTTTTCTTTGAGGCTTTTTTCGCGGCTCTTATAGATGATATACGCCGCCTGCACGGGCGTGCACATAAAGCCGATCTTGTTCCAATGCCCGGCAATATCCTTGGAATTGAGAAACTTTGTGATATCGATCATTGATCTTCCCTCCTTTTTATCTTCCCCAACACATAGAAGAAGCCGCTCAGAATGTTGCCTTCATGGATGCCGGGTTCTCCGAACCCGTCCGACGCAAGCACCCGAAAAACACATCCCCCTACGCGCAGCCCGATCTTATAAATTTTGTCGCCGTCCAATTCGGCAAGCTCTGCGGAAAGGACCGTTCCGCGCACAAGCACCGTCGGGCTTTCGACAAAACCGGGATCGTTCTCTGGACTGAACGTGCCGCACGGGATATACGATTCCGCCGCCATGTGCGACTTCTCTTCTTGGTAATACTCTGCCTCGTTCTGATAAAAGCTGCCCTTCAGAAACAAAAAACGCAGTTCCGCCTCGAGCACATCCCCCTTTCTTAACTTGCGCGGAAAATCACAGACCGTCTCCACATTCATAGGCACATCGGAAATGCCCGGCAGACTCAGCCACACCCGCAGGAGGCTTCCCCGGCGCACCCAATGATCGTATTCCGCCGCAACGGGAAAGGGCTCTTCCCAAAGCGCAAAATATTGTTCTATTTCGGCATCTTTATTCATTCTTATTTCCACTCCTTTCTGCGACAGTTCTCAAATTCAAAGCGGCTGGCGACAATGTCACCGATGATCGCTCCCCACATAAAAATCTTCCCCCTTACTTATCATTCTTTGATGCGCAGTCCTGCTGCCCTCCGATCGTCCTCTCCAAAATCTATCCCCACCTCTTTCAGCGCCGTTGAAGGAAAATCATACAGCGACTTTTTTTCGCGCCTCATTTCTTCCTCCAAGAGCACGATATGATAGGTCTTTAAAAGCAACTCTATCCCGATCTGCCCCTTCGCATGCAGCGAAAGCGCCTTTAAGATGCGCATCTCCCCTTTGAGCTCCTCGCGGCAGTATTCAAAGTCGAGATAGCACCCGATGGTATCATCCCGCTGCAGAGAGCCGTCTTTCAGCAGAAAGCCACTTGCCGACCTAACGTACATATCCCCGACCTCGCGGCGCCAGTTGAGCAGCCTCTCAAAGTTCTCGGCGTTTTCTTCACTGTCCCCCCTTTGGAGAGCCTCCTCCCTGCCCCAGGTGTCAAGAAGCGTCAGAACAAAGGGCTGCGGCTGCTCGACTTCCCCCAGAAACGGGCTGTTTTTGCGAATGAGCACATCGCCGTACTGAAAGGGCGTAGGGAAATCGAACCACAGCGCCTGAAATCCCCACCTCATGAGGTCAAACTCCTCCTCTGTCCACCCCTCATCGTAGAGCGACATGACGGTGCCGTCCGCGCGCATCTGCGCCTCGATGACGTCCACTTCGCCGATCCGGTATTTTTTGACTTCGACGACGGCGAGCTCTCTGCCCGGCGCTTCTCCGTTTACATCATCCAGACAATCCTGCGCCGTGCGGTAGAGCCAGAAATCATTGTGCCACTCTGCCTCATATCTCGATTCGGGAAAGGAGCGATACCCGTAGGCGGTATTCGCTTCCTCGCGGTAAAAGCGTTCCAATGTCTTGTCCTCGAGCGCCATATAGGCCTTCAGAAAGGCATGAAGGCTGTCCGTCATGGCTTCCGGGATATGACGCTTTATATGCTCTTTCCGCCGCCCTTCGGCAAACGGGCAATCGGGCGTCGTTTCCATGAGCTCCTTCCACGCCGCGTGCTTTTCCTGAAGGCTTCTTTCGTGGCTCTGCCAGATGATATACGCCGCCTGCACGGGCGTGCAGGCAAAGCCGATCTTTTTCCAATGCTCGGCAATATCCTTTGAATTGAGAAATGTTGTGATGTCCGTCATTTAGCCCTCCTTGAAAATACATCGGCGACCCAAAATATGCCGCTCACGACCGCCCAATGAGCTTCTCCCATGCGGTTTGCGCCTCTGTTCCGCCGCCCGAACAAAATTCCGAATGCAGCAGAGCGAGAAAGCCCGCCCATGTTTCCCGTTCGTCCTCACCGAGGGCCTCGTACACCGCACAAAATTCATCGAGAGTTTCCGCAAAGAGCGCGGGCGCATCGCGCCGGAGCACTCGCAGTGCCTCCGCCCCGATGAGCTCATCGAGCGCGCTGTTTCTGCCGACAGAGGCGCGAAAATAGGCGGCGATCTTCCCGCACTCCTCGGGCGAAAATTCGTCTTTGTCCATCTGCTGCTTGTAGGCGTGATAGAGCTCCCGCCCCGCATACGGCTCGTTCGCAGGGTCGTAGCCGCATTCCTTCTGAAACGCATCAAACGATTGCTTTCTTCCAAGGAACGCGGCGCGAAGCAAATATTCATAGCGCAGCTCCTTCATCCCGTTGGGCAGAAGATATTCCATATTGTCGGAAAGGACAAAACAGTTGCTGTAACTACAAGGCTCGCAGGGCGCGAGCGTCCCCTGAAACGTTTGGTCATACGACTGAGAGAACCAGATCTCATCCCCGGGAGCGATGCCGCACTCTTTGAGATAGGCTTCAAAGGCATCCCAAAGCTCCCATCCCGAGAGCGCATAGCGGCTCTCATCGACCGTATAAGAAAACTCTCTCCCGTCCTCGGAAACGGCGACGAGCCTTGCCGTGCGGCACCCGCAGCCGCACCTTTCCTTCGGCACGAGATACCCGTGGGCAAACACCTTTCTTTGTTTTTCACATCTGACGCACATATCTGTTCTCCTTACCTTCCCTTCAGTCATTGAGATCGCGGAAGATCTTTGCAAGCTCCGAAAACGCCTCTTCGATCTTGGCGCGGTGGAGGCGGAAACATTCATCGCCCCGTTCGCTGAGCCCTTCCTCCCAGCCTTCCTTCCAAAGGTCGGCGGCTTCGTCGAACTTGTCGGCAACATCCCGCACCATCTGCTTCCAGCGTTCCAGATCGACGTTCTCCCCGTTCTCGTCAGGCAGGCTGTTTGTTACCCTGATCGGAACGGGCATTTCGCCCTCCTCCCCCTCCCGTTCGTAGAGGACGCTGCCGATCGAAAACGCATCGTCCGCATACCTGCGGAGATAGTCGCGGAGGATGGCGGTGAGATACTCCGTCGCCTCCGAACCGATATAATAGGGGATCTTCTCGATGTAGAGCTTGCCGCCCCTCCACTTCTGCTTCCCGAGCGGAAAATGCCGCACGCGGTATGCCCACAGGCGGTTGTCGATGCGGTGCGGCAGAACGAAGATGAGCCACCAAATGCCATACGCGAGCCCCCACGGGCGGTACTTGCTGCGAAACGCCATCACATCGTCTAGCGGAACGCTCAGCTGCCCCGCATAAGCCGCATAAAATTGCTTTTCCAGCCTGCGATACCGAAAATATCCCACCTTCTCGGGCTTCGCCTCGAAGGCGCCGCCCTTTCGTTTTTCTCTCATATCCCCCTCGTCAGATCCCCTTGCAGAGGACGTCTCCCACAAGATACATCCTTTTGAGATGATAGCGCTCTTTCAGTTCCTCGAACAGCCTCCCCGCAGAGAAATACCCCAAAGAGAAGGTGCGCTGCAAAAACGCGATGGAAAAATCGCGCGCCGCGAGGCACTTTTCATAAGCCTTCCCGATGAACTCTTCCGTGACGGGAGGCTCCTCGCCTTCCTCTTCGGCAGGCTCCATATCCCCGATATGATGCTCGCAATGGTCTGAAAGAGTTTTCAGCTTCGCCGCGACCGCCTTGACGCGCCCTTCGAACTCTTCCGCCTCGGGGGAAAGCGCCTCGGCCATCCGTAAAATTACGGGCACTTCGCGCTGCAAGTGCTCCGCAAGACGCACATATTCCTCACGCTTCTTATCGGGCGTTATTTCCTTCATTTGTTTTCTCCTTCCGCCTGCGCGGACCTGTCTGTCCCCGACTTCACGAACGGGAAGTTATAATACACCTTTGCATTCAGAAAGGGTTCGTTCCCGAGGTGCTTGACCTCATACTCTTCAAACGTGAGCCCCTTATCGGGAGAGAAGACTTCCTTCTGCGCGGTATCCGCCACGATCTTGTTGAACTCCTCTTCCGTCCCTTCAAAGAAGATCGCTTCGAAATTTTTACAGCCGCGGAATGCCGCAGGGCCGATCCTGCGAAGGGTGCGCGGCAGCCAGAGCCAACGGAGACTGCAGCACTCATCGAATGCCTCCGCGCCGATCTCCGAGACGGCGGTCAGCACGGCGCCCTCGAGACGGCGCTCGCACGCAAAGGCTCTCTTCCCCACTTCCACGACAGGCACACGATGCACTTGCTTTTCATCGCCGTAGGTCGAGGTCATCACGATCGAACGGGGAATACGGATATAGGGATCGGTGCAGTATCCCATCCCCTTCACCACATAGACGCCCTGCCACTCGCGCAGCCACATACGGCGGAAGCCATAGCTCAGGTGCTGCGTCACGGGAAGGCTGCGCATGAGAGATTCGGCCTCGGCGACAAAATCCCCCTCGAGCAGCGCTTTGATCGGGAGCCCTCTCCCGCACTCGCCGCGCACCGGATCGACGGCGCACTGCGGCACAAGCCAATCCATCACCTTATCAAAACAATGGCAGCACAAATTGAGCGCAATGTCCGTCCGATCGTACTTGGAACCATACCCTACATGACGGGAAAAAGAAAAGTCCTGCCTCTCATCCCAAAAATCAAACTGCTTTCCGCAAAGATAACACGTTCTGCTCATCATCGTCCTCCTTTGATCCACATCATGATACCACACTCCATGTCCGTTTTTTGGGACATGACGCAGTAATTTTACTTTTTTATATCGGCGGGCGGCATGATCGCACCCACGAAGGCGGGCTTTCATGGCGCCGCCCTTCGTCCTCGCATCGCCTTTGCGCAAGCATTTCACCGCAGCATACACTCGGCGTCACTATTCCCCTCTCCCCCACGATAGCAAAGCGGATGTCCCCAAATCGGGACATCCGCTGCTGTTTTTGTTGTTTTTCATCCCCTCGTCACACGCTCCTTCGCGACGCGGCGGCAAGCACTTCTCGCGCCTGCTCCTTTCAGACTGCCCTTCTCAAAAAGGCTCTGCCCAATAGGCAAAATACGGCTCGGCTCTGCCCATAAGGCATACAATAAAAGCATGATCACATTAAACGATATCCATCTGCGTCTGTGCGAATGTATCCGTGAGAGCGGTTACACGCAAACCCACCTCGCCGAACTTCTCGGCATCTCCCCTTCGACGGTCTCGCACTATCTGCGCGGAGACAAATTCCCCGCGCTCGACACGCTTGCCAATCTCTGCCGCATCCTCGACGTCTCGCCTGCCTATATCCTCTGCTTTGAATAAGCAGCGGGCATCCCCCGCTTTCGATTGCAAAAAAACAAAGATGAGAGAACGCTTTCGCCCTCCCATCTTTGTGGTGCCGCTGACCGGGCTCGAACCGGTATGGTATCACTACCGAGGGATCATAGGCAGCTCGCCTGCAAAACAGGAATTTTTGCATAAGACAAAAATCCCATAAAATAGGGCGTTTTTGCGCCAAAACAAGGCAAAAAATGCCCGAGATCAGACCATTTCCGTCTGCTCCGATCCTTCCGCGGTCTGTTGTCTTCCCGCTTCTTCCCAAAATAATTCATACGCAAAACGGGCAGCATCTTTTCCGATGCCGCCCGTTTTTGTTCTTCCGGGGATCTCCGCTCCTTCCCCCGTCTGCTTGACATTGGGAAGGCGCCGTGTGTCAGATTTTCGGCGCAAGGCGGAAGGTGTGCGGCGCATCCTCTTCGCGGAAGATCGCGCTTTCCAGCATTTTGACGGCGTGTTCCGCCATTTCGCGGAAGGAAAGGCGGATATTTGCGCCTTCCGTCCTTTCGTCGCCATAGCAGACCGTGCAGTACTGCTTTGTCTCCAAAAGCGGCGCGCACGCATCGGCGAGCGCGGGATCGGCAAAGACGTAGCGCTCCTCAGGGTGCGCCATGATATATTCGCGCAGATCGGAAAGGGAACGGACGAGAAAGAGCGTATCCCCGTTCATTGCCGCGCGCAGATCGTCGAGATAGGGCGCATTGCGGTAAGGATAGGCGACATAGGTGACCGTCTCACAGCAAAGTTTTTCTTTTGCGGCGGCAATGAGCGCCGCGTGGTCGACGAACGCCTTAAAAAAGAGCGGATCGTCCACGATCATCCCGACGGCGACGATGGGGATAAAGCAGCTCTCTTTGAGAGAATAAAATTCCTCCTGCGTCAGATCGATACAGAGGATGCCCTCGGGCATCTCTTTGGGGCGTCCTTCTTCGCCCGCATTCAAGAGAAGGACGCCGTACCCCGCCTCACGAAGAGCGCTTTGAAGCGCGCGCAGGAGAACATAGTAGTGCGCATTTTGAAGAGCGCAGCCGCTCTCGGGCACGCAGATGCCGACAAGCCCGCTCTTTTTGCCCGCAAGCTGCCGCGCGACGGAAGAGGGCGTATATTGGCGCAGATTGCAGATCTGCAATACCTTTCTTCGCGTCCCTTCGCCGATCTTGACGTCCGTCCGCCCGTTGACGATATAAGAAACGGTCGCCGTCGAAACGCCCGCCTCGCGCGCGATATCGTCGATGGTGACCGCTTTTGCCGTGCGCCCACGCCCCGTGCCCTTTTGATAGCCGAGCTCGCGGCAGACAGAAAGCACCTTTTCGCGCGTCGCTTCGGCGACTTTGATGTCCGTTCTGCCGTTCAGCACATAGGAGACCGTCGCCGAAGACACCCCCGCCGCCTTTGCGACCTCTGCGATCGTCACGTTTTTTTGCCTTTCTTCGCGTTCCATACGGCTATTGTACCCGAAACGGGTACAAAAGTCAACGGGGTTTCTTGATCGAACCGCTTAAATAAATTTTCCGAAACTATTTTTCCCGAAACTATTGACAGAATGAAAATGTGTGCTATAATTTACTTAACCGATTAAATAAATCGCCTTCGGGCGAATGGTAAGGAGGAAAACACAAATGACCAACAAGCTGCGCAAAACGATGAGCCTTCTCACGGGGCTGGTGTTTGCATTCGTGCTCGCCTTCGGCGTCCTGGCTGCCTGCGAGGACACGGAGGAGACGCCCCGCTTTACGGTGACCTTCCTCGACGGGGAGAGCGTCATTGCGGAGCGGGAAGTGGAAGAGGGCGGCACCGTCGCTTCCTTCACGCCCGAAGACGAGGGCTATGAAAAGGAAGGCTTCGTCTTCGAAGGCTGGTATGCGACGGCGGACTTCACGCATGACTGGAGCTTTGATACCGTCATCGAAAAGGACACCAACGTCTATTCGATGTGGTCGTCCTCCAAAGAAGATACGCGGCAGTGGCTGATCGCGGGCAGTTCTTCCGCAGGCGGGCCGCTCGCTGCGATCGGCTGGAACGGCGGCCCCATCGAAGGGGAGAACGGCAATATCCTCAAAAAGACGGAAGGCAAGAACGAATTTACCATCACCATCGATCTGTATGTGGGCGATCAGTTCCAATTCTGCATCATGGATGAGGAAGGCGTCTGGAACACGGACGATGCAAGCGGCGGCGGTGCGCGCGGCGGGCAGTACCTTGAAGAAAACGACTACATGAGCGCGCCCGGCACGGGGCTCGGCGACGGGCAGGTGAACATCACCGTCTCCGTGAGCGGCAACTATACGCTGACGCTCACCACGGACGCCGAGGACAAGAACGTGGGCTCCATCACGGTGGTGCGCAACGGCGACGCGCCCGAAGTGACCGTCGACCGCTCCGATTACACCTGGTATATCTATGGCAATTCGTCGGCAGAGACGAGCGCCGAATCCGTACTCGCGGGCACCAACTGGGGC
The DNA here is from genome assembly GCA_944376295.1 of uncultured Clostridia bacterium. Taxonomy (GTDB): domain Bacteria; phylum Bacillota; class Clostridia; order Christensenellales; family Borkfalkiaceae; genus Gallimonas. The sequence continues at coordinate 98,974 of CALWCE010000004.1, forward strand.
GCAAACGTCGAATCGCTGCAATATTCCGCCTATGAGATGTTCAAGATCTCCGACAACAAGGCGGACGGCACGGGCACCTGGACGCAGACGTGGACGCTTGCGGAAGGCGACGAGTTCTTGCTTGCGTACTGTCTCCTCAAAGAAGAGGGCGGCATTGCGGCGCAGGACGGCACGATGTTCTACTACCCCGACATCGACGAATTCAACGGCGAAGACGCCGCATTCAAAAAGGCGGACGGCATGGGCAGCAATATCGTCGTCGTGGAAGGCGGCGTGTACACCTTCACCCTCACTGTGACGCTCAACGAGGAGACAAATTCCCTCGAAGGCTCCATCGAAGTGGACAAGACGGCAGACCTTCTGACGTCCGAGCAGGAATGGAAGGTGCTGGGCGGCAGGCTCTCCTATGCGCAGGCCGTCGACCCCGCGACGGGCAACCTCACCATCGACGAAGCAGCCTACAACGGCAAGACTTCGGTGTTTGCAGACAACAACTTCGGCGTGGGCGGCACCGTGCAGCAGCTGGAAGCGATCGATCCCGCCGAGGGCATGGCAAGAGAGTATGCGGTGACGCTCGAGCTCGTCGAAGGCGATTACTTCTACTTCTGCATCCCGATGGCGGTCCACGCGCCCTACCGCGAAGATACCTACTATTCGCCCGCCTACAAGTCCAAGCTGGCGGTGGCGGATGAACTGCCCGATGGCGTCGTTTCCGACTGGGCATGGGGCGGCAACCTGCTCTGCACCGAGGCGGGAAGCTACACCTTCACGGTCTCCGTTGCGGCGGACGGCACGCTCGCGCTGACGGCAGAAAAAGCATAACGAAACGCGGGATCGGGGCGGTGCATACCGCCCCGATGCTCCTAAAAGGGAGGAAGCAGACATGAACAAAACGGCGATCTGCCATATCCCCGGATCCCAATATTCCTTTGCATACGGCGAACAGGAACTGCGCATCCGCCTGCGGGCGGAAAAAGGCGATCTCGACCGCGTCACCCTCATCTATGCGGTCAAATACGACTGGCTGAAAGAGAGAAAGACCGTCTCCATGCAAAAAAGCTATACGGACGAGCTCTTTGACTACTACACCGCCGAGCTCAGCGTGCCCGACTCGCGCATCGGCTATGTGTTCTATCTCGAAAGCGGGAAAGAGGCCTACTACTATTCCGAAGAGGGGCTCACCATCGATTACGACCACGAAAAGAGCTACTATAACTTCTTCCAGCACCCCTACATCAACGAGGCGGACGTCCACCGCAAAGTCTGCTGGTGCGGCGGCGCGGTCTTCTATCAGATCTTTATCGACCGCTTCCGCATGGGCGACAACAAAAAGGATACGGGCTACATCAACAAAAAATGGGGCGAGATCCCCGACCCCAAGAGCTTTTACGGCGGCGACCTTCGGGGCATCCGCGAAAAGCTCGGCTATCTCGAAGAACTCGGCGTCAACGCCGTCTACTTAACACCCGTTTTTTCCTCGCCGAGCAACCATAAGTACGACACCGTCGACTACTTTCATGTCGATAAGATGTTCGGCTCGGACGAGGACTTGAAAGCGCTCGTTGAAGAGGCGCACGCAAGGGGCATCCGCATCGTATTGGACGCCGTGTTCAACCATTGCAGCATGCACTGCGCCGAGTTTCAAGACGTGCTCGACAAGGGAAGAAGCTCCAGGTATTTCGATTGGTTTGTGATCCGCGGCGAGAAGCCCGACCCCGAAGAGGGCAACTACGAGTGCTTTGCCGCCTGCCGCTATATGCCCAAGTGGAACACAAGCAACAAGGAAGTGCAGGATTTCCTCATCGGCGTGGCGCTGCATTGGATGAAAGAGTGCCACATCGACGGCTGGCGGCTGGACGTTGCGGACGAAGTTTCGCACGATTTCTGGCGGCGCTTCCGCAAGGCGGTAAAAGCGGAGAACGAGGACGCCATCCTCATCGGCGAGAGCTGGCACGACGCCGCGCCCTGGCTGAGAGGCGATGAGTTCGACGGCATCATGAACTACTCGTTCACCAAGGCGTGCATCGACTTTTTCGCCAACAGGACGCGGACTGCCGAACGTTTTACGGCGCGGCTCAACGAGCTGCTGATGCGCAACACCGATCAGGTCAACGAGATGATGCTCGATCTTCTCGACAGCCACGACACCGAACGCTTTCTGACACTGACGGGCGGCGACCGCGTCGCGCTCATCCTGGCGCTTTCCGTCCTCTTCTTTTTCCCGGGGATGCCCTGCATCTGCTACGGCACGGAGATCGGCATGGAGGGGGAATACGAGCCCGACTCCCGCCGCACCTTCGACTGGGACGAAACGCATTGGGATAAAACCATCTTTTCGGCCGTCCGCTCTCTGACGGCGCTCCGCCCCAAGATAAGCGGAAGGGCGCGCATCTATGCGCAGGGAGAGCTCGTCGTCATCGAGCGGGAAAAACTCACGCTTGCCGTCAATGCGACGGCGCAGCCCTTGACGTTTGAGGGGCAGAACTGCTATCATATCATCGGGGCTCGTTCCTATCTCATTCTCGATCGGGAGGAAACAGTATGAAACGCGGAAAAGTATTTGCACTGTGCCTTGCCGCGGCGCTCTCCGCCGCAGCGCTTACCGCCTGCGGGGAACGCACGAGCGGCGGCACGTTCACTTATGAAGAACTCATGGCAAAGTTTGAAGGCGACATCGAACGCAATGCCGTCATCCGTGTCCTCGACAATCAGATGGCGGTGGAAACGGGGCATCTTCAGGAAGTTCTGGATGCCTTCAACGAGCGGTACGCAGCATACAACGTGCAGGCGGTGGACGCCAACATGGATCAGTACGTCGACCTCGAACAGAACGGGCCCGACGGGTACGGGCCCGACGTTCTGTATCAGGCGAACGATATGCTCATGCGGTATGCGGAGGGCGGGCATATCCTGCCCCTCCCCACCGAACAGCTGGATACCGATACGATCCCTCAAACGGTGATGGACGTCTACAAACTCGAAACGTACGGGCTCGATCTTTACTACGGCATGCCCGTGGCGCAGCAATCCACCGTCCTCACCTACCGCAAAGACCTGCTCCCCGCAGATTGGGAGGAGGAATGGGACGACAATCAGAACGGCATCCCCGATATGGTGGAGACGATGAACGGGCTCTACGCATACAGCAAACAGGTGAAGGAGAACTCCTCGGGGGCGAAATACGGCCTGTACATGTCGCTCGTCGACCAGTACTTCAATACAGGGTACCTGCTTTCCTACGGGGCGTATGTGTTCGGCGAAACGCACGACGACATCGGCCTTGCCGCAGACGGCGCGGAAACCGGCCTCAACTTGTTCCGCGATCTTGCGGGCGTTCTGGGCTCCACCTGCATCTCGCAGAACGCGACGACGCAGGTCGCGACCTATCTCACCAACGCGGCGGGCACGGCGTTTTGCACCATCGGCACGCCCGACTGGCTGACGACCTTCCAGGAAAATCTGACCCAAACTTATGTGCGCGACGGCATGAGCGAGGAAGAAGCCGCGGCTGCCGCGAAGGAAAACCTCGTCGTTGTGGCGCCTCCGCGCCTTCCCGAGGACGGCGATATCACGAAGGAGCTCACGGACATCGAGGAAGAAACGTTCGCCCCCACGACGATGGGCGGCGTCAACGCCTTCGGCATCAGCTCCTACACGAAGTATCCCAAAGCGAGCCTTGCCTTCGTGAAGTTCGTCTCGGAATATGAAAACCTCAAATGGCGCAGCGAAGCTTTGGGCGCCGTTCCCGCCCGCACCGACCTTGCCGAAGAGCTCGGCGGCGTTTCCGAAGTGCTGAGCGAGCGCGTCTCCGCGGGGCTCGTCTACATGATGCCCTCAACGCGGGATACGCAGTATATCTGGGATCCCCTCTCGTCGCTCTTCAACGACGTGGCGACGGACAACACGACGCGCGAGACGCCCGTCTATACGACGAAGGAAGCGCTCAAAGGCGCGCTCGAAAAGCTCGTTTCCGACATCCGTTCGGCGATGGCGGTCGGCGATATCTCGTAAAGGAGGCGCACCATGCAGGCAAAACACCAATCTTTTGCGCGGGGAAGCCCATACTCCGACTACCGCGTCAGGCTGAGCTGCATCTTCATGGGACTGGGGCAGCTCTTCTGCCGCCAATTCGTAAAAGGCGCGCTTTTACTGCTCTTTGAGATCGGATTTATCCTCTTCCTCGTCTTTCAGGGCGTCGAAAACATCATCGGGCTCTTCACGCTCGGCACGACGGAGGGCGTTCCCATCATGGGCATCGAGGGAGACAACTCCGTCTCCATGCTCGCATGGGGCATCACGACGCTCTTTCTCATCGCTTTCTTCGTCCTCGCCTACCATGCGAACGTCAAGGACGTCATCTTCACCGTGCGGGAGATCGGGCGGGGCAACCGCGTGCGCAATTTCCGCGAGAGCTGCAAGACGCTCCTCAATCAGAAGTTCTATGTGCTGACGCTCGCCCTGCCGCTCGCTTTCGTGTGCATCTTCAACGTGATGCCCATCGTGTTCACGGCGCTCGTCGCCTTTACCGACTACGGCGGCGAGATCGTGCCGCCCAAACTCGTGAGCTGGACGGGCTTTCAGAGCTTCCGCGTCATCTTCACGATGAGCGAATACATCGGCACGATGGGCAAGATCCTCGTCTGGAACGTCTTGTGGGCGTTCGGCTCGACCTTCCTCGTCTATTTCGGCGGGCTGGGGCTGGCGCTTCTATACAACGCGAAGTGCCTCAAATTCAAGCGGTTCTGGCGCGTCTTCCCCATGCTTGCCTACGCCATCCCGAGCTTCATCACCCTGACGGGCTTCTGCTTCATGTTCTGCGACAGCGGGCCCATCGTGGGGCAGCTCAAGGCGCTCGGCTGGGTCAAAGAGACGTTCACCATCATCTCGTACGACTCCAAATGGTCGCTCCGCCTTCTTGGCTTTTTCTGCTGCGCGTGGATCGGCGTCCCCTCCGTCATGTTCCTTGCGACAGGCATCCTCTCCAACGCGAGCAAGGATATGTACGAAGCGGCGCGGCTGGACGGCGCGAACGCGTTCCAGCAGTTCCTCTATCTGACGCTCCCCTTCGTGCTGTTCGCGACGACGCCCGTCATCATCAGCACCTTCATCAACCAGTTCAACAACTTCTCCATCTTCTACTTCCTGCGGCCCGAGACGGTGTACGCGCCCGGCTACTTCAACGCCAACAGTTCCGATCTTCTCATCAACTGGATGTATAACCTGACAGTGGAAAACGGGCTGTATTCGCTGGGATCGGCTTTGAGCCTCATCCTGTTCGCGTTCATGGCGCTCTTCTCGCTCGTCGCGTACGTCACCTCGCCCGCCTATAAAAAGGAGGACACCTACCGATGAAACGCACATTATTCCGCCCCGAACGGGCTTTGAAAACGGCGCTCGTCTATCTCCTCGTCCTTCTTGTGAGCTTTCTCTTCGCCTTCCCCTGTATCTGGCTGGTGCTTTCGGCGTTCAACGCGGAAGGAGATCTTCTGACGCTCGAGGGCTTCTTCCCCGAACGTTACAGCTTCGATACCTTCCGCCGCCTCTTCACCGAGACCAACAAGTACGACTATCCGCGGTGGTTCGGCAACACCTTCTTCGTGGCGGCGGTGAGCTGCGTCATTTCGACCTTCCTCGTCATCGCGGTCGCCTACACCATCTCCCGCTACCGATTCAAGAGCCGGAAGGCGCTCATGAAGGCGACGCTCATTTTGGGCATCTTTCCCAACTTCATGAACATGACGGCGCTCTTCGTCATCATGACGCAACTGCACCTCATCAACAATCTATGGGGGCTCGTCCTTTTATACAGCAGCGGCTCGGCGATGGGATTTTTAGTGCAGAAGGGATTTTTCGATACCATCCCCGGCACCATCTACGACGCCGCCACGCTGGACGGCGCGAGCGATTTCCGCGTCTTTGTCTCCATCACGCTGCCTCTTTCCAAGCCGATGATCGTCTACACGGCGCTCACCGCCTTCGTGTGGCCGTGGGCGGACTTCATGCTCCCGAGCATGCTGCTCGTCGACAAGTCATCCTGGACGGTCGCCGTCGGGCTCAATTCGCTCGACGACAGCGAATTTTCCGTCTTCGCGGCGGGCTCCATGTTCGTGGCGGTGCCCATCATCGCGCTGTATGTGGCGCTCTCCAAATACCTCATCGAGGGCGGCTCGGCAGGCGCCGTCAAAGAATAAGTTCTTTCTCCGCACACGGCGGGGCGTTCTTTCCCCCCTTCGCTCCGCCGCGTGCAAATTTCATAAGGAAGGCGCTTTGGCGGCTCCCCGCCTTCGCGCCGCCAAAACCATTTTACACAAAAGGCTGCCTTTCGATCGGGCAGCCTTTTTCATACTATTTAAGAAGAAAAATCTTTCCCGCCCGATCGACAGGGCGGGAAAACTCATCTATACTATAAACTGAGCCGAAAAGGCAAGCACGGACAAAAAAACAAAGATGAGAGAACGCTTTCGTCCTCCCATCTTTGTGGTGCCCCGCGTGAAAACAAAGTTGAACTTTCGAGTTCCGCAAGGCTTATTGTTTCTTCCTTACCGTTGGCGTTGTATATAATTTTTAAGTGGTCGTCGTAAAGGTAAATTGCGTTGATAAATGTATCTATTATCTTGCGCTTACCTTCCTGCGTGGTTATGTCTATCTTGCGGAAGTTTGAGAGAGCCATTTTGAAATGGTCTTGCGAGAATATCGGAGCTTTTAGCTGTTCTTTGGCAATCGCGTCGCTTATCTCGCGCTTCTCCTTTTCCAGCCCGTCAAGTCGTTTCAACAATGTTTCCGTCGCATAGCCCTTCTGCACGGCGTTGACGATATTTTCTATCTCTTTTTCCTTTTGTTTTATCTGTTCCTGCAATTTTGGAAGAATAGTACTTTCCGTATACTGCAACTCGTACAGCTTTGCCGAAAGCCTTTCAATAATGTCGTCGTCTTTTAGGAATTCCATAGTCTTATAGACAATAAAATCTTCCAACTTTGTTTTACTGACAGGCTTCTTTTCACATTGGTGCTTCTTCTGCCGAACACAGGCGTAATAGCGATAGACGATTCCTTTTGTACCGCTTGTACCTGCCTGCGCAACCATCATTGCTCCGCATCTCCCACAGAAAAGTTTTGTAGTAAGCAGATAATCTTGATCTGCCGTATGCCTTGCAGGTGCCTTTGAGCTCTTAGCTAATTCCAACTGTACTGCATTGAACAACTCTTTCGAAACGAGCTGCGGCACGCTGTTCTCTATCACCACTCCCATGTGGTGATACTCTCCGATATAAACTCTGTTAGAGAGCATATAGCGGATTGCATTGTATCTCAGAGCCTTACCATTTGAGCGAGTTACTTTGCGCTCGTCCATTATGCGATTGATTTCCTTTACCGTCTTGCCGTCATTACACAACTTAAAAATTTCCTGAACGACGGGCGCGGCTTGCGGGTCAATATCAAGCTTGCGCTCATTATTTATCACATAGCCGAACGGAACGTTGCCTCCATTCCACAAACCTTTTAAAGCATTCTCTTTCATCCCGCGCGTTACCTTTTCGGCAAGCTCAGCTGAATAGTATACTGCCATGCCTTCCAGAACGCTCTCCAGCAGTATGCCCTCGGAGCCTTCGGCAATCGTCTCCTTTGCAGAGATGACCTTTACCCCATTTTTGCGCAACAGTGCTTTATAGTGCGCGCTATCATAGCGGTTACGGGAAAACCTGTCCAACTTCCAGACGATAATACAGTCGAAAGCGTGTTTGTAACTGTCCTTAATCATTCGCTGAAATTCTGGGCGATGGTCTGTCTTTGCCGAAAACGCGCGGTCTATGTAGTTGCCGATGACCTGAATATCGTTATAGGTCGCATACTCCATACATTCGCGAAGTTGCCCCTCAATAGATGCTTCCGTCTGATTGTCGCTTGAATAGCGGGCATAAATTACGGCTCTCATTATTTCTGTTCCTCCCGTAAGAGTTTAAGCACAGCTTCTTTAAGTTTGGCATTGGCAGGAGATTTGGGGTCAAAACACATCTCCACAAACTGCTGCATCTTCTCGTCATCGAAAGCTTTGGGGTTATAGTCGTACAGCTTGCCCTGCGGCTTGTCCGTACGTCCGAAAATGTAGTCGAGCGACACATCAAAATAATCGGCGTATCGAATCAATGCGGAATAAGGAGGAAATGAGGTCTTACTTTCATAACGAAAGATCGCCGTCTGTTCTAGTTCAAGTTTTACCGCTAATTTTGCCTGAGATAATTTAACGCTTTCACGCAGAGCCTTTAATCTTTCAGCCACAATGCCAGATTCTTTCATCGGTAGTTCCCTTTTGTGTTATGCTTATATTTTACATAAAAAATGCATTATTGTCAATTTGAATTTTACAGTATATTCCCACAATTTTCACCATGCCTCTATCTTATAGCCTTTAAGAATGAAAATTTTGCTTGACATAAATAGTACTATATAGTATTATATTAGTACCATATGGAACTTAATTAATTTAAGGAGATTATTATGAACCAAATTAAAATTGCACAGGCTCCCGTTTACACCTCGCCTAATCCCATGACTTTTATCTGCTCAAAAAAAGCAAACGGAAAGACAAATATGGCAACGCTTGCATTTTGGACATATGCCTCAACCAACCCCGGAAAGGTTGTATTTTCGCTGAACAAGGGCGCGTACACGCTTGAATTGCTTGCAAAGAACAATGAAGTCGTTATCGCCGTTCCCGGCGCGGAACTTGCAGGAGCACTGATTGCCTGCGGCACCTCTTCCGGAAGAGACACCGACAAGGTTGAGAAATTCAACATTGCAATGCAGAAGCTTGACGGAACAGAAATTTGTGTCCCCGAATTAACGCGCCTTGCCATAGTTGCAAAGGTCAACTCGACCGTTGACGCCGACGACCATATCCTGCACATATGCGACGTAACAACAGTATATGCAGACGATAGCGTCGAGGCGGTTTTCGGTTGGAATGGATACGCAGAGCTTGCTCCCGCGCAGAAAAAGTGATATGATAACCTGCATAAAGGACAAAATAAAAAATTTAAACATCGTCATCGGATGCCCGATAGGGTGCAGATACTGCTACGCAAGAAATAATTGCCGCAGATTTCATATCACAGACGACTTTAATAAGCCCGAGTTTTTTGAAAGCAAACTTCGGCTCTTTGACAGCAAAGAACCGAAGATCTTTCTGCTTACAGGCATGAGCGACCTTGCCTACTGGCAACCCGACTGGACGGAAAAAGTTTTTGAAAAGGCTGCGGCCACGCCTAAAAATACCTATCTGTTTCTGACAAAACGTCCCGAACGATTGCACATTCAGACCGACCTTGATAACCTGTGGTTCGGCGTGACTGTCACCTGCGCTGCGGAAAAAAATCGCATAGAAATTTTAAAGAGCAATGTCAGGGCAAAGCACTATCACGCCACGTTCGAGCCGCTCTCCGATGAAGTTGGCGAAGTGGATTTTACGGGAATTGAGTGGGTGGTACTGGGCACCGAAACGGGCAACTGCAAGGGCAAGACACCTTCTCAAAAGTCGTGGATTAATGGACTTGCTTCGCAAGCACTGGCAAACAATATACCCGTTTTTATGAAGGAGGATTTATTTTTCGCTGGAATTATTCCCGAAAGTCAGATGATACAGAAATTTCCCAAGGAGTTTAATCTATGAACGCAAGGCAAGGCGGATTTTTAATTTCCAAAATAAAAAATATAGGCGGACGTAAGTTTGATAAGATCCTTCAAGAGAAGAATATCGACGCATTCAACGGCGCGCAGGGCAAAATACTCTATGTTTTATGGCAGAACGGCAAAATGACTGCGACCGAAATTTCTAAAAAGAGCGGGCTTGCCAAGACTACCCTCTCCGCCATGCTGACGCGAATGGACGAGCAGGGACTGATTGCCATGGAGGAAAGCTTAACGGATAAGCGCAGTGTTTGCATATCGCTTACAGAGAAGGCCGCCGCGCTCAAAGAGGAATACGATGCAGTCACGCGCGAGATAGAGGACATTTATTATAAAGGCTTTACCGACAGCGAAGTTGAGCAGTTTGAAAATTACTTAAAGAGAATACTTGCAAATCTGGGAGACAAATGATGGACGACATTAAAATTACGTATATAAAAGTAAAAACAGTGCTTACAAAATCCAACCTCCCCATCGCGGGGTATTCGGTTAATCCCTATGTCGGCTGTACACACGCCTGCAAATATTGCTATGCCTGCTTTATGAAAAGGTTCACGGAACACGACGAACCGTGGGGAACATTTCTCGACGTAAAACAGTGGGACAGGATAAAAAATCCTCAAAAATATACTGGACAAACGATGATCGTAGGTTCTGTAACGGACGGATACAACCCTCAGGAGGAAATATTCTGCCGGACACGCGCCTTTCTGGAAGAAATGCAGGGCAGCGGAATAAACCTTATAATCACGACAAAGTCAGACCTTGTATTGCGTGACCTCGACCTCATAAAGACCTTCCCTTCTCCACTCATAAGCTGGTCAATAAACACGCTCGACGAAAACTTCAAAAACGATATGGATAGAGCCGTTTCGATTGAGCGCAGAATTGCGGCTATGAAAAAGTGCCACGAAGAGGGTATACGCACAACCTGCTTTATATCTCCCATCTTTCCGGGAATAACGCAAGTGTTTGAAATAATCGAGCAAATAAAGGACTTCTGCGACTATATCTGGCTGGAAAACCATAATCTGCGCGGCAACTTCAAAACTCAGATAATGGAATATATAGACAAAAAATATACCGACTTACTGCCGCTCTATCAGCAGATTTATAATAAAAACGACATGACATATTGGCGGATTTTAGACAGAAAAGTGACGGAATACGCCGAGACGAATGGTTTTATGTATGTTATCGACGAAGAGCCATTTCTTCGTAACCCAACTGGCAAGCCAATTATTATTAATTACTTCTACCACTCTCAGATAAAGCAGTCTGCAAAAAAGAAGTAAAGTCTGTATTGCAGTATAGTGTAATTACGCTTACTTGAATAATCGTCACTATTCAAAGCAAAAAATATTTGCATAATAGATTATGTTATGGAATAATACAAACATATGTTTATATTCTCTTGACAAAACGAAACGATTATGATATAATGCGAGAGTACAGGCGGATATGTTGCCTGTGCTCTTTTGCTGTACATTCAAGTACAGGTACTCCTCTTTCACGAGAGAGTTTAGCGCAGATATGACTGCGCCGCAGAGCGCACTGCTCTGCAAGGTTTTCAGCGCGAAACGCGCTGCGCCCGAGCCGTCTGAAAGACGCGCCATAATGGGGTTTTGTAAGCGTACATTTTTTTTACTTAAACCCCGTTAAGTGGCTGACTTTCTTCGAGTGAAGACAGGCTTATTTTGTGTTACAGTTTTTCAAAATAAGTCGTTATCGCCTTCGTTCGGAAAAGATGTGCGATGATAGGCTTTTATTGTTGAACAATTTTTTAGCAACTAAGCCTAAAACATCTCGCATTTTGAGACGTGCCTTGATGGGCTTTTTTAGTGTACAAATTTTTAGATAACCGAGGCAAAACAAAAGTAAATAAACCGAAAATTACATAGAATGGCTAACCACCATAGAGCTTACAGCTAAATAAGGTTTTAAGTCGGTGATCGCGTTACAAGCATCAGCGACTTTTTTGCGTTCTTTTTTAGACAATCAAGCCTATGATTTTGCTCGTGGGTAATGATAAAAAATCAACAAATCAGGAGGTGAAAAATGAACAAGCAAACGACAATCGGACCGCCATAAATCAGGCAAGCAAACGGAAATTACAAAGCACTCAAAAGTCTTATTTCGGCAAGCAAATGTGAAGTGCGTTATTGATACTTCTTCCACTTCGTGGGTTCGAAGTATAGCTCACTATACTTTGCAAGCGAAGTACCGTTCGCTCTGCCGAGGGCTTTTAATCAAAAAAACAAGGAGGACAATGAAATAAGCTATTTGGTTTGTCACATGGAAAAATATCACAAGACGGACATTGCACCCGTCGAACAGGAGAACGAGCGAGATGAAAACTATCCTGCCAACAATCCGCAGATAGACTGCGCTCGCACCCGAAACAATTACAATGTCATTAAGCGACAATGCTCCTACACTCAGCACATCAACAAAAGGATAGCGGAACTCGACTTGCCTACGAAAGTACGCAAGGACGCAGTTCTGATGTGTTCGTTTGTCGTGGGGTCAGACAGAGAGTTCTTCAAAAGTCTGTCAGCGCGTGAACAGGAAAAATTCTTTGCAGATTGCACCCGCTTCTTTACGGACAGATATGGCGAAGAAAATATTATTTCCGCCGTAGTCCACGTAGACGAGACCACGCCGCACCTGCACCTGAACTTAATCCCGATTGAAGAAGGCAGACTCTGTGCCAAGCAACTGTTTGACCGCAAAGCGCTGCAAACCTTGCAGACAGACTTTCATTCTGTGGTGGGTAAGAAATGGAACTTGCAACGCGGCAAGGAAGGCAGTACAGCTAAGCACCTTGACACAATATCGTACAAGGTCAAAAAGATGAAAGACGAAGCTGTAGCTGCCGTGTTGCAGGCATCGGAAGCCAAAAAACGAAAAGAAGCCGCAGAGCAAAGCCAAGCCCACGCGGAACAAGTCACGTATGAGCTTGAAGAAAACGTTGCGCAGGAATACAACTCAGGAAAACGTAAGCCGAACAAGAAAGACGTACCTGCACTTGCCGCTGACAACGCACGGCTCAGACAAGAGCTTGAATACAGCATTAAAGACCAGCACGACGTCTTTCAGCTCTATCAAAAGACCGAGCGAGAGAGGCTGTCGCTCCAAGAGGACGCCAAGACTTTGAGAGAGCTACGAGAGCAAGCGCCGGACAAACTTCGGGAAGCATTGGCAACTGCCGAGCAACGTAAGGCAGTAAAGCGCTCTACTCCCTTCAAAGGTTCGGGAACTGGATGGAGCAAATAAAACTGAATAAGCGCTAATAAGGAGGAAAACGTATCGAACAGAATACATAACTACGGGGAATGGCGAGAAAGAAACTAATTCAAACTGACTTTGATATTCCCGATTATCAGATAGAATCTCTTGCGAGAGTTCTGTTACCACAAGTCAGGGAGTATCTTCTGTCCGAACAAGGACAAAAAGACTATGCCGAATGGTCGGCAAATCGACAACTGAATACAAAACTTAATAATAATTTATCACTTTAAAAAGTACAGGGAACGCCGCCATAAGTTGCGGCGAGAGGAAACCGCTGAAAGTTGCGGTATAAAAGTTTAAAGTAATCTAATCAGATCAGGTTGCGCCGTAGAAGAAAAATACTATGATGATAAAAACGGCGAGGCGGGCAGAGCAAAATTCGCTCTGCCCGCTATTTTTATGTTCGGAATTCTTTAAATTCCTCAATATAGCAAAATAGCCCGAACATTCTTTTTACAGTAAAGAAGTTCAAGCTATTATGACTTGGTGCCGCTGACCGGGCTTGAACCGGTATGGTATCTCTACCGAGGGATCTTAAGGCAGATGTAACACTTCTAAAATGCAATATACAGTATATAATATAAAGAAAGACCGCTATATATAGTGGTCTTTCTTACTTGTTCCAAAATGTCCCGATAAGCAATTACAACCGCTTTTATCTATATTTTTGCATCAATATAGCAGATATACAGTGAGAAGCCGATATGTTCGGCGAACTTATTTCCTAAAATACCACATAGATAACTTTTTGGCAAATAGAAATTATGATTTGCGACGCTGAAAGTCGCCTCGTTATCGAATCAGTTCTTCAATCGTGCAATTCAAGGTTTGTGCGAGCGCATATAATGTTTCAGCCTGCGCTTTTGCAATATCCACCGTACCTTGTTCGTATGCCTTTATCGTGCGCAGAGGCACGTTGGAAAGGTTGGCAAGCTGCGTTTGACTGAGTTTACGCTTTTTCCTTATCACCTTCAAAGGACAGATGGGTTTAAGATGTTTTGCAATCAAATCCATGCTGTGCATGATATCCATTTCATGATAGGGGAAATAATGCCCCAAGATCGTACTGCACGGCATTGCGGCTATGAGCGCCGCATAAGGCTTGTTGAAGTACCACTGCGCATAGGCAAGCACCCAGCCCACCCAATACTCGGGCGAGGCATAGCTGCTTGTTTCTATATTCAGCGGTTCTTTGTCCAATATCAGCGCCAAAAGTTCATTTGCCGATTTCCCCAGCGCATAGACGGGATCGGCTGTTTCAAGTGCGCGGCAGACGGGAGACGACAGGAATTTTTGCGCAAAGGCATCGATCTCGATATGCTCTTCCAGGACGGCAAGTTCAAACATGGCAGACACCTTTCTTTGGATGATATCGAGGAACTGTTCATTGTAGGCGTGGATCATCAGGCTTGATACCTCCTCGGATAATATCGGCAAGATAAAGGTCATCCGGCGAGAGCACCCCTCTCCGGTTGCTCAAAAATTCCATGCGCGCCTGCTCGTTCCGGGCTTTCCGCAAGGGGTAATAGGTAGCGGCATCGGCAGCTTCATATCCCAAAAACCGCAGCTGTCCAAACGACTTTTGCGACATCAAAACGACCTGCTCGCCCAAATTTCCCAATTTCAATGCCTCCGAAAGCCGTTGAACGGAAATCGTATTGTTCAGAAAACTCTCTGCGTAGGCAAAATAGGAGTCATCGGCACGATATCCTTTTATTACGTCATATTCATTGACAGGCAGGGAAAAGCGCTCAATTAGATACCTCTTCCCTGCTTTGATAATATCGTTTTTAAGAGTAAACACACGGTTTTGTAAAAGCAAGGTTATCCAATGTAACGTGGTAAAGTCCTTTGTCGAAAGGTCAAGCACTTTTAGCCCCTGCAAATCAAGTAGATATTGATTGGCATACCCGTCGCGATCTTCTTCTACCGCCCATTCTTTGGCAAGTTCAATAGACTGCGTGCAATAAAAGCCGCGTCCATAATCATTGTGCGGGTTGCCTTTCCCGAATATGGGTTGTTTGATAACCGAAACAGAGCCATGATATAATGTTACTTCAGCCATTTTGTTTGCCTCCCGCACCGATATTATATCATTACAATGTCCCAATGTCAAGTCTCCGAAAAAGGAAATTCAGCAAAAACCTGCATCGGCTCTTTCCCATCCACATGCAGAAATAAGCCCGATAAGAACAAACCTCACAAAAAATTTTCGGAAATTTCAAAAAAGGTCTTGACAGAATGAAAATATGTGCTATAATCAACTTGTACTGAAACAGTTCAGTAACACTATTTTCGGAGGGAATTGAGGTGAAAAAGCTGAAATGGATCGTTATGGCACTTGTTCTGGTGCTGGGCATGGCTGCATTTGCGGCTTGTAAGCCGGATGAGCCCGAAACGCCCTTCTTTACCGTTACTTATTATGACGGCACGACCGTCTTGAAGACGGAAGAAGTGGAAGAGGGCAGCCACGCGACCTATTGGGAACCCGAAGCCAAAGAGGGCATGGAGTTCTCCGATTGGTATGTCGATGCGGGGCTCAACCGCGTCTTTGACTTTGAGGGAGAGTCCATCACTGCCGACCGAAACCTGTATGCGGGCTATGTCGCAGTCGGTACCGACGATACGCGCACCTGGGCGATCGTGGGCAGCGGGCAGGGAGACATCCTCTCGTCGAGCGCTTGGGGCACGGTCATCACCGACGTCCATATGCTGGAAAAGACGGAGGATGAAAACGAGTTTACGATCACGCTCGATCTCTATGAGGACGATCAGTTCCAGTTTGCGACGGATACGAGCTGGATGAACCAACGCGGCTTCGGCTACATCCCCCTTGCCGACCGCACCATGACGGTGGACGGCGAGGAATTGACGCCCTTCTCGGGCGGCGGCGGGATCGGGGAGACTGCCGACAAGCAGAGCAACATCATCGTTGAATACCCCGGGAACTACACCTTCACGCTGACGACCTATCCCGACGAGGACTACTATGACGACAACGTAAACAACGGGCAGGTCTCCATCAGCAATTTCGATACCATTACATATGAATACAACGGACCTGCCGCAGAGCTTTCCTCCACCGTGACGGAGTTCTACATCAAGGGGCAGGATATCACGCAGTGGGGCGATATGTATAATCCCGCTACGCAGATGACGCGCGTCGGCTCCACCTATACGCTCACCGTCTATCTGAAAGCGGGCGATCAGGTCATGTTCACGAGCCTGAACGTCGACCGTGAGACAGGGGAAAGCACCGTCGGCACGACGTACATCAATGTGACCAACCTCGACGAAGAAAGCGCTTCGCTCTTTACGGCTGCGGGCAATAACATGACCGTCAACACGTCGGGAGAATACACCTTCACCTACGATGCGGACAGCAAAACACTCAGCGCGGCGCTCGATGAGGATGCGACGCTTGTACAGGCGGACTATTATCTCGACGGCAGCTTCGGCGGGCTTTCCTGGAACCAATCGTTCTACGATCCCGACTACAAGTTTGCCGCCGCAGGGAACGACGTCTATACCCTTGACGGCATCGAACTTGCCGCCGGCGACGAGATCGTCATCCAATCGTTCACACAGGGCGCGACGGAAGAGAGCGGCGAGAAGCTTGCTGCCTACAACTTCCGTTACTACCGCGGCACGGACGGCGCCTTTGAGGCGGCGGACGCGGACAATAACAACTACAACATTGCCGTCGTGACGGCGGGAACGTACAATATCGAATTTGACGCTTATGCCAAGATCATCACCATCGTACCTGCCGATATGCAGCACACGGTGTATATCAAGGGCAGTTTCGTCGAAGGCTGGAAGATCACCGACGAAAACGGTGAACTCATCGACGATTATAAGCTCGAAGAAACTTCGGACGGCGTGTTCGAGATCACGATGACCATCACGGACGAGATGGTGAATGGCGCGACGTGGCAGGCAGGGCTGCAGCTCGATACGACGACGGGCAGCGACGGCACGTTCATCGGCGCAGGTGCGCTGGGCGAGGACGCGGCAGACAATGCCAACGCGCTCTTCCGCCCCGAAACGGGAGGCAACCTCACTTCGACGACGGCAGGGACATACCGCTTTGTGTATGACCTCAATACGGGCGAATTGAATATTTACGAAGTAACGGCTTAACGGACACAAAGATCGGACGGCTTTTAAGCCGTCCGATCGGATTTTTATGAGACTTTGAAGATGTGCTGCTTACAGGGTTCGTGCGAAAGAGCAAGACGGATACACGCGGCAGCGCGTTCGGCGGTCCTCCTCTCCAATCCATCGGGGCAGAACACGTCTTTTCGGCCCGAGAGCGCTTCAAAAAGCACCGTCTGCGTGATGAAACAATTCCCTTCGGAAATGGAGGCAAGGTCGGAAAGCCCGCGCACAAAGGTGACGTTTTCAAACGCCCCTTCGATCTCCTTTTTCAGCGTTTCGTCGCGGGGCGGGATGCAGACATAGCGGTAAGGAGCTTGAAAATGCGCGTCCGCCTGCGCTCTGAGCGCCGCATAGTCGGGCGCGATCTCAAAGAAGAGCGCATCGTCGATGCGGCAGTCCACCGAAAGGATGGGGATAAAGTTGCTTTCGCCGAGCGCGAAGAACTGCTCTCTCGTCAGAAAGAAGGTAACGATGGCGTCCGCCGTGTTGACGCGCTCGGGAACGGACGGCAAAAGCACGATGTTTGCGTCCTCTTCGCGCGCGACGGCGATGAGTTCCTCCAGAAAATCAAGGCACACCGCCCGTTCGAGGGCGTTGAGATCGGAAGGAAGATAGACGCCGAACATCTGCCGCGCGACGGCGGTGCGCATATTCTGTGCAAAGGCGTTGGGGCGGTATCCGAGCATATTGACGACCTGCCACACCTTCTTTTTTGTCTCTTCGCTGATCTTCTGATCCTTTCGGTCGTTGAGGACGTAAGAGACGGTCGCTTTGCACACGCCCGCCGCCTCGGCGACATCCTTGATCGTAACTTTTTTGTTCATAGTTCTCATTATAATCGGAATTTTGTATTTTGTCAATATCGTGGAGCAAACGTATGCAAGAACAGGCAATGTATCACAAACCGGAGACACAGTACGCCTATGCCCTCTCCGAAAACAGCGTGGCGCTGCGGCTGAGGACGGCAAAGGAGGATACCCCGGAAGTTTCGGTACTCTACGGCGGAAAGTATGATTTTGCCCGAAAGCGCCGCGAAAAAGCCATGCGCCTTTGCTGTTCCGACCGCCTTTTCAACTATTATACGGCGGAGCTGGAGCTTTCCGACGTGCGCCTTGTCTATGTCTTTCGCATCCGGGAAAGGGGAAAGACCTACTATTATTCGGAGGACGGGCTTTCGGAACATTTCGCCTTCGATCTGAGCTATTACAACGCCTTTCAGATCGCTTATCTCAACGCGGCGGACATCCATCGCCCCGTGCAATGGATGCAGGATGCACGGTTTTATCAGATCTTCGTCGACCGCTTCTTCCGCGGAAATGAAGAAAAGGACGATTCCTATATTACGCTTCCGTGGGGAGAATTGCCGACGTCCAAGAGCTTTGCGGGCGGAGATCTCAAAGGCATTACGAAAAAGCTGCCTTATCTCCATGAGCTGGGCGTCAACGCGCTCTATCTGACGCCCGTCTTTCAGTCGGTGAGCAATCATAAATACGATACCCAGGATTACTTTGCGATCGATGAGATGTTCGGCGGAGAGAAAGACTTCCGTAAGTTCATGAAGGCGGCGCACGAAGCGGGATTTCACGTTGTCCTGGATGCCGTATTCAACCACGTCAGCGAACGGTGCTTACAGTTCCGCGACGTGCTGCAAAACGGGAAGGCTTCCCGCTATTTCGACTGGTTCCTCATCGACGGAGACAAGGTCGATACAAAAAAGGTCAACTATCAATGCTTTGCCGCCTGCGACTATATGCCCAAGTGGAACACTTCTCAAAAAGAGGTGCAGCGCTTCCTCATCGGCGTGGCGCTGCACTACATGAAGGAGTACGGCGTGGACGGCTGGCGGCTGGATGTTTCGGACGAAGTCTCGCACGATTTCTGGCGCAAATTCCGCGCCGCCGTCAAGGCGGAAAACGGAGCGTGCGTCATCATCGGCGAAAACTGGCACGACGCCAACCCCTATCTTCGGGGCGATCAGTATGACAGCATCATGAACTACGCCTTTACCAAGGCGTGCCTCGATGCGTTTGCGTTCGGAACGCTCGATGCTACGGGCTTTGCGGAAAAACTCAACGAGCTTCTGATGCGCAACACCGATACCGTCAACGGCATGATGCTGAATCTGTTGGACAGCCACGACACGCACCGCTTTTTGACGCAGGTCGGGGGCGATATCCAAAAACTCGGATGTGCGCTCGCCGTTCTCTATCTCTTTGTCGGCGTGCCGTGCATCTATTACGGCACGGAGATCGGCATGGAGGGCGGGTACGACCCCGACTGCCGCCGCACAATGGACTGGGCGCGCGCGGAGGAACGGCCGCCCCTTTGGCGGCTCGTGCAGCGGCTTGCCGCTTGCAAACGGGAAAGCGCCGCCCTGCACGGGACGAAGGCAAAAATATGGGCGGAGGGCGATCTCTTCTTTTTGGAACGCGGAGAAAAGAACAAGCTGCGGCTCACCGTCAATTTCGGGAAAGAGCAGCCGCTGACCGATAGACTCATTCTGACGAACGCGGAAAGCGTCCTCAATCAATACACATTTATGATCGAAAAGATCGGGGAGGGATGATATGACAAAGACGATCGCGTTGTTCCTTGCCCATGCGCTCGCCGTCATCGCGGTCTTGACGACCTTCGGGGTGCTCGGGCTGCAGCGGGAGGATCAGGAAGCGCAGGAACGTTTTACAGGCGTTCTGGAAGAAAATGTGACCTTGCAGATCCTCGACAACGATACGGCGAAGGAGACGGGGTATCTTGACGAGCTTCTCAATGCCTTCAACGAAGAATATGCGCAATACGGCATCAAGGCGGTGGACGCCAACATGGGCGCCTATACCGACCTCGAAAAGCTCGGCCCTGCGGGGTACGGACCCGACGTCGTCTATCAGGCGAACGACGTCCTCATGCGCTATGCGCTCAACAAGCACATCCAGCCCCTTCCCGTCGAGGAGATGGAAGCCTATTCTCAGATCCCCATAGAGGCCTGGGATGCCTATCGGATGCAGATGGGAGAGGCAGAGTACACCTTCGCCGTTCCCGTCAACGTGCAGGAGCCCCTTCTCTACTACCGCAAAGACCTGCTCCCCGAAAATTGGCAGGAGGAATGGGACGACGACAAGAACGGCATCCCCGACATGGTGGAAAACTGGGCGGATCTTTACGCTTTTTCCGCCGAGATCAAAGCCTCCTCCAATGGTACGAAGTTCGGCTATATGAAGTCTTTGAACGATCAGTACTTTGCCGCAGGATATTTCCTCTCCTACGGCGGCTATATCTTCGGGAAGGACGAGACGGGCGCGTTCGATACGGAGGACATCGGGCTCTCCGCGGGCGAATCGTATAAGGGCGCGCGCATCATCCGCCAGCTTGCAGCCGTCATGGACAACAACTGCGCGGACGACACCATCACGACTTCCGCCTATGAACTTCTCGGCAACGGCACCTATTTTGCAACGATGACGACGCCCGACGTCTATGAATCGTTCGTGGAAAACTTTGCCTCCTCCTGGAGCCGCACGCACCGCGACTGGACGGAGGAAGAGGTGGACGCCTATGTGCGGGAAAATCTCGTCATGACCAAAGTGCCCGCCCTCCCTTTAAGCGGAGATCTTACCGACCGCGAGGGCGAGACAATGGACATGACCGTCATGGGCGGCATCAACGGCTATGCCATCAGCTCGTACACGAAGGCACCCAACGCGGCGCTTGCGTTTTTGGAATTTGCCTCGCGCAAGGAATGGATCGCACGGCGGTGCGAACTTCTGGGCATCGTTCCCGCCCGTGCGGACGTCGTGGAAGAAGAGGGCGGCGTTGCGGAAGATGTTTTTGACGATCTTCTGAACGGCCGCATCTATATCAT
Source organism: uncultured Clostridia bacterium (assembly GCA_944376295.1). Lineage (GTDB taxonomy): Bacteria > Bacillota > Clostridia > Christensenellales > Borkfalkiaceae > Gallimonas. The sequence goes on from CALWCE010000004.1 coordinate 119,966, forward strand.
GCCGGGCGAGCGCGCCATGACGCAGGTATGGGCAAGCCTCGGGAGCCTTCTGCGCTTTATCGCGGAGGACGGCCTCGCAAACGGCACAGCCTACGACACGGACGACAAACTCATCGCGGCGATGAAAAAGCTCGATGAGGATATTTACAGCGCCATCCATACGCTCAGTTAAAGGAGGAGGATATGGAAAAGAACGTCAACAAGGTAGCAGAAGGGAGCGCGCCGCGGTGGCTCGGCCAATTCGCGGGCGCGGTCAGGAAAAAATGGGCGGGGTTCTCGGAGATCGTAACGCACGGGAACTTCCGCGTCGCCTGCTCCATGTTCCTGATGGGAACGGGGCAGATGATGTATAAACAGTGGGCAAAGGGCGCCCTCTATCTCCTGATCCAGGCGGGATTTTTCGCTTACTTCATTTTGGCGGGCGCCGCAGACCTGTTCGGGCTCTTTACGCTGGGAACGGTGGAGGCAAACCCGTGGTACGGCATCGAGGGCGACGATTCCGTCCTGATGCTCATCACGGGCATCCTCTCCGTCATCATGCTCATCCTCTATCTCGCGCTGTATGCGGCAAACGTCAAAGGGGTCTATGAGACGCAGAAACGCGTCGAAGCGGGCAAACGGCCCTTCACCTTTCTCGAGGACGTCAAGCAGCTCTTCGACCAAAAGTTCTATAAGACGGTCCTCTTTTTACCCGTGCTGGGCGTCAGCGTGTTCAGTATCCTTCCCATCGTCTTCATGATCCTCATCGCCTTCACCAACTACGGCGACGACATCGTGCCGCCCCGTCTCGTCGACTGGGTGGGCTTTGAAAACTTCGGCAAGCTCGTGGCGGTGGGCGAATATGCGACGACCTTCTTCAAGATCTTCGGCTGGAACATCCTCTGGGCGGTGCTCTCTACGGGCATCAACTACTTCGGCGGGCTGGCGCTCGCGCTCCTTCTCAATAAGTCCTGCGTCAAAGGAAAGGTGTTCTGGCGGTTTTTCCCCATCCTCGCCTATGCGATCCCCGGGTTCATCACGATGCTCGGCTTTAAGTTCATGTTCGCGAACGGCGGCCCCGTCAACTACTATATCACGCAGGGCGGAGGTGATGCGATCTTTTTCTTCGGCGCAAATTCCACCTGGCCCGCGCGCTTCATCGGGCTCATGGTCAACGCCTGGATCAGCATCCCCTCCTCCATGCTGCTCGCAACGGGCATCCTCTCCAACGCCAACAAAGACCAATACGAGGCGGCGAAAATCGACGGCGCCAACGCCTTCCAGCAATTCTGGTACTTGACGCTCCCCTTCGTGGTGTTCGCGACGACGCCCGTCATCCTCTCGCAGTTCATCGGCAACTTCAACAACTTCGGCGTCTTTTATTTCCTTCGGAGCGACGTGGCGGAATCGGCGGGGTATGTGCTTGCCAACGACACCGACCTTCTCATCAACTGGCTGTATAAGATGTCCATCGACAACAACTATTACTCCATCGGCGCGGCGATCAGCCTCATCATCTTCCTCATCACCTCGGTGATATCGCTCGTCGTCTACATCTTTTCGCCTTCTTACAGGCAGGAGGAGACCTATCGATGAAAAAAAGCAAAAGCATCAGAGCAAGCCGCGCCGTCGATGCCGCGATCACCTACGTTATCCTCATCGCGGTCGCCGTGTTCTTTTTCTTCCCGTGCCTGTGGCTCATCCTCGCGTCCTTCTCGGATTCGGGCTCGCTCTATACGCTCAAAGGGTTTTTCCCCGAAGCGTTCAGCTTCCGCAATTATCAAAACCTGTTCACCGATACGCAGATGTATAACTACCCCGAATGGTTCGGGAATACCCTGTTCGTGGCGGTCTTGAGCTGCCTGTTCGGGACGCTCCTCACCATCCTGACGGCGTACTGTATGTCGCGCTTCAAATTCAAGAGCCGCAAAGCGCTCATGAAAACGACGCTCGTTTTGGGGATGTTCCCTTCCTTCATGGCAATGACGGCGGTGTTTCTCCTCATGACGCAGTTCAATTTCATCAATAACCATTGGGGGCTCATCCTCATCTACTCCGCGCAGGCGCCGATGGGCTACATGGTGCAAAAAGGGTTCTTCGACACCATTCCTTCCTCCATCGATGAGGCGGCGAGGCTGGACGGGGCGACCAACTTTCAGGTATTCACCAAGATCATCCTGCCCCTTTCCAAGCCCATCCTCGTCTATACGGCGCTCACGTCCTTCACCTGGCCGTGGTCGGACTTCATCCTTCCGCAGCTGCTGCTGCCCACGATGGACAACTGGACGGTCGCCGTGGGGCTCATGTACCTCGACGAAACGGAATTTGCACGCTTTGCCGCAGGCTCCATCTTCATTGCGGTGCCCATCGTCATCCTCTACTTCTGCCTCGTGAAGTATATGGTCAACGGGATGTCGGCAGGCGCCGTCAAAGAGTAAGTTCTTCCTCCGCACACGGCGGGGCGTTCTTTCCCCCGTTCGCTCCGCCGCGTGCAAATTTCATAAGGAAGGCGCGCTATGGCGGCTCCCCGCCTTCGCGCCGCCGGGATCAATTTTACACAAAAGGCTGTCCTTCCCTCGGACAGCCTTTTTCATACTATTTGAACCGGAATATCCTTCCCGCCCGATTGACAGGACGGAAAAACTCATCTATACTATAAACTGAGCCGAAAATGGAAACACGGGCAAAAATCAAAGATGAGAGAACATCTTCGTTCTCCCATCTTTGTGGTGCCGCTGACCGGGCTCGAACCGGTATGGTATCTCTACCGAGGGATTTTAAGTCCCTTGCGTCTGCCAATTCCACCACAGCGGCGTATGAAGTTTGGCACCTCCGCCCAATGGCGCCGCCCCGCAGCATCCGCGCCCGCAACTGCGCCCCGAAAGGCTTACCGCCCTCCCCGTTCGCCTCCGTTTTACGAAAAAAGCATCGCCCGAGACGATGCCTTTCGCATGGAGGCGCCACCCGGATTTGAACCGGGGAGTCAAGGTTTTGCAGACCTTTGCCTTACCACTTGGCTATGGCGCCAAAAAAACAGTGCGGAAAGTACGTTTGGAGCGGGAAACGAGACTCGAACCCGCGACATTCACCTTGGCAAGGTGACGCTCTACCACTGAGCTATTCCCGCATAATCAACATTCCGCACTGTATGGTGGAAGCTATAGGGATCGAACCTATGACCCTCTGCTTGTAAGGCAGATGCTCTCCCGGCTGAGCTAAGCTTCCGAACTTGCTTGATTATAATAGCACAACAAGAGAAAGAATGCAAGCGTTTTTTGCGCCAAAAACCGAATTTTTTTTCTTTTTTTCCGGGCCTGCTCCGCCCCGCTTTCGGTTTGGCTTTCCGGTCATTTCTCTGTTTGCTTTTCCGCGGCGTGTGCTTGGCTGCGGTGCCAAAGTGGTTTTTGCTTCTTTCACTTGACATTCAATGTGGCATGAGTTATAATTAGTAAGAAAAGTAATACTAATTATACCAAAAGGAGCGAACAATGGAAAATTTCCCCGAAGGTAAATTTCTGGCAACGGTCAAGATCGGTCCCAAAGGACAAATCGTCATCCCCAAAGAGGTGCGGGATATGTTCTCGCTGCATTCAGGCGATTCGTTGGTCTTGATGGCAGACAAAGGGCAAGGCATTGCCTTGCAGCCGTTTTCTTACATGGAAACGCTTTGGAATACAGTCAATCAAGTTAAAAATGGAGATAAAGAGCAAAAATGAATGCGCTTGAAGTAAAGGGGTTGACGAAAGTATATCCTGAATTTACGCTTGATAAAGTCAGTTTTTGCGTACCAAAAGGGCATATATCCGGACTTATCGGAAGAAACGGCGCAGGGAAAAGCACGACTATAAAAGGTATCTTACGGCTTATCGCAACAGAAGGAGATGTCGCCGTCTTTGGTAGAGATATTATTAAAGACGAAAGGGTTGTCAAACAGATGATTGGCTATGTGGGCGGTGGCTTTCGATATTATCCTATGAATACGCTTGCCGCTATCCGCAAAGCATACTCGCCTTTCTATCCGACATGGAATCAGGGCAAGTATGAAAAATTGCTTGTGCAATTCGATTTGTCCGAACGAAAGAAGGTCAAAGAACTTTCCGAAGGCATGAAGGTAAAGTTTGCGCTTGCCCTCGCCCTTTCGCACGGAGCAAAGTTGCTCATCATGGACGAACCGACGAGCGGGCTTGATCCGCTTTCGCGCGAAGAGTTTTGCGACATCATTTTACAGCTTGTGCGTGAAGAAGGGGTATCTGTACTCTTTTCCACGCATATCACGTCCGACCTAATGCGAATTTCCGACGATATAGTTTATATATCACAGGGCAAGATTCTTGTGGCGTGTCCACTGAAAGAATTGCTGGATAAATATAAGTTAGCGCATTTTTCATCTCTTGCAGACGCGACGGCCTCCAAAGCCATCGGCGTGAAGGCGGTCAAAGAAGGCTATGAAGGGCTGCTGCCCCGTGATACGCAAATATCAACGAATGTTGCCGTCACCGACACAACGATCGATCATATCATCGTACATTTGGAAAGAGCAAACGAGGAGGAAAGATATGCTGAATTTAATTAAAAAGGAAATCGCTCTTTGTATGCATCCTACGGCTTTTATCTTTCTCTTCCTTGCCGTGCTTGTATTTGTGCCGAATTATCCCTATGAAGTCATTTTCTTTTTCTCCTGCCTTTCGGTATTTTTCTGCTGTATGATGACAAGAGAAAACGGCGATATTGCATTTTCCTGCGCATTGCCCGTCAAAAAGGAGCATATCCCCCTTGCAAAGATGCTTGTGGTGTTCGGGCTGCAAGGTATCATTTTGTTGCTTGTCGGGATTATCGGCGCAGTCAAAGGCGCTGTTTTGCCTGCGGAGCAATATGTCAATCAAGCGGGTATCTCGGCAAATCTTGCTTTGGTCGGCAATGGTGCGGTATTGCTCGGCGTGTTCAACCTGATCTTCTTTCCGCGCTATTTCAAATCCCCCGATAAGATCGGCGTTCCGTTCGTGATCGGCGCGGTTGCCGTATTTCTTCTGATCGGCATTTTTATCGTTTTACGTTGGGCAACGCCGCTGTATTCCGTTACACTGAACGGGCTGAATTCTGTAAACACAGGAGCAAAAGCAGCCGCTTTGATTATAGGGGTTGTTATTTATATCATTCTGTCTGCGATAAGTTGTAAATTATCCATGAGGCACTTTCAGAGGTATGATGCTTAATATATTAAACATCGAAAGCCGCTAAAGACTTAAAATAAAAACTGTCCATAAAAATATGTGACAGTGTCAACATAGTAGCCCCGGCACCAGAATTGTCTGTTCCTGTACTTGAACTTCATGCTTCCCCATTTTTGGTAGATCATCAGGCTGCTCTTCCCCTTCAGGAACCCCATGAATCCCGAGACACTCATCTTGGGCGGGATCGCTAACAGCATATGGATATGATCGGGGCATACTTCGGCTTCTATGATCTCCACACCCTTCCACCGGCATAATTCCCGAAGTATTGCCCCGATCTCCAACCGCTTTTCTTCATAGAACACTTTTCTGCGATATTTCGGCGCAAACACCACATGATACTTGCAATTCCATTTCGTATGTGTTAAACTTCTTACGTCATCCATCCGGATGTCCTCCTTTTGATTCCTTTCGTTGCAACTGCCAGGTCGCAACTCCATTTTATCAAAAGGAGTTTTTTATTGCAAGCCTCACCGCTAAAGCTCTCTGTTACCCGCGGACTATCCGCGGGTTTTAGTTGCCAAAAAAAGCTCCGCTGTTTGCGGAGCTTAACCTTCTTAGTAGATGCTGACCTGCTTTCTGTCTTTGCCGAGACGCTCGTACTTGACAACGCCGTCTTTAAGGGCGAAGAGGGTATCGTCGCCGCCGATGCCGACATTGTTGCCGGGGTGGATCTTCGTCCCGCGCTGGCGCACAAGGATGCTGCCCGCGAGCACGGCCTGACCGTCCTGACGCTTGACGCCGAGGCGCTTCGCGTTGCTGTCGCGGCCGTTGTGGGAGGAACCGGTACCCTTTTTATGAGCGAATAAACTGATAAAGATCATGATTATTTCTCCTTATGATGAATTTCCGGACGCCTCCTTTCAAGGCGCCCCGTGCAGTCAAAGGGAGATCGCTTGGATCCTGACCGCGGTGAAGGGCTGACGGTGGCCCTGCTTCTTGCGCTCGTTCTTCTTGGACTTATACTTGAAGACAATGATCTTGCGGTACTTGTCCTGCGCTTCGACCTTTGCGGTGACCTTGGCGTTTGCAACGTCGCTGCCGACCTTGACGCCGTTTTCATCCGCCACCATGAGCACGTTGAAGGAAACTTCCTCGCCGACCTCTGCCTTGAGCTTTTCCACTCTGACGACGTCGCCTTCGGAGACCTTATACTGCTTGTTGCCGTTTTCGATGATCGCGTACACTGTTGTTTACCTCCTCTTTCCAGTCTCGCAAGATGCAAGGCGGCCGATCCCTCGGCACTTTGCTGCCCGACCTTAGCGGCTCAGAGAGTACTTTACCATACCCGCCCGCGTTTGTCAAGCGGTTTTTTCCGCTGTTCGGATATTTTTTGGCGCGTTTGCGCATACTTTCCGTATGGAAAAGAAGAGCGAAGAAATTTTGGCGGAACTTTACCGCAACGGCGTGCTCGCCATGCAGTCCATCGAAGACATCCTCCCCGCCGCCGACGAGGCAACGAAAGCGGAGCTCGAACGCGAATACGGCGAATACGAAAAACTCGTGTCGCGCGCCGCCGCCCTCGCCCGCGAGAAGGGCATCATCCTCAAAGAGCCCGGTCCCTTCAAGAAGGCGATGATGTGGAGCAGCATCAAGCTGAATACGATGAAGGACGATTCGCGCGCGCACATTGCCGAGATGATGACGAAGGGCACCGTCGTAGGCATCACGAGCCTCAAGAGCAGCCTTTCCGACCGCCCCGAAGGCATGGACAGGGAGATAAGAGAGCTCGTTTCGCATGCCCTCGGCATGGAGGAAGGTTTCGAGCGCATCTGGAAGGCGATGATCTGCGCCTGAGGTACTCGCCGTACGGGCGGCTGCAAACTTCTGCGGCGCCAAGCAAAAAGCGCTCCGCTTAGATGCGGGGGCGCTTTTGTTTTGCCTTGAAATTTAAGAGAGCTTTTCGAGCAGCTTGAAGTCGATGCCCTTCTCGCCGATCTTGATGATCTGCACTTTGACCATATCGCCGATCGCGAGCACGTCTTCCACGGAGTCGATGCGGCGGTCTGCCATCTTGGAGATGTGGATCATGCCGTCCTTCCCGGGTGCGAACTCGACGAACGCCCCCACCTTGGAGAGGATGCGCACGACGTTGCCGATGAACATATCGCCGACTTCGGGCTCATGTACGATGGATTCGATGATCGCCTTCGCGCGCTGTGCGGACTCGGGATCGCCGTAGGAAGCGATGCACACGGTGCCGTCGTCCTCGATGTCGATCTTGGTGCCCGTCTCTGCGATGATGGAGTTGATGACCTTGCCCTGCTTGCCGACGACGTCGCCGATCTTTTCGGGGTCGATCTTGAAGGAGATGATGCGGGGCGCGTACTTACTAAGTTCGGGCGCGACCTCGGGCACGCATTCGAGCATCTTGGAGAGGATGAACTGCCTGCCCTCGTTCGCCTGCTCGATCGCGGTGTGCATGATCTCTTCGGAGATGCCCTTGATCTTGATGTCCATCTGGATGGCGGTGATGCCGTTGACGGTACCCGCGACCTTGAAGTCCATATCGCCGAGGAAGTCCTCAAGGCCCTGGATATCGGTGAGGACGCGGAATTCGCCCGTTGCCTGGTCCTTGATGAGACCCATCGCGACGCCCGCGACGGGAGCCTTGATGGGAACGCCCGCATCCATCAGCGCCATCGTGGAGCCGCAGACGGACGCCATCGAGGAAGAACCGTTGGAAGAGAGGATGTCGTTGACGACACGGATCGCGTAAGGGAACTCCTCTTCGGAAGGGATGACGGGGATGAGCGCACGCTCTGCAAGCGCGCCATGACCGATCTCGCGGCGGCCGGGGCTTCTGAGCGCCTTCGCTTCGCCCGTGCAGTAGCCGGGGAAGTTGTACTGGTGCATGTAGCGCTTGCTCGTCTCGTCGTCGAGGCCTTCGAGCTTCTGCGCCTCCGCGAGCATCGCAAGGGTGCAGGTCGTGAGCGTCTGCGTCTGACCTCTCGTGAAGACGGCGGAGCCGTGCACGCGGGGCAGGACGTGGCGTTCGCACCAGATGGGACGAACGTCTTTGAGGCCTCTGCCGTCGGGGCGGATGCCCTTATCGAAGATCTTGGAACGCACCTTCTCTTTATTGAGATAATAGAGGCTGTCTTTGATCTCGCGGGTGTTTTCGGGATAGATGTCGGCGAAGTGTTCGAGCGTCTCCTTCTCGACCTCGGCCTGGCGCGCCTCGCGCTCCTTGCGGTCGAAGGTATCGATGGACCACTCCACCTTATCGGAAGCGAACGCGCGCACGGCGGCGTCGAGTTCTTCGGGGATGTGATAAAGCTCGATGGGCAGCTTTGCCTTGCCGACGGCGGGAACGATCTCGTCTTCAATGAAGGCGCAGATCTTCTTGATCTCGTTGTGGCCGAACATGATGGCGCCCACCATCTCATCGTTGGTGACCTCATCCGCGCCCGCCTCGATCATGAGGATGGCGTCCTTCGTGCCTGCGAGGTTGAGGTGGATGGTGCTCTTTTCGCGCTGCGCCGCATCGGGGTTGATGACGTACTCGCCGTCAACGAGGCCGACGACCACCGAACCCGTGGGACCCGCCCAGGGGATATCGGAGATGGAGAGCGCGACGGAAGAGCCGATCATGGCAAGGGGCTCGGGCGCGATGTCGGGCTCGACGGAGAGCGCGGAGGCGACGACCACCACGTCGTTGAAGAGGCCCTTGGGGAAGAGGGGGCGAAGGGGACGGTCGATGAGGCGCGCCGTCAAAATGGCCTTGTCGCTCGCCCTGCCCTCGCGGCGCTTGAAGCCGCCCGGGATCTTGCCGACCGCGAACATCTTCTCTTCGTAGTCCACCTGAAGGGGGAAGAAATCGATGCCCTCTCTGGGGGTCGCCGACATGCAGACGGTGACCATGACCGCCGTCTCGCCGCAGCGGACGACGCACATGCCGTTGGTCTGTTCGGCATACTTGCCCGTCTCGATGGTGACTTCTCTGCCGCCCACCGTGAGTTTGAACTCGTGATAATTCATAATGATAACTCCTTAATTCTTTTTGGTTCTTGTGCCCTGCGGCCGCCCGACCGCACGGCGGCGCCGCCTCCCTTCCCCCGAAAACGGTGAAGATCAACGGGAAAACGGCAAAAAAAGAGCGGCAAAAAGCCGCTTCTTTTTACTTTCTGAGTTCGAGCGCAGCAATGACCGCTCTGTAGCGCTCGATGTCTTTGGCTTTGAGGTAGTCCAAAAGACCGCGGCGCTTACCGACCATCTTCAAAAGACCGCGGCGGGAGTGGTTGTCGTGCTTGTGCACTTTAAGGTGTTCGTTGAGGTGGTTGATGCGCTCGGTGAGGAGTGCGATCTGGACCTCGGGCGAACCCGTATCACCCTCGTGTGCGGCAAATTTCGCAATGATCTCTGCCTTTTCCATTTGCGTTTATCCTCCTATGGAAGTATTCGCGATGCGCCAAGGGAAACGTGGAGAGCGTATCTCCTCGCGCACGTCTCTATTAGAATAGCACATTTTTTCGCCGCTGTCAAAGCTTTTCGGGCGGCTTTTCGGGGAAATTTCTATGAGGCTCTTTCCTCCGCGCGCCCCTGCGCCCGCTCAGGTGCGGGAGAAGAGCTTTTTCTTTTCTTCGATGAGCTTTTGTGTCTTTTCAAGATAAGTCGGAAGGTCTTTGGGCGAGCCGATGCGCTCGATGCGCCCCTCTTTTAAAAACACCTTCTTGGTGACGGCGTTTGCGCCCACGGCGAAGTTATCCGCCGTCTCCTCCATGACGTCGATGTTATAGACGGAAGCGCGCCCGGGTCTTGTCCAGCCCGTGTTTTCGTGAGCGCCCGCCATGTACTTCTGGCGGTAGAGGTAGTAGGGCTCGTACCCCGCCGCGGTGAGCTTTTCCCGCGCGTAGGCGATCATCTCCCCCATATCCCCCTCTTTGAGGCTCTCGACTTCCTCTTTGAGACGCGCGCCCTTTTTCAGGCACAGCGTATGCACGGTGATGTTGTCGGGCGAGAGGGCGACGGCAGCATCGATGCTGCCGCGAAATTCTTCGAGGCTCTCCCCCGTGAGGCCCGCGATGAGGTCGCAGTTGGTGACAAAGCCGAAGGGGCGGGCAAGTCCGAACGCTTCCCCCACCTCTTTCGCCGTGTGCTTCCTGCCGATCGCTTCAAGCGTGCGGTCGGAGAAAGACTGCGCGTTGATGCAGATGCGCGTGACGCCGTATTCCTTACAGAGGGCGAGCTTTTCTTCGGTGAACACGTCGGGACGCCCCGCCTCCACCGTGTATTCGCAGCCGTTGGTGCGGAGCGGCTTCACCGCTTCCAGCACGGCGCGAAGCTCCTCCGTCTCCAACGCAAAGGGGGTGCCGCCGCCGATATAGACGGAGCGAAGGTTTTGCCACAGCCCCTCGGCGCCCTCGAGTTCGCGCTTCACGGCGTCGAGATAGGCGGGGATGTACTGCCGCGTCTTGTCGATGGGCGCGGTGACGAAGGAACAATAGACGCAGCGCGTCGGGCAGAAGGGCAGCGAGACGTAGAGATCGCAATTGCCCTCCTTGCGTTCGTAGATACCCTCCTGCGCTTTGATGACGCGGGAGACGAGTTCGATGTTGTCCTCCCCGACGTCCATCTCGTGAAAGAGCGGCAAAAAATCGCGCCCCTTTTCGAGCTCCCCGCGCGCGAGGCGGGTGGGGCGGATGCCCGTCAGCGCGCCCCACGGAAGGTGCCGAGAAAAATGCGCGGAAAGGGCGTTGTATAAGGCAAGCTTGGAATAGCGGCGGGCAAGGCTCTTGTAGACAAGTTCGTTCTCCGCCGCGCCCTCGTGCGAATAGCGCGACTCTTCGCCGTTCAGGCGCAGAACGCCGCGGAAGATTGCGCCGTCGTAGTCCTGCAAAAGTTCGATCTTCAGCTCCTCCGCCCCCGCAAAGAGGCGGACGACCTCATTGAGTTCCTGTTCCAAAAAGGCGGGCTGTGCCTTTAACATCGTATCACCCCGTTGTACTTGCGCTCCAAGGAGAGCGTCGTCTTTTCCCCGTGCCCGGGATACACCGTATAGTCGCCCTCGAGGGCATAGAGCGCCTTGACGCTTTTCTCGAGCGCGCGGAAGTCGCCGCCCGGGAGATCGGTCCTTCCCACGCTGCCCTGAAAGAGGGTATCCCCCGAAAAAATCACGTCGTTCACGAGCAGGCAGACGCTGCCCTGCGTATGCCCCGGGGTCGCGATGACTTGGAAGGTGATGCCGTCCAGCTCCAACGTATCGCCGCCCTCGTAAGTAAAGTCGGGCGTGAAGAGAGCAACGGGCGGCATCCCGAAGAGACGCGCGCCCACATTGGCGTTTTGCACCTCTATAAGATCGTCCTTCGGGCAGCCGATCTTGACGCCCGCCGCCTGCAGCGCGGCGCACCCGCCAATATGGTCGAAATGCCCGTGCGTCAGAAGGACATGCGTAATGACGAGCCCGCGCTTCTGCGCCTCGGCAAGGACGCGCGCTTCGCCGGGATCGACGGCGACGGCGTGTTTCCCGTCCGCCGAAACAAGATAACAATTTGCCGCGAACCCCACGGGTCCGATCAGTTGGATGACCATACCGCCTCCTTGAAAAATCTCCTTCCCGCCGCCCGACAAAACTCCTTCCGTCTCACATTCGCTCGGCACCGCCCTCTCAACCTCACCCCCAAAAAATACTTCGTCTTTTTTTGGAGACCCCGAGGAGGGAGGCAAGGGAATTATCGTTTCCCTTGTTTCTAAAATAAACTTCCGCGAGCAAAACCACGCTTTTGCGCTGCGGGACTCAATTTGCGCCATACTTGGCGCTTACTGTTCTTAGAATGACAAACGCGTTCGCGGGCGATAGCGCCCGTTAAAACCAACAACCTTCACCCCTCGCCGCGAAGATTTCCCGAAGGGAAAGATTTGCGGCGAATTCTCCTCACGACTTTTTTGTGCTTGCACAAAAAAGTGTGAACTTTCTTTAGCTTGCTCTTCTCACATCAATAATTTTCTGATGCCCCATGATCTTCTTGATGAGCACTTCGACGTCCTGACGGTTGGTGAGCGAGACGGTGACGTCGACGATGGCGCTGCCGTTCTTATCGTAGCGGCCGTTGATGGACGTGATCTCAAGGTGCATCTCGGCGACGCTTGCACTGATCGCGCCGATAGCGGCGCCCTGATCGTCCGCGACGACCACGATGGCTGCCTTGAAACGCACGCCGCCCTCTTCGGCGACCCACGCCGCCGCCTGCAGACGGGCGGGATCGGCGCCCTTCAGATTGGGACAGTCCTTGCGGTGTACGACGACGCCGCGCCCCCGCGTCACGAAGCCGACGATCTCGTCGCCGGGCACGGGCGAGCAGCAGCCCGCGAAGGAGACGAGAAGCCCCGTCTGCCCGTTGATGGTGACGGTGCCTTTTGCAAGCCTGCCGTGATAGGTTGGCTCGCTCGCCGTCACGAGCGGCTGCGGCACTTCCTTGCGGAAGAAGTCGATGAGCTTATACAGGACCTGGTTGATGGTGACCGCCCCATAGCCGATGGAAGCGAACATTTCGTCCTGCGAGTTGAAGGCGAGCTTTTCGGAGACCTTTTTGAAGCTCTCGTCGGTGAGAATGTCGGAAAGCGCATAGCCCTTCCTCTTGGCGGCGTCTTCGAGCATGTCGCGCCCCAAGCGGATGTTCTCGTCCTTCATCTCGCGCTTGTAGAAGGACTTTATTTTCGCCTTCGCCGAAGTAGATTTGATGAATTTGAGCCAGTCGCGCGAAGGTCCCTTGGAGTTGGGCGAGGTGATGATCTCGACGACGTCGCCGAGCTCCAGCGTCGAGTTGAGGGGCACGATCTTGCCGTTGACTTTGGCGCCCGTGCAGTGGTTGCCCACTTCCGAGTGGATGGCATAGGCGAAGTCAACGGGCGTCGCGTCGTTGGGAAGGGAGATGACCTTGCCCTGCGGCGTGAAGACGAGGAGTTCGGAGCTGAACAGCGACCCCTTGACGGTATCCATGAACTCTTTGGAATCTTTGAGGCCGCCCTGAAGTTCCATCATCTCGCGGATCCACGAGATGCGCTGATCGAGCGTCGTCTCCTCCGTCGTCTGTTCCTTATACTTCCAGTGCGCCGCGATACCGTACTCCGCCGTGCGGTGCATCTCCTCGGTGCGGATCTGGATCTCGAAGGGCTGACCGAAGTTGGTGACGACCGTCGTGTGCAGCGACTGATACAAATTGGGCTTGGGCGTTGCGATGTAGTCCTTGATGCGCCCCGGCACGGGCTTCCACTCCTTGTGGATCTTGCCGAACACTTCGTAGCACTCGTCCACCGTGCCGACGATGACGCGCACTGCCGTCAGGTCGTAGATCTGATCGAGCGTCTTGTTCTTCGTCGTCATCTTCTTGTAGATGGAATAGAAGTGCTTGGGACGGCCGAACACCTCGCCGTGGATGTTGCATTCGACGAGGATCTTCTTGATCTCTTCGACGACGTAATCGACAAAGCGGTTGCGCTCTTCGAGTTTCTGATGGATGTTCTCGACGAGGTATTCGAACGCCTCGGGGTCGAGATATTTGAGGCAGAGGTCTTCGAGCTCGCACTTGACCTGCGAAATACCCAGCCTGCCCGCGATGGGGGTGTAGATATCCAGCGTCTCGCGCGCCATGCGCTGCTGCCGCTCCTTGGAGAGGAAATTCAAAGAGCGCATGTTGTGCAGGCGGTCGGCAAGCTTGATGATGATGACGCGGATGTCCTTCGCCATGGCGATGAAGAGCTTGCGGAAGTTTTCCGCCTCTTCCTCTTCCTGCGATTTGAAGACGATCTTATCGAGCTTGGTGACGCCCGCGACGAGGGATAAGACTTCCTCGCCGAATTCGCGGCGGATATCCTCTTCGGTGACGGGCGTATCTTCGATGACGTCGTGCAAAAGCGCCGCCGCGATGGTCGCGGGATCGAGCCCGAGATCGACCAGGATCTCCGCCACGGCGCAGGGGTGGATGAAATAGGGCTCGCCCGAGGCGCGCTTCTGGTTGGCGTGCGCCGCCTTGGCGTAGTCGTAGGCATGGAGCAGCATGTTGCGCTCCTCCCCCGTGTAGTATTCGTAGATCTTCATCAGGATGGCTTCCATCGTTCCCCCCTCCTTTGCAAATTTACCTTACTCTTCTGCAAGCCTTATGACCGCAGTATAGATCTTCGACTTTTCGAGCTGCGTCTTCTGCCCGCGGATGATGCGGACGCGCCCCTCTCTGAGCTCGATGAGCCCCAGCTCCTCGAACACCGCGAACGCGAAGAGGAAGCGCTCTGCGCCGAAGCCGAGATAGTCCGCCCCTCTGCCCGCCTCTGCGGCGTCCATGCCTCTGAGCGTCCCTTCGGCGGCGCGGAGAGCGGAGAAGACTTCCGCCATGTCCGCCCGCGTATGCGGGAGCGAAGCGAGCCGTTCCCTGCCGCACAGGTCGGCGTTGGCGACGAGCCTTGCCCTGCCCGTGGGCAGAGCGACGACGGCGGGCGATTCCAGAAACACCACTTCGCGGTAGGCGGAAAGGTCGCAGTCGGGCGCAGGGGCGAGGAGCACCACGTTGGCGGCATTGCCCGACGAGAGGCGGAACACCTCCGCGGGCAGCCCCTTGAGCGCGGGGAATCGGGCAAGCGTCCGCCTGTCGTAGGCGACGGCGGCGAGCCCGTAAGCGCAGTTTTTGCGCTCTTTTGCGATATACGCGTTGAGTTCTTCCTCCCCCATGCGCTCCACGGGGCGCTCCGCCCCCTCCCTGAGCGCGAGAAGACCCTCGTAAAAGGCTTCGCCGCCGATGTCTTCGCCCTCCGCGCCGTCGTAGACGACCGCCCGCACGAAGCCCTTGACGGACTCCTTGCCGCGGAAGCGGGAGACGTTGCATTCGAAGACGAGAGATTTGGGGATATCGCTCCTGAGGACCGGAAGGTCCTTCTCGCCCCAGAAATACATGAGCTCGAGCGCTTCGCCCGAGACGGCGATGTGCGGCGAGGCGGGTTTGACGGGAGACGCCTGCATCCTGCCCGTACGGCACACGAAGAGCGGGCGGCGGTTGCCCACGCCGAAGGGCTCCAGCGATTCGATCTCATAGGCGAGCCGCTTGGGGAACGCCCCCTCGATCTCCCCGCTGACGACGAGCGAAGGAATGAAATCTTCGCGCGTGTAATGGGCGCCGATATAGCTGTCAAGATCGCTTTTCAGCGCTTCAAAGCGGTCGGCGCGCACGTTGACGCCCGCCGCCTGCGCATGCCCGCCGAATTCTTCGATCTCGGAAGCACAGCTTTTGAGCGCCTCGAAGATGTTGACCGCCTCGATGCTCCTTGCGGACCCCCGCAGCATATCGCCGCGTTTGACGAAGAGGAGCGCGGGGCGGGAAAATTCCTCCACGATGCGCGCCGCCACGATGCCGATGAGCCCGGGGTGCCAGTCCTCGCCCTCCGCCATGACGACGTTCCCGTAAGCGCCCTCTGCGGCGATCTGCGCGCGCGCCCGCTCGTAGAGCTCGTCGCACAGCCGCTGGCGCTCCGAATTGTAATTGTTGAGAAGTTCGGCAAGGACGCGCGTCTCCTCCTCGTCCTCCGAAGTGAAGAGGCGGAGCGCGGCGTTGGCGTCCCCCATCCTGCCCGCCGCGTTGACGCGGGGCGCGAGCGTGAAGGCAAGCGTCTGCGACGTGACCTCCTGCGCCTTGCCCATCAGCGCCGAGAAGGCGGGGCGGGGACGGTTTTTGATGAGCTCCAGGCCCGCCGCCACGATGTCGCGGTTCTCGCCGAGGAGCGGCACGCTGTCCGCCACCGTCGAGAGCGCGCAGAAATCGAGGAGAGTATCCGCCTTCTCGCCGATGAGCGCGCGCGAAAGCTTGTAGGCAACGCCCGCGCCGCACAGGTTGTCGTAGGGATAGTCGTCCTTCAGTTTGGGGTTGATGCAGATGCAGTCGGGCAGCGTTTCGGGCAGCTCGTGATGGTCGGTGACGATGACATAGCAGCCCTGTTCCTTGATATATTCGACTTCCGCCGCATTGGAGATGCCGCAGTCCACCGTGACGATGAGATCGGGCAGGAACTCGTCAAAAATGCGGTCGATGGCGCGCACCGAGAGCCCGTATCCCTCCGCCCGCTCGGGAACATAGAGATAGGGCTCGATGCCGAACTCCTTCAATGCCCGCGAGAGGATGGAGACGGCGCCGATGCCGTCCGCGTCGTAGTCGCCGAAGACGGCGACCCGCCACTCTTCGCGCTTTGCCCGCTCTAAAAGCAGCACCGCCTCCTTCATGCCCTTCATGAGAAAGGGGGAGAGGAAATTCTGCTTGCCGGGGGAGAGGAAGCGCCGCATCTTCTCTTCGCTGTCCATGCCGCGGGCAAAGAGGATGCCCGCCGTCGTTTCGGTGACGCCCACCGCACGCGCAAGCTCCCCGACGCGTCTTTTTTCGTCGGGGGAAAATGTAAATTCGCGCACGATGCGTTTCATGCTCTCTCCTTTGCGGCGCGGGCCGCACCCGAGGCGTTCTCTCCGCCCGTTTTTATGGACAAAAAACGGCGGGGAAACCTCCCGCCGTCTTCTCAGTCTTTCGAATTATTCTTCGGCTTTTTCCGCCTTTTTCTTTCCGACGTAACGGCCTTTCTTGGCATTGCTGCGATCGTCCAGCTTCTTCATGGGAAGATAGAGCGCGGGCCCGAGCACCAGCGACGAATATGCGCTGACGGCAAGGGGGAACAGCAGAGGCAGGAAGAACGCTCTCGTTCCCGCGGCAGCCACGGCGCCGACGACGACGAACACCGCCGCAAGCGCTGCGATCACGCAGAGCACCGCCTTACAGGAAGCCTTGCCGCATTCGTTCACGGCATCCTCCGCGTCCATCGTGCGGAATGCGGGATCTTTGAACATCTCGCGCATCTTCATGCACTGCACCATCCAGAGAAGGAGGGAAATGACCGCTGCCGCCGCCGCAAACAGAAGGAGCGTCGCAAACGCAACGGGGATGCGGGTGATCGCAAGGAGGGCAAGCGTCAGAAGGACGTCATGCACGGTGAGGCAAAGCCCCGTGAGCGCACGGCCCCAGCCAAAGCGGAACCCGATATAGACGAGCACCACGACCGCCGCAACGGCAAGCGCGACTGCGCCGCGCCATGCGGGCTCCCCGAAGAAGAGCGCCGCGCCCTGCGTGCGGACGACGATATAGACGTCGGCGCCCGCAAATTCACCGGCGATCACGCTCTCGACGGCGTCCTGCGCCGAGCGGAGCGCATCGGCGGACGTGTCCTCCGCGAAGAGATAACGCACCGTCATGTCGCCCGTCGAAGCAAGCGAGGAGCTGTCGATCGCGGGAGCGGCTTCCGACTTCTTTTCGTAGCCGATCCCGAGGGACTCGAAGGTATCTTCGCAGATCTCCTCCACCCGCTCTTCGCCGCCCGCGATGGTGACGACCGCGTCATAAGTCACTTCGAAGCTCTTGCCCGCCTGCGCGTCGTAGTTGAACCCGAAGAGAGCGAAGAGCACGATGCCCGCGATGAGGATGACGGCGGAGATCGCCAAGAATATGGGAAGTTTCTTTACGGTGTAAAAATGCTTAGTCATCTTCTTCCACCTCCTCTCTCTTGAAGCGGCAGAACTTTGCCTTATCCTTTGCGAAAGGCATCATGATATACCACAGGAACCGGCCGACCGCCAGCGCGCACAGCCCGGAGAAGAACATCCCGATGCCGAGCGTAAAGGCGAACACCGAAAGTTCGGTGAGTGCAATGAAGTAAGTGATGAATCCGAGGGCTGCAAGCACGATGTGCGCGTCGAAGATATGCCAGAAGCACTTCTTATAGCCCGACTTGACGGCAAACGTCATCGTCTTGCCCGCCGCGAACTCCTTGCGCACATATTCGTAAGCCGCCGCTTCCGAAACGCTCAGCGCGACCGCCCCGAAGAGGACCGCGAGCACCGAGCCCACCCCGAGCGTCAAAAAGTCGATCGACCAGATGCACAGCGTCATCGCAATGAGATAGACGAGCAGCGTGTAAAGGTGCGCGAACCCGAGACGTCCGTAACGGACGAAGAAGAACACCGCCGAACCCGCAAGCAGCACGCCGAGAGCGATATAGAGCATGGTCAGCGCATTGCTGCCGTAGCCCGCGCGCTCCTCGGAGATCTCGCCCACCGAAAAAGTGAGGTCCTGCTCCGTTCCCGACGAAAGCGCCGTATCGAGCACGGTCGCCACGAGCAGGGAAGAATCTTCGTCGTAAGAACCGCTGATATACAGCGAACTCTGATCGATCTGTTCGCTGACGCTCAGCGTGATGAGAGGTTCTCCGCCGATGTTGAAGTAGATATAGGAGCTCGTCGCCCCTTCCGTCGCTTCGGCGATCGCCTCCCTGCCTTCATCCGTCATATCGAGGATGACATAGGAAACGCCGCTCGCCGTGCGGCTCGAGATCTTCTTGATATAGTAGCTTGCAGGCTGCTCCGTGCCGCGCTGCGCGGGGATGATGGTCTCCGCACTCGCTTCATCCGAACCGAAGCTCACCGTAAGTTCGCCCAT
This sequence comes from uncultured Clostridia bacterium, assembly GCA_944376295.1. GTDB lineage: Bacteria > Bacillota > Clostridia > Christensenellales > Borkfalkiaceae > Gallimonas. The sequence continues at coordinate 138,630 of CALWCE010000004.1, forward strand.
GCGGCCGAGATGATCGAATGCCGCGCCCGCGACATAATAGGACGCGGGCAGGAACACGCCCACCGTGTAGTCGTTCACGACGCGCACGCTCGCGCCCGGAAGATGCAGCCGTTCGAGGCGCTCTTCGAGCACAGAGACGGCACGGGAAAAATCTTCCTTGAAGCTCTCGCTCACATTCTCGCCGTCGAGCACCGTCTCCTTCTCAAGGTAGATGGCGCCGTCCGCATAAGCCTGATAGTCAGCCTCGAACTCTTCCTTCTCGTCTTCGGCTGCCGCCGCGAGGTCGTTCTCGTAATCTCTCCCGGAGATGACCCCTTCGGGATAAAGGACGGCGCTGTAACCGCCGCCGACGTACTCCGTCTCCCCGATGAGGTACCCGCCGAGATCGGCGTCCTTCTCCGCAATGCCCAGAATAGAATTAAAATAATTTAATCCGTTGCCGTCGCAAGGAAAGGGCACGAAGCATACCACGCATAAAACGGCGATCACGATGGTGATCAGAGTCAGAACGATCGCCGATTTTACCTTGCCCATTGTTGCCTCCTGTCATGTGTGAAGGCCTTTCCGCAAGTGCGGAAAAACCCCGTCTTGTTCATTATATAAGTTTTGCCTTTCGCCGTCAAGCCGAAACGCGCCGCTTTTTCGTATTTTTGTTATTTTTCACGACATTTCCGAGCCGCCAGAATGTGCATCGCGCACTCGATGCGCTTCTTCATCATGGCGCACGTCATGGCGTAAGGCTCCTCGATATCGCCGTTGTAATGGTAGTTGTTGGCGCTGCACCCGCCCGAGCAGATGAACTTCGCAAAGCAGTTTTCGCACTTCTTGCGCGTGAAGAGGCAGCTCCCCGCGAATTTGGAGCGGATATTTTCGTCGAGCGTGCCTTCAAAGACGTTGCCCATCTTCCACTTTTGATCCCCCGCGAACTGGTGGCAGGGATAGATGTCGCCGCTCGGGACGACGGAGAAGTACTCGTTCCCCGCGCCGCAGGCGGAAACACGCTTAGAAAGGCAGGGCCCGCCCTCGAGGTCGATGTTGAAGTGGAAGAAGTTGAAGCCTTCCCCCTTCTCCTCGCGCTCCAAATACGCCTCGCAGAGGTTTTCGTACTCCTTCTCGATGCGGGGAAGGTGCTCTTCCTTGATCTGCAATTCGGGGATGTCGGTGACGACGGGCTCCATCGAAATGGAATCGAACCCCTGATCGGCAAGGAACAAAACGTCTTTTGCAAAGTCGAGGTTTTTCGCCGTGAACGTGCCGCGGACGTAGTAATGCTTGTCCCCGCGCGAACGCACGAACTTTTTGATCTTTTCAATGACGAGATCGAAGCTCCCCTTGCCGTTCACCGTCTTTCTGACGGCATCGTGTACTTCGGGGCGGCCGTCCAGCGAGAGGACGACGTTCTCCATCTCCTCGTTGAAGAACTTGATGGTCTCGTCGTCGAGAAGGAGGCCGTTGGTCGTCGTCGTGAAAAGGAAGCGCTTGCCGAGCTTTGCAGCCTGCTCTTTGGCGTAATAGACGGTATCTTTGACGACGCCGAGGTTCATCAGGGGCTCGCCGCCGAAGAAGTCGACTTCGAGCACCTTCCGTTTCCCGCTCTCTCTGAGCAGAAAGTCGATGGCGGCAAACGCCGTCTCGCGGCTCATCACTTCGCGCTTGGAGTGATACGCGCCTTCGTCGGCAAAGCAGTACTTGCAGCGCAGGTTGCAGTCGTGCGAGACGTGCAGGCACAGCGCCTTGACCTCATGGCTCTTCATGGGGTAAGCCTTGACTTCTTCCTTATATAATAAGCCCTGCTCTTTGAGCGCTTCCGCGTCCTCGAGGATGGCTTTGAGCTCTTCGTCCGAAACGTCCGTCGTATCGCCCTCTAAAACGCGCGCCGTCTTTTCGTCGCACTCATGAAGGGAACCGCTGCCGACGTCGTAGATATAATAATGGTCGTGATAGGAAAAAATGTGGATCATGTTGTTCTTCTGCGGCTAAGCCGCGCCTGTACGTTCCGCCCCGCTCCCGCGCGGCGGCATGTTTTTGACATGGAAACAAAGGAGCAACGCTGCCGCTGCTCCCCGTTTTTTGCTCGTCTGAAAACAAAGCGAAAGATTATCTCTTTTCGATCTTGCTTTCTCTCGTCACGCGCTCGCACGACTGGTTGCCGACCGTGCAGCTCGTCTTGCAGGCGGACTGGCAGGTGCTCCTGCACTCGCCGCAGCCCGTCACCTTTCTTTCCTGAGGTCTTGCGATGGTCTTGATCATAGTGTCATCTCCCGAGGTGATTTTTTCTCTATTATAGCGGATGGCAAGAAATTTTGCAACCTTTTTTTTATTCTTTCCGCAATTTCCTCCCCGCAGCCGCCCCACCGCCGCCCGCAAGCACGCACAAAAGGACGTCTAAGCAAAAGAGCGGCGAAAAGCGGAAGCCCCCGATGAGCCCGAAGAGGAGCGTCGTGAGAAGCAGGAACAAAAGCCCCGCTGCCATGCCCTTGAAGAGCGCGCGCTCCCCGCGCACCGTAAGGAGCGGGAAGACGAACGCCGCCGCCGTCTTCAGCACAAGGTTGGAGACGATGATGCTCGCCTCCGGGAGCGCATATGCCCTGACGAAGACGGCAAGAAGCGCCTCCGACAAAAGGCAGAACACCGTCGCAAGCGCCGAAGAAAGCCCCACCTCTTTTGCAGCCGTCTTCCAAAAGTTTTCGTGCATCCCATCCTCCGCGGGCAAAACTATGCCTTTTGCGGAGAAAAAACCTCCGCACCCTGTTCTAAGGTATGCGGAGGCAAAACGTTCTATGAATTTACTTTTCTTCCTTTTCTTCGGCGGGCTCGCTCTTTTCTTCCACGGGCTCCTCGCGGGCGGGAACGGGAGCGGGGACTTCGCCCGACTTCTTTGCCTTCTTTTCGGCTTCTTCCGCTTTTCTCCTTGCCTCGGCCTCTTCCCTCGCGATCTGCGTGGGACCCTTGGCGTCCGTCTGCGCGATGAGCTCCTTGTCCATCTTGATATAGGACTTGCCCGCCGTCTCGCTGCCCGTCTCCATGATGATGGTGTTGTCGTCGCACACTTCGACGACGATGCCGCAGATGCCGCCCGCCGTCTTCACCTTATGGCCGGGGCGGATCGCCTCGAGCTGTTCGGTGTACTCCTTCTGACGCTGCTTGTTCTTCCTGCCCGAAAATACCATCCAGACGACGAAAATGACGACAACGACGCCGAGGACGATATACATCATCCAGGGATTGCCCGTCGCCGCAGGCTCGTTACCCGTTGCCGCATCTGCTAAAAGGCTCCAAAACATAAGCCGTTACACTCCTTGTTCTTAAAATTTCCTTTCAGATTTTACCCGTTTTGAGGAATTTTGGCAAGCGTTTTGAAAGCGCTTTTGCCTTTTCACTCAGATTTCATGCGCGAAGGGGCGCGAACGGAAGCGGAACCGCCCGAAAAACGCGCTATGCCTGCATCTCCTGCTTTTTATAGAACTCCTTCACATAGTCGCGCACATAGCCGCCGAGGATGCTCTCGCGAAGGCCCGCCATCAGGCGGTGCAGATAGCGGATATTGTGCAAAGAGAGGAGCATGCCGCCCGCCATCTCGCCCACGTTGACCATGTGCCTTAAATACGCCTTCGTGTAGTTGCGGCAGCAGTAGCAGTCGCATTCGGGGTCGAGGGGGGTAAAGTCCTCTTTATACTTCCCGTTGCGCACGACGACTTTGCCGCGCGAGGTGAGCGCCGTGCCGTTGCGCGCCACGCGGGTGGCGAGCACGCAGTCGAACATATCCACGCCGCGGAGCGTGCCTTCGATGAGGCAGTCGGGCGAACCCACGCCCATAAGGTACCGCGGCACGTCCGTGGGCATCTTGTCTTTGAGGACGTCGAGCATCTCATACATGAGGGGCTTGGGCTCCCCCACCGACAGCCCGCCGATGGCGATGCCGTGCTTGACGAAGGGCTTGCAGCGTTCCAGGCTCTCGAGGCGGAGATCGGCAAAGAGATTGCCCTGGATGATGGGGAAGAGCGCCTGCTGCAGAGCGCCGTACGCCTCGTGCGCCTTGTAGCAGCGTTCCAGCCAGGCGGAGGTGCGCTCCATCGCCTGTTTCGCCTGCTCGTGCGTGTAGCCGTACTCCGAGCACTGATCGAACGCCATGATGATATCCGACCCCAGGTTGTGCTGGATATCCATCGCCTTTTCGGGCGTGAAGAAGTGATAGCTGCCGTCGACGTGCGAGGAAAAGCGCACGCCGTCGTCGGTGATGTTGTTGAGCGAGGCGAGCGAAAAGACCTGGAAGCCGCCGCTGTCCGTCAAAATGGGGCGGTCCCAGTTCATGAACTTATGCAGCCCCCCTGCGCGCGCGATGAGCTCGTCGCCGGGGCGCATATAGAGGTGATAGGTGTTGGAGAGGATGATCTGCGAGCCGATCTCCTTGAGGTCGCGCGGGAGCACGCCCTTGACGGACGCCTGCGTGCCGACGGGCATATAGACGGGCGTTAAAATATCGCCGTGCGGGGTGTGAAAGACGCCCGCCCTTGCGCCCGTCTCGGGATCGACCTTCTGTAATTCAAACGAAAAGTAGTGATTATTCATGTCCTGAAATTGCGCTCGGTCCATGAGCGTCGGAATACTGTGTCGCGCTCCCGAACCGAGGGGGGTCATCCGTATGAGTTGTTGCCGCTCAAACGATCATCATCGCGTCGCCGAAGGAGAAAAAGCGGTATTTTTCTTCCACCGCCGTCTTGTAGACCTCTAAGATCTCCTCGCGGGAGCAGAGGCAGGAGACGAGCATGATGAGCGTGCTCTCGGGCAGGTGGAAGTTGGTGATGAGGGCGTCGACGCACTTCATCTTGTAGGGCGGGTACAAAAAGATGCTCGTATCGCCCGTGCAGGCGTGCAGCATCCCCTTTTCGTCCGCGACCGTCTCCAACGTGCGCACGGAAGTCGTGCCCACGGCGACGACGCGCCGCCCTTCGCGCTTGGCGGCATTGATCTTCTCCGCCGCCTCCTCGCTCACTTCGTAGTGTTCGGAGTGCATCTTGTGATCGAGCACGTTCTCCTCTTTGACGGGGCGGAAGGTGCCTAAGCCCACATGGAGCAGCACTTCGACGATCTCCACGCCCATCGCGCGGATGCGCTCCAGAAGCTCGGGCGTGAAGTGCAGCCCCGCCGTGGGCGCCGCCGCCGAGCCCGTCTCCTTGCTGTAGACCGTCTGATAGCGGTCGGGGTCTTTCAGCTTTTCGTGGATATAGGGCGGCAGGGGCATGGTGCCCGCGCGGGAGAGGACGTCTTCAAACGTCCCTTCGTAGAAAAAGCGGACGATGCGCTCGCCCGTCTCGGTGACGGAAAGAACTTCGAGGGAGAGCTCGTCGTTGACGAAAAGCTTTGCCCCCGGGCGGCACTTCCTGCCGGGGCGCACGAGCACTTCCCACTCCCGAAGATCGAGGCGCTTCAAAAGCAGCACTTCGGCGGCGCCGCCGTGCTCGGTGCGGGCATAGAGGCGGGCGGGCAGCACGCGCGTGCGATTGAGAACGAGCACGTCTCCCGCTTTCAGATAGTCCGTGATGTCGCGGAAGATGCGGTGCTCGACGCTCTTGTTTTCGCGGTGATAGACGAGGAGGCGGGAAGAATCGCGCGGCTCTGCGGGCGTCTGCGCGATGAGCGCCTCGGGAAGATCGTAATAAAAATCGCTGGTTTTCAATGTTTCCGACATGGTGTTTTACCTGAGACTTGACCGTTTGCGCCGCCCCTTTCGGCAGACGCGGAGCGGGGGGCTCAATCGTTGAAGAAGGAGAGCTGCTTGCCGTTCTCCGCGCTTTCGGGGGGCGTGACACCCATGTGCTCGTAGCCGCCTTTGAGGCAGACGCGGCCGCGCGGGGTGCGGGCGATGAACCCGAGCTGCAGAAGATAGGGTTCGTAGACGTCTTCGATGGTATTGACGTCCTCGTTGACGGTGGCGGCGAGCGTTTCGAGCCCCGCGGGACCGCCGCGGAACTTTTCGATGAGCGCCCTCAGATAGCTGCGGTCGATCTCATCGAGCCCCAGCTCGTCGATCTCCATCCGGGAAAGAGCGGCGCGCGCCGAATCGCGCGTCACCGTATCCCCGCCCGACACGGCGGTGAAGTCGCGCACGCGCTTCAAAAGGCGGTTGGCGATGCGCGGCGTGCCGCGGGAACGGCGGGCGATCTCCAGGCTCCCCTCCTCCTCGATGGCGATGCCCAGCGTCTTCGCGGAGCGCGCCACGATGCGCTGCAGTTCGGAAGGGAGATACATTTCGAGGCGGCACAAAATGCCGAAGCGGTCGCGCAGGGGCGCGGAGAGCATCCCCGCGCGCGTCGTCGCCCCCACGAGGGTGAAACGCTTGAGCGGGAAGCGGATGCTGCGCGCCGAAGGGCCCTTGCCCACGATGATATCGAGCGCGTAGTCCTCCATCGCGGAATACAAGATCTCCTCCACCGTATGGTTGAGGCGGTGGATCTCGTCGATAAAGAGGACGTCGCCGTCGTTGAGATTGGTGAGGATGGCGGCAAGATCGCCCGAGCGCTCGACGGCGGGCCCCGAGGTCAGCTTGATCTGCGCCCCCATCGTGTTCGCGATGATGTGCGCGAGCGTCGTCTTCCCGAGCCCGGGCGGGCCGTATAATAAGACATGATCGAGCGCCTCCCCGCGCGCTCTGGCGGCAGCCATATAGACGGAGAGATTGTGCTTTACCTTGTCCTGCCCGACGTAGTCCTCCATCGTCTTGGGGCGGAGGACGTTCTCCTCGAGGTCGTATTCGCTCTTGGTGCTCGAGAGCAGCCTGTCCCCGAACTCTTCCAATGCATCGGTATCGTCAAACATGAGCGCCCTCCTTTACATCTGTTTCAGCGCGGCGGCGATGATCTCTTCCAGGCTCTTCGCGCCGCCTTTGCGCGCGCGTTCGACGGCGCGGGTGCTCTCCTGACGGGTGAAGCCGAGGTTCATGAGCGCCGAAAGGGCGTCTTCGTCCTCGGGCGACGCCACCGCCGCGGGTGCGCCCTCTCCGCCGAGGATCTCGTTCGCCGAGATCTTGCCGTGCAGTTCTAAAATGATGCGGTCGGCAGTCTTTTTTCCCACGCCCTTCACGGCGGACAGCCGCTTCACGTCCGCCGAAGCGATGCAGGCGGAAAGTTCGTCGGGACGCATGGCGGAAAGGAGCGAAAGAGCCATCTTCGCGCCCACGCCCTGCACCGACGTGAGGCGCAGAAAGAGCTGCTTTTCTTTGAGGTCGGCAAAGCCGTACAGGGAGATGCCGTCCTCCTTGACCTGCATCACGGTATAGACTTCGCCCTCGTTCCCGCGGGCGAGCTTGGAAAAGGCGGCGCCCGAACAGAACACCTCGTAACCGACGCCGTTCACCGCGATGAGCGCGCTCTCGAGGGTGAGATCCAAAACTTTTCCCTTCAAATATCCGATCATATCTTCTCCGTTTGCGGTCATCTGACGCCGAACAGTCCCGAAAAGCGGCTCGTGAACGCATGGCAGAGCGCCACGGCAAGGGCGTCCGCCGCATCGTCGGGACGGGGGACGGACGGAAGGCGCAGGAGCGAGGCGACGCACCGCTGCATCTGGATCTTGTCGGCCCTGCCGTAGCCCGTGAGCGCCTGCTTGATCTGATTGGGCGTATATTCGTAAATGCGCCCGCACCGCTTGCAGCAGGTCAGAAGGATGACGCCGCGCGCGTGGGCGACGGCGATGCCCGTCGTCACGTTCTTGGAAAAGAAGAGCTCCTCCATCGCCGCCTCGTCGGGGGAAAACTTGTCGAACAGGGCGTTCACGCCCTGTTCGAGCATGCAGAGGCGCACGGCAAAATTTTCGCTCGGGGGCGTTTTGACGACGCCGTAGTCGACGGCGCGGCAGTTCCCGCGCGCGTCCTTTTCGACAACGCCGTAGCCCATCGTCCCGAAGCCGGGGTCGAGCCCCAGAATGATCATGCGCGCCTCCTTCCCCGGACCGTCCGACCGTTTTGCATTTATTGTAATGCAAGGCGGGGCGTTTTGTCAATCGAAACGGCGGCAATTTTCCCCCGCGCCTTCAAATCGCTTGCATTTCGGGCAAGTTCCGTGTAAAATAAAGAGCACAAACAATCATTTGAGAGGTAATATAATGAAGCTTTGGGAAGGAAGGTTTGACGCCCCCACCGCTGCGGACGCCGACGCATTCAACGAATCGCTCTCCTTTGACAAGAAGCTGTACCGCGCAGACATCACCGCAAGCATCGCCCACGCGACCATGCTCGGCGAGACGGACATCATCCCGTCCGAAGAAGCCGCGCGCATCGTGGAAGGACTCAAGGGCATCCTCAAAGACATCGATGAGGGAACGCTCGCCGTCGAGGGCGCGGAGGACATCCATTCCTTCGTCGAGAACGAGCTCGTCAAGCGCATCGGCGAAGTGGGCAAGAAGCTGCACACGGCGCGCTCCCGCAACGACCAGGTCGCGACCGACCTCCGCCTCTACGCGCGCGCCTCCGTCGACCGCCTCATCGCCCTTCTGCATTCCTTCGTGACGACGCTCACGATGGTCGCGCACGAAAACATCAAGTGCATCCTTCCCGGCTACACCCACCTGCGCAAGGCGCAGCCCGTCAACTTCGCGCAGTACCTCAACGCCTATTCGGAGATGTTCCTGCGCGACATGGAGCGCCTCGAAGACTGCAGGAAGCGCGTCAACGTCATGCCCCTCGGCAGCGCGGCGCTTGCAGGCACTTCCTTCCCCATCGACCGCGAGATCACGAGAAAGCTCTTAAAGTTCGACGCCATCTCCAATTGCTCCATCGACGCCGTCTCCGACCGCGACTTCGTTGCGGAATATCTCTTCTGCCTCACCGGGATCATGCTGCATCTTTCCCGCCTTTCGGAAGACACCATCCTCTACACGTCGGACGAATTCGGCTATTGGGAAATTTCCGACGCCTACTCCACGGGCTCTTCCATCATGCCCCAGAAGAAGAACCCCGATATCCCCGAACTCATCCGCGGCAAGTGCGGGCGGGTCATCGGCGATCTCACGGGTTTCCTCGCGACGCTCAAATCGCTACCGCTTGCCTACAACAAGGATCTGCAGGAGGATAAGGAAGCGCTCTTCGACGCCGAAAAGACGGTGTTCGACTGCGTTACCATCTTCCACGCCATGATCAAGGGGATGAAGTTCAACTCCGAAGCGATGTATCAGGCGGCAGAGGGCGGCTTCTCGACGGCGACGGACGTTGCCGACTACCTCTCCAAGAAGGGCGTCCCCTTCCGCGACGCGCACGCCATCACGGGCAAGATCGTCAGATACTGCATCGAGCACAACAAGACGCTGAGAGACCTTTCCCTCAAAGAGTTCAAAGCGGTGAGCGACGTCTTCGAGCGCGACGTCACGGGCGTGGTGCTCGCGCGCACCTCGGCGGAGGCAAGGAACTCCGTGGGCGGCTCTTCGCAGCTGGCGGCACGGAAGGCGATCATCCGCATCCGCAACCGTCTCAAACACTTCGGCTGAGATATTTTAAGGGCGCCTTCGGGTGCCCGTTTTTTTGAGAACGCCCATTTTCTTGCATAAATATACAAAAATCGCGGGAGAGAAACGAAAATCTCTCACAAAGACTTGACAGAAACGAATATTCCCATTAAAATAATAGGAAGCACACTTTCTTCAAGGAGGTCTTATCATGAAATGCAACGGAGCAGAGATCCTCATCAACTGCCTCAAAGAACAGGGCGTTGACACGATATTCGGCTACCCGGGCGGCACGGTGCTCGACATTTACGACGCACTCTACCGCGACGGCACCATCCGCCACGTCATCACCTCGCACGAGCAGGGCGCGGCGCACGCGGCAGACGGCTATGCGCGCGTCACGGGGCGCGTCGGCGTATGCCTCGCGACGAGCGGCCCCGGCGCCACCAACCTTGTGACGGGCATTGCGACCGCCTTCATGGATTCCATCCCCGTCGTCGCCATCACGGGGAACGTCGGCCTCAACATGCTCGGGCGCGACTCCTTCCAGGAGATCGACATCACCGGCATCACGATGCCCATCACCAAACACAACTTCATCATCAAGGACGTCAAAGACCTCGCCCCCGCCATCCGCCAGGCTTTCAGGATCGCGAACTCGGGCAGAAAGGGCCCCGTCCTCATCGATATCCTCAAAAACGTGCAGATCGCGGAGACGGACTACGAACCGTACACGCCCGAAAAGCTGACGAGAAAGCCCGTTCAAAAGAGCGCCGTCGAAGACGCCGTCAAGGCGATCAACGCCGCAAAGAAGCCCCTCATCATGCTGGGCGGCGGCTGCATCGCCTCGGAAGCGGAAGAAGAGATCGCAGCGCTCTGCGAAAAGCTGGACGCGCCCGTTGCCTGCACGCTGATGGGCCTCGGCGCTTATCCTGCGGGGGACGCCCGCTTCATGGGCATGATGGGCATGCACGGCACCGCGACGAGCGCCCGTCTCGCCCTCGAGAGCGACTGCATCATCGCCCTCGGCACCCGCTTTTCCGACCGCGTCGCCCTCAACCGCGATAAATTCGCCGCCAACAAGGTCGTCGTGCAGGTGGAGATCGACAACGCGGAGATCGACAAGAACGTCAACGTTACCTATTCCGTCCTCGGCGACGTGAAAGAAGCTTTGAAGACCATGCTCCCCCTCATCGAGCAAGTCAAAGACCGCCCCTTCATGCAGGAAGCGGCGGAGCTCAAAAAGGCGGAAAAGGCAAAGCGGCCCAACCTGGAGCTCGGGCATAAAGTCATCATCGGCGCCTCCGAGATCGCGAAAGACGACGACATCGTCGTCACCGACGTCGGCCAGCATCAGATGTGGACGGCGCAGTACTACCCCGTCAAGAAGCCCCGCACCTTCTGTTCGAGCGGCGGCCTCGGCACGATGGGCTACGGTCTCGGCGCTGCCATCGGCGCGGCATTCGGGAGCCATAAGCACGTCATCCTCGTCACGGGCGACGGCTGCTTCAACATGAACCTCAACGAACTCTCGACGGCGGTCACCGAAAACCTGCCCATCACCATCCTGCTCATGAACAACCGCGCGCTCGGCATGGTGCGCCAGTGGCAGAAGCTCTTCTATAACAACCGCTTCTCGCAGACGGACATCCGCAAGAAGACGGACTATGTGAAGTTCGCGGAAAGCTTCGGCGCCAAGGGCATGAAGATCGAGAAGGAGGAAGACATCATGCCCGTCCTCAAAGAGGCGCTCTCTACCCCTTCGCCCGTCGTCGTGGACTGCCGCATCAGCAACGACGAGAACGTGCTGCCCATGATACGGCCGGGCGCGACGTACGACACCATCATCACCGATTGGGAGGACAGATAATGAACCGCTATACCATCTCTGCACTCGTAGACAACAAGAGCGGTGTTCTGACCCGCGTGGCGGCGCTGTTTGCCCGCAGGGGGTACAACATCGAATCGCTCTCCGTCTGCACGACGGAAGACCCCGCCCTCTCGCGCATGACCATCGTGTTGTGCGGCGACGACTACATCCTCGGTCAGATGATGAAGCAGATGGACAAGCTCATCGACGTGAGGAAGATCAACAAGGTGGAAGAGGACGCCGTCTCGCGCGAACTGCTCCTTTGCAAGGTCAAGACGGACGCGACGACGCGCAGCCAGGTGCTCGAGATCAGCCAGATCTTCCGCGCGAAGATCGTCGACGTTTCGACGGAGGCGACCATCATGGAACTGACGGGCAAGCCTTCCAAACTCGACGGCTTCATCAACATGCTCATGCCCTACGGCATTTTGGAGCTCGCGCGCACGGGCGTCACCTCCATCGGGAGGGGCGCTTCCTGCCTGCGCGACGTGCCCGATTATAAGGAACAGATATAGAGTTCACAAATTTATTTTTGCCGAGCAAAAATAAATTTCGTGAGGGGTGAAGCATCAACATCTCCTCACCCCGTCGCCCACGACCGTATCTGTCCTCAAAGTCACTAAGCGCCAAGTATGGCGCAAATTGAGTCCCGCAGCGCAAAAGCGTGGTTTTGCTCGCGGCATGATTTGGGAAGCGGTAATTCCCTTGGCTCCTTCTTTGAGGGAGCTGTCGAGCGCAGCGAGACTGAGGGAGTCACCTTATTATCTCTCCCGCAATGCATAACGTTCACGATCTTTTTTTGACGGGCAAAAATAAAGCGGCGTGCGCGTCCCACGCGGGGCGCGCACCCTCACAATGTGAATCTTCGGAGGCATTTTTATGGCAAACACCTTTACAAACGGCAACCATATGGCGTCGCAGCGTTCGCTCCTGCGCGCCCTCGGCTGGACGGACAGCGAGATGAAAAAACCCATCGTGGGCATCATCTCGGCGCAGAGCGACATCATCCCCGGGCATATGTACCTCGACCACGTCGCACGGGCGGCGGCGGAAGGCGTCATTGCGGCGGGCGGAAAGCCCGTCATCGTGCCCTGCATCGGCGTATGCGACGGCATCGCGATGGGTCATAAGGGCATGAAGTACTCCCTGCCTTCCCGCGAGGTCATCGCCGACAGCGTGGAAATTTTGTCGAACGCCCACGCCTTTGACGGCATCATCCTCGTGGGCAACTGCGACAAGATCATCCCCGGCATGCTGATGGGCGCGGTGCGCGTCAACAAGCCCGCCCTCTTCGTTTCGGGCGGCCCCATGCTCGCGGGGCGCAAGAACAAGAAAAAGCTCTCCCTCTCCTCCATGTTCGAGGCGGTGGGCGCCTACACCTCGGGGCACATCGACGAAAAGGAGCTGCATTCCTTCGAATGCACCGCCTGCCCCACCTGCGGTTCGTGCTCGGGCATGTTCACGGCAAACTCCATGAACTGCCTTTTGGAAGCGCTCGGCATGGCGCTCCCCGGCAACGGCACCATCCCCATGGTGTATTCGGCGCGCCTTGCGCTTGCCAAGCAGGCGGGCGAAGCGGTGATGGGGCTCATCGAAAAGAACGTCTGCCCGCGCGACATCCTCACCCCGGCCGCCCTCAAGAACGCCGAGCGCGTGGACATGGCGATCGGCGCAAGCTCCAACTCGGTGCTGCACCTTTTAGCGCTCGCGAGCGAGCTGGGCTTTTCCAAAGAGCAGCTCTCCATCGACACGATGAACGAGATCTCCAAGACGACGCCCAATCTGTGCCGCCTGGCGCCTGCGGGCGAATATTACATCGAAGAGCTCAACGAAGTCGGCGGCATCTCCGCCGTCATCCGCTCCCTCATCGAGGCGGGGCTCTTCGAGGGCGAAGCGCTCACCTGCTCGCTCATGACGCAGGAGGCGCGCACGAAGGACGCCCGCGTCCTCGACGAGGAGATCATCCGCCCCGTCTCTGACCCCTATTCGAGCTACGGCGGCCTCGCCATTCTGAAAGGCAACCTCGCCCCCGAGGGCAGCGTCGTCAAGAAGAGCGCCGTCGACCCCAAGATGTACCACCATTCGGGTCCCGCGCGCGTATTCGATTCCGAAGAGGAGGCGATGGAAGCCATCTCCACGAACAAGATCCAAAAGGGCGACGTCGTCGTCATCCGCTATGAAGGCCCCAAGGGCGGCCCCGGGATGCGCGAAATGCTCTCCCCCACCTCGTCCATCGTGGGCGCGGGTCTCGGCGATACCGTGGCGCTCATCACGGACGGCAGATTCTCGGGCGCGACAAGAGGCGCCGCGATCGGCCACGTCTGCCCCGAAGCGGCGGCGGGCGGCGTCATCGGCGTCGTCGAAGAGGGCGACCCCATCGAGATCGACATCGAGAACGGCACGATCGACCTGAAAGTACCCGATGAGGTCATCAAAGCCCGCCTTGCCGCCTTCGTGCCCAAGGAAAAGCCCGTCGAAGGGTACTTGAAGCGCTACCGCGCTCTCGTCACCTCCGCTTCCGACGGCGCAGTCTTCAAAAAATTCTAAATAAGGCGCCGCCCAAAGGGCGGCAGAAAGGAACGCGCGGGGCGCGGGGCATTCGCCCCGCGCCCCGCGCGTCAGCATAAAAACCGCACTTTAAAAAAACCGCTCCTCTTCGCCCGCACGGCAGACGCGGTAACTTTTGAGCTTCATGCGCGAAAATCCGACGGGAGCGACCTCCGTCAGAAGCCCCTCTTCCAACTCCTTTTTGACGATGCCGCGCGGCAGAAAGGCATAGCCGAGCCCCGCCGCCAGAAAATCTTTGACTTTGTTGGAATTATCCACCTCGAAGGGGAACACCTGCCCCGCGGGGAAGAGTTCGCGAAGATAGGAGCCGATCTCTTCGAGGGAAAAGTTGCACATGGCGCAGGGGAGCTTCCTCAGCTCTCCTTTCGTCACGCCGCGGGGGAAGGCGTTTTTATCCCGCCGCACCAGAAGGACGAGCTCGTCTTCAAAGAAAGGCGTTGAGGAATACCCCGCCCGCTTCACCGCCTGATAGCCGTACACGGCGTCGAGCGAACCGCTCCACAGCTGTTCCAGAAGCTCCGCCGAATGCCCGAGCGTCACGCGGTAATGCCCGCCGGCGGCGATGCCCCCGAAGATGCGCTCTTTGAGCATCCCCTCATAGACGGCGTTAGTCGCGCCCAGCCGCTGCTGCCGCTCGCCGCCCCGCACGGCGCTTTTCAAGGCGTCCTCAAGCTCGACGATGCGCCGCGCGTACTCCGCGAACAGCTTTCCCTCCTCGGTGAGGGAAAAATTGCGCGTATCCCGCCGCAAAAGCTTCACCCCCGCCTCGCGTTCAAGCTCCAAAATGCGGTTGGTCACCGTGGACTGCGCAACGAAGAGCTGTTCCGCCGCGCGCGTAAAGTTGCAAAAGCGCACCACCAGCAAATAGGTGCGTAAATTCTCGGTATCCATAAATGCGAATAATCGATTGCTCCGATTTAATAATTCGTTTTTTGTATGATTGACGAGAGTATAGCACATGTGCTATAATTTTGTCAAACACAAACAAGGAGATAATCGCTATGGGAATGACGATGACGCAGAAGATCCTCGCCGCGCACGCAGGGCTTCCTTGCGTGGAAGCGGGTCAGCTCATCGAAGCAGAGCTCGACCTTGCGCTTGCCAACGACATCACCGCCCCCGTCGCCATCAACGAGGTGGAAAAGGCGGGCGGATGCGTGAAGTGCCGCGACAAAGTGGCGCTCGTGATGGATCACTTCACCCCGAATAAGGACATCAAGGCGGCCTGCCAGGTGAAAAAGACGCGCGAATTCGCGAAGAAGGAGCAGGTGACGCACTTTTACGACGTGGGCAAAATGGGCATCGAACACGCCCTTCTGCCCGAACAGGGACTCGTGGGCGCGGGCGACTGCGTGATCGGCGCAGACAGCCACACCTGCACCTACGGCGCGCTCGGCGCCTTCTCGACGGGCGTGGGCAGCACCGACCTTGCCGCCGCCATGATGACGAACAAGGCGTGGTTCAAAGTCCCCGCGGCGCTCCGTTTCGAGCTCAAAGGCAGCCTCCCCCCTTACATCACGGGAAAAGACCTCATCCTCCACATCATCGGCACGATCGGCGTGGACGGCGCGCTCTACAAGAGCATGGAATTTACGGGCGAGGGCGTTTCCTCCCTTTCGATGGACGATCGCTTCACCGTCTGCAACATGGCGATCGAGGCGGGCGCGAAGAACGGCATCTTCCCCGTGGACGACAAGACGCTCGCCTACATGGAAGGGCGCTTCAGGCGCACCCCCAAGATCTTCGAGGCGGACGCGGACGCGGAATACGAAAAGACGTATACGATCGACCTTTCCGCGCTGAAGCCCACCGTCGCCTTCCCCCATCTCCCCGAAAACACGCGCACGGAGTGGGAGGAGCTTCCCGTCCAGCAGGCGGTCATCGGCTCCTGCACGAACGGGCGCATCTCCGATCTGCGCCAGGCAGCCGAAATTTTACGCGGCAGGAAGGTCGCGGACGGCGTGCGCTGCATCGTCATCCCCGCGACGCAGGAAATTTATCTTCAGGCCCTCGAAGAAGGGCTCGTTGCCGACATGGTGAGAGCGGGCGCCGTCGTCTCCACCCCCACCTGCGGGCCGTGCCTCGGCGGGCACATGGGCATCCTCGCCGACGGCGAGCGCTGCGTTTCCACCACCAACCGCAACTTTGTCGGCCGCATGGGGCATATTTCGAGCGAAATTTATCTCGCGTCGCCCTACGTCGCCGCGGCGAGCGCCGTTTTAGGCCGCCTCGCGACCCCTCAGGAGGTAAAATAACATGAAAGTGCAAGGCACCGTGCATAAATTCGGCAGCAACGTCGATACCGACGTCATCATCCCCGCGCGCTATCTCAACACCTCTTCCCCCGAAGAGCTCGCCCTCCACTGCATGGAGGACATCGACAAGGACTTCGTGAAGAGAGTGCAGAAGGGCGATATCATCGTCGCCGAAGACAACTTCGGCTGCGGCTCCTCGCGCGAGCACGCGCCCATCGCCATCAAAGCGAGCGGCGTCTCCCTCGTCATCGCCAACACCTTCGCGCGCATCTTCTACCGCAATTCCATCAACATCGGGCTGCCCATCCTCGAATGCCCCGAAGCCGTCAAGGCGATCAAAGAAGGCGACAGCGTCTCCTGCGATCTTGCCCTCGGCGTCATCCGCGACGAGACGACGGGCGAGCAGTTCAAGGCGCAGCCCTTCCCGCCCTTCATCCAACGCATCATCGACGCGGGCGGGCTCATCAATTCGCTCAAATAACGCCCGGCTGAATGCCGCGCACAACGGGCGCCGCTCCCTTGCGGGAGGGCGTCCCGGACTTTGATCCATCCATGAAAAAGTTTTCCGCCGCCTTTTATCTCATCCTGCTCGGTCTCACCGTCCTCGTGCTGGGCTGCCTCGGCCTCTGGCTTTGGCTCGGCAACGAAGTTTTCCTCTACGTCATGATCGCGCTCTTCGCGGTCTATCTCTTCCATCTCATCTACAGCATGGTCCACGCCGACCGGAGGGAAAAGCGCGAACAGACGACGGAGGAACTTCTCCGCGCAGGACTCAAAGGCGGAGACTGCGTCGTGTACCTTACCTACTTCGGCGGCGAACGGCACATCAGAAAGCCCTCCCCGCACAAGGCGGAATACCTCGTCGAGCTCTATCCCCCTTCGGTGGACGGCGAATGCTTGAAAAAGCATCTCTGGTTCGGGCTTTCGGACAGAGAGGAGAAGCTTCTCTCGGGCGCAAAACGGTACGAGGCGAAGATCGCCTATCCCGCACTCGCCCTCATCGAAGGGAAGACGGTCTATCTTGCCGCAGGCTTTTATGAAGCCGCCAAAGAACAGGCAGCTTTTTCGCAGTTGCTCAACAAAAATACCATCGTTTTATACGGAGAAAATTGACATGAAAAAACACATCGCAGTGCTCGCGGGCGACGGCATCGGCCCCGAGATCACGGACGGCGCCGTTTGCGTCCTTCAGGCGGTTGCCAAAAAATACGGCCATGAATTCACCTTCGAACCCCTCCTCATGGGCTGCTGCGCCATCGAAGCGTGCGGCGAACCGCTGCCCGCGCACACGGTGGAACGCTGCCTCGCTTCGGACAGCGTGCTCTTAGGCGCCGTCGGCGGCATGGTGGGCGACCCCCGCTGGGATAACCTGCCGGGCGATAAGCGCCCCGAAGCGGGGCTCCTCGGCATCCGCAAGGCGATGGGGCTTTACTCCAACATCCGCCCCGCGCGGCTGTGGGCGCCCCTTGCGGACGCTTCCCCTTTAAAGCGAGAGCTCGTAAAAGACGGCATCGAGATCGTCGTCGTCCGCGAGCTCACGGGCGGCATCTACTTCGGCAAGCGCGGGAGATACGACGACGAGAACATGGGCGAGACCGCCTGGGACACCGAGACGTACTCCGTCCGCGAGATCGAGCGCATCGCCCGCATCGCCTGCGAGCTTGCGAGAAAGCGCAAAAAGCACGTCATCTCCGTCGATAAGGCGAACGTGCTCGAAAGCTCGCGCCTGTGGCGGCGCACCGTGCACGCCTTTGCCGAACAAAATTACCCCGACGTCAAAGTCGAAGATATGCTCGTCGACAACGCGGCGATGCAGATCGTCAAAAACCCCGCGCAGTTCGACGTGCTTCTAACTTCCAACATGTTCGGCGACATCCTCGCCGACGAAGCGGCGCAGGTGACGGGCAGCATCGGCATGCTCGCCTCCTCCTCTCTGGGCGACGGCACGCGCG
The DNA here is from genome assembly GCA_944376295.1 of uncultured Clostridia bacterium. Lineage (GTDB taxonomy): Bacteria > Bacillota > Clostridia > Christensenellales > Borkfalkiaceae > Gallimonas. The sequence continues at coordinate 156,710 of CALWCE010000004.1, forward strand.
GGCTGTACGAGCCCATCCACGGCTCGGCGCCCGACATCGCGGGGAAAGACGTCGCCAACCCCATCGCGACCATCCTCTCCGCCGCCATGATGCTGCGCGACTCCTTCTCGCTCACCGAAGAATGCGCGGCGGTCGAAAACGCCGTCCTTGAGGTACTCAACGAGGGCTGGCGCACGCCCGACATCATGAGCGAAGGCATGAGAAAAGTGGGCTGCCGCGAAATGACCCGCCTCATCGCGGAACGCATATGATCCGAGAAAACGTGACCGCCCTCCTCAAAGAGCTGGAGGGCGGCAATTGCTGTCATGAAAAGGTGACGCTCGTCGCTGCGACCAAGACGCGCACCCCCGCCGAGATCAACGAAGCGATCGCAGCGGGCATCACCGACATCGGCGAGAACAAGGTGCAGGAATTCACCACCAAATTCGAAGAAGTGCACGGCGCGCGCCGCCACTTCATCGGGCATCTGCAGCTCAACAAGGTCAAGTACCTCATCGGCCGCACCGACCTTATCGAGTCCGTCGACCGCGACGAGCTCGCCTCGGAACTTTCTAAGCGCTCCGTGCGCGCGGGCATCGTCACCGACATCCTCATCGAAGTCAACATCGGCTGCGAAGAATCGAAGAGCGGCTATCCCCTCGAAGAAGCGTTCTCCGCCTATGAACGCCTCTCCCGCACGGAAGGGCTGCGCGTCAAGGGGTTCATGGCGATGCTCCCTCTTGCGGGCGATGACGCATACCTTGGCGGCCTTGTCGACAAGATGCGCGCCCTCTACGACCGCGCGCGGGCGCAGGATGAAAACATCGAACACCTTTCGATGGGCATGAGCGGGGACTGGCGGCTGTGCCTTGCCCACGGCTCCAATATGATCCGCCTCGGCACCGCCATCTTCGGCTCCCGCACCTGCCGGTGAGGCGGCGGGAATTTCCGCTGCGTGCAGGAAAACTCCCGCAAAGATGTTCTCGCCGACAAAGGGGGGCTTTAAGACCCCCTCGCCGGTGGGGCAGCACCTGCCGGTGGGGCAGCACCTGCCGGTGAGGCAGTAGGAATTTACGCTGCTCTTGCGAAAACTCCCGCACATCCGTTCTCTCGGGCAAATAGCTCCGAGATGATCGCCCCATACCCCCCGAAACCATAACCAACAAGAAGGAGAATTTATGCCATCCGCCATCACCCATCAGCTCGTCGCCGAAGAGACCGAAAAGCTCCTCCCCGAAGGGCTGCAGCATATCATCGAGCGCGCCCCCGACGAATATTTCCTCGGCTGTCAGGGGCCCGATATGTTCTTTTTCTACCGCATCGGCAGCCGCAGCGAATACAACCTCGGGAAATTTTTGCACCGGAACCGCCCGTACGATGTGTTCCGCCTCTTCTGCCGCATCCTCTCGGGCGAACAGAACGCCCGCTTCCCCGTCTATTCGGACGAGGACCGCACCCGCGCCTTTGCCTATATCCTCGGCTATATCGCCCACTACGCGACGGACAGCACCTTCCATCCCTTCGTCTACAATTATATGGACCGGGAAAAGAGCGAAAAGCGGGTGCACCAGCTCATCGAAAACGATTGGGACGTCCACTTCCTGCGCAAGTTCCGCGGGCGGGAGGCGGAAAAGTTCCGCTGTGCGTTTTCGCCCAAAAAGATCGCAAAGAACGCCGCCGTTGCCCGCCTCTACGCCTGCCTTGCCGAAGAACTCGGCCGCGAGGAAGTGAAAAAGAGCAAATTCAACGCGGGGCTCAAGAATTTCTGGCGATATCTCACCTTCTTCCACGGGAAGTGCTATTCCTCGCAGCGCGCATGGGAAAAGCTCGAACGCTTTTTCCGCGCGAAGCCCTTCCTCTCCTGCCTCTATCCGCGCAAGCACCCCGACCCCGAATATCTCGCCTCAGACGGCTTTTCGCGTCTTTCGGAAGGCAAGGGCGGGAATGCCGACGAGCTCTTTGCCCGCGCCCGCGACGAGAGCGCCCGCCTTTCTGTGCTCTTCTGCGAATGCGTCCGCAGCGGAACGCCTCTCCCGCGTGAAGACTTCTCTTTGAGCTTCCTCACCGCACGACCCGTGGAGTGAACGCCATCCTGTTCGGCTGCACTGCCAACGAGCACATTCCCGCTTCTCTCCACAACGGATGCGGCGGCTGCGCATTCTGCGCAGCCGCCGCATCCGCTTATTTCATCCGTTCAGAACGCCCTCTGCCCAGCCTATTTTGCCGCCCGCAAGCAGATGCCGTTTCACCGCCCGCTGCAAAGAGGTCTCCTCGGGCAGCTCCTCTACAGGCGCCGTGACTGCCGAGGGGAAGATCCAATCGCGGAAGGCGGGGCTGTCCTCCTCCCAAAACACGACGGAAAACCGCTCCGAAAAGCGCCGCACACGGCTCGTCTCGGGCAAAATTTCCCGCAGCGCGGGAGAGAGCATCCACGACTCGCACACATATCCCGCATCCGCAAAGGCGGGGAAGTACTTGCAAAAGAACGCCCTTGCCTCGGCGAGCGAGGCGTCCACCGCCCCGTCCGAAAGATCGGCATCCGCGGGGATGTGCAAAAAGGTGCGCCTCTTATCTCCGCCCGACGGCTTGCCGCCGAACGCCGCCCCTTCCGTCATCTCGTATTCGAGCGCGCCGAGGCGGAACTCTTTGAGCGCGAGCTGACGGGGGAACCACCAGCCCCACGTCCATCCGGCGCGCCCGCTGCGGGCAAACGCTTCTTTCGAAAAGCGCGCCATGAACGCCATCGTCGCAAGGAAGATATCGCGCCCGATGCCCCGCTTTTCGTATTCGTGAAGGGCAAGGAGCGCCTCTTGGCTCTGCGCCGCGAACAGCTTCATGCCGTCCTCGTCCGCGCCGAGCGCCTCCCTCAGAGCAGAATATCCCTCCTCATAGGGCGCGGTGCGCCAACATTCGAGCGGCAGCCCCGAAAAAAGCGCCTCGTTTTCGCGCAGCACCTCGTCCGCCCGCGCCGAGACCGCCGCCGAAACGCCGATCTCTTCCCAAAACCTCTTGACTGTCATACAGCCCCTCCTGACTTTTTTATCCGATATCAAAGCGGAATTTGCTTCCCCCGGATTGACAAGGACCGTTCAAAGTGCTATCATTTTGTTAAGCACATGAAAAGGAGAAAATGAAAGATGAATTGTCCTTCCTGCGGCACGGAAAACCCGGACGGCTCCCTCTTCTGCAAGCAATGCGGCAGACGGCTGAGCGAGACCGTCACTTGTCCCGTATGCGGCGAACTTTCTCCCGCCGACGGCAACTTCTGCATCCGCTGCGGCGCCCGCTTAACGCCCCTGCCCGCGACGGACGAAACGGACGATCGCCTACAGGAAGCACGCACGGCAGTCTTAACGGCAGCACCTGCCGCCCCTGAGCCCGCGCCCGCCGAAACCGAACAAGCGCCGACGGAAGCCGAGGAGGCGCCCGCAAAGGAAGCGGAGCCGCAGGGCTGGCGGCAGATCCTGATGACGGTCGGCGACTCTCTCGCCATCTTCACCGCGCTTGCCTCCGTCATCTTCCTCTTCTGCCTGGGATGCGACCGCTATGTCAGTCCCGGGACGCCTTCCGTGGACGGCACGAACATCTACTATTATTTCGGCGAAGTCTACCGCACCCTCTTTGTCTTTCCGGCGACGGAAACGTCGGCGTATCCGATCCCCGTTTATTATGCGCAGGCAGTCGCAGGCACGCTGATCTCCGCCGGCATGGTCGTCTGCGTCGGCGTGCTCTTCATCCTCACCCTCCTGCGCTTTTTGCGCAGCTTCACGCAAAAGAGCAAGTCCGTCACGGCGATGGCAGCCAAGACGTACTTTTTCTATCTCGCCTTCGCGCTGCTGTTTTTGGCGCTGCACGCGGTACGCGCCCGCTCTCTTTCCTCCGACGGAACGCTCCTCTATCGCGTCTCGCTCAATGATGTGACGATCGCGGGGCTTGCCGTCGGCGCGGTCGGCATCGCTGCCGCCGCCGCTCTCAACGCCGCCGCCCGCATGAAAAAGCCCGCGGCGGGTCGCATCCTGCAGCTGAGTTTTTCGGGCGTCTGCCTGCTTCTCGTCGCGGCGGTCTTCGCCCTGCTCTCGGGCGCGATCGTTCAGATCACGCTGTCGGACGGGCAGGATACCTACACCGCATGGTACGGATTTCTCGGCTTGTACGAGGCAGCCGCCATGAGCGGCGGCACCACATACGCCCCCGCCGTGAGCGACGCCGTATATGCCGTCTATCACGCCGATCAGATGACGGCAGCCGTCTGTTCGCTGCTCGGTTTCGTCTTCCTTATCGTGCTCTTCCTGCTCCTTGCGGTGCTCGCCTCGTCGCTCGTGAAAAGCATCGCAGAGCCCGCCGAAAAGCCCAAGACGCTGCGCTATATGATCCCCGCCATCCTCTTTACGGTGGGGCTGACCATCTGCTCGGCGCTCGCCGCAAGCGCACTTGCGGCACTCTCCGTCGGGGACGGAGCATCCGGGCTCACCGCCTCCACGCAGTTCACGCCGCCCATCATCGCCGCCGTGCTCTCGGCGCTCACGCTCATCCTGCTCATCGTGTACGGAGCGCTCACGGGCGGCAAAGATGAAAATAAGGAATAACAACGCCCCAAATGGCGCAAAAAGCGGCAGCCGCTTGAAACGGCTGTCGCTTTTATTTTTGTTTCTGCTTTGCGCGTTCGGTTTTGGAAAAGGCGCAGCCGCAGTAGTCCTGTCGGTAGAGCCCGTATTCCTCGGAGAGCCGCACCGAATGCAGATACCCGCCCCGCTTCTTGAAATCGGAGGGAAGATACTTGACGCCGGTTTCCTCCGCGACGGCAAAGCCGATCGTGTTGATGAGTTTGGCGTTTTTGAGGGGGGAGACGGTGAGCGTGGTCGCAAAATAGTCAAAGCCGCGCGCCTTTGCCTCCCGCGCCGTCCGTTCAAGGCGCAGGCGGAAGCACACCGCGCACCGCGCGCCGCCCTCCTTCTCTTCTTCCAGCCCGCGCACCGCCGTAAGGTAGTCCTCGGGCGCATAGTCGCAGTCCAGAAAGTCCGCGAGCCCCGTCTCCCTCAGAAAGCGGAGCTGCTCGCGCTTTCTCTTTTCGTATTCCTCGGCGCAGTCGAGGTTGGGGTTGTAGTAAAAGACGGTGACCCCGATCTGCGGAGAGAGCTCGCTCAGACAGTGCGAAGAGCAGGGCGCGCAGCAGCTGTGCAAAAGGAGGCGCTTCTCCCGCGCCCCCCTGAGCTCTTCCTGCATCAGTTTGTCGTAATTGACGGCGTTCATATCACAGCCCTCGTCGGCATTCGCCTCAGTCTTCAGCGCCTGTTGACAAGTTAAAGGCGCTGTTCTCTGCGCGATGTCTCCTCTTCCCACAAAACTCGCTTACGCGATTTTTGCGGGAGCCCTCTTTCGCGGCACGCTTTTCATGCCTCGCCTTTGATCATTTTCAAGAAATACTCATGCACTCTGAGATCGTCGGTCAGTTCGGGATGGAAGGCGAGCGCCAGCATCTTGCCCTGCCGCACGGCGACCGTCTTGCCCCCGACGACGGAGAGGATGTCGACGCCCTCGCCCGCCTCCGCCACATAGGGCGCGCGGATGAAGACGGCGGGATATTCGCCGACGCCCTTCACTTCCGTATTCGCCGTGAAGGAGCCCAGCTGCCGCCCGTAAGCGTTGCGGCGCACGGTGACGTTGAGCGTCCGGAGATGAGGGGCTTCGCCGCCCTCGATCTTATTTGCAAGCAAAATGAGCCCCGCGCACGTCGCGAGCACGGGCATCCCGCCCTCGATGGCGCTTTTAAGCGGCGCAAACAGCCCCTCTTCGCGCAGGAGCTTGCCCTGTACGGTGGACTCCCCGCCGGGGAGCACCACGCCGTCGAACTGTTCCGAAAAATGTGCAAGACGGCGGATCTCTACGACCTCCGCGCCCAGCTTTTGGAGCGCGTGCTCGTGTTCGATGAAGGCGCCCTGAAGCGCAAAAACACCAATTCTCATAAAGTAGTAACTGTTTTTATGGAACGTGAACAGCATTCATCGGCTGAATACTTTGTCGCCTTTGCGCACGGCGGCGGTCACTTACGTCTCAGTAAGCTCCCTTGCCGTTTACGCAGGCTCCTCGTCTCAGCCGCGACTGCTGTCCAGACGATAACCCATATCCTATTTACCGTTTTCGGCCGATGAATCCGGCGCGAGGACTTACTTGCCGCGCTCTGCCATCAAAAGCGCGATCTCCTGCTCGTTGATGCCCACCATCGCCTCGCCGAGGTCTTCGGAAAGCTCTGCAAGGATCGCAGGGTCCTCGTAGTTGGTGACGGCCTGCACGATGGCGCGCGCACGCTTTGCGGGGTTCCCGCTTTTGAAGATGCCGCTGCCGACGAACACGCCCTCGGCGCCCAGCTGCATCATGAGGGCTGCATCCGCGGGGGTCGCCACGCCGCCCGCCGCGAAGTTGACGACGGGGAGCTTGCCGTTCTCGTGAACGTACTTCACAAGGTCGTAAGGCACCTGCAGCTGCTTGGCTTCCTCATAGAGCTCGTCTTCGGACATGGAGACGACCTTTCTTATTTCACTCATCATCATGCGCATATGGCGCACCGCCTGCACGACGTCGCCCGTACCGGGCTCGCCCTTGGTGCGGATCATGGAAGCGCCCTCTGCAATGCGGCGAAGCGCCTCGCCGAGGTCTCTCGCCCCGCAGACGAAGGGAACGGAGAACTTGGTCTTATCGATGTGATACTTGTCGTCGGCGGGAGAGAGCACTTCGCTCTCGTCGATGTAGTCGATCTCGATGGCCTGCAAAATTTGCGCCTCGACGAAGTGACCGATGCGGCACTTTGCCATGACGGGGATGGAGACAGCTTCCTGGATGCCCTTGATCATCTTGGGGTCGGACATACGGGAGACGCCGCCCGCCGCGCGGATATCGGCGGGGATGCGCTCGAGCGCCATGACGGCGCACGCGCCCGCTTCCTCTGCGATCTTCGCCTGTTCGGGCGTGGTGACGTCCATGATGACGCCGCCCTTGAGCATCTGGGCAAGGCCCTTGTTGAGTTCGAAACGTTCGTTGTTCATATCATATCCTCCTTGGGAGTGGAAATTCTCAAAAATGCACTTTTCGCCGCGAAGATCTTGCGCAGCAAAAAGATTTGCGCGAAACTAATTATATCACCTTCCGGGAAAACGGTCAACAAATTTTATCGTTCGCCTTGTCTGCGTCAATAAATTTGAGCGCTCCGCTCCGGGAGAGGGCTCGCACGCCGCAGAGAAGCCCCGGAAAAGCCGGCGATCTGTCGTCGCCCCTCCCCGGCGCCGTGAAAGCGTCCGCAAGCAAAAAGCGCCGCCCCGAAGGACAGCGCCGAACGCGCAGGAAAACCCGCCGTGTTGATCATTCTTTCTTCCCTTGCTCCCAAGATCTCTTCCGCGGGCAAAACCGCGCTTTTGCGCTTCTCCCCGAAAAACAAGAAAGCGCTTTCTCGCCCCCCGAAGAGGGAGGTAAGGGAGCGGGTGAGATCAACAACCCCTCCGTCAGGCTCGTTCCTCGCCTGCCACCGTCTCGGCAGCGCAAGGGAAACGCCGCCTCGGTCACGGTTTTTGCCCACAATGGCAAAAACCTCAGTTCGCCGCGCGCACGCCACACCGTGGCGATGCGTATCATGCGCGGCTCACCCCCTTACACAGGAGAGGCTAAAATGAGGATTGCTAAAACAATTTCCGCGAGGAGGGTTTCCCTCCGCTGCGGGACTCAATTTGTACCCGCAGGGCACTTATTGTTCTTAGAATGACAACCAAGCTCGCGGGCGAAAACGCAATTTAGATGCCCTCTCTTCACCCCTCACGGAATTTGTTTTGCGTAGCAAAAGAAATTCGTGAACTTCTCAGTAGAGGATCTGCGCGGTATCGGGGAGCGTGAGGGTCTCGGCGTCGTCGCCGCGGATGGTGAACTTCTCCTGCAAAAATTCTTTGTTCGGGATGAGGTAGACGCGCTTATCTTTCCACACGCCCGTGACGTCGGCGCGGAAATAGCGCCCGAACAAAATGTTCTTCAAAAGCTCGTCGTTGAGCTCGACGATCGCCGAACGGTACCCTTCCGCAAAGCAGTCCAAAAGGGCGCTCCGGATCAAGAGAGCCATGTAAAGATCGGAAAGCTCCTCGCCCCGCCCGCCGCAGTGACGGCAGGGCTGCAGCAGCATGGAAGCGATCTCGCGGCTCGTGCGCTTGCGCGTAAACAGGGTCACGCAAAGATCGTTCATGGGCAGCACGCGGCACTTGGAGCGGTCGGAAGAAAGCGCCCGTTCGAGCTCTTCCGTCACCGCCGTACGGTGTGTTTCCTCCGCCATATCGATGAAGTCGACGGCAACGATGCCGCCCACGTTGCGCAGGCGCACCTGACGGGCGATCTCGCGCGCCGCCAGAAGGTTGGTCTCAAAGACGGTGCTCTCCAAATCGTTCTCGCCCGTGAATTTTCCCGTGTTGACGTCGACGACCGTCATCGCCTCCGTCCTGTCGAAGATGAGGTACGCGCCGTTTTCGAGCCGCACCATGGACTGCGAGAGCGAAAAGATCTGTTCGGAGAGCCCGAAGTGCTTATACATGCTCTCCGCGCCCGTATAGTGGACGACGCGTTTTTCGCCGAGGTCGGGCCGCATGCGGGCGATCGTCAAGATGCGCTCGTAAAGCTCTTTATCGGCGACATACAGTTTGGTGGCGCCGTCCCCCAAAGAATCGCGCAGCACCTTAAAGGGAAGGTCTGCCTCGCGGTAGACGGCGGTGCCGACGGGCGCCGTGCGCGCCGCTTCCATCGCCGAACGGTAGATGCGCCGCAGAAATTCGCACTCCGTTTTGAGGTGCCGCCGCGTCGCATTGGCGGCAGCCGTGCGCAAAATGAAGCCTTCGCCGGGGAGCCGCTGCCGTTCCGCCTCTTTTAAAAGCGCGGTGCGGATATCGGGGTCTTCGATCTTGCGGGAGATGCCCAGAAAGTCCGTGCGCGGGAGATAGATGAGCGTCTTGCCGACGAGGGAAAGATCGAGCGAAACTTTGGCGCCCTTATTCCCGCGTGGGGCCTTGACGACCTGCACCAAAACTTCGTCCCCCTCTTTGAGATCGCGCACCGCGCTGCTGCCCGAGCCGTCGTAGCTTGCAAAGCGCGCCGCGCCCTCGTCGAGCGGGAGATAGCAGTTGCGCGCCATGCCGCAGTTGATGAACGCCGCCTGCATGCCGGGCACCACGTTGGCGACTTTGCCCTTATAGATGTTGCCGAGCACGGCGCCGTTCTTTTCGTTCTCGCCCTCGATCTCCACGAGCTTGCCGTCCTCTGCATAGACGACGATCTGTTCCCCGCAGACGCGGTCAAAAAACCATTCCTTCTTTACTGTACTTCCGCTCATCTTTCCTCGAAAGTATGATCCTTTTTTGAAGTGTATTTGCCTTATTTTATCACATTTTCTTGCACTTTTCAAGCAGAAAAGCGATATTTTTCACTCCTTCACCTGCGGCTGAAACACACGCGGCGCTGACGAAGCCCCGTTTTTCGGGAGAGGGCTTTCGAGCGCCTCTTTGAGCGTCAGCGAATAACCGCCTTCTTCTAAAACGGCAAAGAGCTCCCCTTCCGTCAGTTCGCCCAGATACTCCCCGTCTTCATAGACGATGAGGACGAGGTACTTATCTTCGCGCAGGTATCTCACGCACTCGCCCGCCGTGCGCTCGGAAGAGAGCACCACGCGCTTTTCTTCCACCCCGCGCGAAAAGGTGCGCCCGCGCGAAAAGGCGATGCGCCGGTAGCTCCCGCCGCCGAAATTGCCCGCAAAGAGCAGGAGCGCAAACAGGAGCGCCGAAAAGTTGGGCGAAGAAAACAGGCTCAAAACAAAGAGCGCGAAGATGCCGCCCGCCGTCAAAAAAGCGGCGATGCGCGAAAAAAGCCGTGCGCGCGACTCTCCCAAAGGGGCAAGGAGCAGCAGGAGCAGCCGTCCGCCGTCCAAGGGATAGGCAGGCAGCAGGTTGACGAGGAAAAGCGAGAGCGAAACTTCCGCCGCCGCCTCGGTATAGGGGTATGTTTCGGGGAACAGCCACCAGAGCGCCGCGAACGCGAGCGCCGTAAAGGCGTTCGCAAGCGGCCCCGCGAGCAGCACTTTGGCTTCCGCCTTGGGGGGGATGCCCGAAAGATCGCCCGAGATGACCGCCCCGTAGGGCATGAGCAGGATCTTATCGAGGCAGTACCCTTCGCTCCGCGCGGCGATGGAATGGGCAAATTCGTGTTCGAGCGCCGCCAAGACCGCCGAAAGGAAGAGAAGGAGCTGCCCCGTGAAGGCGGAGAGCACCCCCGCCGCCAGAAAGAGCGGATGCACGCGCACGCGGAAGGCGCCGATGCGCTTCCCCGCCCCGCCCGATCGCCCGTCCGCCTGAGGTGCGAAGGACGCGGAGGAGGCAGAGCGGAGCGCCGAAGACGCCGCCCGCCCCGTCGAAGCCGCCGCCTCACGCAGCGCGGCGGGATCAGCTCCAGGCAAGCCCGTCTTCGCTCACGGTGCAGCCGTTGATGAGCGAGCCGTCCGAATAGAACATGACGCGCACCTCCCCTTCGCCGTCCGAAAAGCCCATGGGGATGGTCGCCTTCAGCTCGTCGCCTTCCGCAAAATACACGGTGTCGAGCCCGCTCACGACGGTGGAGAAGGAATCGGAATGCCCCACTTCCACGGTGTAGCCCGTCTCCGCGTCGCCGTTGACGGAAAGAAGCGTGCCGTCTGCGGGGGGATAGACGCTCGCCTGAGCCGTGAAGGAAAGGACGCCCGTATCCGAGACGGCGATCTCCGCCTCCACGCTGTCGTTGACGAGGGGAGAGAGCGCAAAGTCGGTATAAACGCGCGTATCGGCAGTCTCCGCTTCCCCGTCCGCGAACAGCCCGCGCAGGAAGGTGTTGACGGCGCTCCCGGGGAGGAAAATGTTGGTGAAGAAGATGGTCGCGCACAGCGCGCAGGCGGCGATAAATTCGCCCAACAGGATGCGCCGCTGCGTCCTTTCCCGCCGCGTCTCTTCGGGAGCGCGCGCAATGGGCGTGCTCTCGGCATAGGCAGGGTCGTCCTGCACGGCGTTCACGCGTTCGTTGACGTCTTCGATGAGCTGCTCTTTGAGATCGGGCTCGCCCTTTTTGCGCTTTTCGCGCTTGTTGATGTGCACGGTCTCCACCGGGATCTCGAGCATTTCGGCATAGTTGAGTTCGTCGTTCATGGCAATCACCCCTCTTTCAAACGTTACGGGGATAATATATGAAGCGGCCCGGGAAAATAGAAGCGCCGCCCGCCGTCGGACTGTGTCGACGGCGGGCGGCTTATGTGTTTTTTCTGTTTTTTCTTTAACGACGCACCTGCAAAAGCTCAACGACCATGTTTGCAGCATAGTGCGCCTCTTCCGGCGTCGTCTCCGCCCCGAAGGAAAAGCGCAGCCCCCTCTTTGCCTCCTCCTCGCTCCTGCCCATCGCGAGCATGACGTGCGAAGGCAGCGCCGCGTGCGCCGAGCACGCCGCTCCGCCCGAACAGGCGACGCCGCGAAGATCGAGCGCGCCGATGAGCCATTCCCCGCCGCGCGCAAAGGTGATATGCGAGAGGTTGGGGGCGCGTTCCGCCTCCCCGCCGTCGATGCGCGCCTCCCCGTTGAGCGCCGATAACATATGCGCTTCGAACGCGTCGCGAAGTTCCTTTGTATGCGAGATAAACGCCTCGCGCTCGCTTTGGGCGAGGACGAGCGCTTCCGCCATCCCCACGATGCCCGCCGCGTTGAGCGTGCCGCCGCGAAGAGAACGCTCCTGCTCTCCCCCCGCGATGAGGGGCGGGATGCGGACGCCGCTTTTCACCCACAAAAGCCCCGTGCCCTTGGGCCCGCCCAATTTATGCGCGGAGAGCGCGACGGCGTCTGCGGCAGCGGTCAGCGCCTTCAGATCGCAGCACCTGCCCGCCTGCACGCAGTCGGCAAAGAGGAGCGCGCCGTATTCATGGCACAATTCTGCCGCCTCTTCAACGGGCTGAAAAACGCCCGTTTCATTGTTGACCGCCATGAGCGCGACGAGCTTTGCGCCCCTTTTGAGCGCTTCTTCGACGGCTTCGGGCGGCACCCGCCCCTCCCGATCGCAAGCAAGCAGAGCGTGCTCCCCCCTGAGCTTCGCCGAGGAAAGGACGGCGGCGTGTTCGATCGCGGAGACGGCGAAGGGCTCGCCCGCCGCAAGGCAGCGCACCGCCCAGTTGTCCGCCTCGGTGCCGCCCGAGGTGAAATACACCTCCTTCGGCTTCACGCCGAGCGTTTCCGCAATGCGGTCGCGCGCCTCGCCGATAAGATAAGCAGCCTTCCGCCCGAAGGCGTGCAAAGAGTCGGGGTTGCCGAAATTTTCTTTGAGGAGGGGGAGCATGCGTTCGAGCACTTCCGCCCTCAGCGGCGACGTTGCCGCATAGTCCAGATAGACGTTCATACCGCCTCGCTTTCCCGCCCGCGGCGCGGGAGCGCGCCCGAACACACGGGAGATCGCCGCCTTCGGGCGGCGTGCAAAAAATTGCCCCGCGCAGGGCGCGGGGCGAAGACGCAAAAACTTACTGCCAGTCGCAGACGTTGACCCACTTGGCAAGGAACTCTGCCTCTTCGGGCTTATGCTTGACCGACTGAGACGCCGCGACGATGGGCAGCACGCGCTGGACGTACTGGATCGCCGTATCCGTCTTGGTGCAGAAGAGGCGGAGATATTTTTCCGCGAGCTCATCCTGCCCATGCAGCTTGAAGAGAAGGTAGGTGCGCGCCGCATCTGCCGAGCCGTTGCCCTGCGTGGCGTGCGACCAGTCGATGATATAAGGCGTGCCCTCTTTGGTGATGATGATGTTGCTGGGCTGGAAATCGCCGTGGCACAGCTTGGTGTGGCGGGGCAGACCGTCGAGGCGGACGTGAAGATCGTACCTCACGGACGCAGGATAAGAGCTTGCCGAAATTTTGGCGTGCATCTTATCGCGCAGATGCCCCAGAAGCGGCACTTTTTCCTTACTCATCCTGATCTGCAGATCGACGAAGAAGTCAAGATACTCATCCTCTTTTTCGGGATGATCCTGCATCATCTTTTCGAGCGTTTCGCCCTCGATGAATTCCCAGATGACCGACCACTTGCCGTCGACGACGGAGACCCCCAAAATTTTGGGGATGTTCAAAGACGTCTGCTCGACGCGCGCCTGATTGAGCGCTTCGTTGAGGATGTCTGCCTTCGAATAGGTCTCGTCGAACGACTTGATGAGCCGATCGCCGTCACGGTAGACTTTTTTGCCTACGCCTTCGTAAATAAGTTCCATAATTTTCCTCCATAAAAGCGGGGAGTTATCCCGCAAGATTTTCCCGTATCATAAGCTCCGAGGCGCAAATCCGCTCTCGGCGTTAGTATTATAGCGCAAAACGGCGCAAATGTAAATACCTGTTTTGAAAAAACTTCTCTTATTTTGCGGAAATTTTTCAGCTTTACGACTCTTCGTCGAAGGCAGGCGCCTCTTCCCCTTCCAGAATGAGTTTGAGGCAGTACTCTTCGTCCTCGAGCGCCTGGAGCCGCCGCCCGTCTTCCGTACCCGCGTTCCTCTCGTTGTCGGCCGAGAGCCGAAGCGCAAAGACGAGCCCGCGCAGATAGACGACCAAAAAGATCAGGCAGACAAAGGCAAGCCCGCCCGAGACCGCCATCCCGACGACGGGCCAGATGCCCTGCGTGCGGAGAAGGAAGGCGGAAAAGACGCCCGTGAGCGCGAGAAGGAGCACGGCTGCGATCCCGAAGGCGGCGGTGCGCACGAGATAGTAATGCTTGTTGTCGTTCAATGCGCCGCGGCGCGCCTCCCTTGCCTCCTCGACGGCGGCTTTTAAGGGCCTCATCTCTTCGAGGATGCCCTGCCGCGCGTCCTGCAAGCGGCTTCCGACGCGCTCCAGGATGGAAGAACGCACTTCCTCCGGCATTTGGGCGAATTTTTCGGCATTCTCCCCGATAAAGAAGGGGCTGTCGTCCGTAAAGCCCTGCGTGCGGCTCTCCCACACGCCCAAAAGCGCCTCAACGCTCTCCTCGTCGTAGGTGAGCGCCTGCGAGAAACACTTCTCCGCGGCGGCATAATCGAGGGAGGAAAGCGCCTTCTTCCCTTCCGAGATGAGCTTGTCCCGCGCCTCCTCCGCCTCGCGGCGGGCGCGCTCGCGCTCTTCCTGCAGCTTTTTGAGCTGCGAAGGAGTGAGCCCGACCATGTCCTCGTCGTACTCCTCTTCGGGGAAGTCGACGGCAAATTCCACGTCGTCCTCCGCGTTCTCGGGCGAACTTGCCCCTTCGGGCGTTTCGCCGTCGGCGGTCCCGTCCGTCGCGTCCTCGATGCCGCCCAGCGCGTTGCGTTTTACCTTGATGGTGCGGCCTTCGTCTTCGATGATCCTCTCTTCCATAAATGCTCCTTATTCTTCGTTTTGTATGCTCTCGGCGGCAAGCGCCGTGAAGTTCTCTTTTCCGATGCGCTCAAGCGCTCTGTCGCGCGCTTCGCGTTCTTTGAACAGCGCGAAGACGGTGCTGCCCGAGCCCGTCATGCCCGCTATAAGCGGCGAAAGCGAGCGCGCTGCGTTCAGCGCCTCCCCGATCTTATCGTGGAGCGAACACGCCGCGGGCAGAAGGTCGTTTTTGCACTCCCCCGCCGCCGCTTCCACTTGTCCCGCCGAAAAACAGGCGACGGCGCGCTCCGTCATCCCCGAAGATCCGCTGCCGCCGAGCGCGTCGAACGCGGAAAAACACGCCGCGGACGAGACGCCCCCCTCGGGACAGATGAGGACGAAATACAGTTTGGGCATCCCCGCAACGGGGGTGAGCCGTTCCCCCCTGCCCTGCATGCGGAACGCCCCCGCAAAAAGCTGCATCGCCGTATCGCTGCCGAGCGCGCGGGCGAGGGGCAAAAGCTCCTCTTTTTTTACGCCGAAGAGGCGGGAAAGCGCCAGCAAAACGCCCGCCGCATCCGCGGACGAGCCGCCTAAGCCCCCGCCGACGGGGATGCTTTTTTCGACCGTGATGTCCGCGCCCTCCGCCTGCGGGAACGCCGCAAAGAACAGTTCGGCGGCGCGCACGGCGTTGTTCTCCCGGGGCGGAAGATGTTCGCATCCCATGCCGCGCATGACGACGGAACCCCCCTCCAGCGGGCGGCGCTCAGCCCGAACGATATCGCAAAGATCGAGCGAGACGGCGAGCGAGTCGAGCGTATGAAAAGCCCCCTCCCGCCCCGTGACTTCGAGCGTGAGGTTGAGCTTGGCATGGGCATTGACGGTGACGCGCTCCATACAGCCATTGTAGCACAAATCGCCCCGTTTTGCAAGGGGCGCTCCGCACTCCGTCCGCCTGCAGAAAAGATTTCACGCAATTCTCGCCGTTTTCCAGGAAAAGCCGCCGCGCCGCAGCCCGGAACACAGGGCGGCGGCACGGACGTTCGGCGGAAGATCATTGCGCGGCAAAGCTCTTTTTGCGGTAGATGATGACCCTTTTCCCTTCGCGGATGGGGAATTCGAGCTCGGGGTTGCTCCGCATGACCTCTTCGGGCGGCTTTTTGAGGCGCTTGGAAAGCTCCCACAGCCCGTCGCCCGCGCGCGGGATATACACGCTCACGGCGCAGTCGCGCTCGGAAAAAGGCTCGCCCTCCTCCACGGCGCACACGGCGCGGAGCACGCTCCTTTGGCGCGGGGTCACGGAGAGTTTGATGGTCGCCTCGGCGTCGATCTCCCCCTCCTGCTTCTGCCGCGCGGACATGCCGCACACGAGCGCAGAAACCGCACACTCCCCCTCGCAGGGCAGGGGCACGGAGAAGGGCACGCTCATCTCCACCCCGCGGCGGCAGTCCTGCCCCTTTACGAGTAGCGTCGCCGTCGCCAGCCCTTCGAACCGCCTTCCCTCGGCAGTGAAGACCGCTTCCCCCTCCGCCCGCTGCAAAGTGACGGCGAGCAGCGTATCCGAATAATCGATGGGGGCAGAGAGCGCGGCTTTGCCCGCGATGCGCTCCGTCCTTACAAACGTCTCTTTGGAAGAGCACGTCTCCGCTTCCGAATAGCCAAGTCTGACGGCGCGCTCGGTGGAAAAGGCGTCGATGACGGCATCCACCCGCTCTTCCGAATAGACGCACCCTTCGGCAAGCAGGGAAAGCTCGGCGCGCAGGCGGCACTTGCCCTGCTCCTCATCGGAATCGGCGGAAAGAAAGACCTCCTTCACGCTCACCCTGCCCTCGGCGGACGCGCCCTCGGCGGCGTCCTTCCCGATCTCGATGCGGAAGGGGATGAGCCGTTCGAGCGACACGGGCTCCCCCTCTTTGAGCGCCAAAATGCAGAGGTTGACTTCCCCTTCGAGGACGACGCTTCCCGCCGAGCAAGTTACCCCGCTCACGAGCGCCGAAGAGGAGTGGAGCAAAATATCGCCCAAAAAGTCCGTCTCGAATTCGTCGTCCGTCTCCGTCTCGCCCGAGAAGGGGTGCACCGAAAAAAAGTGCAGCTCTTCCCGTTTGGTCACGAGCCCGCCGCCCGTCACATACTCGAACTCCCGCTCTTCGAAGAGCTCCACTTCGGCTGCGGCGAGAGCGGAAAGATAGACGCTCGCTCCCTCCCGCCGCACGGAGATGTTCTCCGTTTTCAGCCGCACGCGCGGAAGGGCGGCGGCATGGCACTCCCCCTGCGCTTTGAGGGTGAATTCCGCGCCCTTTTCGACGCGGCACACGCCGTGTTCGGCATTTTCGTAGACGAGCGAAAAGCGCGCCCTGCCCAGGACGCGCACCCCGCCCTCCTCCGCCGTGGCATGCACGGGCAAAAGCTCCGCGTGCGCCGAAAGCACCGTCTCCACCTCGCCGCCGAAGCGGCATTCCACCGCCGTCTCCTGAGAAAGCGTCCCCGTCCGCGTATATCCGCGGTAGCATTGCGTCTCCAACTGCATACTGCCCTCCTTGTGTTCCTTGCATTGTATGAAAAAACGGGCGCGGATATGCGAAGAGGGCGGGTATATTTTGCGCGAAAAAGGGGAATCACCGCAGTATGATCCGTCAGAGCCGAAATTTAGCCGCCGTCAAGCGGGCGATCCAAACTTGTCTGCGTTCCAAAGTGGACGTCACCGTAAACTTAGGCAGGAACAAAGTGCTCTCCTACCGCGGGGAGCTTTCGGGGGTGTATCCCGCCCTCTTCACCGTGCGCCCCGACGACGAGCGCTTCTTGGGCAAGACGAGCTATTCCTATGCGGAAGTGCTCAGCGGCAGCGTCAAAGTCAAACGCGCCGAATAGGAAGCGCCGCGCGACGGATTGCGCCGAATAGGGTGCGCCGCGCCGTGCGGCGATAAAGCCGCGTCCGATCCCTTTGCCAAACCCCGCCCCGACAATATATCAAAAAAATATGCGGCGGGGGAAAATAGAAGCGGCGGGGCGCAGACCAAAAGGTCTGCGCCCCGCCGCATTTTGAAAAACGTTTGAAAGGAACGAAGCTCTTTTTCAGCGCGCCCGGACATGGCTCACAAAGCGTTCGCCGAGCTTGACGCCGAAGAGAACGGAAAGATCTTCCGCCTTTCCCTGCGTCATCCCGCCGCGCGCGACGGCGAGCACGGTAGAACGGTCCAGCCAAAGGATCCACATATCGGCATATTCGACCGCCTTCATAAGGTCGGCATAGGCGACCGTCGCCCTTGCCCCGATCTGCTCGCCGCGCTCCGACCGCATCTCGAATCCGTCTTCGCGGAAGACGAACCGATGCAGTTCTTCCTTCCCTGCAAGCGACTTTTTTAAGACCGCCTTCAGCATAGGCTTGTAGCCGAAAAACAGAAAGAGAAGGAGAAGCGCCGCCGCCGCAAAGCAGAACGCGTAAAAGAAGACGTCCGCTTTCAGCACCAGAAGCACCGCGCCGAGCACAAGAAAGAGCGCGCTCATCCCGCCGCATGCGCCCGCCATGATGGGACCGCCCGTGTGCAGCGTAGCAGAAAGATTGGTCTTCATGTCATTCTTCGTTTCATTGACAAACATTTCGGAGTTGCTCCCGTCTTTTTGCTATTATTATACAAATTGCAGGCGAAGATGTCAACGCCTTGCGCCGCCTTTCGGAGCGAAGGGGGCTTTGCCGTGCATGCTTCAAAAACTTGACAAGAGTGCGTTTGAAGCGTATGATAGAAGGGTATAAAACAAACAGAGGCGCAAAAGCCGCCCATGATAAGAGAGGTACACCATGATCGAATACTCCCTGAAAGCTCTCACGGCAGACGAGCTTTCCTTTAAGGTCAACCCCATCAAGGCAACTCCCGATACCAAGTTCGAGATCAAGCCCGTGTTCACCCGCCAGATCCGCCAGGCAAACGAAAACCCGAAGATGAACATCGTCATCCTCGAGTGCAAGATCGAGAGCACGGAGGAATCGCCCAAGCCCTTCAACCTGCACACGCGCTTCGTGGGCGTCTTCGAAGTCAACAACATGGAAACGGACGAAGACAAACGCACCTTCGCCATCAACGCGACGGAGACGATGTTCCCTTACCTTCGCGCCGCCGTCACCAACCTCACGGCAGACGCACTCATCAATCCCCTGACGCTGCCCGTAGTCCCCGGCTCCACCCTCTTCCCCGAAGACAGGGGCCCCAACCGCTACACGCTCAACTTCGATCCTAAGGTCGTCAACTGAGAAAAAGAGCCTGCCCAAGATGCGGGCTCTTTGTTTTGAGGAGGATAAAAAATGGCAATTTGCATCCGCCGCGCAGCGGAGGGGGACGCGGAAGCGATCGGGCGCATCCTCTTTGAGGTGCACGCCGTGCATCACGCCATCCGCCCCGACCTCTTTTTGGAGGGCAAGCGGAAGTACGGCGAAGCGGAAGTGAAGGCGCTCATCCAAAGAACGCCCGTGCTCGTCGCCGAAGAAGAAGGCGAAGTCATCGGCTATGCCGTCTGCTATTTGGAAGAGACGAAGGGCGGCTCGATGGCGGCGCACAGGACGCTGTATTTAGACGATCTCTGCGTGGACGAAAAGCGCCGCAAGCAGGGCGTGGGGAAGCGGCTCTTTGCCGCCGTGGAGGCGCTTGCAAGAGAGCTTCAATGCTACGACCTCACCCTCAACGTGTGGGAGGGCAACGACGCCGCCCGCGCCTTTTACGACAGTTTGGGCATGAAGCCCTTGAAGACTTATCTCGAAAAGGTGCTGTAACATAAGAGCGGCTGCCCTTTGGGGGCGGAGACGCCCGAAAAACAACGGATACGGCAACAAACAGCGCGGCGGCGCGGGGCGAAAGCCCCGCGCCGCCGCGTATTTTTCCTTATTCTTGGCTCCTCCTCGGGGGAGCTGTCATTCCGTCCGCAGCTTGCTGCGGCGGGATGACTGAGGGAGTTGCTGCAGGGGTTCCCCTTGCATCCCTCAAAAGAAAACCGCCTTACTCCGCCACAGCGGATCCTGCCGCCGCCGTCTCCTCGGAAGGCGCACCCGCCGCCTCATCCAGAAAGGCAAGCACGGCGCCCCACTTTTCGGCGCGGCCCTCCTTCTCGTTCAGAAACTCATGGCGGGAATTTTCAAACAGCTTGAGCTTCACCTTCTTCATGCCCGCCTGCTTCGTGTAAAAATCGTAGAGCTTTTTGACGCCCTTGCCCCTGTCTCCCACGGGATCGTCCGCCCCCGAAATGAGGAGGACGGGCAGATCTTTGCGCAGCTTTGCCGCGTATGCGGGCGTATAGAGCCCGCGAAGGCCGCGGAAGAAGTCGGAATAGAAGCGGAAGGAGCAGGTGAACCCGCAGAAGGGGTCGCTCTCGTAAGCCTTGTTGTTTTCGTCGTCCGTCGAGAGCCACGCGCCGCCTTCGAACCCCTTGGCGTATGCGCCGAAGGAGAGCTTTTCGATGAGTTTTGCGGGTTTCTTCTCGCCGCAGAACGCGCAGCCGAGCGCCGCGACAACGCTGCCCAGGTACACCTCGGCGTCCTTTTTATAGGAGCTGCCCGCGACGATCGCCCCCGCAAGCTCTTCCCCGCAGCGGGCGATAAAATGCTGCGTCAGGAAGGAGCCGTAGGAAAAGCCCAGCACGATGACGGGCGTATCGGCGTACTTCTTGCGGAAGGTCCCGAGGACGAGCGCCTCGTCGGAAAGGGTGTGCTCGAACATATCTTTGGGCGAATAGCCAAGCGACTTTTCGTCCGTCCTGCCGTGGCCGCGGTGATCGTCCGCGACGACATAATAGCCGTTTTCGTTCAGAAAGCGCGCGAATGCGTCGTACCGCCCCGCGTGCTCTGCCATGCCGTGCACGATCTGCACGATGGCTTTGGGGCTTTCCACGGGCCATTCGTAGACGAAGATCTCTTTTTTTCCGTTTTTGAGTATCATCGCGCTCACCTTAATTCTGCGCCGAAGTTATGCGCCAGATTCCCCACGATCTTATGGAAGAAGCCGTCCACCGCCTCTGGCGAGAGCGGTTTTTCCGCCGTCTCTTCGGGGGAGAAGGTGATGCGGAACGCCATGCTCTTCTTGCCCGCGCCCACCTGAGCGGAACGGTAGACGTCGAAGAGCTCCGCCTTCTTCGCCGCCTTGCAGGCGCGCAGGATGGCGTTTTCGAGCTCGGCGCACGTCACCTTCTCTTCGACGACGACGGCAAGGTCGCGCTGCACGCTCTCGAACTTAGGCAGGTTATGATAGACGATATCCTTTGCGAACTTCCTCGAAAGGGCGTCGTAGTCGAGCTCGGCAAGATACACGGGCTTTTCAAGGGCAAGCTCTTCGGCGATCGAAGGGTGCAGTTCGCCCATCCAGCCCACTTCGCGCTCGCCCATGCGGATGAGAGCCGTCTTCCCGGGGTGCAGGAAGGGCTTTTCGCCGCGCTCGAAGGAAAGGCGGAGCGAAAAGCTCTCGGCGACCGCTTCCACGGCGCCTTTCAGATCGAAGAAATCATTGTCTCCCCAGACGGCGAGCGTCACGCGCTTGTTTTCTTTGGGGAGCGCCTTTAAGGGAAGCTCCTCGGCAAGATAGGCGTTGGCAAGCTCAAACAGCCGCCCTTCCGCGTTGCCGCGGCGCACGTTGCGCACGACGTTCTGAAGCATCGCGGGCGCCAAAAAGGTGCGCATGACGGAAAGATCTTCGCCGATGGGATTGAGAATGCGGATGGCGCGGCGTTCGGGCGCGTCTTCGGGCAGGCGGAAGAGATCGAAATCTTTGGGCGAATAGAAGGAATAGTTGCACGCCTCGAAGAAGCCCTCGCCCGCAAGCACCCGCTTAAATTTGAGCTCCTGCTGCTGGGCGCTCGTCCAGCCGCCGTGGGTGACGGACGCGCGCGTCAGAAAGGTGGGCTCGATGTGCTCGTACCCGTACATGCGGATGATCTCTTCGGCAAGGTCGGGCCAGCCGTCCACATCCTCGCGCCACAGCGGCACGGTGACGAGGAGCGCTTCCCCTTCCTCTTTCACGTCGAAGAAGAGGCGCTTCAAGATGGCGACCGCCTCTTCCTTGGGCACTTCGATGCCGAGAAGGGAGTCGATCTTCTCCATCGTGACGGAGAGCGTCTTGGGGGTGAGGTCCTGCGCGTTGACGTCGGCGCGGTAGCAGGTGGGCACGCCGCAGCCGAGCTCTTCGACGAGGTGCAAAGCTCTGTCCATCGCGACGGGGCAGGTGTAGGCATCGACGCCCTTTTCGAAGCGGGAGGAAGAATCGCTGCGCTGACCCAAGGCGCGGGAAGTCTTTCTCACGCTGTCGCGCGCGAACTTGGCGGCTTCGAAGAAGACTTCCTTCGTCTCCGGCTTGATTTCACTGTTGAGCCCGCCCATGATGCCCGCGAGCGCCACGCCGCCCTCGCCGTCGCAGATGAGGAGATTGTCGGGGTGCAGGCTGAATTGCTTTTCGTCGAGGGTGACGATGCTCTCGCCCTCCTCGGCGCGGCGCACGACGATCTTCCCGCCGCGCAGGAAGTTGCGGTCGAACGCGTGCATGGGCTGCCCCATCTCGAGCAGCACGAAGTTGGTGATGTCGACGATATCGGAGACCGAACGCAGGCCGCAAAGCGCCAGGCGGCGGCGCATCCAACGGGGAGAGGTGCCGATCTTCACGTCCTTCACGAAATGCCCCACATAGCGCGGGCAGAGGGAAGGCTCCTTCACCTCGACGGGGATCTTCACGTCCGTCTGCGCTGCCGTATAGGTAAGGGCGGGCAGTTTGAGGGGCTTTTTGAGGACGGCGGCGACTTCGCGCGCGATGCCGAGGATGCACTGGCAGTCGGGGCGGTTGGCGGTGACGGCGATATCGAAGAGATAGTCGTCGATGCCGACGACGGGGCGGATGTCCGCGCCGACGGGCTCGCTTTCATCGAGGATGAGGATGCCGTTGACCTCGGCGCCCTCGTAATAGTCGTCGGTGATGCCCAGCTCCTCGCCCGAGCACATCATGCCCTCGGAAGCAACGCCGCGCAGTTTGCCGTTCTTGATCTTCTGCACGCCGCCCTCATGCAGGACGGTGGCGCCATCGAGCGCGCAGGGCACCTTTGCCCCCGCGAAGACGTTGGTCGCCGCCGTGCAGATCTGCTTGACGCCGTGCTCGCCGCAGTCCACCTTGCAGACGGTGAGCCTGTCCGCATCGGGGTGTTTTTCGGTGGAGAGGATCTTGCCGACGACGACGTTCGTGACGTCTTTGCCGAGATAAGTGAGCTCCTCCACCTCAAACCCGCACGAGAAGAGCTTTTCCTGCAATTCCTCGGCGGAAATATCGATCTCCACATAATCTTTTAACCAGCTGAAGGGTGCGATCATCTTGCTTCCTCCTCAATCTTTGAACTGTTCCAAGAAGCGCACGTCGTTTTCCGTGAGCAGCTTGATGTTGTTGATGCCGTATTTGAGCATGGCGATGCGCTCGATGCCCATGCCGAAGGCAAAGCCCGTGTATTCGTCGGGGTCGATATGGCAGTTTTCAAGCACCCGCCTGTTCACCATGCCCGCGCCCAACACTTCGATCCAGCCCGTCCCCTTGCAGAGCGAGCAGCCCTTGCCGCCGCACGCCGCGCACGAGACGTCCACCTCGACGGAAGGCTCCGTGAAGGGGAAGTAGGAAGGGCGCAGGCGGGTCTTCGAAGAGGAGGAGAACATGGTGCGCGCGAATTCGTCGAGCATGCCCTGAAGATCGCACAGCGTGACGTTACGATCGACGACGAGCCCTTCCATCTGATGGAACATGGGCGAGTGCGTCGCGTCGTCGTCCGAGCGGAACACGCAGCCGGGCGAGAGCATCTTGATGGGCGGGCGGTGCTCTTCCATGAAGCGGATCTGCCCCGCGCTCGTCTGCGTGCGGAGAAGGTATTCCTCGCTCAAATAGAAGGTATCCTGCATGTCGCGGGCGGGGTGATCGGCGGGCGTGTTGAGCGCCGTGAAGTTGTAGTAATCGTTCTCGATCTCGGGGCCTTCGAAGATCTCGAAGCCCATGCCCGCGAAGATATCGACGAGCTCGTTTTTGACGCGCGTCACGGGGTGGAGCGCACCCTTCTTCTGCCGCTTGCCGGGCATGGTGACGTCGAGCGATTCGCTTTGGAGCTTTGCCGCAAGTTCGCGCTGTTTGACGCGCGCTTCCGCCGCCGCGAAGTCTTGTTCGAGCTTTTCGCGGATGGCGTTCACCTTCTTGCCGAAGGAAGGGCGCTCTTCGGGAGCGATCTCCTTCATCTTCTTCAGCATTGCCGTGACGATGCCCGCACGGCCCAAAAACTTCATCTTGACTTCGTAGAGCGCGCGGCTGCCTTCGGCTTTTTCCGCCTCTTCCTGCGCCGCCTTTACGATGTCTTCCTGCACGATCTGTTCTTCCATGTCTGCCTCCTTGTGCAAAAAATAAACGCCCTGTCGGCTCAATGGCCGACAGGGCGAAAGCATTCGCGGTACCACCTGTCTTCACGCGGCTTCCGCCGCGCCTCATTGCCCCTTCACGCGGGAAACGGCTCCCCTTAAAGTTCTGTTCGGGGGAGCGGCTCACGGGGGAATACCGCGGCTTTCCGGCGGCGGTCTTTCAGCCTGAGGATCCGCCTCTCTGCGCCCGGATGATCGTCGCGTCTCTTCCGTTCAACGCCTGTATGCCCCCATTATAGCCGCTTTCCGGGCGATTGTCAAATGCTTTTGAAGGATTTTATGCAGAGAAAGCCGCCCGCCTTGGGCGGCAGCCGCAGCTTTGAGGCGCGCCGTCTCTCACACAGAAAGCCGAAGCGCCGCCCTCCATAAAAGCAACCGCGCCACTCCAAACAGCCGAAGCGCCGCCTTTTTTTCAGTTTTCCTGTTTTGCGGTCAGAGAGAACGTTCTGCCGTCGGGAAGGGTGTAGAAAAGCGTTTCGCCCGCCTCTTTGCACGAGCCCACGAAGTACTCGTCGACAAGCGGTTTGA
This sequence comes from uncultured Clostridia bacterium, assembly GCA_944376295.1. Taxonomy (GTDB): domain Bacteria; phylum Bacillota; class Clostridia; order Christensenellales; family Borkfalkiaceae; genus Gallimonas. The sequence continues at coordinate 180,983 of CALWCE010000004.1, forward strand.
GCGAGGCGATGATGTCCTCCGCCGTCACGGCTGCGCCTTCTTCCCATTCGATCTTGTTTTGCATCTGTTTTTCTCCTTTGAAATAAAAAATAAGAGCGCCCCGAACGGAGCGCCCGCATATTGCACCCCTGTCCGTTGCTCTCTAACGTTCATTCCATAGGAAGAAAGAGGGTACATCTATGCCGATGTATCCTACAGAATGAACGATTCTGTTAGAGAGCATGCATAGTATAGCACAGCCGACCCGAAAAAGCAAGAAAAAAAGAGACGCACGACCTTCAACCGCGCAGCACACCGCCGAAAACAAGTGCAAAATATGGCGGCGGGGCGGCTGCCAAAGGCAGCCGCCCCGAAAAATTCGCGGGTCCACACACAAAATTGCGCGGAACGCGCAAAAAAGCGCCGTTTTACTTCTTTTTCATCGTCACCGAAGCGCCGTTATAGGTATAGCCGATCGTCGTGCCGTCGCAGGGGAATTGTTCCGTTGCGCCGTCCAAAGTGATGTCGATATACCCTTCCTCTTCGCTTTCTTCCCACAATAGATCGATGGTGACGGTGAGCCCAAGCTTCACGGTGAAGGTCGCGGTGCCGTCCTCCCGAAGTTCGAAGGTGAACGTGTCTTCGGTGAGCGCGGCAAGCAGCCAATTGTCGCCCGCACGCAGGGTGACGGACGTGCCGTCTTCGCCCGTATAGGTGAGCGATTCGAAGGTGTAAGTGCCCTCAAGAGGCTGCTCTTTTGCGCCCTCTTCTTTGCACGCCGCGGCAAAAACGAGCCCGAGCGCAAGCACCAACGAAGCCAGAATGACAGACAGTTTTTTCATATTTTCCTCCCTTTTGCGCCGTTTTCTGCCCTCTTGTGGCAGCTGCCGCGCGTTGTTTTATTGTAATATTATGAATTTTTGGGCGGTCTCGGGGCAAATTTTCACATTATTTTTGCCCGATCTCTGCACGATAGACCCCGATTTTTGACACATTTTCACCGATTTTCACACTTTTGAGCATTGGAAAATGCGGCGTTCATCTCCCCTGCGGGAAGAAATACATGGGCGAAGCGTTCGGCTCTTCTTCGAAGCCGTGCCGCTCGTAAAAGACTTTGGCGGGGTGCTCGCCGATGAGCGCGATCTTATGGAAGGAGGCGTAGCGCGCTTTGAGCCGTTCTAAAAGCACGCCGCCGATGCCCGCGCTCTGCCTGTCCGCCCGCACCAAAAGATAATGCACATAGGCGGTGAGGAAGCCGTCGTCCATCGCCGCGATGAGCCCGACGAGCTCGCCTTCTTCCCACGCCGTGAACACGGTGCCGTAATTTTGGAGCGCCTTCGAAAGCAAAACGGGCTCCCTGCCCGACTCCCAACCGATGGAAAGAAAGAGTTTTTCGAGCGCTTCGGGCGGCAGCCGCTTTTCGTCGCGGTATTCGATCATAAGTTTCTCCTTGTATGGTTGCTTTTGGGGTGCAGCGTGCGGTCTTCGACGCTCGTGAAGGTGAGAAGTCCGACGCGGTCGGCGCCCGCGCGGGAAAAGAGCGCTGCAAGTTCGCCCGCCGTTGCGCCCGTCGTCATCGTGTCGTCGACGATGAGGATGCGGCGGCCGCGGACCTCTTTGCGGTGCACGAGATGAAAAGCGCCCTTCAGATTTTCTTCGCGGGCGGCACGGCCGAGCGTCTTCTGCGCCTTCGTCTCCTTCCGCTTTTCGGCGACGTCCAAAAGCGCCTTGCCCGTGCGGCGGGAGAGCTCTTCGGCAAGAAGACGCGACTGGTTATAGCCGCGGGCGCGTTCCGCCCGCTTCGTCATGGGAACGAACGTGAGGGCGTCGCAGTCCGCAAATTCGCGCTCGAGAAGGGGCGTGAGTTCCTCGGCAAGGGTGTAGACGAGATACTTTTCGCCCCGCTTGAAGCGCAGGACGAGCGCAGCCGCGCCGCCTTCGTGGCAAGATACGGAGCGCGCCTTGTCGATCCTGAGCGGCTGCTTTTTACATTCGAGGCAGACGCCCGCCTCCCGTACCCTGCGGCCGCAGAAGGGGCAAAAAAGCTCGATCTTCGGAAGTTCGTCGCGGCAGACGTTGCAAAGGCGCTCGTTTTCGAACACCTCCCGCCTGCACAGGTCGCAGGTGAAGTTGTGCGACGCGTCGTACCGAGCGATGCGCCCCGAAATGCGCAAGAAAAGTTCGCGGATGCCCATAGTCCCCTCGTATTCCATATTATAACCGAAGGGGGCGGGTTTGTCAAGAGGGGCTTTCGGGGCGTTCAAGGGCTTGCTGCCATGCGGAGCTTTTCCGCCCGACCGCAAAAAAGGAGCGCTCTTCCGCCCGAAAAGCAAAAGAAAAAGCACCTCGTTTGAGGTGCTCTTCCAAATTTGAAGGTGGCAACTACCTATCCTCCCGGGGTCGAGGCCCAAGTACTTTCGGCGTGAGAGAGCTTAACTTCTGTGT
>CALWCE010000005.1 GCA_944376295.1 uncultured Clostridia bacterium
TTCCGCATGGCGGGCGATCTTCAGGCGCTCTACGGCGGGGAAGAGGGCTATCCGCAGGCGGTGCTCGTCGCGAAAAAGTCCGTCCTTGAAGGGGACGAAACCGACAAAGACGCGGTGGAAGCGATGCTCTCCTACATGGAGGAGAGCGGCGCATATCTCAAAACGGTGACGCCCGACACGGTGCTCTCCGCGCTCGACGGCGTGCGCACGGAAGGGCTCTCCGCTTCCTTCAACGCCAACAATCTGACAAACGAAGTCATTGCGAACTGCTCCGTCCGCTTCTCGCCTTCCGTAGAGTGCAAAGAGAGAGTGAACGCCTTCCTTCAAAAACTCATCGCCGTCAACGAGTCCGCCGCCAAGGCTGTCTCCGACGATTTCTTCTATAACGCATAACATTTTGAAACAGCGCATCTTATTTTCCGTCGCGGCGCTCATTGCGGTCTGGCTCGTTTGGATCGTCGCCTTCCGCATCATCGCCAACGACTATATCCTGCCCTCCTTTTCGGAGACCGCCGCCTCTCTCTTCCAAACACTGGGAGAGGGAGCGTTTTGGCGCGCACTTATGAATACGCTCGGAAGAACGCTCCTCGCATTCGCCGTATCCATCGTTTTGGGCGTGGGGCTTGCCCTCCTTGCACGGCTCTTTCAGAGCGTCCGCGCGTTCTTTGCGCCGCTTATCTCCATCCTTCGGACTCTCCCCACGATGGCGGTCATCCTCATCCTTCTCATCTGGACGACGCCTTCGGCGGCGCCCGTCGTCGTTGCGGGGCTCGTCCTCTTTCCCGCCGCCTATGCGGCGGCGCTCACCGCGATGGACGAAGTGCATGAAAACTACGGCGCGCTCTCCCGCGCCTACGGCATAAAGAGAACAAGGCAGGCATTCCGAATGTATCTGCCGCTTTCGGCGCCCTCCGTTTTGGGGCAGGCGGGGGCGATCCTCTCGATGGGGCTCAAGATCGCAGTCTCGGGCGAAGTGCTCTCTTCGACGGCAAAGAGCCTCGGCGGCATGATGCAGGAAGCCAAGCTCTTTCTGGAGATGCCGCGGCTTCTGGCGCTCACGCTTGCTGCCGTCCTTTTGGGCTTTCTGCTCGAAGGGCTGTGCGCGCTTGTTGCCAAACTTTGTGTGAGGTGGCGCAGATGATCTTATCGCACGTCACAAAACAGTACCGCACCGTTCGGGCGCTCGACGATCTTTCTCTCGCGGTCGAAGAGGGCAAAATCACCGCGGTGCTCGGCGAGAGCGGCGCGGGCAAGACGACGCTGTTAAGCTGCATCATGGGTCTCATCCCGTTCGAAGGGGAGATCGACGGCGAAGGCGGCAAACGGCCTAAGCGGAGAGAAGGCTGTTCCTATCTCTTTCAGGATGCGCTGCTCCTTCCCAACCTGACGGCAGAAGAAAATATCGATCTCGTCCTTCCCAAGGGGATGGGGGAGAAAACGCGCGGGATGCTCGCCCGCGTGGGGCTCAAGGGGAAGGAAAAAGCCTATCCGCACGAGCTTTCGGGCGGAGAAAAACAGCGCGTCTCCATTGCACGGGCATTCTTGTATCCGCACAAGCTTCTTTTAATGGACGAACCCTTTTCTTCCCTCGACCTTGCTCTAAAACGCGCGCTCATGGAGCTCGTCCGCTCGCTCCGTGAGGAGGAAGGGGGAACGGTGCTCTTCGTCACACACGACGTGCAGGAAGCGGCATTTCTTGCCGAGCGTGCGCTTGTACTGCATCGGGGGAAGCTCATCGGCGATCTTGCGATCGACGCGCCCTACCCGCGCGATCTGCTCTCTCCGCCGCCCGAAGCAAGAGAGCTTGCCCGCATCCTTTTAGAGACGGGTGAAATAAAATGAATTTCTCTGCACATCTTGACAGCGCGCCTTTGGTGCGCTATCATGTTATATAAGCGATTTTTATCGGGAGGAAATCATGAAAGTTGTCATCATCGGCGGCGTTGCGGGCGGCGCGAGCTGCGCGGCAAGGCTGAGAAGGCTCTCGGAAGATGCCGAGATCGTGCTCTTCGAGCGCGGCGAAAATATCTCGTATGCGAACTGCGGGCTTCCGTACTATCTGGGCGGCGTCATCCGCGAAGAGAGCGCTCTCACCGTCGCCTCACCCGCGCTCCTTCAAAACCGCTTCCGCATCGACGTGCGCGTCAGATCGGAAGTAATTGCCATCGACCGCGAGGCTCACACCGTCACCGTGCGCACCCCCGAAGGGGAATACCGTGAAAGTTACGATAAACTCGTCCTGACGCCGGGCGCCTCGCCCAAGACGTTCGGGCTTTCGGGCGAGGGCGTCTTCACCCTGCGCGACGTTCACGATACGCTTGCGATAGACCGCTATCTGAACGAGACGGGCGCCAAAGAAGTGCTCGTTGCGGGCGGCGGCTTCATCGGTGTGGAGATGGCGGAAAATCTGACGCACCGCGGGCTCAAAGTGACGCTCGCGGAATTCGCGCCGCAGATTATGCCTCCCTTCGACCCTGAACTTGCCCTGCTCCTTTTTAACGCGCTTGAAAAGGGCGGCGTCAACGTCAAGACAAATACGGGCGTCAAGGCGATCGAAAAGCAGGGGGACGCCCTCACCGTGACCTTCACGGACGGCTCTAAGGCGCAGACGGGCGCAGTCGTGCTCGCGCTCGGCGTCGCGCCCGAAACGGCGCTCGCCAAAGCTGCGGGGCTCCAAATTGCCGAAAACGGCGGCATTGCCGTCGATGAGCGGATGTGCACTTCCGACCCCGATATCTTTGCGGCGGGGGATGCCATAAGCGTCCTCGGCGCAAACGGGAAGGAGGCGCCGGTGCCGCTTGCAGGCCCTGCCAACCGCCAAGGGAGGAGCGTCGCGCAAAACCTGTTGGGCGGCAGCGAAACGAACGGGAAGAGGGTGCTCGGCGCAAGCGTCGTGCGCGCCTTCGGAACGGTCGGCGCTTGCGTCGGGCAAAACGAAAAACAGCTCAAGCGCGACGGCATCGCGTACCGCAAGATCTATACCTTCCCGCTCTCGCACGCGGGCTATTACCCGGGCGGCACGTCGATCGCCATGAAGCTTTTATACGATGAGAAGGGGAGCATCCTCGGCGCGCAGGCGGTGGGGAGCGAGTATGTGGAAAAGCAGATCGACGTCATTGCGACCGTCATGAAACTCGGCGGCACGGTCCACGATCTTGCAGAGCTTGAACTCTGCTATGCGCCGCCCTTCAATTCCGCCAAGAGCCCCGTCAATATGCTCGGCTTTATCGCCGAAAACGAGCTCTCCGGGCTTTGCCCCATGATGACGCCCGACGAATTGACTGAGGACACCTTCCTCCTCGACGTGAGAAACCCGCAGGAGCTTTTAACAGTGGGTGAATTCCCGAACGCCGTCAATATCCCGCTCGACGTGCTGAGAGAGCGGCTCAGCGAACTCCCCAAAGACCGTCCCGTCGCCGTTGCCTGCATGGTGGGGCTGCGCGGTTATATTGCAACGCGCATCCTGCTCCGGCACGGCTTTGACGCCATCGACCTTTCGGGCGGCTACCGCGCCTATGCGCTCTTGAAGCGCGCGGGGCTCGTCACAAGATAAATGCAGAAGACAAGGAGCACCTATGGAAAAAGTCATTCTCGATCCCAAAGTCAAAAAGAATTTCGGCTTCGGCTGTATGCGCCTTCCCATGCAGGGGAAGGAAGTCGACCTTACAGAGTTCACCAAGATGGTGGACGCCTTCCTCGCCGCAGGGTTCAACTATTTTGACACGGCGCACGGATACCTCGAAGGAAAGAGCGAGACGGCGATAAAAGCCTGCCTCACCTCGCGCTATCCCCGTGAAGCATACGTCCTCACCGATAAGCTCTCCGGCAACTATTTCAACAAGGAAGAGGACATCCGCCCCTTCTTTGAGAGCCAGCTTCAAGCGTGCGGCGTGGAGTACTTCGACTTCTATCTCATGCACGCGCAGGATCGCAACAACTTTGAAAAGTACAAGCGCTGCCGCGCCTATGAGACGGCGTTTGCCCTCAAAGCAGAGGGGAAGGTGCGGCGCGTCGGGCTCTCCTTCCACGACAAAGCGGAAGTTTTGGAGCGCATCCTCTCGACCTATCCCGAAGTGGACGCGGTGCAGATCCAGTTCAACTATGTGGACTATGAGGACGCTTCCGTCGAGAGCCGTAAGTGCTACGAAGTGTGCCGCAAGTTCGGCAAGCCCGTCATCGTCATGGAGCCCGTCAAGGGCGGCAGCCTCGTCAACCTCCCCACGGGCGCCAAGCAAATTTTGGAATCGCTCGGCGGCGGAAGCCCCGCAAGCTACGCCATCCGCTTTGCGGCAGGGTTTGAAGGCATTGCCATGGTGCTCTCGGGCATGGGCAACATGCAGATGATGGAAGACAACATCAGCTTTATGAAGGACTTTCAGCCCCTCAGCGCCGAAGAGATGGAAGCGATCGGGAAGGTGCGGGAAATTTTCCGCGCCCAGGATATCATCCCCTGCACGGCGTGCCGCTACTGCACCGACCAATGCCCCAAGCGCATCCCCATCCCCGATCTGTTTGCCTGCCTCAATTCCAAGCGCACCTTCAAGACATGGAACGCCGATTATTACTATCACAACGTCCACGCCACGGACGGCGGCACGGCGAGCGACTGCATCCGCTGCGGCAAATGCGAAGCCATCTGCCCGCAGCACCTGCCCATCCGTTCGCTCCTTCAGGACGTCGTCAGAGAATTCGAGGCTTGATCGGACGAAAAACACACTACACCCAAAAATAAGGAGTTTTCTATGTTGGAACAAGTGATGAGAGAACGCTGCTGTTCGCTGAAAGTCAAACTCACCGTCAAAGGGCTCGTCTCGTTCGGGCTCATCGTACTTGCCGTTCTTCTGCCGCAGCTCGTCCATCTGACCCTCGGTCAGGCGGGCGGCGTCAGGTGGCTCCCGATGTATCTTCCCGTGCTGCTCGGAGGGTGTCTGCTCGGCGTGAGGTGGGGGATGGGCGTCGGCGTATTGTCGCCCGTTGTGAGTTTTGCGCTCACCTCGATGTGGGGCGACCCCATGCCTGCGGCGGCGCGCCTTCCCTTCATGATGGCGGAACTCTGCGTCTTCGCGGCAGTTTCAGGCATTTTTTCAAAGCAGATCGCAAAGAACGGCTGGATGGCGTTCCCCGCCGTGCTCTTGGGCGCCGTCGCGGGGAGAGCGTTCTTCCTGCTCCTTGCCGTCCTCTTCCAAAGCGTCGCGCCCTTTACAGTCGAAACCGTGCTTTCGCAGATCGAAACGGGGCTTTCGGGGCTCGTCTTGCAGGCTGCAATGGTGCCGCTTCTCGTGATGGGGCTTCGCGCCCTCATTCAAAGGGAGAGGGAATGAGCGACCTTGAACGGGCAAAAGAAGGGCTCAACGGGCATACGATCTGCCTTGTTCGGGGAGTAGACGTCCTTGTGCGGGACGAGCGCGGGATCGCGCCCATGATGGAGCTGCTTGCCGAAGGGAAGGACCTTATCGGCTTTTCCGCCGCCGACCGCGTGGTGGGAAAGGCGGCGGCAATGCTCTTTGTCAAAGCAAAGATCAAGGAACTGTTCGCCGAGACGATCTCAAGATCGGCAGCAGAATTTCTGCAAAACAGCGGACTTCCTTTTTCCTATCGGACGATGACGGAATATATCGTCAACCGCGACGGAACGGGCAGATGTCCGATGGAGAACGCGGTTTTGCTCTGTGCGGACGCAGAGGGTGGTTATCGGATCCTGAAAGAAAAGCTTGCCGCGCTCAAAGCAGGGCAGAACGGAGACCGCGGGAACGGCAGCCGATATTTCTTTTTATGGTAATGCCGTGCGCGATCGGCGGCCGTGGTTCAATTCGTTCATGCCAAGAAAAAACGGAGCCTAAGCTCCCTTAGGGCTCCCAAAAAGATTTGCCCCGGCAAAGATTTTTGGGAAAAGGAGACGCAGGCGTAAATGAAAACAGCTTGGCATTTTACCAAGCTGTTTTGTCACGCGCCTTGCGGCGACATGGCACTCGTATGTAAAACGCCGCCCAAACGCCCGCTTGCAAAGGCGGGAGAAAGGGTTTTTGCCGACTGTAAAGCGCCGCACACTTCATCGGTGCACAATGTATCCGGTTTCATCTATTTGCGCTTCAAAACCGTCGAAAACAGGTCGTACGCTGTCTGCGACGTCGAAATAGCCCTCGTGCGTGAGGCAGCTTAAAAGTACTTCGCCGTCCTTCAAAAAAGTTATATCGGCAAAGCCGAAGTATGGATCATATCTTTGATATGCGTCATAATGGTACCTGTCAAACCGCTTGTAAGACAAAAGGTAATCTTTGAGTTTTTGCGTGGGTTTCAGATAGACCCTCAGCACATTCATGCCGTAATTTTCGGTTTTTTCTGTCTTGACGGCTTCGTCTAAAATTTGGGCGAACCGCACATCGCACTCGTCCCCGATATGGATCCCCTCTTCCGCGTGAAAACAAACGGTATCACACTCGGCAAAGAGATAGTCAAGCTGCAGTGCGGAACGTTTTTTTGCCCGTTCGTCCTCGGCGAAAGCTTTATGATAGTCGTCCGTGTACCCGCGCTCCACATACTCTTCCCAGATCTTGATCTGATCGTAGATGCAGTCCGAAGGCATTTCAAGATCGATCGTGTCGGACTCCTCCCCGGACAAAGCCTGCGCCAGATCGAAAAAGGGCATACTTTTAGGCGAGGTCCGTTCAAGATGGTATCCCGCCGCCTCGTCCATCAGCCGATTGTTCTGCAAGAATGCACCATACTCGCCTATGGCTTTTTGGAACGCCTCGCCGCTCTCTGCCTCTTGATACATTTCCTGTACCTTGGCATACACGTCACTTTGCATTTTTTGCCCCTTCTCATCTTCGGTGAGGGAAGCATCGTTCATGATCTTTCGCGTCGCTTCCTCTTCCCATTCCCCGATATGCGCGGTGAAGCGCTGCCAATTTTGCGTCAGGCGATCGCGCTCCTCTTCAAAAGCCGCGCGCCTTTGTTCATACCCCTCCGACTCCAAAAGCGCCTTGATCTCTTGCAGCCGAGCCAGCCTTTTTGCCCCCGCCTGACGGAACGTTTCGGCGGTGTAGGGCTTTTCTCTGTCGATTTCGTTTACCGTTGTGATAGGTATCAGCTTTTCCATCGTGCTCCCTTTTGATCGAAAAATCATATCTACCCTAACTATTACAGCAAAAAAAGCCCTTGGCCGCAAGCATTTGCCCGCGATCGGCGACTGTGGTTCAATTCGTTCATGCCAAGAAAAAACGGAGCCTAAGCTCCCTTAGGGCTCCCAAAAAGATTTGCCTCGGCAAAGATTTTTGGGAAAAGGAGACGCAGGCGTAAATGAAAACAGCTTGGCATTTTACCAAGCTGTTTTGTCACGCGCCTTGCGGCGACGTGGTGCGGTCGACAGGAATTGAACCTGCATGGTGTTACCCACAAGATCCTTAGTCTTGCGCGTCTGCCAGTTCCGCCACGACCGCATATTCCGTTGTCTGCGTCTGCTCGGGACCCGTCCTCGCTGACAGCTTTTATATCTTACAACATCCAAAACCAAAAGTCAAGTTTTAATCGGGGAAAAATCCATAAATTTTCCGAAAAAAGGAGATTTTTTTCAGATAGCGTGCCGTTTCCGGGAAGGGGATACAGGAAAGAGCTGTCCCGTCTTTGGAATAACGGGGATCGCGCAGCCATTGACGCACGGTCCCTTCGCCCGCGTTGTAGGCGGCGACTGCCGCGGTTTCCTCAAAGCGTTCCAAAAGATATGCAAGATACCGGCAGCCGAGCATGGTGTTGTATGCTCCTTCCGTGAGACGATCGGGGCGGAACGGGATCTCCGCGTTGCGGCAGATGAAGGCGGCGGTCGACGGAAGGAGCTGCATGATGCCGACCGCGCCCGCCGCGCTTACGGCGTCTTCCCGGAAGTTGCTTTCCGCTTTCATGACGGCATAGACAAGGGCGGGGCTTAAATTGCTCATTTCGACGATATCTCGGTAAGGGCGAGGGAATGCCGAAAAGAAGCTCAGCAAGGCGGCGGAGAAAAGGAGGATGACGGAACACAGAGCAAGGAGATTGCGCATTCGTTCATAGTATGCCTCGTTTTTGCCGTTCTTGCCTAAGCAAGCAGTTTTTTTTCCTTTAAGAGGGGGAGAAGAGCGAGCGTCTTTGCAGAAAGGGATGCTTCGTCTCCGTCATTGCGGACAAAAAAGCAGCCGCGGGGGAGTTTTCCGTCATAATCGAACTGTTTTGCGATGCGCTCTTCCGCCTCCTGCAGCGTGATGCCGTCGCGTTCGGCAGCGGAGCGCATGCGTTCTTCTTTGCTGCGCAGTACGACGACGACGCCGTCAAACAGTTCAGTCATACCGCTCTCGAAGAGGAGCGGCACTTCGGCAAAGCAGTCTCGTCCCGCTCTCTCCATCTGCTCTTTCAGCCGTGCATAGATGCGGGGGTGCGCGTAGGCGTTGAGCCGTTCGAGCGCCTTCCTGTCAGAAAAGACAAGGGCGGAGAGCGCTTTTTTGTCCGGTTTTCCGTCCGGGAAACAGGAGGGGAAACGCGTCCGAAGCCCGTCAAGATAGTCTTTCTCCTGCCACAGGGCGCGGTTGATCTCATCGCAGGAGAAAACGGGATATCCCTGTTCTTGGAGGATGCGGCATACGGTGCTTTTCCCGCTTCCGATCCCGCCCGTTACGGCAATTTTATTTGGCATCGTACCAACTCCTTCCCGTATTGACGTCGGCGATGAGCGGCACCTCGAGCGTTACGGCGTTTTCCATCTCTTCTTTGAGCACGGCGGCAGTCCGTTCCGCTTCCTCTTTGGGCGCGTCGAGGATGAGTTCGTCGTGTACCTGCAATACGAGTTTCGCGGAAAGACCTTCTCTTTTGAGACGGCGGTCGACGGCAAGCATGGCAAGCTTGATGATATCCGCCGAGCTTCCCTGAAGGGGCATGTTCATGGCGGCGCGTTCGCCGAAGGAGCGCGTCGTGTAGCTCGACGATTTGAGCTCGGGCATATAGCGCTTTCTTCCGAGGATGGTCGTCACATAGCCGTCCTCGCGGGCGCGGCGCACGTTTCCGTCCATATACTCGCGGACTTCGGGGTAGGTCGCAAAATAGCCGTCGATATAGCGTTGCGCTTCGGACGCGGAGCAGCCGAGATCTTTGGAGAGCCCGTAAGCGGAAATGCCGTAGATGATGCCGAAGTTGACGGCTTTGGCGCGGCGGCGAAGCTCGGGCGTCACTTGTTCGGGCGGCACTTTGAAGATGAGCGATGCCGTGGCGGCGTGGATATCCCTGCCTTCGTGATAGGCTTTGCGAAGAAGCTTTGCGCCGCTGAAGTGGGCGAGGAGCCTCAACTCGATCTGCGAATAGTCCGCATCGACGAGCACGTTCCCTTCGCGGGCGATGAAGAGCTTCCTCAGTTCTCTCCCTTCCTCGCGGCGGACGGGGATATTCTGCAGGTTGGGGTTGGCGCTCGAGAGCCGCCCCGTCGTCGTCATCGTCTGGTTATATGTCGTATGCACGATGCCCTCTTTGATGAGCGGGCGGATGCCGTCGATGTAGGTGGAGCGGAGCTTCTGGATCTCCCGATAGCGCAGGATGAGCCGTGCGATCTCGTGTTCGCCCGCAAGCTGTTCGAGCACTTCCGCGTTCGTGGAATAGTCGCCGCGCGCCGTCTTCTTGACGCCTTTCGTACTGTAGCCCAATTTTTCAAAGAGCACTTCGGAAAGCTTCATCGAAGAATTGAGGTTGAATTCGCAGCCCGCGAGCGCATAGATGCGCTTCGTGAGCGTCTCCATTTCCGAAGCATAGCGCGCGGAGAACTCGGGGAATTTTTCCTCGTCCACGCGCACGCCCGTCTCTTCCATTTCATAGAGCACGCGCGAGAGGGGAAGTTCGAGTTCACGGTAAAGGCGCATGCTGTCCTCGTCGGCGGCCCGCAGTGCGTCCTGAAAGCCGCGCCTGAGTGCATAGGCGCAGTTGGAAGACGGAAGGGCGTATTCGCGGGCAAAATCTTCTGCGGTCGCCGCCTTTCTGCCCGAATTGAGAAGATAGGACAAAAGCCCGACATCCTCGACGGGGCAGCTCACGGGCGCAGGCGCAAAGCGGTGCAGGAGCGCTTTGTAGTCGTCCACGACGGCTCGTTTGTCTTCCGCAAACAGGGGGGCGAACAGCGCGGCTGCCTCCTCGGGAAAGTACCCGGGGTCGAGGAGCGTCTTTTTACAGGGGAAGATATATTCCGTGTCACCGATGCAGATGTGTGTGCCGCCTTCTTTGTCCTCGGCAAAAGCGAAACTTTCCGCGGCTTGAAATGCCGATCGAAAGGCGTCCCGATCGGGCAGCGTCACCGTTTCCGCATCCGATCTTTCGTATTCTTCGAAGAGAGAAGAGTGAACGAGCGTACGGAATTCCAGCTTATCGAGCGCGGCGCGCGCTTCGGCGGAGAAGGGGACATGAACGGAAAACTCCTCGAGGGGAATGGGAAGGGGGACATTCGTGTCGATTCGGGCGAGCGTGTGCGAAAGTTTTGCGCTCTCCCTTCCCGCAAGAAGACGGTTTTTCACGCCCGCCGCAAGTTCGTCAAGGTGCTCATAGACGCCTTCCGCCGTGCCGTATTTTTGCAGCAGCGAGAGGGCGGTCTTGGGACCGATACCGGGAACGCCTGGGATATTGTCGGAAGCGTCTCCCATGAGCGCCTTCTCTTCGACGATCTGCGCGGGGGTGAGACCCACCTTTTCAAAGAAGTTTTCGTTGGTGAGACGGTCGGTCTCGGTGACACCGCGCTTGGTGAAGCATACCGTAACATTCTCGTTCACGAGCTGATAGGAGTCCCTGTCGCCCGTATAGATGACGGAGGCAACGCCCTCGTAGGCGCGCGAGAGAGTGCCGATGAGATCGTCCGCCTCATAGCCTTCAAGTTCCACATAGCGGATGCGCATGGCGCGGAGCACCTCTTTGAGCGCGGGGAACTGCATGACGAGCGCTTCGGGCGTCGGGGTGCGCGTACCCTTATATCCCCCGTACATCTTGTGGCGGAAGGTGGGGGCGTGCAGGTCGAAAGCGACCCCGAGGTAGTCGGGCTTCTCTTCTTCAAGGATCTTGAAGATAAATTTGACAAAGCCGAAGATGGCGTTGGTGGGGAACCCGTCTTTGGTCGTGAATCCGTTGATCGCATAGAACGCGCGGTTCATGAGGCTGTTGCCGTCGATGAGAACGAGAGTCTTCTTTTCCATATCTCTATTGTAACACGCGCGGAGAAATTTTGCAAGAAAAAGGCGGAAATCGCTTGATTTTTGAGCCCTTGTGGGATATAATGAGCGGGTAATATGCCGCTGTGGTGGAATTGGCAGACGCGTCGGACTCAAAATCCGATGGTAGCGATACCGTATCGGTTCGACCCCGATCAGCGGCACCATGTTTCGGGCAGGGATCTCCTGTCCGTTTTTTTGTATGCGGAACGCTTTTTTGCAGGCAGCCTTCTCGCGATCTATTTTTTCCGTGAGCAGGGGATTGACAATGGACCGAGCGAGTGCTAAAATGTAATAGTTTGCATTTTCTTTACGACCGGGAGAAAACGAGGGATGATCTTCGGGAAATACATCAACAAATACTATCTGAAATATGCCTGGATCCTTCTGGTGGGGCTTGCGGCGCTTATCCTTGTCGATTATTTTCAGCTCGAAGTTCCCGAGCTTTACCGCAAGGTCGTCAACGGCATCAATACGGGGGTCGTCGAGACGGCGGAAGGCACCGTTCCCTTCGATCTGAACTTCCTGCTCGACCGCATCTGTATGCCTCTCATTATCATCATCCTCGTGATGGTGGTGGGGCGCTTTACCTGGCGCATCTGCTTCTTCGGCACGGGCATCCGCGTGGAAACTTCCATCCGCGACAGGATGTTCGACCACTGCAAAGATCTTTCCGCCCAATACTATCAGGTCAATAAAGTGGGGAATCTCATGTCCCTGTTTACGAACGATCTCGAGACCATCCAGGAATGCTTCGGCTCGGGCATCATGATGATGTGCGACGCGGCGTTTTTGGGCATCCTCACCGTCGTCAAAATGTGGCGCATGGACGTGTGGCTCACGCTGCTTGCGCTCATCCCCATGGCGCTGCTGCTCGCGAGCGGCATCATCGTCGGAAAATACATGACGAAGAAGTGGGAGACCCGCCAGGCAGCTTTTTCCGACCTTTCCGACTTCTCGCAGGAGAGCTTTTCGGGCATCGCCGTCATCAAGGCGTTCGTCAAGGAGACGAAAGAGCTGCTTGCCTTTCGCCGCCTCAACAAGCGCAACGAAGAGGTCAACGTCTCCTATACGAAGGCTTCGACGCTCCTCAATATCACGGTGACGCTCTTTGTCGAGTCCGTCATCTGCATCATTTTGGGCTACGGCGGCTATCTCGTCTATCAGGGGCAGTTCGACGCGGGGCAGCTCGTCGAATATATCGGCTACTTCACGGCGATGGTCTGGCCCGTGATGGCGGTCTCCCAGCTCATCGAAATGACGTCGCGCGGCAAGGCCTCTTTGAACCGCGTCAGCGAACTCCTTGACGCGAAGCAGGATGTTGTCGATAAGCCTGACGTGGAGGACGTCAAGGACATCGAGGGGCGCATTGAGTTCCGCCACCTCACCTTCCGCTACCCGGACGGCGAGTTCGACGTTTTAAAAGACGTCTCCTTCACCATCGAGCCGGGCGAAAACGTGGGGCTCGTGGGCAAGACGGGCTCGGGCAAGACGACCATCGTCGATCTTATTCTTCGCACCTACAACGTGCCGGACGGCACCGTCTTTTTGGACGGGCACGACGTCAACACCATTCCCATCCGCGACGTGCGCGCCGCGGCGGCGTACGTCCCGCAGGATAACTTTTTGTTCAGCGACACCATCGAAAACAACATCGCCTTTGCCTATGAGGGCGAACAGGCGGCGGAAGCGGAGGCGGCGGAAGAAGCTGCCCGCCTTGCCGCCGTGCACGACAACATCGTCGGTTTCAAAGATAAATACATGACCATGCTCGGCGAGCGCGGCGTCACCGTCTCGGGCGGGCAGAAGCAGCGCATCTCCATCGCGCGCGCCCTCATGAAACACGCCAAGATCCTCATCCTGGACGATTCCGTCTCCGCCGTCGACACCAAGACGGAGCAGGAGATCCTGACGAACCTCAAAAAGAACAGGGCGGGGCTCACGACCATCCTCATCGCGCACCGCATCTCCACCGTCGAAGATATGGACAAGATCGTCTTCATCGACGACGGGCGGGTCGTGGACGTCGGCACGCACGACGAGCTCGTCCTGCGCTGCCCCGACTATAAGAAAATGGTCGATCTTCAGAAACTCGAAGATGAGGGGAGGCAGCACAATGCGTGAGTATTATCCTCTCATCGTCGTGGGCGGCGTCATCGGGCTCATCTCCATCGTCTTTTCGCTCGCTTATGCGCTCATCAAGAACAAGAAGGAAGCGATCGGCTTCGACCGCAACATGAAGGACGGGGAGATCGTTCGGCGTCTCCTCGCATATGCAAAGCCGCACTGGCGGAGTTTTGTCTTTGCGGGGCTGTGCATGGCGTTCTCCATTGCCTATGACATCGCTTCGCCTCTTCTCATCGGCTATATCGAAGAGGTCGTGAGCGCCGAGTTCGAACTTCCCAAACTCTTTTTGCTCGTCGGCGTGTATGCGGGCATCCTCATCGTCTCGCTCGCGAGCTCCTACGCGCAGGCGATCGTGCTGCAAAAGACGGGCCAGCGCATCCTCTCGAAGCTGAGAGAGGACCTCTTCTCGCATATCGAAGGGCTTTCGCACGCCCAGCTCAACCTCATCCCCGTGGGGAAACTCGTGACGCGCGTCACCAACGACACCAACGCCATCTCGATGATGTTCACGAACATCCTCGTCAACCTCATCAAGAACGTGTTCGTCGTTCTCGGCGTGCTCGTCGCCATGTTCATCCTGCATCTCGAGCTCACCTTGATGGTGCTGTGCTTTGCGCCCTTCATCGTGCTCTTCACGCTCATCTTCCGCAAGTTCTCGCGGCGGGCGTACCGCAAAGTCAAGGACGGCACGACGGACATCAATACCTTTCTTTCGGAAAATCTGTCGGGCATGAAGATCACGCAGATCTTTAACCGCCAGCAGCGCAAGATGCAGGAGTTCGACAAGAAGAACAAGACGCTCGCCTCCGCCAAGCATCAGCAGATCTTCGTCTTCGGTATCTTCCGTCCGCTCGTCTATATGCTGTACATCGCCTCCGTGCTGTGCCTTCTTTATCTGGGCGGCAAGGGGTATCTCAATGGCGCGTCCTTCCTCGGCAATCCCGTGTCAAGCGCGACGGTCGTCACCTTCTACATGTATCTTTCCAAGTTCTTCAACCCCATCCAGAGCCTTGCAGAGCAGTTCAACTGGCTGCAGTCGGCGTTTGCTTCGGCGGAGAAGATCTTTACGGTGTTCGATATGCAGCCCGAAGTCGTCGACGAAGAGGGGGCGATCGAACTTACCGAAGTGAAAGGGGAGATCGAATTTCAGGACGTCTGGTTTGCGTATGTGCCGGGCGAATGGGTCTTGAAGGGCGTTTCCTTCCACGTCAACGCGCGCGATACGGTGGCGTTCGTGGGCTCGACGGGCTCGGGCAAAACGACCATCCTCTCGCTCATCTGCCGCAATTACGACATTCAGAAGGGGCGCATCCTCATCGACGGCATCGATATCAGACACATCAAGATCGCGTCGCTCCGCCGTCATTTCGGGCAGATGCTCCAAGACGTGTTCCTCTTTTCGGGTACCATCCGAAGCAATATCGTGCTCCGCGACGACATCCCCGACGAGGAGATCATGCGCGTATGCGACTATGTGAACGCCTCTTCCTTCATCGGCAAGCTCGAAAAGGGGCTGGACGAAGAAGTGCGCGAGCGCGGCAACAACTTCTCGGCAGGACAGCGCCAGCTTCTCTCCTTTGCGCGCACCATCGTGCATAAGCCTTCCGTCATGATCCTCGACGAGGCGACCGCCAACATCGATACGGAGACGGAAGTGCTCATCCAGGATTCGCTCGAAAAAATGATGAACATCGGCACCATGCTCATCGTGGCGCACCGTCTTTCCACCATCCGCAACGCGGATAAGATCATCGTGCTTTCCCACGGGGAGATCCTCGAAGAAGGCACGCACCGCGAACTCCTCGAAAAGAAGGGGAGATATTACCGCCTCTATACCTTGCAGGCGCACCGCGAGCAGCTCATTAACGCTTGAATATCCGGCTGCCCGCGTTCGGGAGTCCTTATGAAACAAAGCAAAAACGCGCCCCGCTTTACGAAGACGGGGATGCTCGTCTATTTTCTGAAGGGGAGCTTGGGGCTGTTCGCCGTGAGTATCCTCTGCAATCTCTTTATGACCTTTCTCCTCGTGCTCATCCCGCAGCTCATCGGCTTTACGGTGGACTGCGTCATCGGCACGGAGGAAGTCTCGTCTTCCTACGAGATCTTCGTCCGCATCTTCGGCGGGATCGAACGGCTCAAGGAAAATATCTGGCTCATTGCCCTCGTCGTCGTGGCGCTCTCGCTCGTCACGGCGCTTTTCCGTTACGGCAACAACTTTTTCAATCTGCACGCCAATCAGATCATGCTGAAGCGCATGCGCGATACGCTCTTTTCGCACCTGCAGCGGCTGCCTCTTTCCTGGCACCATACGAACAACACGGGCGATATCATCCAGCGCTGCACCTCCGACGTCGACGCCATCTCCAACTTCGTTTCCGGGCAGCTCGTGACGCTCTTCCGCATCGTCATCATGATCGTTCTTTCGATGACGCTCATGTTCTTGACGGATGTGCGGCTCGCGCTCATTGCCGCCGCCTTTCTTCCCGCCATCGTGGGATATTCGGCGATATTTTATGCACGGCTTCTTCCCGAATACCGCAAGTGCGACGAAGAGGAAGGCGTGCTCTCCACCATCGCGCAGGAGAACTTTACGGGCGTGCGCGTCGTGCGCGCGTTCGGCAGAGAAAAGGAGGAACGGGATAAGTTCGAAACGCAGAACACGCACTATACGGGGCAGTGGGTGCGCGTCATGCGGCAGAGCGCGCTCTTTTGGACGACGAGCGACCTTCTCACTGCCCTGCAGCTTCTTTTCATCCTCGTCTTCGGCACCGTTTTCTGCGTGAACGGTTCGCTGAGCGCAGGTCAGCTCATCATCTTCATTTCATACAGCACGCTGCTCGTGGGGCCGATGGGCATGCTGGGGCGCGTCATCTCCAACATGAGCCGCGCGGGCATCGCGCTCGGGCGCATCGCAGAGATCATGAATGCGAAGGAGGAGGTCTACGGAAGCCGGGAACCCCTGCACGGGGATATCGTCTTCGACCGGGTGACGTTCGGCTATGAAGAAGGCAAGCCCGTTTTGTCCGACGTCTCTTTCACCGTGAAGGAGGGCACGACGCTGGGCATCCTCGGCGGCACGGGGAGCGGCAAGTCGACGATCGCCTATCTTTTGGACGGGCTCTATCCGCTGACTTCGGGCAAGATCACGATCGGCGGAAAGGATATCTTTGAACTTTCCCCCGCGACGGTGAGGGGCGCGGTCGGTTTTGTATTGCAGGAGGGCTTCCTCTTTTCGCGGACGATCGGGGAAAATATCTCGATCGCCGCTCCCGAAGCGGGGGAAGACGCCGTCCGCCGTGCGGCGCACCTTGCCTGCGTGGACGAGCATATCGAAGCCTTTCCCGAAGGATATGCAACGGAAGTGGGGGAGCGCGGCGTCACCCTCTCGGGCGGGCAGAAACAGCGCGTCTCCATTGCCCGCACCCTCATGCGCAAGACGCCCGTGCTCGTCTTCGACGATTCTCTCTCCGCCGTGGACAGCGAAACGGACGCCAAGATCCGCGCCCGCCTCGGGGAAAATCTTTCGGGCGTCACCAAACTCATCATCTCGCACCGCGTGACGACGGTCATGGGCGCGGAAATGCTCATCGTGCTCGAAGACGGGCGCATCGCAGAGCAGGGTACGCACGAAGAACTCATGCAAAAAGGGGGCATCTACCGAACCATCTACGAGATGCAGATGGCGCTTCCCAAAGACCTCAAGGAGGAACTGTATGGCTGAGAATACCAAGCCGGCGCAGACTGCGCCCGCCGCAGAAAAGCTCCGTTTCTTCGGGCTGGGGAAGATGAAGCCTTTCTTAAGACCGCATATCGCAAAATTTGTCATTATGATCGCCTTTTCGCTCATCGTCGGCGGTCTGCAGGTCATTCTGCCCCTCTTCCAGCGGTACGCCATCGATCATTTCATCGCCGAAAAGACGACGGAAGGGCTCGCGCTCTTTATCTGCGCCTATGTGGGCGTGCTTGCGTTGAGCGGCGTGCTCGACTTTATCGCGTGCTACAACTGCAGCAAGCTCGAGATGTATCTTCTGCGCGACATCCGCCGCGCCTGTTTCGACCGGCTGCAGCGGCTCTCCGTTTCCTATTACAGCCAAAACAGCGTGGGGCGGCTGCACGCCCGCGTGATGAGCGACCCTGCCAATATCGCAGGCAATATCGCATGGGATACCTATTCGGGCGTGTGGAACGTCATCTATGTGCTGGGTGCGGTCGTCGTCATGCTCGCGCTGCAGCCCGTTTTGGCGCTCTGCGTCATCGCCGTCATCCCGCTCGTGGCGCTCGTTTCCGTTTATTTTCAGAAAAAGCTCACCAAGCTCAACCGTGAGGCGCGCGAGCTCAACTCCGCCATCACGGGCGCCTTCAACGAAGGCGTGACGGGCGTGGAGACCTCGAAGACGCTCTTCATCGAAAACGATCTCGATACCCGCTTCTTCGCTTCGACCAAGAAGATGCAGAAACGCTCTTCCAAGATCGGGCATTTCCGCGCGCTGTTTGTGACGGTCATCGCCTTTGCCTCCTCCGCGGCGCTCGCGCTCGTTCTTTGGTACGGCGGCGCGCTGACGGCGGACGGGCTTCTCCTCGTCGGCACGCTCTCCGTCTTCATGACGTACGCGCAGGGCATCATGGAACCCGTGCAGTGGTCGGTGGACTGTTTTTCCGACCTCATCACGGTGAAAGTCAACATCGAACGTGTGACGGCGCTGCTCGCCGCCGAGGGCGACGTCAGGGATACCCCCGAAGTCATCGAAAAATACGGCGACAGCTTTTCCCCCAAGCGCGAAAATTGGGAGCGGCTTTACGGGCATATCTGCTTCGACGACGTCACCTTCCGCTATCCCGACGGGGGAGAGAACGTCCTCGAACACTTCTCTTTGGACGTGCCGCAGGGGACCAATGTCGCCATCGTGGGGGAGACGGGCGCGGGGAAGAGCACGCTCGTCAACCTCGTATGCAGATTTTACGAACCGACGGAGGGGCGCATCCTCATCGACGGACGGGATGCCCGCGAGCGCTCCGTGCATTGGCTGCACAGCAATATCGGCTATGTGTTACAGACGCCGCACCTCTTTTCGGGCACCGTGCGCGAAAATCTCTTGTACGGCAAAGAGGACGCGACGGAAGAAGAGATCGCCGCTGCCCTTCGCGCGGTCAAGGCGGACGGGGTCGTATCCCGCCTCGAACACGGCATCGATACGCGCATCGGCGAGGGCGGCAATGCGCTCTCGACGGGCGAGAAACAGCTCCTCTCCTTCGCGCGCGCTATCCTGGCAGACCCTGCCATCTTCATTCTGGACGAGGCGACGAGCTCCATCGATACGCTCACCGAAAAGCTCATCCAGGAGGCCATTCAAAAGCTGATGGAAGGCAGGACGAGCTTTGTCATCGCGCACCGCCTTTCCACCATCACGCAGGCGGACATCATCCTCGTTGTGGACGGCGGGAAGATCGTCGAGCGCGGCACGCACGAAGAGCTCCTGCGCCGCAGGGGAGCGTACTTCGCCCTCTACATGAAGCAGTTCCAAGAGGAGAACATCCAAAAGAGCGATCAGCTCAACTAAGCGGAGAAAAAAGTCTTTCAAGCATTGATTGATTGACTTTTTTTGCGTCTTGTGATACAATTTGTTTTAGTCAGGCGCGGGAGATGCCCGTGCCGCAAAGGAGGACTATGTTAAACTTCCGGAAAGATCTGTATGCGGATGTGCGCATCGAGGACCGCTTCACGACGAGCATCCGCTACCGCGACGGCGCGCTCGAAGAGTGCAAGGAGACGACCAAGAAAAAGGCGTTTTTGCGCGTCTTCGACGGCAACATCTGGTACTATGCTTCCACTTACAAAGTGGACGATCTGCAGGGCGAGCTCGATCGCCTTTACGAGAGCGCGACGCCCAATAAGGACATCGAGGCGCATTCCGTCGTCAAGCGCTTCCAGGCGAACACGGACGAAAAGATGCTCTTTGCGGGAAAGAGCGTGAAAAAAGTGCCGCTTACCGAAAAGCAGAAGCTGCTCGAAGCGCGCTTCCCCGTCTTTGCAGTCTCGGACTATGTGCGCATGAGCATCGCGCTCTATCTCGACCGTTACAGCGCTTTTGAATTTTATTCTTCCAAGGGCGCTTCCCTCAAATGGGACTATCAGACCTGCGGCTGCGTCTTTTCCTTCGCCCTTGCAAACGAGAGGGATAACTTCTCCGAAATGTTTCAGCGCTCGGCATTCAGCTTCGAGGAACTCTCCGTTCCCGAAGAGGAGCTTAAGAGTGCCGTTCTGGAGGCGGAAAACTTCCTCCTGCACGCAAAGCCGGTGGAGGCGGGCGTCTATCCCGTCATCCTTGCGCCCGTCGTGGCGGGCGTGTTTGCGCACGAGTCCTTCGGCCACAAGTCGGAGGCGGACTTCATGCTCGGCGACGAGACGATGAAGAAGGAGTGGGCGCTCGGCACCAAAGTGGGCGCGGACATCCTCTCCATCTACGACAGCGGCATCGACTTCGGGTCGGGCTATACCCCTTATGACGACGAAGGCACCAAAGCGACCAAGACCTATCTCATCAAAAACGGCGTGCTTTCGGGGCGGCTGCACTCCGTTTCGACGGCGGCGGACCTTGACGAATCGCCCACGGGCAACGCCCGCGCCATCGGCTGCGACTATGAGCCCATCGTCCGCATGACGAACACCGTCATCGACGCAGGCGACAAGACGAAGGAGGAGCTTTTCGCGGGCATCAAACACGGCTATTATATCAAGACGCTCAAACACGGCTCGGGCATGAGCACCTTCACGATCGCGCCCTCGCTTGCGTATGAGATCGTGGACGGAAAGGTGGGCGACCCCGTCAAGATCGCCGTCATCACAGGCAACGTCTTCGAGACCTTGGACCTCATCGACGGGCTTTCCGATCATACGGAGATGTTCTCCTTCGTGACGGGCGGCTGCGGCAAGATGGAACAGTACCCGCTCCCCGTCGGCTTCGGGGGCCCGTATGTGAGCATTGCGAAGATGAACGTACAGTAAGGAGGGAGCAGACATGGAACGCGAACGTATCATCACGAGATCGACAACTTACAGCTGCAATCTTGCAGCGAGCCGCGCGGAATCGCTGCGCATCAACGAAGACATGGAGAAAGTCGTCCGCGTCTATGAGGACGGCAAGATCGGCGTTGCGGCGTGCGTGGGCGACGAGGCGGACGAGACTTTGACGGAGCGTGCAAAGAATGCGCTCTGTCAGGGCATTCCCTATCCCTGCTCTTTGGCGGAGCACAGCGTGCGCCATGAGGACGGGCGGACATCCATTTTGGAACATAAGGACTTTTTAAAGACGGTCTCCCGCCTTGCAGAGCGGCTCAACAAGACCTATCCCGACTTCATCTTCTCCAACAAGGTGATGCTCGGGGAAGAAGAGACTTTCTATACGAACAGCAGGGGAACGGATCTTTCCTATCGCGGGAATTATTTCGTCCTCTCCCTCGTCATCAAGGAAAAGTCTTCCGCAAACATCATGGATCTTTACTATGGCGCTATGCAGTCGTATTACGATGAGGACGCCATCGTCGAAGACATCGGCAAGCTTTTAAACGTCTACAACAAGAAGCTCCCGCTGCCCGAAGAGGAGCTGCCCGTCATTCTCTCCGTGCAGGAAGCTGCGCCCTATGCGCTCCGCGAGATGACGGCGGAAGGGTACATGAGCGGCACAAGTCTTCTGAAGGGCAGGCTGGGCGAGAAGGTGTTCAACGAGAAGTTCTCCCTTCTCACCGACCGTGCGCCCCGCAACCGCGGCTGCCATCCCTTCTTCGATGCCGAAGGCACGGAGAAGGAAGGGGATAAGTTCTATTTCGTCAAAGAGGGCGTCTTTGAAGGGCTTGCGACGTGCAAGCGCACGGCACAGCAGTTCTCGCTGCCCCTTTCGGGAACGGCTGCATCGAGCTTCGACTCCGTCCCTGCGGCGGGGTTCGGCGGGGTGACCGTTGCAAATACGCACGCAAAACTTTCCGACATCGCCAAGGGCAATGCCGTCTATGTTGCCGTCACGTCGGGCGGGGACATGACCCCCGACGGCACGCTGGGGCTCCCCGTCATGCTCGCCTATCTCTATGAGGACGGCAAGCTCGTGGGAACGCTCCCCGAACTCAGCCTTTCGGGAAGCCTCTTCGACGTCTTCGGCAAAGATTTTCTGGGGGCGGCGGAAAACGATCTCTTCTCCTTTGCGGGTAAAGAGAAGGTGCTTGTCACAAAATTCAAACTCAACCGCGGCTGAGATGCTTCAACCAATTCTCCGGGACGTTGCTTCCCGGAGATTTTTTTGGGAAAATTTGTATTTTTTCATTTCACAAAGTTGACAAAATGTCATAAATCGGGTATGATACTGTCATATCATTTTATGACAAGCGCCTGCGGGCGCGAGATGAGGAATATGAAAGACAAAGCAAGTGCGGCGGCAGAAGAGTCCGCAGAATATATCCCCGCCGGGGCAAAGAAAAAGTTTTGGCTGAAGGCAGCGGCGATCGGCGCGGTCGTCCTTTCGCTCGCGGTGAGCGCAAGTCTCGTTGTGCCGCAGTTTTTTGAAGAGGCGTCGCCAAACGTCGTGGACGAGGGGTTCGTCACCGTTTCTTCCCCCGTTCCCGAAGACGGGTCTACGCCCGATATGCATACGGCGCTCGAAAACATCGCCTACATGAATGCCGCTTTCAAGGCGCAAAAGTCGTGGTATTCCGAGATGCACGGAACGACGGACGCCTCCCTCATGAAGCAGTCGGTGAGCACCTATAAGCAGTTTTCCGACAATGTGCTCATCGTCGCGGACATCACCCAAAGCTCCATGGTCAAGGCGGCGCGGCAGTTCTGCTATACGGGGGACGAAGTTTTATGGCGTCTGGGTTCCACATACGACGCTTCTACCTACGAGGAGATGCTCTCCGCCGAGTGGGAGAGCGGCGAACCGTATGCCCATATGTATTTGAAGGACTTCATTGCGGAGAACGGTCTTCCCGCGACGGAGTTTTCCGTCTATATCATTAACGAGGAGACGCTGCTTTCCGCCGATGAGGTCGTCACAAATCAGGACGGCACCTATTCGCAGACGTATTATCTCGATCCCGCGGGGGATAAGGCGCCCGCGCATTATGCCAATCAAATGGTCTTTTCGGGCGGCCTCACCGCGCTCCCCGAATTTACGTCCATTCAGATCACCTATACGTTCGACGATCAATGGCAGGTGCTCGAAAGCGTTGTAGAAGAGTCGTATAAGGCGACGATGGGGCTTTCCGTCAATTGTTCTTCCGAATTTACGACGCACTATGAATATGGCACGGAGCGCGCAAAGAGCCCTGCCTATGAGGAGTATTTCAAACAATATGCGGGCGGCGAGGTGAGCGGCCCCGGGGAGAGCGTGCCGACGGCGGTCGGGTGCCTTGGCGAAGCGTTCGGCAGCGTGCTTTCGGGCCCCGTCGTCTTCGATCTTTCCGTTTCCGTCAACGGAACGCCCTTAGAGGGCGCCGTCTATCTCGACATCGGCGAAATGACGCCCGACAGCATCGCGCTCCGCGCCGACTTCGGCATCCTGCAGCTGTGGTTGGAGGAGGGGGAGGCGTACCTGCAGTACGGCGGCATCCGCGGAAAGCTTTCCGTCGAAGAGCTCATGGGGGCGGTCCCGCTTTCGGGAGGGGACGGCATCGACGTCGATGCCCTTTTGGCGCAGTTGGGAGAGGGTGAATTCTCCTATGACGAGACGGGCGCGTCGCTCGATGCCGAACTTTCGCTCGGGTCTCTCACGCTTCCCGTGCAGTTCTCCTTCCTGCTCGATGAAAACGGGCATGCATCGCTCGGAGACGTTTCAACACAATTTGAATTGGACGGGATATCGCTTTCCCTTTCGCTTGCATACGGGGAGAAAGCCCCCGCAGCTCTTACCGAAGCGGATAAGCAGACATATCCCGATCTTATGCCCCATTTTAAAACGCTTTCGTCGCTCTTTTCGGCGGAGGCGCTGCATGCGGAAATCGGATATGAAGGAGTGCTTGCGGGCGCACCCGTCGCAGTGTCGGGCGCATTGGACGTGTCGCTTGCAGACGGCGTCGTCGCGGGGGAGCTCACGCTTACTCTTTGCGGGACGGAAAGACCGCTTTCGTTCGCCTATACGGACGGGTACGTCTTCCTGAACTTAGACGGCATCAAGCTGAAGGCGAACGCCGAAGAGACGCTTTCCTTCCTCGGGGAATATTTCGATCTTCCCGCATCGGATGGGGAAGCGTTCGCCTTTGAACTCGATCCGGTGCTGGAAAGCGTGTTGTCGGGCGAACTTTCTTCTCTCGTTTCCCTTTCCGAGAGGGGGGGTGTGCTCGAACTTGTCTTGAAAGGGAACGAGCTTTTGAAGCTGCTCGGGGTAGACCTCGGGGAGTTCGGGCTCGGAGAAGTCGTTGTGACCTCCCGGGACGGCGTTCTGACGGCAGAAGCGCTCGGCGCAAAGATCGCGCTCACGCAGGGAGAAAGACCGTCCGTTGATACGCAAGGATATATCGATATCCTGCCCTATGCGGAAAGCATCGCAGATATCTTCTCGACGGGGTACCTGCGCGCAGAGATCGATCTGGAAACGGAGGCGCTCGATATTTCCGGCACCATACGCTTGGGGTTGGATCGGTTTCTCGTGCGTGCGCAGCTGCTGCTCACGACGGGAAGCGCGGGAAAGATCGTCACGCTGGAATACTCCGGGGAGGATATCTTCCTGACGATAGACGAAGTCCGTCTCCGTGCCGATGCGGATGACATCCTCCGTTTGCTCGGGGAAACGTTGGGGCTCGACGCGGCACAGAGCGCAGAAGATGCCGATGCGATGGAGCTGATCGCAAACCTCCTTTCTCTCGATCTTGGGCGCGTTTTCCCCGAGATATCTACAGAGGGCGGAGTGCTTACGGCAGTGCTCAACGGGAACCGCCTTCTGGACGCGCTCGGTTTCGATTTCCTAACGGGCTATATCGATCTGACGATCGGCAACGGCTCTCTCTCCCTCGCATGCGAGGCGCTTCATATGGAGTTGTCGCTGCAAAAGAGCGAGCCCTTCGATATCGACCGCGTCAACTACATCGACGTCGGTCCGCTGCTCGACAAGATCTTTGCCGCGCTGGAAGAAGGCGCTGTGTATTTCCGCGGGGATATCCTCATCGAGACGGGAGAGCTCCGTCTGCCTGTATCCGTCCTGAACGGAAGGCTCTCGTGGAAAAACGGTTTTTCCGCAGTGGTGGAAGGAGAGCTTGCGCTTGGAGCCTCGCGGCACCGTTTCTATCTGTCTGCCGACACCGAACGCATCGATATTGCCTATGGGGCGCTGGGCGTCACGCTCGCATATGACGAGCTTCCTCGGCTCGCAGAAGAGCTCGAAAGAGTCCTCTCGCGCGTCGGAGAAGCGGCGGAAGAGATCGGGATCGTTCTTCCCGAGACGCTGCTTCAGGGGATGGACGGCATCGCCCTGCCCGATCTTTCTTCTTTCGATCTCGGAGAACTGCTGAGTTCGGTCACGATGAAAGGGCTGACGGGCGGGATCTTTGAACTGGTCGGAGAACATTTTTCCGTTGCATTGGCGGAGGAACGCTATGAGATAGCGACTGCGGATATCCGCTATTCTGATGAGGAGATTTATCTGGGTGCGCATCTCGGGTTTGACGAAGACCGCGGCACGATCTCCATGCCGTCTGTTGCCTATCTCGGTGCAGACGACTTGTCCGGACTCATCGAATATCTGGAAGCGGCGCTCAATACCGTTGAGGAGCAGACGGCTGTCCTTACATTTGAAGCGGGCGCGGTGAGCGGCAGCGCGGAACTGTATCGCGGAGAGGCGTTCCCCGTCCGCATCGACACGGAAGACAAGACGGTCACGATCGATACCGACTGCTATCTGCATCTGAGCCTTGCGGTGTCGGCGCCCGATGTTCCGCTCTATCTGGAAGCATGGATCCTTGACGGAGACGGGGACGGGATGCTCGATTTTTATGTCACGGCTTCGCGGATGCGGGAAGGCGAGGCGGGATATGAGCCCCTCGTCGTGACGGCTTCCGCCCGGGAGCTGATGCCGCTTTTGGCTTCCGCAATGCCGCTCCTGGGGATCGACGGGGAGATCGTCAATGATTATTTTGTCGAGCATTGGCTTTTGCCCGAAACGGCGGCACAGCTGCATGCGATCGGCGACAGCCTGCTGCAGACCTTAGATATTTTCGGCGTCTTTGATTCGCTCGTCAGCGGCGGCGGGGCGGGATCTTTGTCCGACGAGCTGATCGCTGCCGTAGTCAAGGGGGAAGATGTCTTTTCCGTGACGTTGGGCGGCGGCGCTTTGGGAATGGAGAGCGATCTGAAACTGACGCTCGCGAAGACGGCGG
The DNA here is from genome assembly GCA_944376295.1 of uncultured Clostridia bacterium. Taxonomy (GTDB): domain Bacteria; phylum Bacillota; class Clostridia; order Christensenellales; family Borkfalkiaceae; genus Gallimonas. The sequence goes on from CALWCE010000005.1 coordinate 25,683, forward strand.
ATGAAGACGGCAGCCCTCTGCTGAAGGCGGTCGGGTTGGAGATCGGCGGCACGGATATCGCATTGGAGCTGACATATTCGGATGTCGTTCCTTTCGTTCCCGTGCTCTCCGAAGGAAAGAAGTACGAGCTCGACGGCATGGCGGAACTCTTCACGGCGCTTGCAAAGACTGCGACCCATAAGGCAACGGAAGAGGAGATCGTGAGCGGAGCAGCAGAGAGCGCGGACGACATCCTGCTCAACCGCACCTACTTTATCGACGGAAGCATTGATGTGGATGCCGCGCTCGATTTCGATTTATTCGAAATCCCCGTCAAAGACTACAAGATCGACTTGCAGGCGCTCTCTGTCTCCATCCACGAGGACGGGGAGATCTCCCTCAACGTGCGCCTTCAATATGACGATCTGAGTTTGATCGTCGATCTCATTCACGGATCGACGCTCGATCTCACCTTCAAGGGCGATATGATCTATATGCGCCGCGTATCGGGCGGGGAAACATTGTACCGCGCGATGCCGCTTTCGGTGTTCGGCGACACCATCATGGAACAGCTCGTCTTCATGTTCAACATGAGCGATACCGTGGCGGATATGCTCTCCGATATTTCGCCCGAGCAGAGCGGGAGCACGGAAACGGGCGATCTCGGCACGCAGGCGGGAAATATCCTGAGCGGCTATGAATATCGGGATGGCACATGGGTGCTCACCTTCAACGGGGGGGCTCTGACGGGCAATGTGCTCGGCGATATTGAAGTGACGCTCGGAACAGACAAAAACGGCTGCATTTCAAGTCTTTCCGTCAGTGCAGGTATGGAAAAATCGCTCCTCAAGGTCGATCTTTCCGCCGATCTTGTTTTGGAAAACGCGGGGGAGAACTTCGCAAATGTCGGAGCATATACCGACCTTTCGGAGGAAGTTTCCGAGGGCATGAGTGCCGCCATCGGGGAAAACAACGAGAACGGCTGGACTTCTCATCTCGAAGCCGCGAAGAGCACGGTATCCTTTGTCGTGGACGGCGAGACGGTCAAAACGCAGGACGTGTTCGTGAGTGGTTCCGAAGTCTTATCCGAACTTTCCTATCCCGATTTAGAGGAAAGGGAGGGCTATACGGCAAGCTGGGAGCAGAGCGGCCTCACCTTTACCGCAAAGTATGTGCCGAACAAGTATCATGTGACGTTTGAGACAGAGAACGAGGTTTCGGAAGGCGTCGAGCTCGGATACGAGCTTGCCTACGGCAGCAAGATCGAATACTATGTGAACGGCGCGCTGAGAGGGGAGGCGACGGTCGGCGCTGCGGATATGACGCCGGAACTGCCCGGGCTCACAGGGCGTTCCGTCTGGTACAAAGCAGAGGCGGGCGGGGATATCCTCAGGCTGTATGCATATGAAAACTACGACACCGTGACCTTCGACGACGGCTTCGGAGGAACGAGCGCCGAAAACTTTGTTTCCGAACTTTCGCTTCCGACGCCGACGAAAGAGGGCTATACCTTCCTCGGCTGGTGGAAGGAGACGGACAATGGTTGGGAGAAAGCGGATTCGCTTGCATATTCGGGCGGCGCGGACGTTACCCTCCATGCCTTGTGGGCGGAGGATCTGACGGTCGGCGTGGCTTGTTCCCGAGGAAGCTTTTCCTGGTTCCAATATCCTTATACCGCAGAGGGGAACGTCGACGGCGGGCATCTTGCAGGAAGCCTGAAAGAAAAGGAATTCTTTGGCAAAGCCGAGCTTTCCGTCGCTGTCAGCTATAGGGTCGAAAGCGGACTTGTCGGGAAGACCTTTTCGGGTGAGTGCGATGAGAATGGCAATTTCAAAGTGACGGGGAAAACTTCGTACTATCTCAACTGGATAGTAACAGCCACGGCGACGCTCAATATCGGCGGACATACTTTTACCATGACAGGAGTCGAAAAGGGATCGTTTTGACGGCATTCGAAATAACACCCCGAAAATACGGAGTTGAAAATTCGACCAGAATCGAAATAATAGCATGCCGTTATGCGGCGCAAAACAAAAATAGAGGACGGGGCAAAAATGTTGCCTTGTCCTCTTGCTTTTTTCGCAGAATGTGATATAATAGCTGTTAGAATGGGCGAGAATGGGACTCTTACCGAGAGGAACGCCCGTTGGGCTTTTTGAAGTTCGGCAAACCGTGCGTATCGCACGATATATACTGTAAGGGAACAGTACGAACGCGCTTTTGATCGGGTTCCTATTATTCCCTTACAGTATAGATGAAGAAATCACGTTTTAAGAGGTAACAGTAAACCATGAGCAGACATTCCAAGATCAGTATCATCGGCGCCGGCACCGTGGGCGCGACCGCAGCGTTCTCCATTGCAACGCAGCGGCTCGTTTCCGAACTTGCCATCATCGACATCAACACGGCGAAAGCCGAGGGTGAGGCGATGGACATCAGCCACGGCCTCATCACGATGGGGACGATGAACATCCACAGCGGCACCTATGAGGACGTGAAGGACAGCGATATCATCGTCGTTGCCGCGGGGCTCGGCAGGAAGCCCGGTGAAACGCGCCTCGACCTTGCCGCAAAGAATATCGGCATCGCGCGCGACATCGCCCAGAACATCATGAAGTACTATAACGGCGGCGTCATCATCGTCGTTTCCAATCCCGTGGACGTCCTCACCTACGTCATCCAGAAGGAGACGGGGCTTCCCGCAGGCAAGGTCATGGGCACGGGTACCATGCTCGACAGCGCACGCTTCCGCTATCTTCTGAGCACGTCGCTCTCCGCGGATATCCGCAACATCCACGGCTTTATGGCAGGCGAGCACGGCGAGAGCCAGTTCGCCGTATGGAGCTCGGTACACGTTTCTTCCATGCCGCTCGACAACTACTGCTTCAAGCGCGGCATTTCCCTCAATAAGAGTGAGCTCGTCACCAATATCATCGGTTCGGGCGCGCAGGTCATCAAGCGCAAGGGCATGACCAACTTCGCGATCGCCGCCATCGTCGCAGAACTCTGCGGCACCATCATGCGCGATCGTGGCAGCATCCTCACTGTCACGTCTTGTCTTGACAACTACTACGGCATCAGCGACGTCTGCATCAGCGTGCCCTGCATCATCGGGAAAGAGGGCATCCTCGATCATCTTCCCTATGATTTCAACGAAGAGGAGATGGCAAAACTCAAAAAGTCCGCAGAGAGCATTCGCTCCTTCATGGACAGCCTCAACGTATAAACAACTTATAGGAGTTTGTATTTATGGATAAGAAGCAATTTGCACTGGACAAGCACCGCGAATGGGCGGGCAAGATCGAAGTGGTCACCCGCGCGCCCATCACCAACCGCGAAGAACTCGCCGTCGCCTATACGCCCGGCGTCGCCGAGCCCTGCCTCGAGATCAGCAAGGATGTCGATCTTTCCTACGTCTACACCCGCCGCTCCAATCTCGTGGCGGTCATCACGGACGGCACGGCAGTCCTCGGCCTCGGCGATATCGGTCCCGAAGCGGGTATGCCCGTCATGGAGGGCAAGTGTGCCCTCTTCAAGACTTTCGGCGACGTAGATGCCTTCCCGCTCTGCATCCGTTCGAAGGACGTCGACGAGATCGTCAAGACCGTCTCTCTCCTTGCAGGGAGCTTCGGTGGCATCAACCTCGAAGACATCTCCGCGCCCCGCTGCTTTGAGATCGAGAAGAGGCTCAAGGAAGTGTGCGATATCCCCGTCTTCCACGACGACCAGCACGGCACGGCGATCGTCACCATGGCAGCCATGCTCAATGCGCTCAAACTTGCGGGCAAGAAGATCGAAGATATCTCCGTCGTCGTCAACGGCTCGGGTGCCGCAGGCATCGCCATCACCAAGCTCCTCATGAGCAAGGGCCTTAAAAAGGTCATCCTCTGCGACAGGAAGGGCGCCATCTACGAGGGCCGCGACGGTCTCAACCCCATCAAGGAAGAGATGGCAAAGATCTCCAACCTCGAAAAGAAGGCGGGTTCGCTTGCAGACGTCGTCAGGGGCGCAGACGTGTTCATCGGCGTCTCCGCACCCGGCAGCCTCACGCAGGAGATGGTCCGCACGATGGCAAAGGATCCCATCATCTTCGCGATGGCAAACCCCGTGCCCGAGATCATGCCCGACGAGGCGGCAGCCGCAGGCGCGAAGATCATCGGTACCGGCCGCAGCGACTTCCCCAACCAGATCAACAACGTGCTCGCATTCCCCGGCATCTTCCGCGGTGCGCTCGATGTGCGTGCAAGCGACATCAACGATGAGATGAAGATCGCGGCGGCTGAGGCGATCGCTTCCGTCATCCCCGAGAGCGAGCTCCGCTCCGACTATATCATCCCCGATTCCTTCGACCCCCGTGTCAAGGATGCGGTCGCAAACGCCGTCAAGGAAGCTGCCATCAGAACGGGCGTTGCGAGGAAATAACTTTTTTCGGATCGGCACGGATAAGTCGGTCCGTGTCAACTGAAAGGATACGACAAAGAGCCGAGGGCAATGCCCTCGGCTCAGTTTTATCGCAAAAAACGTTACGGACTGCGGATACATCCGCAGCCCGTACAACGCATGTCTGGAGCTGCTAACCGGATTTGAACCGGTGACCTCGTCCTTACCAAGGACGTGCTCTACCTCCTGAGCCATAGCAGCATTGTTCGCTTGACTTGCAGCGCAGTCTCCCGCGTCACAGCTTTCATATCATACCAAAAAGCCGCGTTCAAGTCAAGCGATATTCGCACATTTTCGCAAAAATCCGTGCCTTTTTTTAAGAGATCACAGAACGCCCGCGAGCAGGTCGTTCATGTCATATTTTCCCGCAGGCTGCGATGTGAGCCATTCGGCTGCCCGCAGCGCACCCTCGGCAAACACCATGCGGCTGCGCGCCGAATGGGAGAGGGTGACGATCTCATCCTGCCCTGCGAACATGACTTCGTGTTCGCCGACGATGGTGCCGCCGCGCACGGCATGGATGCCGATCTCACGCTTTTCGCGCGCCCCGACGAGCCCGTGCCGCCCGTAAATATTTTCCTTGTTTCCGCCGAAGCCTTCGTTGACGCTCTTTGCAAGCATGAGCGCCGTCCCCGAAGGGGCGTCCTTTTTCATGTTGTGATGGCGTTCGACGATCTCGGCATCGAAGGCATCTCCGAGCACTTCCGCCGCCTTTCTGACGAGCATCTGCAAAAGGTTGACGCCGACGGAGAGATTGCCCGTCTGGAACACGGGGATGACGTGTGCAGCCTCCATGATGAGCGCTTCGTCTTCGTCGGAGAACGCCGTACCCGCAATGACGATGCCGATCTTCCGCGCTTTGCAGAAATCGAGCCGTTCCTGAACAGAGGAAGCGGGGGAGAAGTCGATGACAGCGTCCGCCTCTTCCTTCACTTCCGTAAAGCTTTGATAGACGGGGAAGGGCATGGGGGCGGGGGAGACGTCGACGCCCGCCGTCACCGTGACGCCGCGCTCCGAACAAAACTGCGCGACGTTCCTTCCCATCCTGCCGCACGCGCCGCAGAGGATGACCTTCATGCCTTCACCTCCAGCCCGAACTCTTTCATGGCGTTCAGAAGCACGGCGCGGTGGGGCTCCTCGATCTCCGAAAGGGGAGCGCGGGGCGTGCCCGCACGGAAGCCGAGCGCATTCATGCCCGCTTTTGCGGGAATGGGGTTGACCTCGATAAAGCAAGCTTTGGAGAGAGGGATGAGCTTATCGTTGCATTCGTTGGCGCGTTTCAGATCGCCTGCAAGGACGGCGTCGCACAGTTCCTTGACGCCTGCGGGAGCGATGTTGGAGACGACGGAGATGACCGCAGTTCCTCCCGCTGCCAGGATGGGCATATTGAGGGCGTCTTCGCCCGAATAGAGGTCGCACTTGCCGCGGATGAGACGCGCCGTTTCCAGCACCTGCGCCATATTCCCGCTCGCTTCCTTGATGCCCGCGATATTGGGGATCCCGGCGATCTTCGCCATCGTCTCGGGCAGGATATTGACGCCCGTACGCCCCGGGACATTGTAGCAGATGACGGGGAGCTTCGTCGCCTCCGCAATGGCCTTATAGTAAGCGACAAGACCGTTCTGCGTGCATTTGTTATAGTAGGGCGTAACGGCGAGGATGCCGTCTGCCCCCAGCTTTTCGGCGCGGATGGTACCTTCGACCGCCTTCTGCGTGTTGTTGCTGCCCGTGCCGATAACGATCTTGACACGCCCCGCCGCCTTCCTGACGGCATAGCGGATGAGCGCTTCCTTCTCGTCTTCGGTCATGGTAGCGGGCTCGCCCGTCGTGCCGAGCACGATGAGAGCGTGCGTCCCGCCCGCGATCTGGTATTCCATCATCTCGCCGAACGCTTCGAGATCGACGCCGTTCCCGTGGAACGGGGTGATCATCGCCGTTGCAGAACCTCTCAAAAATCCGGTCATGGTATCCTCCCTATTTTTCGCCGTTTAAGGCGGACTCAGTCAAAATATCCCTTTGCCGCAAGGAGCTCGGCAAGCAGCACCGCGCCGCCCGCCGCTCCGCGCAGCGTGTTGTGGGAAAGCCCGACAAAGCGATAGTCAAAGAGCGCATCCTCTCTCAGCCTGCCCGCGCTCACCGCCATGCCGTTTTCCAGCATCCTGTCGAGTTTGGGCTGCGGCCGGTTGTCTTCCTCGAAATAGTGGAGGAACTGCTTGGGGGCAGAGGGGAGAGCAAGTTTCTGCGGTTCTCCTGCAAAGGCTGCCCATGCCTGAAGGATCTCTTCTTTGGAGGGTTTATTCGCAAATTTCACGAACACAGCCGCCGTGTGACCGTCCGAAACGGGCACGCGCAGGCACTGCGCCGTGATGACGGGTCCCGATGCGGGAACGATCGCGTCGCCTTCGATATCCCCCCAGATCTTGAGGGGCTCTTTTTCGCTCTTTTCCTCTTCGCCGCCGATGTAGGGGATGACGTTATCGACGATCTCGGGCATCGTTTCGAACGTCTTGCCTGCCCCCGAGATCGCCTGATAGGTGCAGACGGCGCAGCTCTCGATGCCGAACTTCTTCAAAGGATGAAGGAGGGGAACGTAGGACTGCAGGGAGCAATTGCTCTTGACGGCGATAAAGCCGCGCTTGGTCCCGAGGCGTTTTCTCTGTGCAGCGACGATCTCAAGATGCCCGGGGTTGACTTCGGGGATGATCATGGGAACGTCGGGTGTGAAACGGTGCGCCGAATTGTTGGAGACAACGGGGATCTCGAGCTTTGCGTACGTTTCCTCGAGAGCGCGGATCTCTTCTTTCTTCATGTCGACGGCGCAGAATACGAAATCGACCTTCCCGACAAGGCTCTTTGCGTCTGCCGTCGCGTCGAGCACGACCATCTCCTTCGCATAGGCGGGGATGGGGCGCGCCATCGCCCATTTATGGCCGACGGCTTCTTCATAGGTCTTGCCTGCGGAGCGTGCGCTTGCGAGCAAGGCGACGGGGGTGAACCAGGGGTGCTCTTCGAGCAGCGTCACGAAGCGCTGACCGACCATTCCCGTTGCGCCGACAACGGCGACGTTATAGTGTAAATTCTGCATGGATGAACTCCTTTTCTCAAATGCTTGAAAACAAAAAAGCGGTGAGTATCCACCGCCTGCTCTTTTTCTCGTCTTTCCGAAGTTCCGAAAAGCCCGCCGAAAGCGCATCACCGCGGTGACAGTAATAAGGGTATTCTCCCTTATTCCCAACGCACGGCAAGAGGATGGCGTGCGTTTCGGCGGCGATACCCTTTCCTGTTCCTTCGCGGGGAAGCCTCTTGTTTCCCTCGGGAAGAGTACTCTTGTTCGTCCGCTCCTCTGTTCAGCATCCTTATTTTAACATATGCCATATGAAAAGTCAAAGATTTTCCTTCGGAACAGTTGAAATATTTTCCGTTTCGTGTTAAAATACTCTCAATGGGGATATGCCCCGTATGTTGAATTTGCAAATTTCGCAGGAGAAAGATATGGCAGATAGAGAACACAAGGGTCTGGTTGCCCGCTGGCTGGAAGGAAAGGAGCGCAGCGAAGATTATGCACGCAGTACATTGCCTACCAACCGCTGGCAGCTCTTTTGGGACATCATGAAGGGGAGGTTCGGCAGGCTGATGCTCGTCAATCTGTTGACGCTCATCACTTTCATCCCTCTCATTCTCGTGATCTTTTGGCGGTATATGGTGCTTATGGCTCAGGATGTGATGGGGCCGTACGGTTCCGGACTCGGCGTAGGCTACCCCGTTATCCCGGATATTGTCGGGACTCCCATGATGGCGGAATGGATCGCCGTTCAGAACGATTTGTTCTTTTTTGCCCTCTTTATCGTCGGCGGGCTCATCGCTGCCGTCGGCATCTCGGGCGGGATGTATATCATCCGCAACCTCATCTGGACGGAAGGCATCTTTGTCGCGAACGATTTCGTGCGCGGCATCCGCCGCAACTTCTGGAACGTCGCGGAAGCAGTCTTTCTCTTTACGCTGACGCTCTTTGTCGCTCAGACGATGGACAATCTTGCAGATTGGCTCATCGCCATGGATACCGCTCCCGGCTGGATGCTTGTCTCCAAGATCATCGGATATGTTTTGGTCGTGTTGATGGGGCTCATTTCGCTTTGGATGATCTCGCTCGGCGTCAACTATAAGCAGGGTCCGTGGGCGCTCTTCCGGAATGCGGTCGTCATGGCTGTGGGTACCTTCCCTCAGACAGTTTTCTTCGCCGTTCTGGCTTTTATCCCCATTGCCCTGATGCTGACGGGGGTCGGTTTTCTGATCGCGATCGGCATGATCGTGATGCTGCTCTTCGGTCTTTCCTACATGATGCTCGTCTGGATGGATTATTCGCAGTGGGCGTTCGACAAGTTTGTCAACCCCAATATCGGCGTCAAGACGGGGAGAGGGTTATACAGCCGCGATCCGAAAGAGGACAAGGCGGGCTCTGCCTCGGAGGGAGAAAGTTCGGCTGCCGTGCGGGAGTATCGCCGCATGATCCTTGCGCAGGGGAAGAGCAAGCTCGTCAGCCGTCCGATCAAACCGCTTGACGACGGCCTCGAAGTCTATCAGCTTCCCGAGTCATTCTCGCGCGACGACCTGCGCCGTCTCAGAGAGAGCAAAGAAGCGATCGATGAGGATGCCAAAGCTTATGTGGAAGAACATAAGGACGATGAACAATACGTTGAGTACAACAGACAGTTCGAAGAACTGGAGCGGGCGCTCGGGGATGAGGATAAGAAAAAGAAGAAGCTCAAGAAAGCGCCCAAGATGCTGAATAAGCGTTGATGCAGGCCATGAAGGAAGCTTACGGTCCGCTCGCCGAGTGGTTCGAATACTTGAATGATGACTGCGACTATGCTGCATGGTCGCAGTATTTTATTGACGGGCTCTCTTCGCTCGGGGCAGGGAGCCGCGGGCTCGAGCTGGGCTGCGGGAGCGGTGCGTTTTGCCGCGCTCTTGTACGTGCCGGGTATTGCATGGAGGGAGCCGATCTCTCGTCCGCCATGCTCATGAAGGCGGATCGGCTCGCACGGGAAGAGGGGCTGCGTATCCCGTTTTTCCGTGCGGATGCCGCTGCGCTCAGGGCACCCGGTAAGTATGATTTTGTGCTTTCCCCCAACGATTGTTTCAATTATATCCCGCCTCAAAAACTTCCTTCGGCTTTTAAGCATATCGCGAATGCGCTTGTAAAGGGCGGGATCTTTTGGCTGGATGTGAGTTCTTCGTACAAATTGCGCCATAAAGTTGCAGATAATATCTGTGCGGATGACCGCGATGACGTGACTTATCTTTCATTCAACACCCTTGCGGGCGAGAAGGTCGAGATGGACGTCACCTTGTTCGTAAAACGGAAGGACGGTACCTTCGACCGTTTTGACGAGCATCATACGCAATATATCCATGAAGAGGAGGATGTGTCGGCTGCGCTTTCGGGCGCCGGCTTTTCGCCGATCCGCGTCGAGGGGCATCTCGGGGAGGAGAAAGAGGAGAGCGACCGACTGAATTTTATATGCCGGAAAAAATAAGCACCATCCGTCGCGGGATCGCATGGGGAGATATCTCTCTCGCCGTGCTCGATACGACCGCTCTCGTCAATGAAGCGATCCGCCGCCACCGGCTTTCGCCTGTCGCCGCAGCGGCGGTCGGGCGTACCTTTACGGCGGCGGCATACCTTTGCAGCTGGCTCAAATCGGAAGAAAGCACTCTCTCCGTTACCGTTTCGGGCGGCGGTCCGGGCGGCAAGATCTCCGTCTCGGGTGACGGCGCTCTCAGGATGCGCGGTTTTATCGAACATCCCGATGTCGTCCTTCCGCTGCGGTCAGACGGCAAACTCGATGTCGGCGGCTGCGTGGGGAGAGACGGTACGCTGACCGTCGTGCGTGACGACGGGGACCGATTTCCCTTTGTCGGAACGAGCCCGCTCGTTTCCGGGGAGATCGCGGAGGACTTTTCCTCTTATTTTTTTTACAGCGAACAGCGCCCGACCGCCATTGCGCTCGGCGTTCGCATCGGGAGCGACGGGAGCTGTCTCGGTGCGGGCGGCGTTTTTCTGCAGCCGTTCCCGGGGGCGAAAGAGGAGCATATCCTTCGTGCCGAAGAGGAGATACAAAAATATGGGGCGATCTCCTGCCTCATTGAGGAGAAGGGGGCGGACGTTGTTTTTGCGGGCTTCCAAGCCGAAACGGAGAGTGTGAGATCCATCGTTTTTCGCTGTTCCTGTACGCGGGAGAGGGCGGCTCGTGCCGTTTATTCGCTCGGGAAAGCGGAGGCGGAGAAACTCGTCCGGGAACAAGGAGCGATCGTAGTCCATTGCCACGAATGTAATACCGACCATCGGTTTACGCAGGAAGATGTCCGCCGGTTATTTGGCGGGGAGGAGCCATGAGAAATACAAAAGATAGAGATGACGGCATTCGCCGTTTGGATCTGAGCGACGAATTTTTGCTTGATTCCGCCGAAAAACGGTATTCGACGGGCGACTATATGGGAGCGCTCACCATGCTCAACAAACGCGCCGGGTTGTATAGCCCTAGCGCAGATGCTTCCGCTCTTTATGCGGACGTCTATGAGGCTCTTTCTCTTTGGGGGCCCTGTGCAGACGCGTGGTTCCGCTTCCTCGACACTTGCAACGAGGCTGATTTCGCGGAGGGATATGAGGGGCTTTCGGTCGCTTTTGCCAATATGGGTGACGCGCTGCGGGCAGAGCTGTTCTATCGCCGCGCATACGAAGCTTCGGGCGAGACGCCGCCGCCTTCCGAGTATGACGATGCGGAATTCGTTCCCGAGCAGCGCCCTCAGCTGCGGCTCATTCATTCGGATGACGGTACGATATCCGATCCCGAGCTTCTTCGCCGCGGTGTCGGTTACGTCAGGACGGGGGAACTGGACAAAGCAAAGGAAGTGCTTTCCGAGATCGAGCCTGAAAGCGAAGATTTTCCTTCCGCGTGCGGACTGATCGCGATGTGCAAACTGCTTACGGGTGATACTGCAGGCGCGGCGGAAGAGTGTGAACGCATGCTCCGCTATCATCCCGATAACATCCACGCATTGACGACGTATTGTGCCGTTCTCGGTGCACAGGAACGTAAGGAGGAGGCCAGAGAAGTAGGCAGAAAACTTGCGGCAATGGATTCCGATTCGGTGGAGGATCTCTATCGCATCGCAACGGCGTTGTGCGAGACCGGTCTTGACGACGAGGCTTACGGGAAGCTCACAAAGCTGAAAAGTTTGCAGCCTTATGACGACAACATCCTTTGGTTTCATGCCGTGGCATCCCTGCGGTCCGGTCGGCGGGAGGAAGCGATCACCTCTTTGGAGCTTCTCGTCACCCTTTATCCGCGCAGATCGGTGGCGAAATTATATCTCGAATGGCTGCGCGGCGATCGGGAAGTTTCGCTCTCATACTTTTATCGTCTTCCCGAAGATCATTATAAAGAGCTGGTCGCGTTCCTGCTTATGGCGGACGGCGTTCAGCCGGAGATGGCGGAGCGGTTGGGCGGCGACGAGCAGATGCAGCTCTATATCCGTCTTGCATTCGACCATCTCGAAGGACGCGATCAAAAGCTTCAGCAGCTTGCCGCGAGAGTGGCTGTCAAGTGCCGCTGTGACGATGTCGTCCGTGAGCTTTTGCTTGATTTTGAGGGAGACGAACTGATCAAGCTCTCCATGATGCGCGATCTTGTCGGGCGCAATGAGGACAATTCCTTCGGCGTGGTGATCTGCAATTTCTATCGTGAATTTTATACGCACAAGATGGAATTCGAAGGCAGGCGTCCCGAGCAATTTATGGAGGCGTTTGCGGAAGTCTATTCCCGTTATGCCATCACGGCGGAAGACAATGAAAGGAAACTGCTGTACGCCGCGGAAGATGTCAACTACACGCTCGTAGACGCGGACGCCGAAGAATTGTTTGCGGAAAAAGACGCCCTCGCCGCCGTTATATATCGCGAAGCGCATCTTGCGGACGGCGAACACGGGATCGAGACCATCGCGGGGATCTTTAATGCCAACGTGCATACCGTAAAAGAAATATTAAACTTTCTGATCTGAGAGGGAGATATGAAAAAACTCATCGATTTTGACGAACTTTTCGATCGTAAACTCGCCCAATATATGGAAGAGCACGCAGGAGAATACACCGAAAAACAGTGGGAAGATCTTATCCCGCGCCTTTACCGCAACTTTGGGGATACCCTCATCAAGAGCGTCGGGACGACCCCCAAAGGGTATTACGCGGAAATGACGGATGAAGAGCTCGTGGATACGCTGAAGGCACATCATCAAGAGGGCGTCTCTGTTTCCGACTTTTTGTGCCGCGAGCTGGAATTCCGCGGCTGTCCCGACGCGCTGCTCGCCCTCATGCAAGAGGCGGAGGGGGAGCTTCTGACCCTCACCATCAACCTTGCGGGCAGCAGCAGAAAGGCGCTCCCCGTCTATCTCGACATTCTGTTGAAGACGGATGACGAAGAACTCAAAGATACCGTCACGGAATACTTAAAGGGCAATGCGGACGCAGTCAAAGAGCGCGTGATCGCCCTTTACCGTGAGGGGGTCGAACGGGAATACATGCTCGAGATCCTTTCTCGCTGCAAACAGAAAGACGATGAGGTGTTTGAGATCCTTTTGAACGAATTCCGCACCGCACCCGACGACATTCCCATGCACGCCAGCTTTCTTGCAAGCTACGGTGACGAGCGCGCCCTTCCCGTTCTCCTCGATCACATCGACCGCGACGATATCAATTACCTCGAGTATCAGGAACTCAAATATGCCATCGAGGCGCTTGGCGGCGAGTATAACAAGGTGCGCGACTTTTCCGCCGACCCTTACTTTCAGGAGATCGCCGCGCAGTCGCAGATCATGCCCGACTTCACTTCGGACAAAAAGACAGACGCTTGAAAGAACGCGGACGGGCAGTGCGAGCCCGTCCGTTCGCTTTCGTGGACATTTAGGGAGGGACCTATGGACAGAATTCAAAATTGCCAAGAAAAATTTGCCAAACTCTTCGGCGGCAAGCCGACGCAAAACGAGGGAAACGACCCCGAATTGATGCGCATCTTGCAGCGGTTCATCTTTGGTGAGGTGAGCTACACGGGCTCGCTCGGCGATAAAATGCGCGAACTTGTCACGATCACCGTTCTGACCGTCAATCAGACGCTGCCGCAATTAAAAGCGCACGTCGGCGCGTGCCTCAATATCGGCATTTTGCCCGTCGCCATCCGCGAAACGGTGTACGAGTGCGCGCCCTTCATCGGCTTCCCGAAAACGCTCAACGCCATTGCCGCGATGGACGAGGTGTTTGCCGCAAACGGGATTGCCCTTCCCCTCGAAAGCGGCGAGACGGTGACGGAACAGGACCGCTTTGCAAAGGGGCTCGCCCTGCAAAAACCCGTGTACGGGGATGAGATCAAGGACCGCTATACATGGCTTCCTGCGGAATTTGCCGAGGCGGTGCCGCGCTTTCTGACCGAGCTGTGCTTTTCCGACTTCATGACGAGAAAAGGGTTAGACGGAAAGACGCGCGAACTGCTGACCGTCGTAATGCTGGCGGCGCTCGGCGGTGCGGAAGTGCAGGTGCGCTCCCACGTCGAGGGCGCATTGAAGACGGGCAGCACGAAGGAAGAAGTCGTCTGCGCACTCGTCCACGCCATGCCGTATATGGGCGTTCCGCGCCTCTTTAACGCGCTCAACTGCTCCAAAGAGCTGTTATCTTAACAGCTCCCATCGGGCGCGCCGCTCCGTTCGGTTCGGGCAGCGCGCTTTTTTGCTGCTTTCGTTCATATTCTCGTCTCCTCTGCCATAGGATAAACAAGAAAACAGCGGAGGGTCGTATGGAAGATTTCGGCGTTTATGAGGATATTGCCGCGCGCACGGGCGGGGAAATCTACATCGGGGTCGTCGGTCCCGTGCGGACGGGCAAATCGACGTTCATCAAACGGTTCATGGAGGAACTCGTCCTGCCCGAGGCGGACGGAGCCAAAAAGCAGCGCATGCGCGACGAACTGCCGCAGTCGGCATCCGGGAAGACGGTGATGACAACGGAGCCGAAATTTGTGCCTGAAGAAGCCTTTCCCGTCACCTTCGGGAAAGCCGTTGCGAACGTGCGGCTCGTGGATTGCGTCGGCTTTCCCGTGCGCGGCGCAGCGGGTTTCGAAGAGGACGGAGAGCCGCGCCTTGTCAAGACGCCGTGGAGCGACGCCCCCGTGCCCTTCGAACGGGCGGCGGAAGAGGGGACGCGCAAGGTGATGCGCGACCATTCGACGATCGGCATCGTCATGACGACGGACGGCTCCGTCACGGGGATCGGACGGGAAGACTATGAAGACGCCGAGGCGCGCTGCATCGCCGAAATGAAAGAGGCGCAAAAGCCGTTTGTCATCCTTCTCAACTGTAAACTGCCGCAAAACGCCGAAGGACTGCGTTCTTCTTTAGAAGAACGATATTCTTCGCCCGTCATCGCCGTCAATTGCGAGGAGATGGGGAGGGAAGAACTCACCCTCGTCTTGGAGCGCGTGCTATATGAATTCCCCGTGCTCACCATCGATATCGAACTTCCCGAATGGATGCGCATCTTCGATGCCGATTCGCCTGTTGTAGCAGATGCGCTCGCTTCTATTCGTGCCGTTGCGCCCAAGATCGAGAAAATGAGCGACTGCGCACTTTTAGACACGCTCTTTCACGAGAGCGAGCGGCTGCGGCCGCCCGTTTCCGTTCAATTAGAACCCGCAGAGGGACGGGCGACGGTGCGAACCGAAGCAAAAGAGGGCGCCTTCTACCGCGTGCTTGGCGAAATGTGCGGCGCGGACATCGGAGATGATTTTGCTCTCATGAGCTATGTCGCTTCCCTCGGCGATGCGAAGAAACTTTACGATCGCGTCGGCAAGGCATTCGAGGAGGCGAAAGAGTACGGTTATGGGATCGTGCCGCCCGAAGACGATGAGATGGATCTCTCGGAACCCAAGGTCGTCAAAAAAGGAGGGAGAGTGGGCGTCGACCTGCATGCGCATGCCCCGAGCTATCACATCATCCGCGTCGATCTTACGGGAGAGGTGCGGCCCGCGATCGGAAACGAAGAGCAGAGTGAGAGCTTTGCAAAGACGCTGGCGGAAAACATGGCAACAGAACCCGAAGCCGCCTGGAATACCAATATGTTTGGCAAAACGCTCAAAGAGCTCCTCGGCGACGAACTCTACGTCAAAAACCGCTCCATGGCGGAAAACGTGCAAAAGAAGATGCGACGCACGGTGACGCGCATCGTCAATGAAGGGAAAGGCGGAGTCATCTGCATTCTCATCTGAAAGAGGAGAGCGCAAAAGCGCTCTTTCTTTTTTACGCAAATAAAGAGCTCGGCTTGACAAAGAGGGGGTGATTGCCTTACAATAGAGAAAAACAGCAAGAGGAGAAAAAAGCATGGGAAGAGTCGTTGTCATCGGCGGAGGAGCCGCGGGGCTTATGGCAGCCTATGCGGCGGGAAGCCGGGGCGCGCAGGTGACGCTTTTAGAGCGCAACGAAAAACTCGGAAAGAAGATCTATATCACGGGAAAGGGCAGGTGCAACCTCACCAATGACTGCCCGCCAGACGAATTTCTGGAAAACGTGGTGCGCGGCGGGAAATTCCTGACGGGCGCCCTTTGGGCATTCTCGCCCGAAGATATGATATCGATGTGCGAACGTTTCTCCCTTCCCGTTAAAGTGGAGCGCGGAAACCGCGTCTTTCCCGTTTCCGACCACGCGAGCGATGTTACAAAAATGCTGGAAAGAGCCTGCCTTTCTGTGGGAGTTGCCATCAAATTGCAGGAATATGTGAAGGAAATCGGCGTTTTGCATAGTACTATGCGTGACATAATAACGCAAAACGGCGTATATCCGTGCGAATCCGTCGTGATCGCGACGGGAGGACTCTCCTATCCTTCGACGGGCTCCACGGGCGACGGGCTGCGTTTTGCGAAAAGCCTGGGGCACAAGATCGCTCCGTGCGTGCCGTCGCTCGTCGGGCTCAACTGCAAAGGAGATTTTTCTTCTCTTCAGGGCGTCTCTTTGAAAAATGTGTGCTTGTATGCAACGCGTGGTGGGAAAGTCATCTTCTCCGAACAAGGGGAGATGCTGTTCACGCACTACGGCATCAGCGGACCGCTCGTCCTTTCTCTTTCCGCCCGCATCAACCGCCTTCCTTTTGCGGAACTCACCACCTTTATCGACTTCAAACCCGCTCTCGATCGGGAAACGCTCGATGCTCGCCTCGTGCGCGATCTCAAGGAACGCAAAAACGAACAGATGAAAAACGTGGTGCGGGGGCTCCTTCCTTCCGCACTTTGTCTGCCTGTTCTCAAAGAGGCAGGGATCGATCCCTTTAAACAAGCCAACGCCGTGACGCGGGAAGAGCGCGCTCGCCTCCTTGACACGCTCAAATATTTCCCTATCGTTCTCACTTCGTTAAGGGGGTTTGAGGAGGCTGTCGTCACTTCGGGCGGCGTGGAGCTCAAGGACGTTTCTTCCAAGAAGATGGAGAGCAAGCTTGCCCCCGGCGTCTTCTTTGCGGGGGAAGTCCTTGACGTCGACGCCTTTACGGGCGGGTTCAATCTGCAGATCGCTTTCTCGACGGGGATGGCTGCGGGCATTGCTGCCGCCCGCCACGCGGGAAAGATAAGCGAATGATTTGACTTTTTTGCGCGCTTTGGCTATAATAAAAACATACGAAAGAAACCAAGAGGTGCATATTATGACGGTGATCCGCGGAGCAACGACCATCACGGCAGACGAGCCGGAAGAGATCAGAAAGGCGGTCAAAGAACTTCTCGATCAGACGGTGAGCCGTAACGGCCTGCATCAGGACGAGATCCTGAGCATCGTCTTTTCGAGTACGTCCGATATCCATTCTTATTATCCCGCAAAGGCTGCAAGGGAGGCAGGCTATTCATCGAGCCCGCTCTTTTCTTCGCAGGAGCCCGACATCGAAGGGGGGCTTCCTCTGTGCATCCGCGTGATGCTCTTCGTCGAAAAGAACATCGAGCCGCATCATGTGTATCTCCGCGGCGCGCGCGTGCTGAGAAAGGACATCGCGACCAAGATCAACATCGCCATCGACGGGCCTGCGGGCAGCGGAAAATCGACGATGGCAAAGGCGCTTGCAAAGAGCATGAACATCCTCTATCTCGATACGGGCGCCATGTACCGCGCCTGCGCCCTCAAAGCGCTGAAGGAGCATACCGATCTTTTGGATGAAGCTGCCGTCATCGACTGTATGCGCGGACTCTCGCTCGAGATCGAATATGAAAACGGCGCGCAGAAGACCATCCTCGACGGCGAGGACGTCTCCGAACTCATCCGCAAACCCGAGGTTTCCATGGCGGCTTCCACGGTGTCGCAGTACCCCGCGGTGCGCCTGAAAATGGTGGAGAAGCAGCGGGAGATCGCAGACAAAATGTCCTGCGTGCTCGACGGCAGAGACATCGGCACCTATGTGCTGCCCGAAGCCGACTTCAAGTTCTTCCTCACCGCCGATCCCAAAGTGCGGGCGCAGCGCCGCTATGACGAGCTCACCGCCAAAGGCTATTCGGTCGATAAGCAGGCGCTCGAAGAGGAGATCGTAAAACGCGACGAACAAGATTCCTCCCGCGCCTTCGCCCCCCTGAAACAGGCGGAAGACGCCGTACTCATCGACACCTCGAATCTGACGCCCGACGAAGTGCTCGCCGAAATGAAACGCACGATCCAGGAGAAGATCTGATGAAAGAAGCATCCGAGACCACGGAGAAGGCCGCCAAAACCGGCAAACAGACCGAAAAAAAGCAGGATCGCGTCAAACTCTTTCCCGCAAACAAGAAGGGATATCACAAGATGCCCCTCATGGACTTTTTACGCGCGATCTTTTATCCCATCCATGCGCTTTTGTATCCTTTCAAGCTGCACGGGTATAAAAAAGTAGGGCCGGGACCATATATCTATGTCGGTAATCACTACTGCCTGTGGGACGTTTTCTTCCCCGCGCATACGACGAAGGACGGCATCCATTATCTTGCCAAGGATTCCATCCTGCACGCGCCCGTCATCGGCGGCTGGGCGAAGGGAGTGGGGGTCATCGGCGCCATGCGCGACGGCACCGACGTGCATACCGTCATGGACGCCATGCGCGTGCTCAAAAACGGAGAGAAGATCTCCATGTTTCCCGAGGGGACGCGCAACAAGACGGGCAGCGACGAATTTCTTCCCTTCCACGGCGGTTCGGCGCTGCTCGCCATCAAGACGAAGACGCCCGTCATCCCGTTCGTCATCTGTACGCCCCCCAAGTTCCTCAGAAGGACGCATGTCGTCTTCGGCGAACCCATGGAACTTTGCGAATATTACGACAGAAAGCTCACGCCTGCCGAATATGAAGAGGCGGAAGAAAAGCTCAAAGCAAGGCTCTATGAGCTTCGTGCGAACTTCCGCGCCGAACAGGCTGCAAAGAAAAAGAGGAAGAAGTGAACGGGATGCAGGTGCTTCTCGGAAAATATTGCGGCTTTTGTGCGGGGGTCAGAAAGGCGGTCGACAAAGCGCTTTGCGTTCCTTCGGAGAACACGTTTATCCTCGGCGAGCTCATCCATAATCCCGACGTCGTGGAGCGCATCCGCCTGCGCGGCATTCCGACGGTCGAGCGAGTGGAGGACGTACCCGACGGGGCGACCCTCCTCATCCGTTCGCACGGCGTGGGGAGAAGCGTCTACGAAGCGTGTGAACGACGCGGCATCCGTGTGATCGACTGCACCTGTCCTTTTGTCCGCCGTTCGCAGGGGATCGTCCGTGAAGAGAGCGCAAAAGGAAGGACGGTCGTTATCGTCGGGCATCCCGATCATCCCGAAACGGTAGGGCTGAAGGGGTGGATCTCAGACGGCGGGGAGGCGTATGTTTTTTCCTCTCCCGAGGACGATTTCAGCATTTTACGGGAGAAAGATCTCTCCGTGGTGGCACAAACGACCTTCTCGGAACAAAGTTTTTCGGAAACGTGCGAAAATCTTCGCAAAGTGTGTCAAAAAACAGTTGAGATTTTTAAGACGATTTGTTATACTACTGTATGGCGGCAGCGTGAAGCAGAAGAGATCGCCCGCCGTTCGGATGCTGTTCTCGTCATCGGCGGAAAGAACAGCAGCAATACCGGGAAATTATATGAGATCGCTTCCAAGAATTGCAGGCATGTAATATGGCTGCAAAACGCGGAGGCGTTCAAGTATGAGGAAATTAAATTTTTTAATAGGGTAGGCGTCATTGCGGGGGCAAGCACTCCCGATTGGCAAACTCAGGAGGTTCTTTTTAAGATGGAAGAAAGCAACGCGGAAGTTCAGGCAACGACAATGCAGGATGTCGTTGAGGAGATGGGCAAAGAGGAGCGGTATAAGAGAGGGCAGATGATCACTGCCAAGATCGTATCCGCTACGGACGAAGGGGTCTATGTGTCCGCTTCGGGCAAACTGGAGATTTTGCTCCCGAAAGAAGAGCTTGACTGCGAAACATATAGCCGCGAGGAATATGCGGCAAAGGTCGGGGAAGAGATCGAAGTCATCGTGATGGAGGTCACTCCTCGTGTGAAGCTGTCCCAGAAGATGGTGAAAAAGCTCCGCGAAGAGGAGGAGATGCTTAAGGAGATCGAGGAAGGCAAGGAATTCTCGGTCACCTGCACCGGCTTCAACAAGGGCGGGCTCACTGCAGAGCTCGGGACTTATCCCGTCTTCGTTCCTGCAAAGGAGATCCGCACCGGTTATGTGCGCGATCTTGAAAAGTATGTCGGCAAGAAGCTTCGTCTGAAGCTGCTTGAGATCAGAAAGGAGCGCAGAAAGGAGATCATCGCTTCTCAGCGCGTCATCCTTGAGGCGGAGAAGGAAGCCCGCGAGGCTGCCAAGGCTGCCAAGGAAGAGGCATTCTTCGATTCCATCCACGTCGGCGACGTCGTCGAAGGCAAGGTGGAACGTGTGACCAACTTCGGTGCTTTCGTTTCCGTCAACGGTTTTGACTGCCTTGCTCACATCTCCGACCTCGCATGGTCGGGCGTCAAGAACGTGACCGACGTCCTCGAGATCGGCAAGCGTTATGAGTTCAAGGTGCTCAACGTCGACCGCGAGAAGAAGAAGGTCTCCATCGGTTACAAGCAGCTGCAGCCTCAGCCTTGGGATCTTGCGGCAGAGAAATATCACGAAGGGGATATCGTTCACGGTAAGGTCGTCCGCATCGTCTCCTATGGTGCATTCGTTGAGTTGGAGAGGGGCATCGATGGTCTTGTTCATGTGTCGCAGATCTCTCATGAGTGGCTCGACAATCCCACTTCCGTCCTTCAGATCGGCGAGGAGATCGACGCAAAGATCCTTGCGTTCAATCCTGCCGACAAGCGTATCACGCTCTCCATCAAAGCGCTTCAGCCCAAGCCCGAGCAGGAGTATCGCGAACCCCGCAACGACCGCGGCGACAGAGAGAATGGCCGCGGCAAGGGCAAGAAGGGCGGCAGGAAGAACTTCAACGCTCCCGAAGGCGAAGAGGACGAGTACAGAGAATGGAAGGAAGGCGGCTACGGCGGTGCTTCCATTGCAGAACTCCTTCACCTCGACGGCGAAGAGGAAGAGAAGTAATTTTATCGAGTACAGGCGCTGCGGTCTATGCCGCAGCGCTTTTCTCTGTTTGTGACAGCGCGGATATGCCGACGGGGGCGTCCTGTTGTGAAAGACAGAAGAATTTCCCGCACGGCATTGTTTCGTGCTTGTCAATCGGTTGATTTTTGATCGCTTTTCCGATATAATATCACTATGAGCTATGTAATTCAGCTTGCGGCAAGCTTTCTTGCCGTTGTCATTGTGCTCACGCTCCATGAGTTTGCACACGCTTTCGTTGCAGTCAGGTGCGGCGACCCTACGCCGAAATGGAACGGACGGCTCACTTTGAACCCGCTGCGGCATTTCGACCTCATAGGGCTCATATGCTTCGCGCTCGTCGGATTCGGTTGGGCGAAACCTGTTCCCGTCAACCCCGATAACTTTAAAAAATATCGTACCGGGATGGCGCTCACGGCATCTGCGGGCGTCTTGATGAACTTCCTGACGGCACTTCTCATCTATCCGCTTTATTTTAGGGTCACCTATTCTCTGTCCGGAGTGCTGCCGGGCTATCTCTATTTGTTCCTGTATTCGTTTTTAGGTCTGATCGGCGCGTACAGCCTTTCCTTTTGCGTGTTTAATCTTCTGCCCTTTTATCCTCTTGACGGCTTCCGTGTCGTCGATGCACTGGACAGAAGACGCGGCAAGTTGTATCGTTTTTTACGGCAGTACGGTCATTATATTTTGCTTTTCCTCATTGCGGAAAGCTTTTTATGTGACATTTTCGTTCGGATCGGTGTCACTCAGATGGAATATCTCAACATCCTGAATTGGGTGATGTATTTTGCCACCAACATCATCGGTTGGCCCATTTCCGCACTCTGGAGCGCCATCTTTGGCTGGCCAATTTATTCATTTTGGGGTTCCTTTCCATGGTAAACCGCGAAAATTTTGAATCGATCGTCGATTATACGACAGTTCTGAGCAACTTCGAAGGACCGCTCGATCTTCTCTTGTTTCTCATCAATAAGGAAGAGATCGAGATCAAAGACGTGTTCGTCTCCCAGGTCACGGAGCAATTTCTTGCCTATATGCGTGGGCTTCCTTATCTCGATGTCGATAAGGTGAGCGACTATCTCAACATCGCCGCGACTATCCTCAAGATCAAAGCGCAGAGCCTTGTGCCCAACCTCGAGGAAGACCCCGAGATCGATATGGAGATCGAAGAGGACAAGGCAGAGCTTATTCGTGCGCTCGAGGAATTCCGCCTCATCAAGGAAGAAACCAAAAAGCTCAAAGAAATGGAGACCATCGGGTACTTTTTTAAGGAGCCGGATAAGCATGTCGGCGAGACGCGCACCGTCTTTTCTCTCGACAATCTGACGCTGGACGGGCTCGTGAACGCTTTTTCCAAGCTTCTCATCAAACAGGAGTATGCCAGGGCGCAGGACGAAGTCCGCGAGATCCCGCGTGACGAATATACCGTGGAAGAGAAGATCCAATTCGTCATGGAATCGCTCGAATCGGGCGAGAACGTTCGTTTCGAACAGCTCTTCACAAAGGATCATACAAAATCGGAGATCGTTACGACTTTTCAGGCAATTTTGGAACTGTTGAAATATCAGTATCTGCGCGTGAAGCAGAGTGAAACGTTCGGGGAGATCGTCATTTCGCTCAATCCCGACCGAAAGGAGGAACCGATTGGAACAATTGACCAATACGATTGAGGCGATCCTGTTCGCTTCGGGCAAGGCTGTCGCGCTTTCGGATATCGGCGATAAACTCAATGTGACGAAAGGGGAGATCAAGCACGCCCTCGAGGAACTCAAAGAAAAATACGGCGAAGATGGGGGGATCCAGCTCCTGCTCTTCAACGGGAAAGCACAGCTCGGATCCAATCCTATCTATAAGGAGAACGTTGAGGCGGTCCTGAATCCGATCAGGGAAAAAGAGCTTACGCGCACGATCTTGGAATGCGCTGCCATTGTTGCTTACAAACAGCCCATTACCAAGACAGAGATCGAACTTCTGCGCGGGCTCAACAGCGATTATGCCGTTCGTGTTCTTTTAGAGCTCAATCTCATCACCCCTTGCGGAAGGAAGGACGCAGTCGGAAGACCCATCCTCTATGCCACGACCGACGAGTTTTTGAAGCGTTTCAAGCTGCATTCCCTCGAAGACCTGCCCGATTACGACGCGCTGATGGAGGCGATCGGCCGCGGGGAGGAACATGACAGCTATCTGTATGCGCGGGATGAGTATCATGAGGGATCGGAGGGTGCTGCCGGCGAACAAGCAGAGAAGCAAGAGGAAGACGTTCCGAAGGAGGATACAACATCCGACGGATATGAGATCCCCGACTTTTTACGGGGATTGGATGAAACGGATATCGTGAAGATCTCATAAGAGAAAAGCGCTCCCGGGAGGGGCGCTTTTTATCTGCGATCGGAGATAGTTTTATCAGATTTGCACATATTATCCGTATGGACGGGTTCTGCGTCATCTTTTTGACGATCTGCGGATCGGCTGTCATTCTCCTTTTCCCGATCTCGCTGACGGGGTATATCCATATCGATCCTGCGCACGGAAAGCTGTACTACTCGGCCGCGCTTTACGGAAAGATCGTTCTATCTTCTGGATATATCGAATTGCGGCGGGAGGGGCTTGCCGTTCATTCCGGGAAATATAAGGCGATCGTTTTATCTTATTCCGGTCTGTTGAAAACCAAGCCCGACCTGAACAAACTGTGGCGTTTTCGATTGCGATCTGTCGATCAGATCTGCGAGGCGGGAGCCGGAAGCGGCTCTTCCCTTGTCGCCGCAATGGTCTTTCGGACGGCGGGAGCGGTCGCGGGAACGATCGCCTTGAACTATGGGTGCGGGATAAGGAGCGATGTCCTTCTCTCATCCGGTAGGAGATTTCAGTATTCCGCCTGCCTGAAGGTGCAGTTCGATCTCTTAGCGGTGCTTGTCCTATGTATGAAGATGGTATTGGAGGAGTTGATGGGATGGAAGGAAAAAATCAAATCGAAAGTATGATGGAAGGAGTTGCGGAACGTCTGACAAAACTTGTGGATACAGACACGATCGTCGGGAAACCGATATTTTCCGTGAGCGGGGCTCAGCTTATCCCGATCGCGAAGGTGACGATGGGCTATTTGTCGGGCGGAGGCGAATATGGGGAAGTCAAGGTCATAAAGGAGGGTGGATCGGCGCCCTTCGGTGGTGCGGCAGGCACCGTTGTCAGCATGAATCCGATCGGATTTTTGATCGATGACGGAAAGGGCTGCCGTATCGTTCAGCTCGGCGACAGCCCTTTGGATCGCGTGATCGAGAAGGCGGGGGAGTTGATCTCGCAGATTTCGGAGAAACATGCAAGAAGCTAAGAGGCGTGCGCTCCTGACGCTTCTGATCGCCGCTCTGATCGTGATAAAATGCTCTTTTGCTGTTTCGACCGACGTCGGCGCGGCAACACAGAGCCGAGCTGAATGTGTGGTGGAGGTAGGTTCCTTCCGCTTTCTGCATGAACTGAATGCCGATCTGTCTCTTCCAATGGCAAGTACGACGAAGATACTCACGGCGCTGATCGTTCTGGAGGACTGCAGTCCGGATGAGATCGTTATCGTTCCTGCGGAGGCAGAACGTGCGGAGGGTTCAAGCGTTTATCTCAGACGGGGAGAGGAGCGGACGGTGGAGGAACTGCTCTACGGGATGATGCTGCGCTCAGGCAATGATTGTGCCGTGGCACTCGCGATCCATCATAGTGGCAGTATCAGAAAATTCGCTGCCGTCATGAATACCCGTGCTGCAGCGATGGGGGCAGAGAGTTCACATTTTTGCAATCCGCACGGACTTCCCGAAGAGGGGCATTATACAACGTCGCGCGATCTTGCTCTGATCGCGGCACATGCAATGGGAAATCCTGCCTTCCGCGCTATCGTTTCCTGTAAATTCTATCCGTTTTCGGGCTGGAAAAATAAGAATAAGCTGTTGTTTAACGGGTTTGAAGGGGCGTGCGGGATCAAGACGGGTTTCACCCGCCAGGCGGGTAGGTGCCTGGTCGCGGCGGCAGAACGAGGCGGGAGATTGCTTGTTTCTGTTGTGCTCAATTGTCCTCAAATGTATGAGCGGACGCAGGAATTGCTGGATCAGTGCTTTTCACGATATGATTTTCTGACATAATGGCAAAACCACTTGCTTTTTCGGAGAGATTTGGTTATGATAGAGGCAACAAAATTGGGAGCAAAGAGACGTAATGAGGATCAACAAATTTTTGGCAGAACAGGGCGTTGCATCCCGCCGCGGAAGCGATCAGCTCATTTTTGAGGGACGCGTCAAGATCAATGGCAGGCTCGCGGTTGCCGGGGATAATGTCGAACCGTCCGATACTGTAGAACTTGACGGCAAGATCCTGTCTCATAAGGTCAAATATGAATACTATCTTTTGAACAAGCCCAAGGGATATGTTTGCACGGTATCCGATGAGAAAGACAGGAAAACGGTCATGCAGCTTCTTCCGGAAGGAGCCGGCAGGGTCTATCCTGTGGGCAGGTTGGATTATGAAACGGAAGGGCTGCTGATCCTGACGAACGACGGAGACCTTGCTTATCGGCTTACGGCGCCTCAGAATGAGATCCCCAAGACGTATCTCGTGAAGATCGAGGGGACGATCGCGCTCTCCGAACTTAATCGTCTTCGCTCGGGCGTTGAGATCGAGAAGGGAGTCGTGACAAAAAAATGTAAGATCAATATCGTTGAGACGGATAAGAATTTTACAAAGCTTCATGTCGTTCTGACCGAGGGGAAAAACCGTGAGATCAGAAAAATGTTTGAAGTCATCGGGAAGCATATTACGTTTTTGAAGCGGATCAAGATAGGGGATCTGACGCTGAGCGGACTTGACCGCGGGAAAGTAAGGAAACTGACCCCCGAAGAGATCTATTACTTACAAAATTTATAATTTTTAAGGCGCTCCGAGTTCGGAGCGCCTTAAACGATAAGCGTCAGGAAAAGCTTCGCAAAAGTCCGATCACTTTGCCGAGGATCGTGACGTTGTCCAAGACAAAATCTTGCATCGTGCTGTTCTCGGGATGCAGTATGAATTTTCCGTCATGCATATAAAAACGTTTGACGGTGGCGCCCTCTTCCACGCCGTCATCGAACAGCGCCACGACGATATCTCCGTTTTCGGCAGATTCTTGTTTGCGGACTACGACTTTGTCTCCGTCAAAGATCCCGGCGTCTATCATGCTTTCTCCGCGGACACGGAGCAGGAACAACCCGTCTCCGTGAAATTCCGCTGCGGGAAGGGTATAAAAACTTTCGTAGTTTTCTACTGCGAGAATGGGCTGCCCTGCTGTAACGGTGCCGATGAGGGGGATCTTGACGATATCGGATCCTACAAGAGAAACAGCTCTCTTTTTCTTGTCCGCTTTGTTCAAAAGACCTGCTTCCCGAAGACGGTTGATATAGCTATAAGCCGTTGCGGTCGATTTGATCCCGAGCGCGCTGCAAATATCGCGCACGGTAGGGGGAAACCCGTTTTCTTCATTATAACGGTTTACATAAGAGAGGACTTCGTTAAGCTTGTTCTGAGCGATCATGAAACCACCTCATAATATCATGGTATCAGTATAACATATTCTGAAGCAAATTGCAAACAAATGTTCTATGAAAATTAAAAAAACGGAGAAAAAAGTTGTATTTTTTATCCGTATGAGGTATAATCATCTCAAACGAGTCCAAAAAGAGGAAGACTATGGAAAAAACAAAATGCGTTTTGGATGAGAATAAAGAGTGTGACGGATGTATGGAATGCGAGATCTGCGACCTTGACCCGAATAAGATCTGCGACAATTGCGGAAAATGTCTCGAGATCAAAGATTATGCCGCCATCAAGATCGATAGGGTATATACCGACCCGGATGACTATCATGAAAATTGATTTTTAGACTTTATCATAGTACTATGCGTGACATAGCATCTTAAAATTCAGGATATCATGTATTTCTTTGCCATCTGAGCGTAAATGGACGGGACGATCGCACGAACTTCCATCCCTTCCTCGGTGTAAGTGCAGGAACGCTCCATGATGAGAGGACGAAGCGTGCTGAACTCGGAAAATTTTTTGTAAGGAACGGATAACGTACAACGTATAAAACGATCTTGCATGACTTCCATGATCTTGGCGCGCAGGGAGTCCAACCCGATGCCGTATTTTGCGGATATGGCAATTCCGTCGTGGGGAAGATCGGCGAGTTCCGTTCGCTTGTCGCACTGGTTGTAGACGATGAGATAGGGCGCAGAGAAGCCCATTCCCCGCAGAGTCTGCAATGTAGTTTGTTTTTCCAGTTCATAGTTTCCTGCTCCGTTGCATACGATGAGCGCAAGATCGCACCAAAGTGCGCTTTCCAGGGTCGATTTAAAGGCTTTGATGAGATGATGGGGAAGATCCTGTAAAAAACCGACCGTATCTACGAGAAGGAACGGGACGTCTTCGATCTCAAAAGCACGGGAAGTCGGATCGAGCGTTGCAAAGAGTGCATTCCTGATCAGAACGTCTGCGCCCGTAAGCGCGTTCATGAGGGTCGATTTCCCGGTATTTGTATAACCGACGAGCGCGATCGAAAGTACATTATTCTTTTTTCTGCGTTCCGCAAGCATTGTCCGTCGCTGTTCCAACTCAGCAAGTTTTTTCTCAAGGGAATCGATCCTGGAGCGGATATGACGGCGGTCGGTTTCAAGCTGTGTTTCTCCGGGACCTCTTGTCCCGATCCCGCCTCCGAGCCTTGAAAGCTCTGCGCCTTTTCCGCGGAGGCGAGGATATAAATATTTGAGCTGAGCCAGTTCGACCTGAAGTTTCCCGTCGCTGCTTTTTGCGCGCAGAGCAAAGATATCCAGAATGAGAGTTGTTCGGTCAATGACTTTTCTGCCGTCGAGCGCGGCAGAAAGATTGAGTGTTTGGGAAGGGGAGAGCTCACCGTTGAACAGGATGGTAACGTCGAGACCTGTCAGTATCTCGCGGATTTCTGCAATTTTTCCTTCGCCGATATACGTCGACGGATTGATCTCGCGGATCTTCTGGTACACGGTACCCGCATATACCGCATTTGCGCTTTCGATCAGAGCGACGGCTTCTTCTTGCAAGATCCGATAGTTATCCGATCCGATCGGCTGTATGATAAAGACGCGTTCAATGATGTCTTTCATGTTTCATCCTTTTTCGGATCCCGAAGACGGACCGCATTTGCTACAGATCTTCTATGATCTTCCGTGATGGCAGCATAATGTTTCCTTGTCGTGTTGACGTCCTTATGCCCAAGCACATCCGCTACGATATATATATCTCCCGTTTCGCGGTAAAGACTCGTGCCATAAGTCGAACGCAGTTTATGCGGCGTGATCTTTTTGAGGGGGGAGACGATCTTTGCGTATTTTTTGACTAAATTTTCAACAGCTCTCACTGTGATGCGACGGTACTGCATGGAAAGAAAGAGGGCGTGTTCATCGGCAGGAACGCGCGGATCTTCTTCTTTTTGGGCAATATAGGCAGCGATCGCATCTCCGACCTCCTCCGAAAAGTAGAGGACTGCTTGATTTCCGCCCTTTCTTGTGATAAGAAAAGAGTTCGTCGTAAAATCGATGCTTTCATTGTTGAGTCCGACAAGTTCAGAGATACGGATGCCTGTCCCCAAGAATAAAGTCAGGATCGCGATATCCCGGATCTTTGTCTTGGAATGATATCCTTCGGCATGATCTGATAGACCGTTTCCATCCTCCGCGACGTCGAGAAGGGAATTCACTTCATCTTGTTCAAGACGGATGATCTCCTTTTCGTGAAGCTTGGGAGTCGGGACTTTCGCCGTGTTGTTGACCTCAATGAGGCCTTTATTGAAAAAGTATTTGAAGAGGGAACGGACCGACGAGAGTTTTCTTGCCTTTGCGCGCTCATCGCACGAAAGGCGCTTGCCGCGGAACGTATAGTTTGAAAGATAGCTCAGATAGATCTCGATATCGGTATCTGTGACGCGTTCGAGATCCTCTAAGGTGAGATCGGTGACTTGCTTTCCGCGAAAGCGCTTTTTGACGAGGAAATCGAAGAAGATGCGCAGATCGTAACAATAGTTGAGGCGGGTCAAAACGCTGCTCCTTGTTTCGATCCCTCTCAGAAAATCTTCGCAAAAAAGAGGAAGCTCTTGAAGGAGGACGTCGATGCGATCGAGATTTTTTAAATTGCGTTCCTGATAATAATCTTGTTTCATACTTTTATTATATCACGGTGTGTTAAGAAGGTCAATCGGAAGATGAAGATTTTACGCACAGTTGATAGAAGACATGCTTTTCGAGCCAAAATCATGGAGGGGAGGACAGATATAACTATTCGCAAAATGCCGATTTTAAGAATAGTTATGCCAAAAAAAGCAAGATGAGTGGCAAAAATGCAATTTGAGAGCGAATTGTCAGATGATTTAGCAAAATTGACATATGGTGTGAACGCACAGCCGTTCCGTGAAGCGGAGTGAAATCAGAGCGTCGTTTTGCCGGAAACTCGGCGTTGTTTTGTTCAAAGAAGAAATTCTTGCCATTTTGCCGGTTCCAAGATCAAAAACATAGATAAAACGCGGTACTATGTCACGCATAGTACCGCGTTTGTGTTCATTTGATGCGGGATAAGATCCCGTATTCGTGTTTTTTCACGATGAGTGTATCTTTGAACGTTTTTCCGCTCAGCTGTTCTTGATACTTGCCCTTGAACGAGAGCTCATACCGGCACGAACCGCGGTTGACATAACTATAGATACTGCCCGCTTCAGACTTTCTTTCATACACCAAGAATGTTTGATTGGAATATACTTCACGATAAATCCCGTCTCGGAAGATACCGCGGAAGCGTTCGCGGATGGCGCCCAACTCTTCGTAAAATGCTTTCAGATGACTGTCGCCGTTTTCCCAATCAAAGCAGCCGCGGCAGAACGGATCGCTGTAGCCTTCCATGCCGATCTCGTCGCCGTAATAGATGCACGGAACGCCCGGAAGCGTGAACTGGATGACGGCGCCCATCTTCAGAAGATCCTTTGCGGCAGCTTTTTCGGCTTCCGTCAGATGCGTCATAGACATCTCTTCTTTGCTCTGACAGCTTTTTCCGCCAAGAACGGTCAGGATGCGCGCCGTATCGTGCGTACCGAGATGGTTCATCAGGCTGTCCAGCGTCTGCTTGGGATAGTGATCGATGAGCATCGCGATGACTTCGCGCAGTCTGCTCGTATTCCCGGAAAGCAGGAAATTTATGACGGCATCCTTCAGCGGGTAATTCATCACGCTGTCCAGTTCTTCACCCTGGAAGTACTCGCGGCGTTCACCGTAGGCGATCTTGTTGGAAGCGTCTTCCCAGACCTCGCCGATGATGACAGCATCGGGATTTTGCGTCTTGGCAGCTTTTCTCAGCATCTTAAGGAAGAATCCGGGGAGCTCATCGGCAACGTCGAGGCGGTATCCGCCGATGCCGTGACGGAGCCAATGTTTGATGACGCCGTTCTCTGAGAACATAAAGTTCTGATAGCTATGAGAGCTTTCTTTGATCGCGGGAAGCGTGTCGATCCCCCACCAACTGTCGTATCGGTCGCGGGAACCGTGGAAGGTATACCAATCGTAATAAGGCGATTCTGTTGATTGATACGCCCCGAGCCCGGGATAGTTGGAATAGCGGTTGAAATATCGGCTGTCGTCGCCTGTGTGATTGAACACACCGTCCAGGATGATGCGCATTCCCCTCTTTTCCGCATCGGAAATGAGGGCATCGAGATCTTCTTTCGTACCCAGGTTAGGGTCGATCTCAAGGTAATCGCCCGTATCGTAACGGTGATTGGAAAAGGCGCGGAAAATGGGATTGAAATAAATGACGGTCACGCCGAGGGACTTCAGATAGTCCAATTTTTCGCGAACTCCCTTCAGATTTCCGCCAAAGAAATCGTTGTTGAGCACCTTCCCTTCGCCATTCGGACGAAAATACGGCTGCTCGCCCCATTTCCGCATGACGCCGTGCGAAAGCGCCGCATCCCCCGCCTTATAAAAACGGTCGGGGAAGACCTGATACATCACGCCGCCCTTGAACCATTCGGGCGTTTTGTAGCTCTCGTCATAGACGGTGAGCTGCCAGTTGTTCGGATTGCTGTTGAACGTCGTGCTCTTATGATAGGCGCCGCAGCCGAGGAAACTCCCGCCGATCGCAAAAAAGTAGAAGTAGAGACCGACCTCGTTGAATTGCAGCGAGATCGTCCACCCGAAATCTGTTCGGGTCATCTGGTAATAGTGATAATTCTTTTCATCCCGCCGCAAGACCAAATTACAAACCTCAGCGGAGAAATAATCTTCTCCGCCAGGATGTTTTTCTTTATAGACATTTAATCTTACGACAGCTTTTCTTGGAATCGCGCCGACAATGCTCTTACACGCCCGATCCAACGGATTATAATATAGATCCATATTCTCTGTTTCGTTACATTCCGTCGCGGCAGCAGCCGCGGTGTGCGAAAGCAATTATTTGTCGATCGACTTCAAATTCCAAATATTTCTTGCGTATTCGCGTACGCTGCGGTCGGCGGAGAAATATCCCGCCGCAGCGATATTGTTGAGAGACTTCCTGTTCCAGCTCATCGGGTCTTTGCGGTAAAGTTCGGACATCGCATTCTGCGTCTGCAGATAAGACTCAAAATCTGCAAGGCACATATAGGGATCTGCAACGGGAGAGCGATGCAGGAGATAGTTTGCGATCTCCGAGAAAGACGTCCCGTTGAATCCAACGATGAGAGATTCGACCACTTTGCGCATGTTATAGTTCTGGTTGTAGTATGCGCTCGAGGAATACCCCTTGTTCCAGACTTCCTGCACTTCATCCGCATTGAGCCCGAAGATAAAGATGTTGTCGTCGCCGACGCGTTCACGCATCTCTACATTGGCGCCGTCGAGCGTCCCGACAGTCAGCGCACCGTTGATCATGAACTTCATGTTCCCCGTGCCGCTCGCCTCTTTGCCCGCAAGGGAGATCTGTTCGGAGATCTCGGAGGCAGGCATGAGCGTTTCGGACATGGTCACATTGTAGTTTTCAAGGAAGACGACGTTGAGCTTTTCCCTGATCTTGGGCTGCTTTCTGATCTCTTCCGCAAGGAAGCAGATGAGCTTGATGGTCTCTTTTGCCATATCGTAGCCCGCTGCCGCCTTTGCCGCAAAGATATACGTCTTGGGTACGAGATCGAGTTCCGGGTTTTCCCTGAGGGCGTTGTAATCGGAAATGATGTGCAGCACGTTGAGGAGCTGGCGCTTGTATTCATGCAGACGCTTTGCCTGCACGTCGAAGAGCGTTTCGGGATCGATCTCGATGCCCTGCACCTTCTTGACGCGCTCGGCAAGCTGCTGCTTCTTGATGCGTTTGATCTCCCCGAGGCGTTTGAGCACGCTCTCATCCTTTTCGAACTGCTTGAACTCGGCAAGCTTTTCCGCATTCTTCGCATAGCCCTCGCCGATCGTATCGTTGAGCAGCGCACAAAGCTCGGGATTTGCCTGGTTGAGCCAACGGCGGTGTGCGATGCCGTTCGTCACGTTCTTGAATTTCTCGGGCGTGTAGTCGTAGAAATCGCGGAAGATGCTCTCTTTGATGATATCGCTGTGCAGCTCCGATACGCCGTTGACGCAGTGCGTCCCCATGACGCAGAGATTCGCCATGCGCACCGTGTTGTGCGAGAGCACGGACATCCTGGAGATCTTATCCCAATCTCCCGGGTACTTCTGCCAGAGGTCTTCGCAGAAGCGGCGGTTGATCTCCTTTAAGATGTTGTAGATACGCGGGAGTCTGCGCGCGATGAGGTCTTCCGACCACGTCTCGAGCGCTTCGGCAAGGACGGTGTGGTTGGTGTAAGCGCACGTTGCCGTCGTGATGTTCCACGCCGTCGTCCATTCGAAGAAATTCTCGTCGACAAGGACGCGCATGAGCTCGGGAATGGCGAGCGCGGGATGGGTATCGTTGATGTGGATCGCCGCCATATGAGGCAGAAGCGCCAAAGAGCCGTATCTGCGCTTATGGTCGGCAATGATGCACTGGATGGATGCGGAGACAAGGAAATATTGCTGTTTTAAGCGCAGCGTCTTGCCCTCGTAGTGATTGTCGGAGGGATAGAGCACCTTGGAAATGAGTTCCGCTTCGTTGTCTTCGCGCATGACTTCGTCGTAGTTGCCCTGCGAAAAGAGCTTCATGTTGAAGTCCTGTTTTGCACGGGAACGCCACAGGCGAAGCACGCTCACCGCCTTGGAATCGGCGCCCGAAACCATCATGTCGTAAGCGATCGCCTCGACTTCCTTGGCATTACGGTAGATGGTCTCCATGCCGTGGTCCGTCCAGCGCTCCTCGATCTCACCGTCGAATTTGACGATGAACTGCTTGTCGCTGCGCTGGGTGAGCCAGCATTCGCCGCCGGGGAGCCACACATCGGGAAGCTCGATCTGCCAGCCGTCCACGATCTTCTGCTTGAAGAGACCGTACTGATAGAGGATGGAAAAACCCATGGCGGGATAGTTCTGCGTCGCAAGTCCGTCCAAAAAACAGGCGGCGAGGCGGCCGAGTCCCCCATTCCCGAGCCCGGCATCGGGCTCTTCTTCATAGAGATCCTCCAACGTGAGCTTATACTGCTCTTTGAGTGCCCCTTCGACGGCATCGCGGATGCCGAGATTGTAGACGCTGTTCTTGAGGGAGCGGCCCATCAGAAACTCCATACAGAGATAATAGACCCGCTTTGCACGCGCCGCTTTCATCTTGAGATGGAACTGCTGGCGCTTTTCGAGCATGATGTCTCTCACGCTCATGACGACTGCCTTGTAGACCTGCTCCCGCGTTGCCTCGGCGGCGCTCACGCCGAAATACCGGGTGAGCTTGCCGCCGATCAACTGCTGTGCTTCCTGTTGCGTTAAATTACCCATTGTGCCTAAATGTTATCTCCAAAAATTTGATCGAACGATCAGTGCATCAACATTCCGAGGTAAAGACCCTCATAGTACTTTGCAGACTTCGCCCAGGTGAAGTCCGTCGTCATCGCCTTGTGCATCAGACGTTTCCACTCATCCTTGTTGTGGTAGACGCCGATCGCTTCGTTGATGACATAGAGCATATCGTATGCGTTGTAGTCGTGGAAGGTGAACCCGTTTCCGCCCGCGCCGTAAGGTGAGATGCTGTCGCGCAGGCCGCCCGTCTCGCGGACGATGGCGACGGTGCCGTAGCGGGATGCGATCATCTGCGAAAGACCGCAGGGTTCGCTCTTCGAGGGCATCAGGAAGATATCCGCGCCCGAGTAGATCTTCCTCGAAAGATCGGAGTTGAAGGAGATGATGGACACCACCTTGCCCTGATACCTTCTCGCAAGATCGGAGAAATAATTTTCGTACATGGAATCGCCCGTGCCGAGCAGGACGAATTGGATGTCCTGACGGAGCGCCTGTTCGATGACTTCCTTGACAAGATCGAGCCCCTTATGCGAGACAAGACGCGTGATCATCGCAATGATGGGCGTTTCGGGCTTGACGGGAAGATTGAGCATGCGCTGAAGCTCTTCCTTGCAAACAGCCTTGCCTGCAGTATCCTCCGCGTTGTAATTGGCAAACAGCGCGCGGTCTGTCTCGGGGTTGTAATAGTCGGGATCGATGCCGTTGAGGATGCCGCAGAGCTTGAATTCGTTGCGGCGGACGATGGGATCGAGACCGTGCGAATAGTAAGGATCCTTGATCTCGCCCGCATACGTCGGGCTGACCGTCGTGAACTGCTCGCAGCACTCGATCGCACCCTTCATCAGGTTGATGCAGCGGTCGTACTCCACAAGATACTGATAGCGGTAGGAAATGCCGAACAGATCTTCGAGGATATCGAGCGAATACTGCCCCTGATACTCGATGTTGTGGATGGTGAACACCGCACGGATGAACTGGTATTCGGGGCGGAAGCAGTAGATGGTCTTGAGATAGATCGCCGCAAGCGCCGCCTGCCAGTCGTGGCAGTGCAGGATATCGGGATAGAAGTTGAGGAAGCCGAGGATCTCCATGACGCTGCGGCAGAAGAAGGCGAAACGTTCGCCGTCGTCATAATAGCCGTAGCAGCCCGGACGCTTGAAGTAATACTCGTTGTCCACGAAGTAGAACGTCACATTGTCTTTGACATATTCGAAGATACCGCAGTATTGGTTTCTCCAGGAGAGCGGCACAAAGATATTGCCGATGAAACGGAAATCTTTGCGGTACTCCTTCTTGATATCCTGATAGAGCGGGATGATGACGCGGACGTCATACCTGTCTTCTTTGGCAAGCGCCTTCGAGAGGGAGCCGATGACTTCTGCAAGACCGCCCGTTGCAATGAAGGGAGCTGCCTCGGAGGCAACGAAGAGGATCTTCTTTTTCTCTTCGACTTTGATCTCGGGAGCAGGCTCTTCCTGAGGCGCTTCCGTTTCGGGAGCGACGACTTCGATGGGAGCCGCGGGAACCTCCTCTTTCACCTCGGGAGCGGGAGCTTCGGGAGCCGCGGACGCCGCCGCGGCCTCTTCGAGCACCTTCTCTTCCTTCACGAGTTCTTCTGCAGGCGCCTTCTTTTCGGGCTTTGCCGCAGGTTTTTTGTTCTTAGCTGCAGTGGATGCGCTTTTCGTATTAGCCATAGTTCAACTGGACCCCCTTTGTCTTATTTTGTGTCATGCGGCATTCAGATCATTCTGCCCTTGGATACAAAGTAAGGAAGTTCTTCGCATCCGGAGAGATGACGCCTGTCGCGGATGACGACGTTCTTATCCGTGATCACGCAGTCGAGCTGCACCGCAGATTCGATGACGGTATCCTGCATGATGATGGAATTTTTGACGACGCTCCCCTTCCCGACTTTGACGCCGCGGAACAGGATGCTGTTTTCCACCGTTCCTTCGATCGTGCAGCCGTCGGAGATGAGCGAATTCTTCACCACGGCGCCGTCGATGTATTTGGAAGGCGCGGAGTCGCGCACCTTCGTATAGATGTCGCGGTTAGCGAACAATTCGCTGCGAACGTCCTTATTGAGAAGCTCCATACTGTGACGGAAGTAATTCTGGAGCGAATCGATGCCCGCATAGTAGCCGTCGAACTTATATCCGAAGATGCGGAGCGTATCCGTGCTCTTGGCGAGGATGTCCTTCCCGAAGCTGGTGAGGCCGCGCGTAACGGCATTCCCGATCAGATCGATGAGGAACTCGCGGTTGAGCACCATCACGTTGACGTACATGTTCGCCTTGCCGGTGAGCTTGGGACTGATCTGGACGCTCCGGATGCGGCCCGTCTCGTCGGGGTCGAGCGTGATGTAGTAAGAGCTTTCGATGTCGTCCGTTTCGGTGTAGACCATCGTGATGTCCGCCTGGTTGGCAACGTGGCTGCGCACGATATCGGCGATATCGAGGCGGGCGACGCCGTCGCAGTCGGAGATGACGACATAGTCCTCTTTGCGGTGGTTCAAAAATCCCGTGATGCCCTTGAGTGCTTCAAGGCGCGAAGTGTAGGGCGCATCCGTCTCGTCGGAGTAAGGAGGAAGCAGGATGATGCCGCCGTCCTTTCTTGCAAGATCCCAGTCTTTGCCGCTGCCGAGATGATCGAGGAGCGACTGATAGTTGTTTTTCGTGACGGTGCCCACCGTCGTGATGCCCGAATTGACCATATTGGACAATGCGAAGTCAATGAGGCGGTATCTTCCGCCGAACGGGATGGAAGCCATCGTTCTGTGGCGGGAGAGCTCGGGGATGTTCTCGTCATGCACATTGGAGAAAATTACTCCTACCGTCGAATAAGCCATTCTATTTATTCCCCCTTATAATCCTGATCCAAAATTTTGCCGCCTTCGACCTTGGCATCCTTGCCGATGGTGATCTGCCTGCCGAGCACGGCGATGCCCTTGCCTGCGTCCTGAGGATCGCCGATCACGGCGCCCTCTTCGACGGTCACGTTCTCGTCGATGATGGAATAGAGCACTTTGGCGCCCTTCTTGATGACGGTGCCCGCCATGATGACGCTGTCTCTGACTTCCGCCCCCTCTTCGACGACGACGTTGCTTGCGAGCACGGAATGCTCCACGACGCCTTCGATCTCGCAGCCGAGCGCGATCATGGAGTTGCCGACCTGCGCCTTATCGCCGATGTATTCGGGAGGTGCGAGCGGGTTGCGCGAATGGATCTTCCAATCGGGATCGGCGACGTCGAAGACGGGCTCTTCACCGAGCAGTTCCATGTTCGCTTCCCACAGCGAGGAAATGGTGCCGACGTCCTTCCAATACCCTTCGAAGCGGTACGAGAACATCTTCTCGCCAGCGTTCAGCATGGCGGGGAGCACGTCTTTACCGAAGTCCTTGCTCGAATCGGGGTTCTGTTCGTCCGCTTCGAGATAATCAAACAGCTTCTGTGCCGTGAAGATGTAGATACCCATGGAGGCAAGATTGCTCTTGGGCTGCTTGGGTTTTTCTTCGAACTGATAGATGGAACCGTCGGGATTGGTGTTGAGGATGCCGAAGCGGGAAGCTTCCTTCATGGGGACTTCGATCGCCGCGATCGTGCAGTCCGCACCCGTCTCGATATGCGCTTTGAGCATCTTGGCGTAGTCCATCTTATAGATGTGGTCGCCCGAGAGGATGAGCACATAGTCGGGGTTATACTTCTTCATGAAGTGCATGTTCTGATAGATGGCGTTCGCGGTGCCTTCATACCAGGACGACTTGACCTTCGCCTGATAGGGCGAGAGGATGTGCACGCCGCCGTATGCGCGGTCGAGATCCCACGGCTGGCCGTTGCCGATATACTCGTTGAGCTCGAGCGGTTCATACTGCGTGAGCACGCCCACCGTATCGATGCCCGAATTGATGCAGTTGCTCAGCGGGAAGTCGATGATGCGGTACTTCGCGCCGAAGGCGACTGCGGGTTTTGCAATCTTGTTCGTGAGCGCGTACAGTCTGCTTCCCTGACCGCCTGCGAGCAACATTGCGACACATTCTTTCTTTCTTTGCATATGTCTTATGCCCCCTTTAGATTTCTTATTTCTGATCCGGCTTTTTCGCCGTTCTCACCGTTGCCTTTTTTGCGGAGCCCTTGGGCGCTTCCGCAACCTTTTCCGCCGCCTTCTTGGAAGGAGCGGTCTTTGCCTCGGCCTTCTTTGCGGGCGCCTTTACGGAAGCCGTGGCGGGCTTTTTCTTGGGCGCTGCCGCAGGAAGCTTTTCTGCCTTCGGAGGATCGGGCTCCTTGACGAAGTAAAGGCAGGTCAGCTTCGGCACGTCGATGACGACGGAGTACATCTTCCCGTGGCTGGGTTTCTTTGCCGCCGTGAAGACGCTCTTTTTGAGTTTGCCGTCGCCGCCGTATTTCTTATCGTCGCTATTGAAGATGATGCGGTATTTGCCGCGTTGGTTGACGCCCATCCAGTAACCGGGGTTGTCCGCGCCCGAGAAGCTGATGAGCGCGATGATCTCGTTGCCCTTCTTGTCCCTGCGGATGAAGGAGACGATATTCTTATCGGCGTCGTTGGCGGCGAGCCACTCGAAGCCCTCCCACGAATCTTCTACTTCGAAGAAGGCGGGCGTCGAAGCATAGAACTCGTTGAGCGCCTTGACATATCCCTGCAGCTTTTTGTGCATCTCGTACTCGTCGGCAAGGAAGAAGTCGAGCTGCTTATGATAGTCCCACTCGTTGAACTGCCCGAACTCATAGCCCATGAAGCCGAGCTTCTTGCCGGGATGCGCCATCATGTAGCCGAGGAAGGAACGTACGCCCGCGAACTTCTCTTCGTAAGTGCCGGGCATCTTGTTGATGAGCGAGCACTTGCCGTACACCACTTCGTCATGCGAGATGGGAAGCACATAGTTCTCAGAGAAGGCGTACATCATCGAGAAGGTGAGCTTGTTGTGGTTGTTCATGCGGAAGAAGGGATTGAGGCTGATATACGAGAGCATATCGTTCATCCAGCCCATGTTCCACTTGTAGTTGAACCCGAGACCGCCCACGGAACCGGGCTTCGTGACGAGCCCCCACGCGGTCGATTCTTCCGCGATCATGAGGGCGTGCGGATAGCGCAGGAACACCGCCTCGTTGAGCTTGCGCAAGAACGCGATCGCTTCGAGGTTTTTGTTCTCGCCATAGATGTTGGGGACCCACTCCCCTTCCCTCTTGTCGTAATCGAGATAGAGCATGGACGCAACGGCATCCACGCGCAGACCGTCGCAGTGGAATTTGTCGAACAGGAAGCAGGCGGAAGAGATGAGGAAGGAAAGTACTTCGTTCCTGCCGTAGTCAAAGCGGCGGGTGCCCCAGCTCTTATGTTCCATCCTGTCCCACTGGCTGCTCTCATAGAGAGGCTGTCCGTCAAATTCATAGAGGCCGTGCGCATCCTTGGGGAAGTGCGCGGGCACCCAGTCGAGGATGACGCCGATCCCCGCATTGTGGAAGGCGTCGACGAGCGCCATGAAATCTTTGGGCGTGCCGAGACGGGAAGTCACGGCAAAGTAGCCCGTCACCTGATACCCCCACGAACCGTCGAAGGGGAATTCCGTCACGGGCATGAATTCGACGTGCGTATAGCCCATCTCCTTGACATAGGGAACGAGCTCGCGTGCAAGATCGAGATAGGAATAATAATTTCCGTCGTCGTGTTTTTTCCACGAGAGCAGATTGACCTCGTAGATGTTCATCGGCGAGGAGTAAACATTCTTTTTGTAGAGCGCTTCGAGATAGGCGCCGTCCTTCCATTCGTACCCCTCGAGGTCGTAGAGCTTGGACGCATTCGCAGGCGGAGTTTCGGTGTGGAAGCCGATGGGATCGGCCTTCATGAGCTGCCTGCCGTCCGCCGCCGTGACGCAGTATTTGTAGACATCGTACTGTTTGAGACCGGGGATGAACAGTTCGAACGTCTCCCCGTCCACCATGCGCTGCATGACGTTGGCTTCGGTATTCCAGCCGTTGAAGTCACCGACGACGGAAACGCTCTTGGCGTGCGGAGCCCAGACGCGGAACATATACCCTTCCTCGCCGTTCTCCGTCTGCTTGTGGGCGCCGAAGATCTCGTAAATACGGTCGTTCTTGCCGTGGTGATAGAGATAGAGCGGGAAATCCGTCTCTTTGCTCACATCGAATTGCTTGCTCATTTGTTGCTCTTTGCTCATGAGACCCCCTTCTTCGCATTTCTGCAAAGGTACTGTATCTTGTGGTGCGATCGCCGCACCGCACAATGATATTATACTATATCCCGCTCCGAATTTCAATACCCAATTTGCAATTATTCCGCTTAATTTTAGGAAATTTTTGCGCTTCGTCTTATTTTCTGAAAGTTTTTTGGCACACTTTTCCATTTTACGCGCGAAAAAGCGCGGAACGGGTGCAGCAGGCCTTCCTCCCTCTTCGCAAAAATACATCCCGGGAGACATTCTTCCGGGATGTATGCTGCATTTTTGGGTGTTACTTGACTTCGCTGTACTTGTCCTCTTTGTTCCAGGAATAAAGTTCGCGGAGTTCTTCGCCCACCTTTTCAAGCTCGTGCGCCGCTTCGCGCTCGCGGCATGCGTTGAAGTGTGCGCGGCCGCCGCTCTTGTTCTCGGAGATCCACTTAGAAGCGAACGTACCGTCCTGGATCTCGGTGAGCACCTTCTTCATCTCCTTCTTGGTCTCGTCGGTGATGAGGCGCTTTCCCGTCTCATAGTCGCCGAACTCTGCCGTATCGGAAATGGAGTAGCGCATCTTCTTGAAGCCGCCGCTGTAGATGAGGTCGACGATGAGCTTCATCTCGTGGATGCACTCGAAGTATGCGTTTCTGGGATCGTAGCCCGCCTCGACGAGCGTTTCGAAACCTGCCTTCATGAGTGCGGTGACGCCGCCGCAGAGCACTGCCTGCTCGCCGAAGAGGTCGGTCTCCGTCTCGCACTTGAAGGTCGTCTCGAGGACGCCCGCACGCGCGCCGCCGATGCCGAGCGCATAGGCAAGAGCGATGTCCATCGTGTCCCCCGAGGGATCCTGATAGACGGCAACAAGGTCGGGAACGCCGTGACCTTCGACATATTCGCTGCGCACCGTGTGACCGGGGCCCTTGGGCGCGATCATGAACACGTTGACGTTTGCGGGAGGAACGATCTGCTTGAAGTGGATATTAAATCCGTGCGCGAACGCAAGGTACTTGCCCTCGGAAAGGTTGGGAGCGACGCTCTCGCGATAGATATCTGCCATGCGCTCGTCGGGCGTGAGCATCATGATGATGTCCGCACGCTTTGCGGCTTCCGCAACGGGATAGACTTCAAAGCCCGCCTCGATCGCCTTGGGGTAGCTCTTGCCGCCCTCTCTCAGGCCGATGATGACGTGCACGCCGCTGTCTTTCAGATTGAGCGCGTGTGCATGACCCTGGCTGCCGTAGCCGATGATGGCGACGGTCTTGCCGCTGAGTCTTTGAAGATCGCAGTCTGCTTCGTGGAAGATCCTGGGCGTCTCCGTCTCGGGATCATATATCTTGTGTGCCATAATTTACCTCCGAAACTTGCTTTTTCTGTATATTATACGCTCCCCGCCCCGTTTCGTCAAGCGAACGGCGAATAATTTACGCCTTTTTGTTGCATTTTTTGCGCGAGTGCATTATAATGGACAGCGAAAAAAAGACCGGACAGGAACCAACATGAACGAACAGACCTTTTTGGAACTCACCGTACTTTCGGGGATCCTGCAAGATCCCGTTGTCGCCGCTTTCCGCGCCTATCGCAACGGCGACCTTTCCGCCCGCGCAGGCTTCCTGCACGAACTCTTCGAACGGGGTGCGGAGAACAATTTTTCGGAGTACGTCAAGGAACTCGTCGTCCACGACGAAAATGCGTTCTCGCGCGCCTGTGCAGCGGGCGGGAATATTTCTCCTTACTTAAAACGCGCCTATATCTGCGACCTTGCGGAGATCGGCCGCGCGCTCGACTTTTCTTCCCCCGACTTCAATATGGGCAAGCCCTCCGCGCCGCTCGTCAATTGGGATGAAAAGGCTGCCAACCTTCTCTACTCTTTCTATCAGAGTTCGGGCTATGGCAAGTTCATCTCTTCAGCGGAATTCTGCTGGACGGCAGAAGACGAGCTCATCCCCGTGCGCTCCCCTTCCGCTCTTTCGCTCGGCGATCTCAAAGGGTATGAACACGAAAAGGCGCAGGTATATGATAACCTGGAAAACTTTGTGCGCGGGTTGCCCTATTCCGACATGCTCCTTTACGGCGACAGAGGCACGGGCAAGTCCTCCACCGTCCATGCGATGGTGAAAAATTTCTTCCCGCAGAAGCTCCGCCTCGTGGAGATCGCCAAAGAAAACGTCGGGCATCTGCCCAAACTCAAATCTTATCTTTCTTCCATCCCGCTCCGCTTCCTCGTCTTCATCGACGACTTCTCTTTGAGCGAGCACGACGACCGCATCTCCTCGCTCAAGACAGCTTTACAGGGAAGCGCCGAAGGACATGCCGACAACGTGATGATCGTGGCGACCAGCAACCGCCGCCACATCGTCGAAGAGAGCGTTTCCGCCCGCGAGAACAGCATGCACCGCGAAGAGAACGAGCAGGAGCTTTTATCCCTTTCCGACCGCTTCGGCATCACGGTGCTCTTTTCCGCGACCAACAAGGAGACCTATCTCAAGATCGTGCGCGCGCTTGCCTCGGAGGACGGCGTACTGCTCTCGGGCGATGCGCTCGACGCCGTCGCCGAACGCTGGGCGATCGTCCGCGGCGGGCGTTCTCCCCGCAGGGCAAGGCAGCTCGTCGATTATCTCATCGCAAGACAGAAAAAGGAAAAACCCATCGAAATATAAAATACAGCCCTCCCGGCAGTTCACCGGGAGGGCGTTTTTTGAAGCATTTCCCTTACGATCGCATCGAGATCCCCCGCTCCCAACACGAGGATGAGATCGCGGGGCTTTGCTTTCTCCGCAAGCACGCGCGCCAACTGCTCGGGCGACTGCACATAAGAGGCCTCGGGAAGACGGGCTGCGAGCATGACCGCGCTGCCCGAAAAGAGAAACTTCTCCCGTGCAGCATAGGTGCGATAGATGACAGGGCTTTCCGCCGCCTTCAAAGCCGCGACGAAATCTTCCATAAGATCGCGCGTCCGCGTGTAGGTGTGCGGCTGAAAGACGACATGCACCGTCCCTTCGGCGATCGCCTGCGCCGTCTGAATGGCTGCCGCGATCTCCCGAGGGTGATGGGCGTAGTCCGAAATGACGGGAACGCCGTGAAAGAAGCCGATGCGTTCAAAGCGGCGCTTGACCCCGCGGAAGGAGGAGAGCCCGTCGGCGATCTCCTGCGGCACAAGCCCTAAAAGACGGGCGGCGGCAAAGGCGGCGAGCGCATTATAGATATGCACTTTGCCTGCGGCGGCGAGCTGCACGCGGACGAGCGGAACGCCCTTTTCCGTCACCGTGAAGGAGTAGCGCTCCCCGTTGCTCCTGATCCCCGAAGCACGGATATCGCCCGAACATAGCCCGAACGAGAGCGCATGGGGCAGGCTGCGTGCCCGCACATCGTCGGCATTGACGATGACGCGTTCCGCCCGCTCTGCAAAGGCAGAAAAGGCAGCAAAGAGCTCCTCTTCGCTGCGGTAGCAGTCGGTATGGTCGAGCTCGATGTTGAGGATGACCGCAATGC
Organism: uncultured Clostridia bacterium; assembly: GCA_944376295.1. GTDB lineage: Bacteria > Bacillota > Clostridia > Christensenellales > Borkfalkiaceae > Gallimonas. Next base: position 69,332 of record CALWCE010000005.1, read on the forward strand.
TGCTTTTCAGCGACAAAAAGCTGCGCTGGAATTCGCACGCCTCCGTCACGAAGACGTCCTCCCCCTCCGCGTGATAGTTGGAGAGAGTAAGGTCTTCCCCGCCGATATGACAGGTAAAGGGAAGCCTTCCCAAGAGGATGTGCGAGAGCATGGCGGTCGCCGTCGTCTTGCCGTGGCAGCCTGCGAACGAGACCGTCCGTCTGAACCGCTCTGCGATCATGCCGAGCAGTTCCGCACGCGGCAGCAGGCGTTTCCCCGCCCGTTTTGCCGCGGCGAGCTGCGGATGACTCTCGTCCACGGCGCCCGTAAAGACCACGGTGTCTTCCGAGACCGCTTCCTGAAAGCCGAGAGATACGGGGATGCCCGCTTTTCTCAGCATGGAGAGAAACGGACCCTCGGCGGCGTCGCTCCCGCGCACACGGACGCCGTGCGCACTCAGAAGACGGGCGAGCGCGCTCATGCTCACGCCGCCGATCCCGATAAAATAGACGCCGCCCGGGAAGAGTTCGGAAAACATACCCCATCGTATGCCGTCGCCCCGTAAAATGGTGCAGTCTTTGACCGTCAGCGCCCGTTCTTCCGCTATATGAAAAAACACGGCATTTCCGCCGTGTTTTTTCGCAGTAGAATTTCAATGTGATTTGAAAGTGCCGCCGCGCTTGCCTTAGGAAAGGGGTACGACATTCACCGCACGGAGCTTTCCGCTGTCTTTGGGATCGGGCTCAGCCTCGAACGAGACCTTCTGCCCTTCCTTCAGCGTACGGTATCCCTCCGTCTGGATGGCGGAGAAGTGAACGAAGATATCGTCACCCCCCTCGTCGTTGGAAATAAACCCATAACCTTTCCCGTCATTGAACCATTTCACAGTTCCGTTCACAAAAATACCTCCTGTGGCGCCGCCTGAAAGACCTTTTCTGCGTCGCGCTTTCGATCACGCTTCGTGTTCAAACAGGTATCAAACTTAAGTGCCATGTATCATTATACGCGCTTCACGCGGGAATGTCAAGACCCTTACAGAAATTTTCTGTGATTTGTCAATCGTTTTTTAGTAACTTTTCCAATTTTTCTAAAAGAAATTTTGCCGCAGGTATTTTGGGCTAAAAAAAGGCTCCCCGAAAGGGAGTCTGACCCTGAAAATGACCTCGATATCTCCTTATTAACGCCCTCGCACATGATCGTGGGCAGCAGAAAACTCCCCTGCCTTCTTGCCTTTTTGCGATTCCGGGTTGACATTTTCCCTGTTTTGCGATATACTATCAGTGGAATCTGTACCATGAGACGTTTTGGGCGTTTGTTGAGGAGTTTTACTATTCAACGGCGTGGCAAGGGTTCCATTATACCTTTCGTTAAAAATTGCCAACGATTCATGCAGTTGGTGATTAACTTGCGAAAGGTCTTTTTTATGTGCTCGACGCGCTGCACATGGAGTTGATGTCTTTGACGGTTTCCGGCTCGTGAGAAGCTGCCTGCGTCTTGCGGCGAGCTTTTTCAGATCCTCGTGTGTAGCAGGCGAAAGGCATACTCCGAGATAAACCCCGTCTTTCTTCTTGCCGATAAGCAATACTTCCGTAAAACAAAAATAGGTCTGCCGGGCTAAGGCAGACCGATCAAGCTGTTTTATAGGGGATAAAAAATAGGCTTGCTTTAACTCGCAAACCTATTGTGGAACATTTAGAGAAATTATTTAATTCCCGAGATACTTTTTGATGAGCTCGTTCTGATTGCGCGTGTATTCCGCAAGTTCTTCGGGCGAAAGCTGCTTGTAGGCGAGCATCGCAAGATAATAGATCTGCATGACGGAGAGCTTCTGCGCCTCCTCGTCCGCACCTTTGAGTGCCTGGACGGCAGGGCTCGACAGATTGACGACGAGCGTCACGTCCGCCGCGCTATCCCCCATCATATAGAAGGAGTTCATCTCGGACATCCTTCGCATGAATTCGGAAACGTTGACGACGGCGGGCACGTCGGCGTCTTTGAGTTTTTCCGCCGTCACTTTGACGTGCTTGCCCTCGAGCGCCTTTTCAAAGATGCCTTGGATCTCCTTCGCCTCATCGGCATTCTCTTCGCCCGCCTCTTTGAGCGCGCCCGCAATGTCGGCGTCGATGCGCAAAAAGCGCACACGGGTGGGATTTTTATACTCGATATAGCTGATGAAGTGCGGGTCGATATAGGTATCGCAGACGATGGCGTCGAGCCCCGCATCTTTGAACATTTTGATGTATTGCGCCTGCTTCTTTTCGTCGGAAACGTAGTAGACGGACTGCGGCTCTTTGCCGTTCTTGGCGTCCTCTTCCGAAACCTCTTCGCCGAACATGGAAGGAAGCGGAACATACTTGCCTTCCAGGTTCTTATAGATGACGATATCCTTGACCTGATCGTAGAACCTGTCGTCCTTGACGCAGCCGAACTTGACGAAGGTCGCAAGATCGTTCCAGCAGTTCTCGTATTTTTCTTTGTCGTCGCGGTAGAGCTCTTTGAGTTTATCCGCCACCTTCTTGGTGATATGCTTTGCGATCTTCTGCACCTGCGCATCGTTCTGGAGGAAGGAACGCGAGACGTTGAGCGGGATATCGGGGCAGTCGATAACGCCGTTCAGAAGCATCAGGAATTCGGGGATGACTTCCTTGATGTTATCTGCGATGAACACCTGGTTGCAATAGAGCTTGACCTGCCCGCGTTCGAGTTCCACCTGCTTTCTCACCTTGGGGAAGTAGAGGATGCCTTTCAGACGGAAAGGATACTCCATGTTGAGGTGGATCCAGAAGAGCGGTTCGTTGAAATCTGCAAAGGTATGGCGGTAGAAGTCCTTGTATTCCTCCTCCGTGCAGTCCTTGGGTTGTTTCATATAGAGCGGCTCCGTCGTGTTGACGGGCGTATTCTTTTTGGGCTCCTCCCCTTCCTTCAGATCCTTGTTGAGCTCTTCTTCTGACTTCGGGTTCAAAAAGATCTCATACGGCATGAAGGAGCAGTACTTGTTGAGGAGTTTTCTCACTTCGCTCTCTCTTGCGAACTCCTTCTCGCCCTCCGCAAGATGCATGACGACCTTGGTGCCGCGCGTTTGCTTGTCGCACTCGCCGATGGTGTAAGTGCTGTTGCCGTCCGACTGCCAATGCACGCCCTTGCTCCCTTCGCGGTAGGACTTTGTGAAGATCTCGATGTTGTCCGAGACCATGTATGCGGAATAAAAGCCGAGACCGAAATGACCGATGATGCCCTCTCCGCCCGCTTTTTCGTATTTTTCGAGGAAGTCCGCTGCGCCCGAGAAGGCGATCTGCGTAATGTACTTTTCCACTTCCTCTTCGGTCATACCGATGCCGTTGTCTTCGACGGTCAGTGTTCCCGCCTTGTCGTCCGTCGTGACGACGATCTGATACCGATCGTCTTCCGAAGCTTCGCCGAGCGAGACGAGCTTTTTATATTTCGTGATGGCATCCGATGCGTTGGAGACGATCTCCCTCAAAAAGATGTCCTTATCCGAATACAGCCACTTTTTGATGATGGGCATCATATTTTCGCTTGCGATCCTGATATTGCCCTGTCTTTCCATAACCCGTAATACTCCTTGTACGGCCGCCCGAACGCCGTGCGCCGATGCGGCAAAATTTTGTCAACGTATTTATAAACGCAAAAAGCCCGCTTTCAAACGGGCTTTTCAAGATAAAATTCGTGTCTTAAAATTTATTTTTCAAGGTCTACGGGCACAACGTCGTTGCGGACGAGGTCTTCATAGCTCTGCGGCATGACGATATAGCGCGCTTTGCCGTCTTTGACGAGCACTGCGGGCGGGATCATGTTGCGGTTATAGTTGCTCGCCATCGAATAGTTGTAAGCGCCCGTGGAAAGCACGGCAATGAGATCGCCCTCTTTTGCTTTGGGAAGGTTGAAATCGACGCCGATGAGGTCTCCGCTCTCGCAGCATTTGCCCGCGATGGCGACGCGTTCCGTCGGTTGTTCTAAGGCGCGGTTCGCTAGCACCGCCGTATATTTGGACTGATAGAGGCAATAGCGGGGGTTATCGAACATGCCGCCGTCGACTGCAAGATATTTGCGGATGCCGGGGAGCTCTTTGATGGCGCCCACGGTGTAGAGCGTGATGCCCGCTTCCCCAACGATGGAGCGGCCGGGCTCGATGAGAAGATAGGGCTTTTTGAGCCCGCGCGCCGCGCATTCGCTTTTGAGAGCCGAAATGAGCGCGGAAAGATAGCCCTTGTAACCGTCGACGGGGAGTTTCGCATCTTCATCCGTGTACCAGATGCCGAAACCTCCGCCGAGATCGAGAGTATCCGCCTCAAAGCCCGTTTCCGCCTTGACCTTCTCCATGAATGCGCACATTTTCTCGGCGGCGAGAACGAAGGACTGCTTTTCGAAGATCTGCGAACCGATATGGCAATGGAAACCGCGAAGGCGCAGATGCTTCTTTGTAAGGATGTGGCGGGTCATCGCGAGCGCGGCGCCGTCGGCGGCGGAAAAACCGAATTTAGAGTCGGGCGTCGCAGTCTGCACAAAAGCGTGCGTGTGCGCCTCCACCCCTGGATTGACGCGGATGAGGACGTCCTGCACCATACCGCGCTCCTGCGCTTCCCGATCGAGCGCATCCGCTTCGGTATAGGCGTCGACGACGATCCCGCCGATCTTCGCATCCAGCGCTTCACGGAGCTCATAAGGAAGCTTATTGTTGCCGTGAAGATAGATCTTCTCCGCCGGGAATCCTACCGAAAGCGCCGTGTAGAGCTCCCCGCCCGAAACGACATCGACGCCGATGCCCTCCTGTTTTGCGATCTCATACATCGCCTTGCAGGAAAACGCCTTTGAGGCGTACAAAACGAGCCCGTGGCCGTCGTACTCTTCGTTAATGGTATCGCGGTAGAGCGCCATCATCTTGCGGATATAAGCTTCGTCAAAGACATAGAGCGGAGTATGGAACCTCTTCGCAAGTTCCGTGCAGTCGGCACCGCCGATCTCGAGGTGTCCCGCTGCGTTGATCTTCAAAGTATCTCTCGTATTCATATGTGTTCCTTCCTTAGGATCTGAAAAGATTATACCACGGGGAAGGCGTTTGCGTCAAGAAAAACCCGCATATCGATGCGGGTCTCTTTTCTTCATGTTTTCTGCATTCTGAGCAAAATTCCGATATTATGTCAGACATAATACTATGCTAATGCGTCAATTCCAGAGTCTCGCCCCCTCACGGAAGGCTTCTCCGTACGAATATCGCGCGGCATCTTCCAAGCTCACGAGAGCGCAGCGGTCGATCTCCACGCCGTCTTTCATGAGGACGATCTCTCCCACGCGCTCCCCCTTATTTACCGGCGCGCCGACGGCGGCGGGCAGGATGAACTCGGTTTGCACCTCGCTCCTCTCGCCCTTCTTCTGAAAGACGCCGAGCGAACGTTCTGGTGCAATGCCGACCGAGGGCGTCACGCTTCCTGTGACGGCGATCCCCTGTCCCACGGGTTCGCCCGCTGCTGCTGCGATCTTTCGTTCATAGCCCGCGAACGTCTCGTTGAGAAGGCGGGAGACGGTTTCAAAGCGCCCGTCCGAACTCTTTGCTCCGATGACGACGCAGATAAGGCGCGTGTCGTTCCGCTTTGCCGTCGCGGCTAGGCAGAATCCCGCCTCCTGCGTGTATCCCGTCTTCCCGCCGTCGCAGCCGCAGGTGCCTTTCAGGAGCTTGTTGGTGTTCGTCATCGTCGTCACCCGTCCGTCGGGATGTAGGAAGTCTTCGAGGCGCACGCCCGCATAGGAAAAGAAGGTATCATGCTTGATGAGCTCCCGCAGCATCAGGGCGACGTCCTTCGCACAGGAATACTGCGGCTCCCTCGGAAGCCCCGTGCAATTGGCAAACAGCGTATCCGTCGCCCCGAGCTCGCGCGCCCGCTCGTTCATGCGCTCCACGAAAGCCTCTTCGCTGCCCGCAAGCCGTTCGGAGACCGCCACGCACGAATCATTTGCCGAGCAAACCGTAATGCTCTTTAAAAGCTCTCCTGCGGGATAGGAGAGACCTGCGTCGAGAAAGACCTGTGAACCGCCCATGCCTGCCGCATGTTCGCTGACTTCGATCTGCTCGTCCAGCCTCAGTTCGCCCTCGTCCACCGCCTCAAAGGCGAGGAGCAGCGTCATCACCTTGCACATGCTCGCGATGGGCAGATGTTCCGTCTCCGCCTCGGCGGAAACGGGCGTGCCGCTGTCCGCATCGCATACATAGACCGCCTTCGCCTCGGTTTGTACGGGCGAGGCATTCCCCAGGCAGCCAAGCGCCGCAAAGACGCACGCCGCCGCGATCGTCAGTTTCTTCATGCCCCTATTTTGCGGAGATTTTCGTAAAATATGCGTCAACGTTCCCGCTCCCCCGCCATCATGCGCTCGATGGAGATGCCGTATCCCCGCGTGGGGTCGTTCAAAAAGACGTGCGTCACCGCGCCGATGAGTTTTCCGTTCTGCAGGATGGGGCTGCCGCTCATGCCCTGCACGATCCCGCCCGTCTCCCCGATGAGCGCTTCGTCCGTCACCTTGATGACAAAATTTTTGTTGTCGCGGTCGTTCGCGTCCACTTTGGCGATGGCGATGTCATACGTCTTGGGCTGCGTCCCGTCCACCGTCGAATAGATGACTGCTTTTCCGATCGTTGCTTCGGAAACGGGCGCGATCTGAGCCGTCTCGCACGCGGAAAAATCGTAACCGTCTGAAAACGTGCCAAAAAGCCCCGTACTGCAGAAATGCTCCGCACGTGCGATCGCACGGTCGTTCAGAAAGAGTCCTTTGAGCTCCCCCGCCTTGCCGCGCGTCCCCTTTTTGACGCCGATGATGTTACAGGCATACACTTTGGCTTCCGGTGCGTCGGGGGCGGCTCCTTCGTTCACGCCGTGACCAAGCGCCCCGAAATGCAGACCGTCTTTTTCGATATAGGTGATGGTGCCGATGCCGGAGAGTGTATCGCGGATGAGCACGCCGATCTTGAAATTGCCTGTATTTTTATCCTTGGCGGGACGTACTGTCAGTTTCCTGGTTTCACCATCCCTGGAAAAGGTGAGCACGATCTCTCTTCCGCCGCTGCGCTCCAGAGCAGCCGTCAGATCGCCGATGGCAGAGAGCGAGATGCCGTCCGCCGCCAGGATGATATCGCCTGCCCTGAGCCCGGCTTCCTCCGCAGGACGGCGGGAGCCTTCCCCGCACGGGACGGAGCTCAGTTCCACGATCTGAACACCGCCCGCCGGGAGCGTAAAGCCTGCAGTCATTCCTCCGACATAAACGGTCGTTTCGGCTGCATCGGCAATAAGGCACTTCCCCTTTGCCGCTGCAGGAAAAAGAAGCACAGTCAAGGCACATGCCCCGACTGCACTTTGCTTGAAAAGCCGGACGAGATATAATTTCAGCCTGCGCATAATTCCTTCCATAAGGTTACTTTGCGCAGGCTGTCAATAGAATATTCGGTTTTTTCAGGAAGCGTCAGCCCGTTTATAGGCGCGGGCATTGTTGAGAAGTTCATTGGCGTGCAAAACCGCCGAGCTGCCCTTGTCTCCTCCCAAGAGACGGACAAGTTCTTCTGTGCGCTCTTCTTCTTCGAGAGCACGGATGCGGGAGTAAGTTCTTCCTCCCTCCTCCTTCTTTTCGATGAGGAATTGCCTGTCGGCAAACGCTGCGATCTGCGCAAGATGCGAGACGGCGATGATCTGCGTGGTCTTCGCGATATCCGCGAATTTTTCTGCCACGACGCGCGCCGTCTTGCCGCCGATGCCCGCGTCGATCTCATCGAAGATGTATGTTCCGATGGTGCCGATCGAAGAGAGCTGCGCCTTGACGGCAAGCATGAAGCGGCTCATTTCGCCGCCGCTGATGATCTTGCCGAGCTCTTTGACGGGCTCGCCCGCATTGGCGGAAAAGAGGAACTTGACTCGGTCCAGCCCTTCCGCATTGGCACGAGGAAGATCTTCTTCCGAATAAAGCTCGAAGGCGATCTCAAAGCGGGCGGACGGGATATTGAGCGTTCTGAGCTCTTCCGTGACCCGCCGCGTAAAGCCTTCCGCACCCTCCTTGCGCTTTTTTGTGAGCGTTTCGCACGCAGAATACAATTTCTTTGCGTTATTTTCGAGCAGCACTTTGAGCTTTTCGCACTCCTCTGCGCTGTTTTCCAGCAGCTGGAGCTCCTCTTTCGCGCGGGCGAGGAAGCCAAGCGCTTCTTCGACCGAGCCGCCGTACTTTTTCTTGAGCGATCTGATCTCGTCGAGGCGGTTTTCTACGCGTTCCGCCTCCCGCTCGTCGATGTCGAGCTCTTCTGCAAGCGATTCCGCCGTCTCGCCGATGTCCTCGATCTCTGCAAGCGCGTTCTCGAGCCGTTCGGAAAGAGCGGCGTAATCGCCGTATTTTTCAATGGAAATGAGTCCGCGGTGAGCAAGATTGACGCAATCTGCAGCGCCGCCATCTGAAAGCAGGGCGTCGCGGATCGTCTTGAGCCCGCTCAGGATCTTTTCCGCATTCTGATATTTGGTACGAAGCGCCGTGAGTTCTTCCTCTTCCCCCTCCTTGAGGGCGGCGTTTTCAAGTTCGTCGATCTGAAAGCGCAGGATATCGGCGCGGCGCTCGCGTTCGCCCTCATCTCCGCCGAGAGAGGAAAGCTTTTCCGCATACGTACGGCGCTCCTTCAAAAGAGAAGCAACTTCCGCGCGTTCCCCCTCCGTTCCTGCGATCTGATCGAGGAGTCGGAGCTGGTTGGCTTCTTTGAGCAAAAAGAAATGCTCGCTCTGCCCGTGGACGTCCACGAGCTGCGAAGTAAGCTTTCTGAGCATGGTCGCCGTGATCGGGCAGCCGTTGACTTTGAGCGAACCCCTGCCCTCCGTGTTGAGGCGGCGGACGATCAGCAGCGAGTCGCTTTCTTCGAGATCGAGTTCTTCCAGGACGGGGCGCAGAAGTTCTAGGTCGCAGGTGAATTCTGCGCGCACCGAACATTCGCTCTGTCCCGAACGGATCATCCCTTTGTCGGCTTTTGCGCCGAGGACGAAATCGATGCTGTCGAGGATGACGGATTTGCCCGCACCTGTTTCGCCCGAGAGCACGTTGAGCCCCTCCGAAAACACGATCTCCGCCTCATCGACGAGGGCGATGTTTTTTAGATAGAGCGATCTCAGCATCGTTTAATTTCCTGCAAGTCGTTCCAGGCGCGCGCGGACGGTTTCGGCATCCTCCGCCGTTTTGCAGAGGGAAAATACCGTATCATCCCCCGCGATGCTGCCCACGATCTCCTGATATTTGAGCATATCGATGATAACGCCCGCATTGGCTCCGTTGCCGTTGAGCGTCTTAGTGACGACGATGTTGCCCACCGTCTGGATGCTCTCGATGCACGCCTGAAAGAGGGAACGCATTTTATCGGAAAGCTCCTCTTCTCCCTTGCCGATGGCGGCGTAACGGTAGCGCTTCTTGGTGCCCGCTACCTTAAAGAGGCGCAGTTCCCTGACATCGCGCGAAACGGTTGCCTGTGTAACGGCAAAATTGGCTTCCGCAAGTTCTTTGCAGAGTTCCTCCTGCGTCTCGATCTCTTTTTCTTCGATGAGCTCTAAGATCTTGTTGTGTCTTGCATTCCTCAGCATATGATCTCTCCCCTATGTTATCCGTTGATGATTTCGGTCAGACGGCGGAAGGTATCCCCTTCGTCTTTGACCCAAAATGTGGCGACGCGGTCGGAGCGGCGGACGACTAATTCGTCGTCTTCTTCGAGTTCTCCGAGGAACACGCCGTCCCCGTGAAGCATAAGCCCTTTTCCGTGCGGTTTTGCCGTGAAGCGGAGCGTACTGCCGTCCGAGCAGACGATGGGACGGCTTCTGAGAGAGAACGCGCAGATGGGCGTAAGCTCAAAAGTCCTGCAATCGGGCGACATCACGCTGCCTCCCGCCGAAAGGGAATAGGCGGTCGAACCTGTCGGTGTGGAGATGATGAGCCCGTCCGCAGAGAATACGCCCGCCTCTTTTCCGTCGATGCGGACGAAGATCTTGACGAGGCGGCTGTCCGTTTCGGCTGAGACGGGTCTTTGGAGAACAAGCTCATTGAGACAATGGGTGCTTTTGCCGCGGAAGATCACTTCGAGCATGGTGCGTTTTAAAACGACATGCGCATCGGAAAGGATAAAGTCGATCGCGTCATCCAGCTCTTCGCGCCTGAACTCTGTCAGAAATCCAAGCGTTCCGTAGTTTACCGCAACGATCGGGATATTCTCCCGGGAGGCAGGTTTGCTTGCCCTGAGTACGGTCCCGTCGCCGCCTAAGATCAGAAGGCAATCGACTCCCCCGATGTCTTCGGGTGAAGAAAACAGTACTGCTTCCGCACCGCTCCGTGAAAAACGAGCGGCGATCGAAGGAAAGGAACTCTCGCTCACGCGATCCCGATTGTATAATACTCCGACTTTCATTTCCCCTTCATTATACAGGAAACAACTTATAATTGCAAGAGATTGCGCGTATATTATGAATTATTTTACATTATTTACACATTGATCGCGTCGGCGGAGCGCTCCGTCGAAAAAACGTTTTCGATAAGGAAAGAGGCATCCTCTGTCCTGTGGATGCCTCTTTCCGATATGGTCAAGGTTTGACGGTATTCAAGATCTCCGAAACTGCTTGCGCGAGAGAACCGAGCGTGCCCTCTCCGAAGGGATCGGCAAGCCCTGCTCTTTCAACGAGACTGCGGAAGGCAATCGTGCCGCCCGCCGAGACGAACTGTTTATAGCGGCGGAGCGCTTCGTCGTGGTCTTTCTGTGAGAGCACAAGGAAGCCGAAGGCGACCGTCTGCGCAAGGCAGTAGTCGATATAGTAGAACGGGCTTTCAAAGATATGCGCCTGATACTGCCAACGGGTACCTTCTTCGAGATAGGGAATGCCCTCGTAGGTGAGGTAAGGACGGTACGTCGTTTCGAGCTCTAAATACGCCTTGTCGCGCTCTTCTGGCGTCCAATCGGGATGTTCGTAGACAAGGTGCTGGAATTCATCCACGATGCAGCCGTACGGGATGAAGGAGAGCGCGTCGGCAAGGTGCTTGTAGCGGTAACCGCGTTCCCGATCGCCGAAGAAACGGCGCATATACGGCCAGCACAAAAATTCCATGCTCATGGAGTGACATTCCGCCGTCTCCATGCCGCCCACGTCGATGTCGTAGTCGACGCCGCCCACATCGATGCAGTGCGAGGCATAGGCGTGCCCGAACTCATGCGTCAGAACGTCTGCATCCGCCGTGGTGCCGTTGAAATTAGCGAAAATGAAGGGCTGGTGGTAGTCGCCGATGAAGGTGCAGTAGCCCCCGCCCGCCTTGTTGTGGCGGCTCTCGACATCGAGCGCGCCCGCCTCCGTCATGCTGTCGAAGAAGGCGCCGATCTCGCCGTCCATCTCGTGATACATCCCGCTCGCTTCCCGGAAGGCTTCCGGGATGGTGAGCGTGAAGGGCGGGTTCCCCTCTTTGGTGTAGACGTCGTTATCCGAGAAACGGAACGTATCGAGCCCCATCTCCCCCTTGATGCGCTCCTTGAGCGCGCTCACAACGGGCACGAGCGATCCTTTCACGTTGGCGCGGAAGGTTTCCACCATCTCCCGCGTATAACCCGTCCTGCCCATGCGGTAGTAGCCGAGCTCCACATAATTTTGATAGCCCATCTTTTTCGCCATCCTGTCGCGGATGTGCACGAGCTTATCGTAGATCTCGTCGAGCTTTTGCTTATTCGCCTGGAGGCCGAGACCGATCGCATCCGCTGCCGCCTTTCTGACGGCGGGATCGGGGTCTTCCAACTTCCCGCGGAGCACGGTGAGCGGGATCTTCTCCCCCTGCCAGTCGAAGAGCATGCCCGCCATGAGCTGGGAATATTCCGTCGTCAGGGCGTTCTCCTGCTGTTCGTCTTCGACGATCTCTTCCGAGTGCGCCTTGACCGCGCATTCGAAGCCTGCGAACAGGACGCTGCCGAGTTTAGCTTCCATCTCCTTGCGGAAGGGGCTTTCGAGCATCACGCGGAAGTACTTTGCAAGTTCGTTGTGAACGAGCGGATATACTTCGTCGTAGTAGTCCATCTCCCCTTTGTAGAAGGGATCGGCGGTGTTCTGCGTGAAGCGGATGTTGGCAAGACAGTATGCCGTGTCGAATTTTTTGCGGCGGGCGATGAGCTCTTGGCGCGCCGCAAGCATGTCATCCGCGCAGTTTGCCTTTTCGGCTGCCGCAAAGAAGTTCTCAAAGGCCGCCCGCATTTCTTCGAGCGTCACGCGGCTGTAGGGAAGGTCGTTTACTTTTGTCATACATTCCTCCATATGTTCATTCCCGTCTATTTTACTCCCCTTTTTGCGATTTGTCAATCCCCCATTTTTGCCGATCACGAGCCCCGCTGCTAGGCAGATCATCATCCAATACAGATAGAGAAAGAACACGATAACGAGGGACAGCGCTCCGTACAGCTGCTCCTTGTTCCCGAAGCGGGCGTAGACGAGGAAGACGACGCTCGCCCCGAGCCAGAGCACGGCGACAAGCAGGCTTTCTTTCCCTCTCATTTTCACTGCTTGTTTGGGCGCGGCATAAAAGTTCAAGAGCATGGCGGCGAGAAAGCACCCGCCAAACAGGAGGAAAGCCTTTAACATGCCGCAAAATGGCTGCGGCAGCGGGCGGATGAGGCTCGCCAAGAGGATATAGACCCCTACGACGCCGCCGAGGAGCACAACGACCGCAAGGGTAAACAGGACGGCAAGGAGGCGCGTTCTTAGCCCGCCGTGCGGCCGGGAGATGCCCGAAAGGAGTTCGCCGCTTCTTCTCAAATGATAGAAAAAGGAAGATGCCGACCACAGCGTCGTCAAAAGAAGGACGACGCCCGCGCCCGAGGCGGCTTCCCCCGCGTGCTTTACCAAATAGGAAATAAGCTCTTCCGCCCAGGCAAAGAGTTCGAATGCAGGCTCTTCGGGAAGCCCCTCTCTTCCGAAGAGCAGGATGAGCCAGAAGAAGAGCGGAACGATAGAAAGGATAAGAAAGAAGGTGAGCGCGCCTGAAATCGTCGTAATGCGGTGCGCGGAAAAGAGACGGGCAATGTCCGTCCCTTTCTCCACTGCGCGGCGCACGCCGTTTTTAACCCGCACATGAAAGCTCATACAGCTATCTTGTGCAGAGAATAAAAAAAGCTCCCCGATCTTTCGGAGAGCTTAATATTTTATTCGAGTTCGAACGCGCCCGTGTAGAGCTGATAGTATCTGCCCTTCTGCTCGATGAGTTGGTCGTGCGTGCCGCGCTCGATGATGCGGCCGTGGTCGAGCACCATGATGACGTTGGAGTTCTTGACCGTGGAGAGGCGGTGGGCGATGACGAACACCGTTCTTCCCTCCATCAGTTTATCCATGCCGCGCTGGACGATGGCTTCCGTTCTCGTATCGATGGAGGAAGTCGCCTCGTCGAGGATCATGACGGGCGGATCGGCGACGGCTGCGCGCGCGATGGACAGAAGCTGCCTCTGCCCCTGCGAAAGGTTGGCGCCGTTGTGCGTGAGCATGGTGTCGTACCCTTCGGGGAGGCGGGAGATGAAGTCGTCCGCGCCCGCAAGATGGGCTGCCGCTTTGCATTCTTCGTCCGTTGCGTCCAATCTGCCGTAGCGGATGTTGTCCATGACCGTCCCCGTGAAGAGGTTGGTGTCCTGGAGGACCATGCCGAGCGATCTTCTCAGTTCTCCCTTCTTGATCTTGTTGATGTTGATGCCGTCGTAACGGATCTTGCCGTCCGCAATGTCGTAGAAGCGATTGATGAGGTTGGTGATGGTCGTCTTGCCCGCGCCCGTCGCGCCGACGAATGCAACTTTCTGACCGGGGCGCGCGTACAGCGTGATGTTGTGCAGGACGATCTTCTCGGGCGTGTAGCCGAAGTCCACGTCGTACATTCTCACGTCGCCTTCGAGCTTGGTGTAGGTGAGCGTGCCGTCGTGATGAGGGTGTTTCCATGCCCACATGCCCGTGCGCTCTTCGCACTCGGTGAGATTCCCGTTCTCGTCTTCTTTGGCGTTGACGAGCGTGACGTACCCGTCGTCCGTTTCAGGCTGTTCGTCGATGAGCATGGTGATGCGCTTGGCGCCTGCAAGACCCATGACGACGGAGTTGACCTGCTGCGAGACCTGACCGACATTGTTGCTGAACTGACGCGCCATTTGCAGGAAGGCGACAACGACGGCGACCGAGAAGGGCGCGATCTCGACGATGTTCGTGATCCTGCCGTTCGTGAGTTCGAGGATGCCGATATTCTGCACGCCTTCGAGCATGAAGAACGCGCCGCACAGCGCCACGATGACGTACATGATGTGGCCGATGTTCATGATGATGGGCATGAGCATGTTCGCGTATCTGTTCGCGCGGTCTGCCTGTTCGAAGAGATGGTCGTTGACGCGGTCAAAATCGCGCTTTGCCTCCTCTTCGTGGCAGAACACCTTGACGACCTTCTGCCCGTTCATCATTTCTTCGATGAAGCCCTCCGTCTTACCGATGGCGCGCTGCTGTTCGAGGAAGAATCTGCCCGAACCGCCGCCGATGACTTTGGTGATGAAGGTCATCGCGACGATGCCGACAACGACGATGAGCGTCAGATACAGGCTGTAATAGAGCATCATTACGAAGAGCGTTAAGACCATCACGCCCGAGCGCAGGATCTGCGGAAGGCTGACTGCGATCATCTGGCGCAGCGAGTCGATATCGTTCGTGTAATAACTCATGATATCGCCGTGATTGTGCGTGTCGAAATAGCGGATGGGAAGGTCCTGCATCCCGTCGAACATCTGCTCGCGCATCTTGGCAAGGAAGCCCTGCGTGATGATGGCAAGGAGCTGCGCATGGATGGCGCCAAAGATAAGGGAAACGACGTACATCCCGATGAGGGTGAGCATATTGCCCGTGATGACGCCACCGACTTCCGCCCACGTCTGCCCTGCCGTCTGCGCATCTTCGATGACGGAGTAGATGTTCTCCATGAAGATGGCGGGCACGGAGCTCACGATGGCGTTGATGACAAGGAAGATGATGGTGAGCGTTGTCATGCCGGGGTAGTAGCGGAAGAGCGCCTTCATCACGCGGGAGAAGGTCCCCTTCTGCTTTTTGGGTTTTACCTGAGGCGCTTCGGGGGCGTTGGGGCGCACTTTTGCATGCAGTTTAGTTTTCATTGTCTGCCCCCTTCATCTGAGAGTGATAAACTTCCGCATAGATGGGATTGGTCTTGACGAGTTCTTCGTGCGTGCCCACGGCGTTGACTCTGCCGCTCTCCATGACGATGATGCGGTCGGCGTCCTCCACCGAGGAGATACGCTGCGCGATGATGATCTTGGTCGTCGTGGGGATATATTCGCGGAATGCCTTACGGATGAGCGCGTCGGTATGGGTATCGACGGCGCTCGTCGAGTCGTCGAGGACGAGGATCTTGGGCTTTTTGAGGAGGGCGCGCGCGATGCACAGGCGCTGTTTCTGTCCGCCCGAGACGTTGGTACCGCCCTGTTCGATGTAGGTATCGTACTTATCGGGGAAGCTCTGGATGAAGTCGTCCGCCTGCGCGAGCTTGCACGCTTCGACGAGCTCTTCGTCCGTCGCGTCGGGGTTGCCCCAACGGAGATTTTCTTTGATGGTGCCCGAGAAGAGGACGTTCTTCTGGAGCACGACCGCGACCTGGTTGCGAAGCGCCGTCAGATCGTACGCTCTCACGTCGACGCCGCCTACCTTGACGCTCCCTTCCGTCACGTCGTAGAGGCGGGAGAGAAGGTTGACGAGTGAAGTTTTGGAAGAGCCCGTGCCGCCGATGATGCCGATCGTCTCGCCCGACTTGATGTGAAGGTCGATGTCTTCGAGGACGTTCTTTTCCGCCGTCGGGGAATATTTGAAGTCGACGTGGTCGAAGTCGATGGAGCCGTCCTTGACTTCGAAGACGGGGTCATCGGGATCGTGCAGCGTGCTCTTTTCGGTGAGGATCTCGACGATTCGGCGGGCAGATTCGCCCGACATTGCGATCATCGCGAAGACCATCGAGAACATCATGACGGATGAGAGGATCTGCATGCCGTACACGATGAGCTGGGAGACCCTTGCGACGTTATACATGGGTTCGCCTACGCTCATGATGAGATAGGAACCCACGAACAGCACGGCAGACAGCACGCCGTAGAAGGCGAACTGCATGATAGGGTCGTTCCACGCGAGCAGGCGTTCCGCTTTTGTGAAGTCCTTCATGAGGGCGGTCGAAGTCTTGCCGAACTTCTCCTTTTCGTACTCCTCTCTCACATATGCCTTGACGACGCGGATGCCGCTGACGTTTTCCTGGATGGATTCGTTCATGTCGTCGTACTTGTGGAAGAGGCGGCGGAAAGTGGGCATGACCTTATACATGATGGCAAACAGCGCGAACGCGACAAGGGGCACGACCGCAAGGAAGATCCACGCAAGGTCGCCGCCCATGACGAATGCCATGACGAAGGAGAAGACGACCATGAGAGGCGCGCGGATGGCAAGACGCACGATCATCATGTAGGAAAGCTGCACGTTGGTGACGTCCGTCGTCATACGGGTGACGAGCGAAGGCGTCGAGAACTTGTCGATGTTCTCAAACGAGAAGTCCTGGATGTGATAGTAAAGGTCTTTGCGCAGGTTTTTGGCAAATCCCGTCGATGCGCGCGCGCAGAAGGCGCCCGCGAGAGTGCCCGTGACGAGCGATGCGACAGCGATCGCCACCAGGATGCCCGCGTACTTCCAGATCTCCCCCATCGTCGGCGTGCTGCTCTCGATGACTTCGACGAGCATCGAGATGACGAAGGGCATCAGGCATTCGAGCACGACCTCGATGGAGACGAAAAGCGGCGATAAGATGGACGCCGGCTTATACTCCCGGATGCTCTTTGCAAGTGTCTTTAACAAAAGAAGTCCTCCTTTCCGCATCATTCGGATGCAGATGGTAAGAAAAAAATTGAAACCCAAGCAAACATAAGAAAAAGCGTAAATCCCGAGCCGAAATTTACGCATTCTCCTTTTACAAATATCCTACCACGCATATATAATAATGTCAAGCGTGCGTGAAAGAAAATTCGGAAAACTTCACAAAGTTTTCATTTTTTACGAACGGAGGGCGCCGTGTTTTGCGCCTCATTCCTGATCCAAAAGTTCGTTGTAAAATTCGCACAAGTCCCCTCTTCCTTCCTGAAGAAAGCGGATGGCGCTCGAGGGATGGCGGTTGAGGACGCCCGTTAAAAGATAAGCGGGATCGTACCCCCAGACGGCGCCCTGTTCGCGGACGCGGGGCATGCTGCTCTCCACAAAGCGCAGCATATGCGCAAGCTTATACTTCGGGTTCTTCAAGAATCCCAAAAGCAGCTCCATGCGGCAGTTGCCTGCGCCTCTTCCCATGCCCGACACGGTCGCGTCGAGATAGTCGACGCCCAGCGCCGTGCATTCGATGGTGTTCGCAAAGGCGAGTTCCTGATTGTTGTGCGCGTGGATGCCGATGGCTTTTCCGTACTTTTCGCCCGCTTCGAGATAGCGCTCTGCGATGACGCGCATCTCTTCGGGGTAGATAGAGCCGTAGCTGTCGACGATATAGATGACGTCTGCGGGGGAATTGCCGATGAGGTCGAGCGCCAAAGAGAGTTCTTTTTCCGTCGCCTTGGAGATCGCCATGATGTTGACCGCCGTCTCGTAGCCCATCTTATGGCAGTGCTCTGCCATCGCGAGCGCCGCGGGGATGGTGTTGATGTAGGTCGCGATGCGGTACATCGCAAACGGACTGTCTTCGCGCGGGCCGATGTCGCGCTCATAGTTGCAGCGGCCGACGTCTGCCATGCACGCAAGTTTGAGTCCTTCGGGTGTGCCGCCGAGCACGTTGAAGACGTCCTCGTCGCGGCAGAATTTCCACTTGCCGAACTTGTTTTCGTCAAAGAGGTCGCGATCAGACTTGTATCCGAGCTCCATATAATCGACGCCCGCGCGCATGTTGGCGCTCACAAGCGCACGCACCCACTCATCGGAAAAGCGGAAGTTGTTGACGAGCCCGCCGTCGCGCATCGTCGCGTCCATGACTTTGATGGAAGGGCGGAAGGAAAGAAGCGAACCGGTATCTCTTGCCATACTTTAACTGTGCCTCGCTTTGAGTTCGCTGCATACGTCGAAAAG
This sequence comes from uncultured Clostridia bacterium, assembly GCA_944376295.1. Classification (GTDB taxonomy): domain Bacteria; phylum Bacillota; class Clostridia; order Christensenellales; family Borkfalkiaceae; genus Gallimonas. Next base: position 87,457 of record CALWCE010000005.1, read on the forward strand.
CGTGACTTCCTTTTCGCGGAGCAGCACCAGAAGGTGATACAAAAGGTCTGCCGCCTCGCCGACGAGCTCCTCTTTCCTGTCGTTTTTGGAGGCGATGACGGTCTCCACCGCTTCTTCCCCCATCTTCTTTGCGATCTTATCGATGCCCTTTTCAAAGAGATAGGACGTATAAGAGCCCTCTTCGGGATGCTGCTTTCTGTCGTCGATGACGCGCGTAAGCTCGGAAAGGAATCTGACCCCCGCGCCTTCTTCCGCCTTTTCCACGTTGAAAAAGCAGGAGCGGCTGCCCGTATGGCAGGCGGCGCCGACTTGCTCGATCTGAAGGAGTACGCAGTCTTTATCGCAGTCGAAGGTGACGCCTTTGACCTTCTGCACATGCCCGCTCGTTTCGCCCTTCTTCCAAAGGCACTTTCTCGAACGGCTCCAATAGTGCGCATAGCCCGTTTCCAGCGTCTTTTGAAGGGCTTCTTCGTTCATATATGCCTGCATGAGCACGTCGCCGCTCTCCGCGTCCTGCGCGATGGCGCAGATGAGCCCGCGCTCGTCGAATTTGATATCCATTTAATCCTCCATGCGGACGGCGATGCCGCGTTCCGCGAGATAACTTTTGAGATCTCTCATGTTGATGATGCCGAAATGGAAGAGGGAAGCAGCAAGCGCCGCATCCGCTTTGCCTTCGGTCAGAACGTCGTAGAAGTGGCTCATCTTGCCCGCCCCGCCCGAGGCGATGACGGGGATATTGACGGCTTCCGCGGCGGCGCGCGTCAGTTCTAAATCATACCCTTCCTTGGTGCCGTCGCGGTCCATGCTCGTGAGGAGCACTTCGCCCGCGCCCAATTTTTCCGCCTTTTGGATCCACTCGATGGCGTCGAGATCGGTCTTGACCCTGCCGCCGTTGAGATAGACGTCCCATCTGCCCTGTTCGTTGCGCTTGGCGTCCACGGCGAGGACGACGCACTGCCGCCCGAACTTCAAGGCGGCCTCCGTGATGAGCGTGGGATCTTTGATGGCGGCGGAATTGACCGCGATCTTATCCGCCCCGCACGAGAGCATTCTTCTGAAATCTTCCGTCGTGCGGATGCCGCCCCCCACCGTGAGGGGCAGAAAGACCTGTTCGCTCGCCCGCGAGATGATCTCCCACATGGGGGTATTGCCGCGGTAGCTTGCCGTGATGTCCAAAAAGACGAGCTCGTCCGCGCCGAAGGCGTTGTAGAGCTTTGCCGTCTCCACGGGATCGCCCGCGTCGACGAGATGCACGAAATTGACACCTTTGACGACCCTGCCGTCCTTCAGATCGAGGCAGGGGATGAGACGTTTGCTTAACATTCGAACTCCTCGATCGCTTTTGTAAGGTCGATCGTTCCCTCATAGACGGAGCGGCCTAAGATCGCCCCGTAGACGTTGTTTTTTCTCAGTGCCTCCAAGTCTTCCATACTGCGGATGCCGCCCGAGGCGATGACGTTGAGGCCTGTCTCCGCCATTTTGACGGTCGCTTCGACATTGACGCCCGTGAGTGCGCCGTCCCGCCCGACGTCGGTAAAAACCGCATCGGTGATGCCGAGGGCCTTTGCCTTCTTCCCGAAGGAAAAGGCGTCTTCCTCCGCCGTCACCGTCCAGCCGCGCACGGTAAGTTTTCCCTCCCGCGCGTCGATGCCCGCGACGATCTTACCGCCGTAAAGAGCGGCAGCTTCTTCCAATACTTCGGGCTGTTCCACGCATACGGTGCCGAGCACCACGCGGTCGGCGCCCGATAAAAAGCGTTCTTTGACCGTTTGGACGGAACGGATGCCCCCGCCCGTCTGCACGGGAACGCCTAAGGAAGCGATGCGCTCCAAGATGCGCGGGAAGTCGTTTTGTTCCTCAAACGCGCCCGAAAGGTTGACGACGTGCAGAATGCGCGCGCCCGCGTCCAGCCACTGTTTGGCGCGGTCGACGGGGTCGCCGTAGTCGGTAACGGCGTCGCGCTTCCCGTGCAGAAGGCGCACCGCGCGGCCGCCTAAAATGTCGATGGCGGGATAGAGTTTCATCTTATAACCTCATGAAATTGCGCATGAGCTGCAGCCCGAGATCCCCGCTCTTTTCGGGGTGGAATTGCACGCCGTACACATGACCTTTGCCGATAGCGGAAGCGTAAGTCCTAAAATACTCCGTCTTGCCGATGGCGTATTCGTCCGTCGTGTCGGCATAGTAGCTGTGCACGAAGTAGAACTGTGAGCCGTCGCGGATGCCTGCAAACAGGGGCGAGCGCATGTCGGAAACGGCGTTCCAGCCCATCTGAGGCACCTTGCCTTCCGTAAAGCGCACGGCGCGCCCCGGGATGAGCCCGAGCCCCTTGTGGACGCCCTCTTCCTCGCTCTCGTCGAGCAGAAACTGCATCCCGAGGCAGATGCCGAGGATGGGCAGCTCCCCCACCCGCGCTTTGACGTAATCTGAAAGCCCCGTCTTTTCCAGATTCTCCATGCCCGCGGCAAAGCTGCCGACTCCGGGCAGGATGAGCCTGCCGCACTTGTCGAGCTCGCTCTTTTCTGCGGTGATGACGGCTTTCCCGCCCAAAAATTCGACGGCTTTCTGCACGGAGCGGAGATTGCCCATGCCGTAGTCGATGATGCCGATCATTCGAGCACTCCTTTGGAGGACGGGATGCGGTCGGAAACGACGGCAGCGGCGTCTTTCAGACATAGAGCGAGCGCCTTGAAGACTGCCTCCGCTTCGTGATGCTTATTGCCCCGCCTCAAAAGTTTGACATACAGATTGAGTCCTGCATGGGAAGAAAACGCGCGCAGGAACTCTTCCACGAGCTCGAGGTCGAATACGCCCGCCTTTCCGTCCAGCTTGTCTTCAAAGGCAAGGTACGCCCTGCCGCTCAAGTCAAGCGCGACGAGCGCCGCCGTTTCGTCCATCGGCACGACGCGATCGGAAAATCTTGCGATGCCGCGCTTATCGCCGAGGGCTTCCTTGAAGGCGTCGCCGAGCGCGATGCCCGTATCTTCCACCGTGTGATGGAAATCGACGTAGGTATCCCCCTTGCAGGAGAGGGTAAGATCCATCCCCGAGTGCACGGTGAGAAGTTCGAGCATGTGGTCGAAAAAGCCGACGCCAGTCGAAATTTCCGCAACGCCCGTGCCGTTCACGTTGAGGGTCAGCGCGATCTCCGTCTCTTTGGTCTTTCTTTCGATGTGCGAAGTTCTCATTTGTTTTCCTCCCCGAGGCGGGCAGTGACCGCCCGCGCGTGTGCCGTCAGAGATTCGCTCTCTGCAAGCCGTACGATGTGCTTTCCGTCCTCTTGGAGCGCCTCTTGCGTATAGCGGATGACGCTCATCTTGCGCGTGAACACGTCCTCGTTCAGCACTTCAAAGAAGCGTGCGCTCCCGCCCGTGGGCAGGATATGATCGGGCCCCGCGAAATAGTCGCCGACGGGCTCGGGAGTATATGCCCCCATGAACACCGCGCCCGCGTTCCTGATCTTGGGAAGAAGCGCGTCGGGGTCCTTGACATACAATTCAAGGTGCTCGGGCGCGATCTTGTTGGAGATATCGGCAGCCTCGTCGAGTGTGTCCGTCAAAATGATGCCGCCGCTTGAAAGCAGGGAGCGTTCGGCGATCTCCTTTCTCGGAAGCACGGCAAGGCGGGCGTCCACCCGCTCGGAGATGCGCTCCGCAAGTTCTTTGCTTGTCGTCACGACGATGGCGCGGGCGAGAACGTCGTGCTCTGCCTGAGACAGGACGTCCGCCGCCACCCAATCGGGATCGGCGCTCTCATCCGCGACGATGAGGATCTCGCTCGGTCCTGCCAGCATATCGATGCCGACCTGCCCGTAAACTTCCTTCTTGGCAAGCGTTACATAGATGTTGCCGGGACCTGCGATGACGTCCACTTTGGGGACGCTTTCCGTGCCGTACGCTAGGGCTGCGACCGCCTGCGCGCCGCCCATCTTGAAGACGGCTTCCGCGCCGCATTCTTTTGCCGCAACGAGGGTCAGCGGGTGCACCTTCCCTTCCTTTGCGGGCGTTGCAACGATGATGTGTTCGACGCCTGCCGCCTTTGCGGGCAGGACCGCCATCAGAACGGAGGAAGAAAGCGGCGCCGTGCCGCCCGGCACATAGATGCCCGCCCGTTCCACGGGACGGATGACATAGCCCGTCGTCCTGCCGTTTTCGGTGACGATGTGCTCCTTCCTTCCCGTGCGGCTGTGATATGCATAGATATTCCGGATGGCAAGCCGCAGGCTCTCTAAAAGTTCGGGAGACACCTCTTGGTATGCCGCTTCATATTCTTGTTCGGAAACGCGGAACGTTTCCTTTGTGAGCACCGTTTTGTCGAAGCGTTCCTCATATTCGAAGACGGCTTCGTCCCCGCGTTCGGCGACGTTTTTTACGATCTCCTTGACGCGCTTTATTTCTTCCTTTCGTTCCTCGAAGGGACGCTCCAAAAGTTCCGCGCTCTCCTCTTTCGTGACGATCTTCATGCCACTTCCTCCTTGACTTTGGCAATGAGCGGCAGGATCTCCGCCGACTTTGTTTTCAGGCTGACTTTATTGGCGACGAGCCGCGCCGTGATGCCCGTGAATACCTCTTCTAAAACGACGAGCCCGTTGGCTTTCAAGGTGGAGCCCGTCTGCACGACGTCGAAGATGACGTCGGAAAGGTCGGTCACGGGCGCAAGCTCGATGGAGCCGTGCAGGGGGATGATCTCCACATCCTCTCCCCGCTCGGAAAACAGGCGTTTTGCGGTGTTCACATATTTGGTGGCGACGCGGAGCGCGGGGCTCGTCAAAACATCTTTGCGTTCGGGATAGCCCGCAAGGCACAGCGAGCACTCCCCGATCTTGAGGTCGAGCATCTCGTAGATGTCGCGGTCCTCTTCGATGAGCGTGTCCTTCCCGACGACGCCGAGGTCCGCAACTCCCGCCTCCACATAGACGGGAACGTCGGAAGGTTTGACGAGGAAGAAACGGAAATTTCCGTCCGCGCTCGTAAGCACGAGCTTTCTCGTCTCTTCATAGAGGACGGCGGTATCCACGCCGCAGCGGGCAAGCAGTTTGGCGCTCTCCGTTGCGAGCCGCCCTTTGGAAAGTGCAAAGGTGATCATGTGTTCCCTCCCACGGGGAGCACTTCATACCCCGCATCTTCTTCTTGTTTTGCGCCCTCTTTTCCCGTGAGCGCACTCAGCCGTACCTTTTCGCCGCGTTCGGTGCGGGCAATAAATTCGCGGTACGCCCTTGCTTCCTGTCCTTCTTCCGCCACGATGACGAGCGGCTTCTTCTCTTCGGGAAGGGCCCCCTGCCGCTCCAAAGCGACGAGGATACGCTTCAAGCCCATCGCAAAACCGACGGCGGGCATGTGCTTCCCGAAGGCGTCCGCAAGGTTATCGTATCTGCCGCCGCTCAGAACGGGCGCGCCGAGGTCTTTGACGAGCCCCGAGAATAAGATGCCCGAATAGTACGAGAGCGGCTTTATCATGCCGAGATCGTAGGAAATATATCCCTCATAGCCCATCTCGGTGAGAAGGCGGTCGATGTTTTTGAGATCGTCGACGGCTTTGCGTGCGCAAGAGTTATGCGTGAGCGCCTCTGCGGCAGGAAACACTTCTTTGCCGCCGAAGAGGGCGGGAAGCGCCAGGATGTTGTTGCGCGCATCGCCCGTAACGCCCGCCTTTTTCAGGAGCCGTTCGGCATTCATCGTGTCCTTGCGGTTGATGCAGGTCCGCACCCCTTCCGCCTCTGCTGCCGTGAGCCCGATCTCTTCGAGAAGCCCCTTGAAGTAACCGACGTGACCGATGTCGATGATAAAATCGCGAAGCCCAGCCTCTTTGAGGCATTCGATGGCAAAGGCGATGCACTGTGCGTCCGAATACGTCCCTTCTTCCCCGAGGCATTCGATCCCTGCCTGAAAGATCTCCCGGCTCGTGAGTCCGCCCCCGCTCTGAAGGTCGAATTTATCGGCGAAATAGCTCAGCCTTGCGCGGTCGAGACCGAGTTTGGTCGCAGCGATGCGCGCAATGGAGAGCGTCGTATCGGGGCGGAGCACCAAAAGTTTCCCGTCCGTGTCCGTCATCTTGAACATATGCTCTTCGGAGACGGCGTTTTCGCTGCCTGCAAGCGTTTCGTAATATTCCAGCCCTGCGGGAAGAACGGGCAGATAGCCCGATGCAGAGAATTTTCTTTCCAATTTCAGCTTGAGGTCGGTCAAAAGGGCGCACTCGCGCGGGAGCACATCCTGTACGCCTGCCGGAAGTCTGCAATTTGCCATGGTCTTCTCCGAATAAAACTTTCTGATTTCCGCATAATTATACCATTCTGTGTGTAAAAAAGTCAAATAAAAAAGGACGGTTTGCTTCCCGTCCTGAGAAAAAGTCCCTTTCTCCAAAATATCGCAAGGTTTGAGCGGGTTTTTGCACGGAAAAAGACAGCCGTCTTTTCCCGTTCAGCTTTTGAGTTCTTCCCGGAAGCGCGAGAGGATCTTGCTCTCGATGCGGGAGATCTGGACCTGTGACACGCCGACGAGGCGGGCGACCTCGCTTTGCGTCATGTCGCGGAAGTAACGAAGAACGACGATCATCTTTTCCCGTTCGGGGAGCTTTTCGATGGCGTGTTTCAGGAGCATATGGTCGAGCATCTCTTCCGGCGTATCGGGCGATGCGAGGCGCTCAGCGATGGACTGCGCGTTTCCGTCTTTGTGGGGAGCTTCTTCATAGATGGAAACGGGCATATGCGAGGACCCGAGTGCGAAGACGACTTCACTCTCTTCGATCGAGAATTTATCTGCGATCTCTCTGACGGAAGGCTGGACGCCGTGTTCCTGCAGATATTGTTCGATGTAGGCGTTGATATCGCGCGCCGTCTTTTTGAGCGCGCGCGAAACCTTCACGCTCCCGTCGTCCCGAAGAAAACGCTTGATCTCCCCCGCGATCATGGGGACGGCATACGTCGAAAACCGTACGCCGAAGCTCTCGTCAAAGCCCGAGATCGCCTTTAAAAGCCCCATGCAGGCGAGTTCGAACAGATCCTCATACTCTACGCCCTTGTTGAGATAGCGCCTTAAAATGCTCTTTAAGAGCGGGGTGTTGGCGGAGAGAAGGGTCTCTTTTGCAGAGGGATCCCCTGCCTTTGCTGCTCGGACGAGCCGCAGCGTTTCTCTTTCATCGAGCATCGGCTTCCGCCGTCCCGCCGAAGCATTTCGTCATTTCGACCCTCGTTCCCTCGCCCGGCACGGAAGTGAGGTGAAAGTCATTCATGAACGTTTGCATAATGGTAAAGCCCATACCCGATCGCTCCTCCCCCGGACAGGAGGTATAAAAGGGCGTGAGCGCCTGCGCGATATCGGCGATCCCCCTTCCGCTGTCCGTTACGGTGATATGTAATTTGTTCCCGTCTGTCTCGCATTCCACACCGATCCATTGCTCATCGTCGGGATAGGCGTGGACGATACAGTTCGTGACCGCTTCCGATACGGCCGTCTTGACATCGGAAAGTTCGGAAAGCGTAGGGTTGAGCGGAAGAGCAAATGCCGCCACGACATTGCGCGCAAAGATCTCATTCTCCGAGCGCGATAAAAATCTGAGTTGCATTCTGTTCATGATATCACCTAAATTTTTGGCATGAGCGAATAGATGCCGCTCATAGAAAGGATCTTGTCCGCATTGCGGTCGGGGGCTTCGATCGCCATGCCCATGCCGTAACGCGAAAGCTTTTTGTAACGGCCCATCAGAAAACCGATGCCGGTCGAATCCATGAAGCGTACTCCCGCAAGATTGAATATGGCGCGTTTTGAGCTCGCATTTTCATCGATGAGCGCGTCCGTCCTCCCGCGGAGAGAGACGACAGAGTGTTCGTCGAGCTCCCCTTTGAGATAGAGATACAGCTCCTGTCCTTTCCGTAAGTACTGAATATCCATCCTTTCCCCCAGACCGGAATTTATTCCGATTGTAGCAGACACGGAGCGAAAAAGCCTGTCGGATGGTGGTTTTTTGTGAGAACTTGCGTCGGAAAAAATTTTTTTCTTTTTTTTTCGGAAAGTGCGGAAAATTACTTGACTTTGTTCTTCGTTTGTAATAGAATAAGCAAGCGTTGTGAAGCTCAGCACCGCAAACGGGCCTTTAGCTCAGTTGGTCAGAGCAGTCGGCTCATAACCGATCGGTCCGCGGTTCAAGTCCGTGAAGGCCCACCACCCTTTGGGACCGCCGCTGAAAGAGCGTTCACAACATAACAAAGATGGCCCAATAGCTCAGTTGGTTAGAGCGCCAGCCTGTCACGCTGGAGGTCGACGGTTCGAGCCCGTTTTGGGTCGCCACATTCAAATGCAGCCTCATTCCGAGGAATGAGGCTTATGTATGCCTTGGTAGCTCAGATGGTAGAGCAACGGACTGAAAATCCGTCTGTCGGTGGTTCGATTCCGCCCCAAGGCACCACCCTTGCCGGTGTAGCTCAATCGGCAGAGCAGCTGATTTGTAATCAGCCGGTTGCTGGTTCAATTCCGGTCACCGGCTCCACCGACAAATCAATGTAATTTCATATATGGGAAGATTCCAGAGCGGCCAAATGGATCAGACTGTAAATCTGACGTCTTCGACTTCGGTGGTTCAAATCCACCTCTTCCCACCAAACAGGCATCCCCTATCGGAGATGCCTGTTTTCATCATGTTTCATAAAGTTTTTCGTACTTTTTTGCGGCGGCGATCTACATTGAAATTTACGGATCCCCTTCTTGATCGGTCCCTTCCGCCCGTTGTGTTTTCCGAAAGCAAACACGTCATCGCGCCGCTTCCTCCATCCGAGGGAAGCAAGACAGCATCTCGTCGACGAGCTTGAACTGCGTATGCGCTCTGTCGAGATTGTGCCTTTCGCGGTGCGTCTTAAAGTAGGTGTCGCCTTCGAGGTAGTCGGTGAGGAAACGCATCCCGCATTCGTAGGTCATCATGACCGCGCCGAGCGGCAGCGCCTTCTTCTCCGCTTCCGTGATGCCCTCTCCCACCGCGGAAAGATATCCTTCGAGATACACCTTGTAAAGCCCGAGATCGAAATGCACTTTTTCAAGATCGGGCTCGTCCTCCGCCGCCGTGTTGCACCCGAAGCGGATGCTGTCGCCGAAGTCGTAGCAAAGAGAGCCCGGCATGACGGTATCGAGATCGATGACGGCGATCCCCTTGCCCGTTGCATCGTCCAGCATCACGTTGTTGAGCTTGGTGTCGTTGTGCGTCACGCGGAGAGGGATCTCTCCCGAGGCGATCTTGTCCACGATCTGTCCTGAGAGGCCTTGATGCGCTTTTACCCATGCGATCTCCCGTTCCACTTCCTTTGCTCTGCCGCAGACGTCTTTTTCCACCGCCGCAAGAAAGTTCCTGTAGCGCACTTTCGTGTTGTGGAAATCGGGCAGCACTTCATAAAGCTGAGAAGCGTCAAATCCGGAAAGCAGGTTTGCGAAATTCCCGAATGCGACGGCGCTCTCGTAAAAGTCGCGCTCGGAGCGCACGCTCTGATAAGACGTCGCCCCTTCGATGAAAACATACACGCGGAAATAATTCGTGCCGTCGAAGTAATAGGGCGCACCGTCTTTGGTGCGGATGAGCGTAAGGCACTCGCGCAGGGGGTCTCCTCCGCGCTTTATCACGCTCTCGCGGCAGAAGGACGTCACGAGCTCGATGTTGTGCATGAGCTTTGCAACGTCTTGGAAGAGGTTGTGGTTGATGCGCTGCAGAATATAGCGCCTCTCCCCGCCTTCTTCGCGCATGGTCACCTTGAAGGTGTCGTTGATGTGCCCTTCGCCGTAGCGGACGCAGCTTTGAAGCTCCCCCGCAAGGGAAAATTTCGAAAGTATGTTGATATAGTCAAATTGAGTTTCCATTTCTGTTTCTTATTTCATCAAAATGACGGCTGCGCTGCACGCGGACATGGTCTTGTTTTTGGGAGCCGCTCCGACGCTCCAAAGGATCTCCCCGTCCAGCGGGAACGGAACGCTCACCGATCTGTTCGCGGGATTGAGAGCTACGACGATGCGCTCCCCCTGTGCTTGCCTCTCGTAGATGAAGGGATAAGTTTGTTTTTCGGCGAACAGCGGCTTGAAATCTCCGAAGGACTGAAGCGCTTTGTGGGTATTGCGCACCCGTAGCAGTGCTTTTACGGCGTGCCAGAGGGAATCGTCATCGGTAGCCTGTTCCGAGACGGTGGGCGCATCCGGGCTCTTGTCGAACGGAATGTAGGAGGTCGCGGAGGCGGTAAATCCGAACCCGTATCCCCCTTTCCACTGCATCGGGGAACGGGAGCCTGTACGGTGATACCCGCCCTCCACCGAGGTAAGTCCTTCGAGATAGCGCATCCCGATCTCATCTCCGTAATAGAGGAAGGGCGCGCCCGGCATGGTCAGAAGAAATGCAAAACAGATCTTCAGATCGAGCATATCGCGCCCGCGCGAGAGTCGGGGCATGTCGTGATTACCGGAAGGGATGCAGATGAGCCCTTTCCCTCCCGTGGAAGCAAGCGCGGGAAGATAGGTATCGAGAAAGAGCGTGATATCTCCTTTCCCCTCTTTGGAGAAGAAGGGATGTTCGCTTCGGAAGAGCGAGGTATAGGCGGGCGGTCCGAAATGCAGCATGAAGTCCATATGAAATCCGCCTGCGATAGATTCCTTGGGAACGCCCCACTCGGACACCATCGCGCAGTGCGGATATTCCTGGTCGAGAAAGGCGCGGAAATCTTGCCAGAGACGGATATTTTCGGGGCGGCCTTCGTCGTCATCTTTGACGAGCTTCAGCGCCATATCCACGCGGAATCCGTCTGTGCCGAGGTCGAGCCAGAAGCGCATGACGTCCTTGATCGCTTCCCGCGTTTTTAGTGCGGCGGGAGAGTCGGGAGGCATCATCCATGGTGCAGTCGGATGAGCGAAACCGTAATTGAGCGCGGGCTGATGGGAAAAATAGTTCGCAAGAGCGATCCCGTTTCGGTCATACATTCCCCGAAGGTACGCGGTGTTCTGCGGAACGGTCCAGGTATTGTCCGTCCAGAGATAACGATCGGTATATTCGTTGTGCTCCGGTTTTGCGGACTCCTTGAACCACGGATGATCGATGGAGGTATGCCCGGGAACGAGGTCGATGAGAACGTGCATGCCCCGCTTGTGCGCTTCGTCAAAGAAACGCTTTGCATCCTCATTGGTGCCGTAGCGCGGGGCGACCTTTTTGTAGTTTCTTACATCGTATCCCGCATCGCCGAAGGGAGAATCGTACCAGGGATTCACCCAGACGGCGTTGCAGCCCAGGTCTTTGATATAGTCGAGGCGGTCGATCATGCCCGGGATATCGCCGATGCCGTCGCCGTCGGAATCTTGAAAAGATTGCGGATAGATCTCGTAAAATACGGCATCCTCAAGCCATGCGGGAAGCCGTCCGGCTGTGTTTTTCATCATTTGTTACCTAAAGCAATATATTTTTTGGATCTGTTTCGCGTTCAATCCTCGTCGCAGCGTTCGATGGAACGGATGAACGGGTGTTCCGTCATGATCTGAGAGAGCTTCTGCGAAGAATATTCTTTATCCGTGTTGAGGGTCGCGTGATAGACGGTCTCGCCCCCTTTCCGTTCGATGACGAGGCGGTTGAAGCGGTCCGTCTGAAAAAGTTCCTTGATCGTATCGTTCTCGGTGCCGCTGCTCGTAAAGCAGATCTTCACCTGAAAGTATTTCTTCGTCTGAAAGAACTTGCATTTGATATGAAACAGGCACTGCACCCCGATGAGAATGACCGTGGCGCCCGCCGCGACGAGGTACAGCCCCGCGCCCGCCGCCATCCCGACGCCTGCCGTCGCCCACACGCCCGCAGCCGTCGTGAGCCCGTGGATCTCGTGCTTGCGGTAGATGATGATGCCCGCGCCTAAAAAGCCGATGCCCGAGACGATCTGCGCCGCCACGCGGGAGGCGTCGTACTCCATGATGTCGGCAAACCCGTATTTGGAGACGACCATGATGAGCGCCGAGCCCGCGCAGACGATGGTATGCGTGCGGATGCCCGCCTCTTTATAGCGCAGTTTGCGTTCATACCCGATGGCAAACCCCAAAAGGACCGCAAGCAGGATGTTCAAAAGAGAATGCAGTTCTCCCCAAAGTTGTTCTGTCATTATATATCATTGTTATGATGAGAGGCGGGCTTCTATGATGAGCGACGCCATCTCGTCCGTTTCGACCCGGATGGCGGCGGGCTGTATCGTGAGGGCTGCGGAACTTTCTTTTGGATAGGCGATCGCGGCTTCTCTGACCGTGTGGCCCTCAAGCGGAATATCCAGCTTCCCGCCCCGGAAATTCCAGACGGCGAGCAGCATTTTGTTGCCGTCCGTCAGCCCGAGCGCCGTATATTTCATGCCGAATTTTGCAAATCCGAACGGGAGGAAGGGAACGGCGGAGCTTCGGAACGTATTTTGCGATTTGGAAAAGGCGATCCCCTCTTTGACCCACTCCCACTGCTTTTTTGTCAGTTTACGCAGATCGGAGGCAAGATGCACCCTGCCGAGGGCGGCGTTGACCATGTTCATGATGACTTCGCTGTCCGTCGGCCGCCCTGTCGGATCGCAGTAGCGGCTGTCAACGACGGGATAGCTCCATATTCCCGTCTGCTCGGGAAGGGCGGCGGAAAAAATATTCGTCACGATGTATGGCAGTTTGTCGTAGAGGACCTGATCGGAAGCGGAGATGACAGAACTTGTACGGATGCTCTTCCAATCCATGCGCATCCCGCCGCTCGCACAGCTTTCAAAGATGACGGAAGGATGCTGTTCCCGTTCTCCCTGCAGCCAGCTCCAAAACGCTTGCGTGGTCTGCTCAAGCCCCTCTCCGGGCGAATCGCTGTTTACTTCCGTTCCGACGCCGCAATCCTGATTGCAGTCGATCTTGATATATTGCGCGCCGTATTCGTTGATCATCCGATCGATGGCTTCGCTCATGTTTCGGCGGACTTCCGGGTGCCTATAGTCCAAAAAGTACCGTCCTGCGACAAGGACGCGCTCCCCGTTTGTGCGGATATAGGCATCCTCGGGGTATTCGACGCCGCTCAGGGAGCCGACGACCTCGGGTTCGATCCAGAGCCCTGCCTTCATGCCGAGGGAACGGATGTGATCGGTGGCAGCCTTCACGCCGTGCGGGAAACGGATATGGCTCTCCTTCCATGCGCCGACATAGGGATAGATCTTGTTTCCGTCGGCTTCGTCGTGCCAACCGCAGTCGATGACATAGACGTCTGCTCCGCATTCGGCGGCGGCTTCTGCCATCTTTTTTGTGCGTTCCTCTTCGGGAGAATCCCACGAAAGGTGCATATATTCATTGAAGATGACAGGAAGATCGCTGTCTGCTCTTCCGAACGAGGCTGTAGCCCTGCGATAGAGCGTCATCTTTTGCAGGACTTCGTTGAGGCTTTCCCCCAGCGCCAAGGCGGCTTTGGGGGAGACATAATTTTGTTTGGGGGCGAGCCGTTTCTTCCATCCGTTCGAGGCGAAGTTCCCGCCGCTGACGGACAGATAGAGTTTGTATCCGACCCCCTCCCCGATCTCCCAATACCAGCTTCCGTTCGACTCGATCTGAAACATCAGAAAGAGCCCTCGCTCGGCGTCTTCGAGGATGGACTCGGGAAGTTCTTCCTTGCTCGGCCAACTTCCCGTATTTGAGCCGCAGATGCGTTTGAAGGTGCGGTGTCCGCACTCAAAGAGTCCCGCATCCGAAAGAGAGATGCGGCGGGGCTGACATTCACAGTGATGACTGTTGAAAAAGCGATAGAAACAGGTATTTTCCCGCGAGGCGAGAGAAAGTCCTGAAAGATCGAGGATCGAGACCCCTTCAAGGACGATCTCGCGGGAAGAGATATTCGTGACAACGGCAGATACGCCGATCCCCGCTCCTTCGTATTTGAAGGTAGTCTCGGTACGGCAGAGATCGTTCTCCTGCACGATTGTGAGCGTATCTTTCCCGCGGACCGCCCGCACAAAGCGCAGGACTCCCCCATTGCCCGCAAGCGGTTGTTTTGCGGGAGACGGAGAGGCGATATCCTGCCCTGCAATACGGACCGCGGTGACGGGAATGGCGCAGTCGGGGGCTTGGAATGCTCCTGCGGACAGGATACCGTTTTGCTCGGAAAAATGCAGGCTGTAGAAATCAAATTCCATCGTTTATTCCTCTGTGCTGCACAAGAGACGGCATACTTCGTCATGCAGACGAAGAAGCGAAAGTCCGTCGTGCGGATAGGTGAAAAAGTCCAGATAGCCGAATCGATCCAAAAGATCTGTGACAAACGCGCGCCCCTTTCGCTGTTCGAGCGTTTTCAGGAGCCGGTAGTCCTGCAGACCGTCGGCAAATACCTTCAGGCGAAGGGAAGCAAGCGCTTCTTCTTTACCCGGATAGACAAGAAAGGCATCCCCTGCCTGGAAGCGCCCGCCGCCGTCCGTTTCATAGAACGGGTCAAGCGTTCGGAGCGACAGGTAGGTGTTATAGAAATTATAGCCCCAATGCAGGAATCCTTTTGCCCGTGAACGATAGAGCATGATGCCGAGGACGCGGTTGCGCTCGGACGGCGTAGAGAAAAAGCAGTTCGGTTCAAAGTGTCTGTCCTGTCCCGTGCAGTAGTAGACCATGATATCCGTCTTGCTCTCAAGAAAGGGCGTGACGGCGTCGATCGCCACGACGGGCAAATCGATCCCGATCGTGCGGTAAGCAAAGTCGCTGAGCGCGTCCATCACGCGGCAGCCGGGCAAGATCTCCTTGATGAGCCGCAAATGTCGGCGATAGCGTTCGAGATGCTCGCCGTTGGGTTCATCGGAAAGATGATATAATATCTTGCCCCCAAGGCCAAGTTCGTGCAGATGGGCGTCCAGTGCGGGAAGAAAGGCGCGAAGGAAGGTCTCGTATTCCTCCGAGCAGGCGTCTGTCTTATAGCTGAAGCGAAGGCGCGTCCTTCCGTGTTCCTTTACCCGGATATCGGGGCAGGCTTTTGCCCCCCACTGCGAGAAGAGATGACAGATCTCGAAATATTTTATCCCCGCACGTTGGGCGGCATGGACAAAGCGGTCAAGTTCGCTGAAATCAAAGCGGTACTCCCCTTCGTCAAAGACGATCCCGACGAGCTGGACATTAGTCCGGTGGTGACCGACCGCCGTATCGAGGGGCGGCGTGAAGACGGGAACGAGGACGGTGTTCATGCCGTGTTCGGCAGCCCGTTCCAGAAAGCGCTCCACAAGGAAGAAGTATTTTTCGCTTGTCTTGGAGACGCCGTACCGATCGGCGATGCAGTCGCAGTGCAGCCAGTTCGTGACGATGAGATCGCTCTCCTCCGCCCGTACGGGAAAGACGGTCATCTCGAACTGCGCTCTTGCAATGACCTCTTCCCCGCTCACTGCCTCAAAGGCGATCGTATGCGTTCCGGGTCCGAGCTTCCCGCAGTCGATCTCCACAAGGACGGGGCAGGCGGTCTCGGGCCGAAGAAAGAGATCGGTCGCAGAGAAGGACCGCAGCAGATCGGGATAGAGCCCCGTCTTTCCGACCGTGTAGTCGTCTGCGCCGGGGAGTGTGGTCAGAAGAGCCGCGATATAGTCCTCTGCGTAGAAGCGGACTGCGTCGTTTGCGGAACAGCGCAGTCTGATCTCCCGCCGCATCTCCGATGAAAGGAGAAAAAGCTGCATCCGGTAGGTCTCCGAAGCGATCGCTGCGGCGCTCTTGAGCGGGCGCACCGATCTCGTATCGGGGAAGATCTTAACGAGGCTGTCCGTGCAGGTAAATGCGATCATCAAAGTTCCACTTCCAATCCGTCGTAGGCGGGCATGATGCCGTGCGGCAGCAGGAGGCTTTCGAGGCGTTCCTGCATGGGGTTGCCGTTGTGGGAGAAATGGTTGGCAAAAAGCTTGGTCTTCTCGTCAATGTTCCCGTTTTCGCGGAAGCGCTTCAAGACGCGCACGTCGCCGTCGATGCCCAAATGCGTTCCCTCGTCGGAGACGGGGTTCTCCACCATCGTGCAGTCGAGGCTGACCATATCGAAATAGATCTGCTCCTTTTTGAGATAGTCGAATACTTCCTCATAGAGCATCCCCGTATCGTTGCCGTAGAGGATGGTCTTTCCGCCCTTTCGGATGACGAAGATAAAGCAGTTCTCGTTATCGTCGTGCCGTGCGGGGAGCGGGATGACGGTGTAATCGCCCGCTCTGACGGGCTGAAATGCCTTCAGAAGCTCGAACGTGTAGCCGTCCTTGATCTTGCCGATGGTGATGCCGTGCGCCCAGTCATACACCTTCTTGACTGCCTCGTTGCCGTAGACGGTGACGAGCGGTTCGCGGATGTTGTGCGCAAACGCGAGGCCGCGCATGGTGGCGTCCTCCGGGGCAAGGTGATCGAGGTGGGAGTGTGTGACAAAGATGTATTTGACGGTGTCCATGCGCAGGCGGTACTGCATGGCATGGACGAAGGTGTCGGAGGGATAGTCGATGAGAAAGTCCTCGTCGATCATCGCCTGGGAACGGGTGCGGAGATTTCTTCCGCCCTCTTTTCTGGCTGCTTCGCAATAAGCGCAGCCGCAGTACATGGCGGGAAACCCTTCCGCCGCAGCTGTTCCTAAAAACTTGAATTTCATGTTGCTGCCTCGCTTTGGGCGTCCGCGCGGCAAATGCCGCGCGGAAAAGCCGATGTTTTGTTATGAATGCTTAATTCAGAGTGAATACATAGTCCGTTTCACTGCTGCCCGCTGTGTTGGTGAAGAAGATGTTGCCGATTCGGACTTCGGAAATACCCGGGAAGTGCGCGTGACCCGCGTTGTCAAACATACATTCCATAAAATACCCGGAACCGCCCGAAGGAGTACCAAAGTATTTTTCGATGGGAAGATACACGGTGATCCACTCATTGGTCGTTAATCTGTTCCCGGAACCTGTGTTTGCAGTACAGCCGCCATCTAAGAAAAACCAGGATATCGTCTTGTCCGCTTCGCCGACATAGTACAATTCTACCGCAATATAGTCATACAGATCGTGTGCATTGAAAGATGCAAGCGGCTTCACCTTAAGATTGCACCAATTCGTTGTCAGCGTATTTTCCCCTGCCGTCCAGCTCAGGTATGCACGCTCGGAATCTGTTGCAGCGACATAGGAAAGTTGTGTGCCGTAGTCCGATCCGAACACGTCTGCCACAGAATCTGCGCCGAGCGATCCCATGTCGACAAACATTCCGTCGGGAATTTCATTCTCCGTCACGGGGACGAACCCTTTCAGACGGACTTCCTGAACGTTATCGAAATTCCAGTTTCCCGCCGTCCCGAACTTCGTCTGGATCAGGCTGTGTTGTCCGCGCAGGACCTCATCCGTCAGATATTCTACAGGGATGTAAACCGTGTACCAACTGTTTCTCGGTATATTGTCGGCTCCGGTTTTCACAGATGTAGAACCGATTTGGAATTTCTGATTACAGAAAAATCCTGTTGGATCGGCACTGCCTGTTGTCTGATAATAAACGTCCAACTTGAGATATGCGACTCCTGCGTTCTTCAACGCCTGTTGTGTCGTTTGGAAATTAACTCCAAGCGTTGGCCATGCGCCGGAAGAGGAGCTATTGACATCCGTCCAAACCAAATATTTTCCTTCCTCATTGTAAGAAACTTTAGTCGATTTCCCAGCATCGGTAATATAAGTACTCACATCGGCAAGGACGTCGTTGTTGCGGAGGTCAAGGAGGACTTCTTCGGGTTTCTCTGCCCTTCCGATCGTGACGGTAAACACCTTTTTGAGCGCGCCCTCATAGGTGTAGGTGATGGTGAGCGTGCCGCTCGAGGAAGGCGTGAACGTGCTTGAGACTTCTGTCTCCGTGCCATATGTCGGTTTGAAGACAGCCGTGCAGTTCGCGGTATTATCGGTCGGCTCGCCGTTTTCCTTGATCTGCGCGTGAGGGATCGTAAATTCTTCCAAAGCCGTGCCGTTTGTCGGAAGTATGGGCGTCACGATCTGGATGCTGCTCTCGACGGTGAAACTGCCCGTGATCTTGCCCGTGTAGCGGGGATCGCTCGTCGTGATCTCAAAGGTATAGACGCCGACGGGAAGGTCTGCGGCGATCGTGCTTCCGCTGACGGTGCAGGTCTGCTCGATTTGGTTTGCGTCTTTGATGACGGCGGAGATGTTTGTTGCATCCTCATTGACGATGATCTCGATCCTGGTCGTGCCTCCTTCGGCGGCATACAGCCCTTCGGGGACAGTCGCATCGTCAAGCTCGTACAGCGCCACGATCGCCCCGAGGCGTACTTCGGTCACGCCTGCATGATTTCCGCTAGACGGATTATTGAAGTTGACGGGGAATAATGTTTTACTTCCGATCAGATTGAAGAATGTCTTCGCGTCAACGGTAACGTTTGCCCAGGTATTGCCGGGGAAGGTGCGAAGCAGCGGATCGGTATCTCCCGTGGAGCCGCCCAAAATACCGATCTTGACCGTTTTGGATGTCGTCACGAAATATACACGGAAGGAAATGACGTCATACTCTGCAAACGCGCTCACATCGTCAATGTAAAGTTTGAGGTCGGACCATACGTTCGCTCCGGAGGCAGGTTGGATGGAGATATAATTCCCTTTCGGATCGGCAACGGCTGTATGGAGACTTCCGTTCGTCGAGGTGAAGTTGTCTGCCGTCGCCGTGGAGGCGTCGAAGATGACGTTGTCCTTAGGCTTTGCGGGGGCGATCTCGACCGTCAGGGTCTTGGGAACGGCGCCCTCATAGGAATAGACGATCGTCAGCGTGCCTGCCGTGATCGGCGTGAACGTGCTTTGCGAAATGACTTCTTCTGCCTTGCCGTTGAGGCTCTGCACAAAGGTCGCCGTGAAAGTCGCCTTTTCGGTCTGCGTCTCGCCGTCGACCGTGACCGACGCTTCGGGGATGATATATTCCTCTCCCGCAACGCCGTCTTCTGCCTCGGGCAGAATAATTTGGACCTTGCTCTCGACTGCAAATGTTCCCTCGATCTTGCCGGTATAGGCGGGATCGGCAGTTGTGATCTCATAGGTGTAGATGCCTGCGGGAAGCTGCAACGTCAGCGTGCCGTTTGCCGCCGAATGCGATGTCGTGCCGCCCTGTTCATCTGTGATCTTGACGGTGATATCCGATGCCTCTTCGCCGATCGTGAAGGTGACGCCTGCATTTTCTCCGAGATCGACGGTGCCTCTGACGGAGACTTCTGCTTCGTCAAAGGAATGCAGCGCCACGATCTCCCCGAGACGGAATTCCGTCATGTTGGGGAAGTTTACGGCACCCGCTTCCCCGAATTGCAGCGGGAACAGGCGTTTCGGTCCGCTTCCGCTCATGTGTTCCATGAATACGTCGCGGTCTATGACGATGAGATGCCACTCATTCGGCGTGTAAGTCGCCTTGAGTTCTGCATTGTTGAAGGGCGTCAGATTGACATTCCCTTCGGCTGCGGCATACACCCAGATCCCGATCTTATCATGATCGGAGTAGGCATCCGCCGAAAGACCGAGTGCGAGATACATATCTTCCCAACCCGTTTTGGAGGGAAGCGTCACTGCAAAGTAAGAGCCACTGTAGACGGGATCGTCGCTCATCTTGGCTTCGAGGCGATACAGCCTGCCGTTCTGCGAGGTGAGTTCATCGTTCCACATCGCAGGCGAATAGACGGTATTGCCGCTCGCGCCTGCGGGACGGATGCGGATGCTGATCGTGCGCGATTCGGCGCCATTGTAGCTGTATTCTGCCGTCAGCGTACCCGAGGTGAGCGGCGTAAAGGTGTCGTTCACGCTCTGAGGGCTGCTGCCGTTGAGGTCGGAGACGAAGTAGGCATCCCGCCTCGGGCTTATCCCGGGCAATTTCTCCCCGTCTACCGTGACATATGCTCCCGGAACGGTACAAGGCTGTCCTGCAACGTAGTTCGAACCGGTCTTTACGACGATCTGCGTACGGTTCTCGACGGAGAAACTCCCTTCGAGCGTCCCTGCATAAGCGGGATCGGACGATGTGATCTCGTAACGGTAGACGCCGATGGGAAGGTCTGCCGTGATCACATTTCCGTTCACGGAGCAGGGATACAGTCTGCCGGATCCGTTCCGGATGAACGCCGTCAGATCGCTTGCATTTCCGTTTACCGTGATGGTGACTTTCGTCGTTTCGCCGTAGTCGACCGTACCGTCCACTTCGACGACGGCTTCCTCAAGGGCGTTGACGGCAACGATCGCCCCGAGGCGAGCTGCTGTCAGGTCAGGGAAATTGCCGTTGCCGGGCGTATGGAAGCGGATCGCGAGCAGGTCGGGCGCCGCAGTTATCTTCTCGATGAACGCTTCCCGGTCGACGAGGATGAGATGCCAGCGGTTTGCGGCGTACTGCGTTTTGTATGCGTTGTCGTTAAAGAGGCTGTGCGTGACGGTCCCCTTCGCCTCGAAATACACCCATACGCCGATCTTTTCGTATTCCTTGTAGGAATCTTTGTTCAGATCGAGCTTCAGGCGCGTATTCGCCCATTCGGTATAGCCTTCCGCAGTGAGCTCAAGATAGGAGCCCGTGTATTCCGCAGAGGGATCGCCGGGTCTTGCCGTAAATTTCTGTTCGGAACGGTTGGAGTCAATGTTGCTGCCCGTCGCCGTGGAGGGATCGAAGAGCACGCTCCCTTCCGCTTGCGCGGGGGCGATTTCGACGGTCATCGTCTTGGGGGCGGCGCCCTCATAAGTATAGGAGAGCGTCAGCGTGCCGAACGTGAGCGGCGTAAAGGAACCGGACACGGTCTCGCTCGCCTTGCCGTTGAGCCCCTGCACGAAGGTCGCTTCGCATTCCGCACGGATGCCCTCCTGCAGCTCGCCGCGGACGGAGACAAGGGCGTCGGGAATGGTATATTCCTCTCCCGCAACGCCGCTCTCTGCCTCGGGCAGAACGATCTGCGTCGTTCCTTCGACGGTAAACATGCCGTTGAAAGAGCCGATATAGGAACTGTCTTCGGCAGTAAGGGTATAGGTGTAAGTGCCCATCGGAAGGCTCGCCCGAACGACGTTTCCTTCGACGGTGCAGGGTACCTCATTTCCCGCCCGATCTTCTATCCGTGCCGCAAATGCCGCATCGGTATCGACGGTGAGCGTGACTTCGCTCTTTTCGTCCGTTTCCGCAGCAGTGGCGTCGACGGTCACGGCGGGAGCGAACGCATACTTTGCCGTGACGCTGCCGATGCGCACTTCGGTAACGCCTGCGTGATTGCCGCTTGCGGGGTTGTTGAAGTTGACGGTGAACAGACGCTTGGAGCCGATGAGATCGAAGAACGTACCCGCATCCACGCTGAGTTTCGCCCAGGTATTGCCTGCGAATTCGCGCAGCAGCGGATCGGATGCGGCAGTCGAACCGCCGAGGATCCCGATCTTCACCCGATCGGAGGTCGTTTGGAAGTACACCCAAAATTCGACGACGTCGAAATCGGCGTAATCTTCCACGGCAAGCCGGGGCGTCAGATGGATGTCCACCCAGACGTTTTCGCCGACGTCCTTCCCGTTGACGGAAAGATAGCTGCCGGAATAGGCGGCTCCTTCCTGCGTTTCCTCCGCGGTTTCCACGATGAGCTTGTTTGTTTCGACGCTGCCCGCCGCAACAAAGCCGATCTGCGACTCGGGAGAGACGACTGCGGGAGAGAATACTTCGCCCTCTGCGACCGGCTCATCGACGTTGAAAGAACGGGTCGCGGTCTTGCTCTGACCGTTCGATTTGACGGCGGTGACTTCGATCTCGTATGTGCCGACGCTTTCGGGCGTGAAGTAGTATCTTCCGTCGCGCTCGGAAAGAGACGCGATCTCGGTGCGTTCGCCTTCCCGGATGAGATACACCCTGACGGTCACTTCGGGCGAGGTGCCGGCAAGATCGCTCACCGTGATGACGGGGAGCTCGTATTCCTCCCCCGCCGAGCCGTTTTCCGGTTTGCTGATGGAGATGGTGGGAGCGGTGTCGTCCGTGACCTCGAGCGTCACCACGCTCGTCTGCGTCACGCCGTCCGTGACTGCCGTATAGGTGATGACATATCCGCCGATGTCTGTGACGTCGAACCGATCGTCAAAGACGGGAACGGAGGCGTCGTCCCCGGTTCGGACTTTATAGTTCAGGCGGTATGTGTTGCCGTCCTCCCCTTCTGCCTGCGTCTTCAGTTCGTAGACGCTGCCGAGGGCGACGGTCTGGGTTTCTGCCTCGGGAAAGTCCTTCAGCAGGATGCCTTTTTGCTTACAGGCGGCAAGTCCGAAACAAAACGCGACCGCAGCCAGAAGCGAGAGCAAGAGAGCGATCTTTCTTTTCATCGTGTGTATCCCCCCGAATTTATTCTCTGATCTCGATACGGAAATTGTCGAAGAAATACTCCTTGATCCCCGTATAGTCATCCTTGTAGGAAATCTGGAAGTTGCCCATTGCCGTCAGGAAACCATTGTCGATCGCGAGCAGGTCTTGCACGCAGTATTCATAGGTCGTCCATTCGTGCGGGGCGCATTGGTTGTTCGTGGAAAGCAGCAGGCTGGTCGGCGTGCGGTAGACAAGGCAGAGATTGACCGAGGTATCCGTATTGTTGTAGGTGTCAAAACAGATATAGGCATTCTTTGCGACATCCGACGTCATGCCGAAGAGCGCAGTCTTGTTGAGCAGTTTGGAGGAGATCTCCATCTGCAGCCAATTCTGCGTGGAGGAACCCTCGAACTGAACGTGGAGAACGTTGTTCCCGGAAGGAGCCGTCAGCTCGAAATCGGAAGCTTTGACCACTTCCACAAGCCCGGGATTGTCGTTTGTGAACATATATCCCTGCCACAGCCGCTCAAAGTCGGCGATCTCGTTTTCGCTAAGTTCCATCGTGAATCCGCTGTCCGACTTATCGGGTTTTTTGATCATCCACAGATTGTCGAGATAATAGCGCGGCGTCTTGCCTTCCCCGTCCTCTACGACGTTGGCGGAGTGTGCATTTTCAAAGCGGAAATAGACGCCGGGGACATTGGTGAGGTCCCCCATGATGGAGATGAGCGACGATTCCACTTCGAGCCTGCAGTCGTTCCAGCCGGGCTGCAGGACAAATGATTTTTCTCCCATGCGGGAGATCGAGGATACGCTCGTCATTTCCCCCGCAAACCCTACATAGACGGTCTTTTCTTCGTCCTGTGCGTTGTAAAGATCGAAGGAGAGATAGTCGGCGTAGCTCAGATCGGAGTGATCGAATCCATAGGTATCCGACTTGAGCGAGAACATGACGATGGGCGTTCCCGAAGTGGCGTATGTTCCGCCGAGCGGATCGAGACGGACAGAGCGTTCTCCCTGCGTCACATAGGCAGGATCGCTGTTCAGGCTGACTTTGCCGAAATCGTTGAAGATGAGCGCCGTCTGCAGATCGGGCGTCCATTGCTCGAATCCGTTGATCAGGACATCCTCTTTGAGCGCGGCGTCGGGATCGGGAGGCGTTTCTTCTTTGCATCCCGAAAAGACTGCCATGCAGCCGGCAAGGGAGAGAATTCCCGCCAAAATACGAAATTGTCTTTTCATGGTCCCCTCCTCTCAGTACGTATATACGGTCAGCTTCCCGAGATAGACCGTGCGCTCGCCGTAGTTGTCTGCAAGATCGGTGAAATACAGCCCAATGGTCTCGATGACACCGCTGTATGCCGCCGTCAGGGAAAGATCGGTGATCTCCAGCGTGTTCCAGCCCGGCAGGAGCGTCTCGTTTGCAATGGAGACGGCATAGGTGCTCGTACGGAACTTGGCAGTGACGCGGAGCGGCATCTCTTCCTGCGTCGGGTTGTAGATGGTAAGGACGATGGTCTTGGTATCTTCTCCGAGCGAGGAGGCGATGCCGCCGCCGACCGTCACATACTGATTGCTGCCCGTGACTGCGCCGAAGGTGAGTTTTAAAAGCTCCTCTTCCGTTCCGGGGATGCCCTCGGACGAGGCCTCGACGATCTCTTTAAGAAGGGTTCCGCCCCCTTGTGCAGCCGCGTCGGAGAGTTCCTGCGCGCCGATCAGGCGGATGCTGCTCTCTTCGAGAGAGAAGGTCTCGGACTCGCCGTCTTTCGTGACGGTAAAGGCGAGCGCTTCCACGTCGGATGTATCCAGCGTCAGCTCCCATGTGCCGCTGCCGCCCGAGACGGCGATGCCGGAATTTTCGGGAACGGTCAGCGTGCATCCTTCGGCGCTCCGTACCGTATAGGTGACAGACGAACCGCTCTCAACGACGTCTGTGATCCCGACTGCAAGTTCGCTTTCGGAAATTTCGAGCAGCGAGATGACTGCCTGACGGGCAAGCTGCATGCGTTCGGATGTGGAGACGACTTTTGCGTTCTGGTAGATGAGCGAGGAGACTTTGCGCTGGATGTCCGTTCGATCGTAGCCCGCTTTTTCATAATTTTCATGCAGGGCATACCAGAGTTCGTATTCTTCCGCTCCGTCGCGGATGGCTTCGAGACGCAGGGAAGGAAGAGGTTCGTCCATGCCGTAGGGCGCGCCGGGATAGAGCAGATAGCCGTCTCCGTTGGCACGCTCATACCGCTCCGCCGTGCCGTAATAGTCGTCAATGGGAAGATAGGTGCCGCTGCCCACGTATTTCTGATAGAGGTCGGCTGCCCAATAGAAGTTGCCCGTGATGTCATATTCGCTCATCATCCAGCTCAAAGAGCGGGCAGAGACGAGCGTGTCGTCGATGTGATAGGTCGGATAAGGGGAGGTGGGCTGATTGCAGGTGTAGATCCAGCGCTGTTGCTGCTGCGCATAGACGTCGCGCTGCGCCGCGGTATCGTACAGGCTGATGAGCGGGCAGGAAGTGATGATATCCGCCACGTCTTCGTCGGGCGCCCACGCAGTCGTCATGGAGACGATGAGCGGGAAATCTTCCAGCGACCCTTCGATCTCATCGGCAAATTCTTTGGAGATCCCCTTTTCGTTTGCCTGCGCCCGCAGATACTGCTTGGAGCCGGAGATGGCGTTTTCAAATTGGTTGGCGACCCCCGGAACGCGGTCGAGCGTGTTGTTGAGGTCGGGTTCATCGATGATGCTGACGGTGCAGATCGCGTAGGACATCAGATCGAAGCCCGTTTGGGAATGCGCGTCATAGCTTTCGAGCGCCACGTCGATGATGGCGTGCAGGTACTTTTCAAAGATGGAGCCGTTGAGCGTGGGAAGTCCGGTGCCCGAGTCCGTCATTGTCGGCGTCGGCACGGCAAACGTGCTCATCTTGGGGTTTTCCTGCAAAAGTTCGTATGCCTTTCTTGCATAAGCTGCAATGCTCTCGTCCGAATAGTTGGAGTCATTGCCGAACATGATGAGCCCCGGAGAAATGCGGTATTCCGCCATGACGGAGATGTAGGAGTCCAGCATATCCTGCGTACTGTTGAGTTCCCCGAGATAGTGGGCAAACGTCACGTTGAATTTGGACTGGGTGTGCGTCGTCTGGCTGACAGTGACGTCGTGAACGGTCAGCGTGACGGGAATGTCCTTCTTCGCGCCGTCGTATGTCACGGTAAGGGAACCCGTATAGGTACCCGCTTCCTGTCCGACGGGAACGTTGAACGTGAGATAGACGCCCTGATTGTTCCCGGACGCGATGGCATTTTCGCCGTACTCCACCGCCTTTTCGATGGGCAGGAGTGCGTCGGGATACATCCCCGCGACAGCGCCGTTGCCCTCGTAAAGGTTGGTGATCTCGATGTATTTTTCGTGATAGACGAGAATATTTTCGGCGGAAAAGGTGTTCCCCGCGCCGTCACTGAGGTCGGAAACGGAGACCGTATAGTCGCGGATATCCTGTTTTGCCGTCAGGATGAGCTGAGAGCTCTCGTATTCCCCTTTGCAGGCTTCGACCGTGACCGCTGCGTCGAAACGCACGTCTTCATAGCGCTCATATTCATTCTGCAGGATCTTCTCCGTCGAATAGGTCGACCAGATCTCCACGGCGTCTTCGTCGGCTTTTGCGCTTCGGATCGGTCCGAGCCCCATGAGGGCGACGCAGACAGCCAGAGAGAGCGCGATCGTCTTCCCTGCCATGTTACGGTTGAATGTTTTTTTCATAAGATTCCACCCTTTGTCTTATGCTCAGCCCGTGATGCCCGCCTGCGAGCATGCCACGTTGAAGCGGCTGCTGTTGTTTTCCGTCCAGTATTGGATGACCTTGTTATAGATATCCTGTGCCGAGGAGCCGCTGATCTGGATCTCATAGCCGGGATTGTCGCATGGCTTCCACGCCGAGAAGCCGCCGCGCAGGACGAGCGGATACTTCACCGCGTTGGGCATGATGTTGAGATCGGGCTGCGTGAACAGCTTGAGCCTCTGTTTCTGCATGGCGGAGAAACCGTTCCACAGCGTTTCGTTTTGTTCGTAATCGTAGTCAAAGGGAAGGCTCGCGCCGCCCGTTTCGGATGCGTAGGTCTCAAGACATTTGTCGGTCGCCATATAGAGGATGAAGTCTGCGGCGACTTCTTTGGCTGGAGAGCATTCCGGGATGACGATGTTGTGACGGGGACCGATGGAATAGACGACCATGCGCGCGTCGTACACCGTCCCGAAGTCCGCATCGGTGATGTTCTTGCCCTTGAGCTCGGGATATTGTGCCTCCGCTTCCGAAATGGAAGTGCAGCCGTTGTCGATCGCTTCAACGACGAGCGCAAGCGCAGCGTCGTCGGGAATGGAAGGCGCTTTGTCGCGGATGGAGCTGAGGACGGGCGCATTCATGAGACGCACTTCTCCGGCGCCGGGCGCAGAGTTGGCAAAGTCACGCTCCTCCAGGTCGAACCAGTCGCCGTTTGCCATAAAGAGAGACTGCCCCATGACGACCTCGTTCTGCGCGCGGCGGTATGCGTCGCGCTCTGCGGAGGGATAGAGCCGTGTGTATTCCATCATCTCTTCCGTCGCTTCCAGAGCCTTGAGACGGCCGGTCTGCCGCGTGACCGCGCTGGAAAGAACGCCGTCGCTCATCCCCCGGAAGTAGTTGATGTAGTTGTCTACGCCCTCGTACTGCGCCCACCAGGTCTCGACCGTGTAGTTGATGTAGGCGGAAACGCCGTAGGTGACGAATGCGGATTCGGAGGAATAGACGCTTCTGTCGACCGCCGTGCCTGCGGTATAGCTGCCGCGCGCCCCTTCGGCATAGGTACCCGTTTGGATGCTCTCCGCGATCGCAAAGAGCTCATCCGTCGTATTGGGCTCCTCGAAGCCGAGCTCTTTAAGGACGGTCGCATTGTAGGCGATGCCCGTCATGCCGGAGGCAAAGGTCGCCGTGTAGTAGCGGGGATCCTCCTCCGTACTGTTGACGTCGCGGTTAGATTCCCGCACGGAATCGAACATCTTTTCCTCGAACGTGACGTTTTCCCCGGGGACGGTCTGATGATAGACAAGTTCGGTGAGGTCGGCGGTCTTTCCCTCCGATTCGCCCAGATACGCCTCGAGGTTGGTGCACATGATCACGTCGTAATTGGTGCTGTTGTTTTCCAGCCAGTTCTTGGAGTTCTGCTCCACGGCGTCCTGGCTGAACGAGACCTGCAGTTCGGGGTATTTCTCTTTTACCCACCCCTCTTCCGCAAAGTCGTTGAGCATCTTTTCCGCCCAACTATAGCCGTAGCCGAGATTGCAGACATACACTTCCAGCGTTTGGGGGTTGCTCGAGTCGACCTTTCCGCCGCAGGCGGAAGCGCCGAGGGCGGTACCCGCGATCAGGGCGGCGGCAATGACAGAAACAATTTTTTTCATCGTGTATTCCTCCTTGGATATGCGTCAGCCTTTGAGACCGCCGACAGCAAAATTTTTCATGATGACATTGGAAAAACAAGCAAATACGGTAAGAATGGGGATCATGGAGATGACGAGGGCTGCAAAATAGACGGTGGAATATCCCTGCCTCGGCAGCGTCCTCGATACGCCGTACATACCCGATGCTATGGTCGGGAAGCTGGGAAGATACATCAAAACGTCCATGTATTCGTTCCATGCGCCGATCGAGGAGACGATGCAGAGCGTGACGATCGCAGGCAGCGCAAGCGGGAGCATGATGCTGAAAAAGACGCGTGTATGCCCTGCTCCGTCCATGAACGCCGCTTCCGCATAGCTCCAGGAGACGTTTCGGAAGAAACCGTACAGAACGAGGAAATTGAGCCCCGTTCCCGTCAGATGCTTCAAAATGACGTAGAAGGGTGTATCGTACAAGTTGAGCACGTTGTAGACGAGATTGAACATGGCGCCCGTCGTGCCGACGGTAGGAACGGTCATCGTAAAGATGATGACGCCGTAGATGAATCCTCTCGCTTTGAACTGATATTTGGCGAGGGCATAGCCCGTAAAGGCGCTCATGAGCACACTTCCGAGCGTGCAGGCAAGCGTATACCAGATGCTGTTGAAGAACATCGCAAAGATGTTTGCCCCGTTATACGAGAGCTGGGTGAATGCGTAACTGTAATTCTCCCAATGCAGTTCGGTCGGGAAGACGAACGCCTTCCCGTACATCAGGTTGAGTTCGTACAGCGTGCGATCCTGCAGCGAATTCATGAGCAGCCAGAAGAGCGGGAACAGCAGCGAGAACGCATACAGGAAGAAGATGAGAAAGACAAAGAAATACAGGACCTTCTCTCCTTTTGAACGCTGGTACAGAATGGAGGACTCACGGGGTTTGCGTTTGAGTTTGAACAAAGCGGTCATACTCGTCCTCCTCTCAATATTCCACGGCGGGGATCTTCTCGATCATGCGGCGCACGAACAGGATGATGGGAACGCCGATGCAGGTAAAGATGAGCCCCGTGCAGGAGACGAGCCCGTAATTGCCCGTGCCTCCGTAGGCGCCTCCGCCGTACACCTGCTGATAGATCCAGAAGGAGAGCGTCATCGTGTTGAAGCCTCCGTCGGGATGGAAGAGCAGGATGGGACCGCTCGCATTGAAGATGCCCGTGAGCAAGAAGATGACAAGCGTCGAAACGGACGACCAGATCATGGGAAGGATGAGAAAGATGAGTTCCTTAAAGGCAGAACATCCGTCAAGCCGCGCCGATTCCAGCACCTCGACGGGAACGCGGGACATGGCGCTGCTGATGATGATCATGTTGGTCGTAAAACCCGTCCACAGGCAGTAGACGAGGATGGCGGGCGTTGCGGTATCGGGATTGAGAAGAAATCCCTCTTCCGGCATGTTCACCCCCATCTTTTTCAGAAGAGCGCCGATCGGACCGGTCGGCGAGATCATGTTGGAATAGACGCTGACGAGCACGATGCCCGAAATGATGGCGGGCAGGAAGAAGATGATGCGGAATGCCCGATATCCTGCGATCCGCTTGTAAATGAAGTAGCTGATGATCAGCATCAGCGGGAAGATGACGAGAAGGTTGAGCCCGAAATAGGCAAACGTGTTCAAGAGACCTGCGCCGATCGTCTCGCCGTACGGGGAAGTCAGCTGATCCCAGAACAGCGTAAAGTTGATGAGGCTCCACTCCCCCGTGTTGGTCTGGAAAGCAAGCACGAACGAACTGATATTGACATAAAGCCAGAATACCAGCCAGTTGAGCGCCGGGATGAGAAGGATGCAGAACAAAAAGATGTTCTGATTCTTCTTCCAGCTCACCGAACTTTTTTTCTGCTTTTCAGGCGCTTTCCGCCTGCTCTCCCCGCAGGCAGCGCCGACTTGCTCTACTTGCATAATGTTCCTCCTTATCACAAAATTTCCCTTATTTTCATTTCTACTTTAACACGATTTCCGATGCGATGTTAGTCTTATATGAGCAGCTTTTTATAATATCTTACTGTATCCGCAAAACTATTGACAAGATATTACAATTGTGTTACAATATGGAGACAAAGATCATACATCTTCGGAGAAGGCTATGGAGAAAGGATACGTTGAACTTACCCCCACCGATCTGCCGCCGACGCTCTCGATCGATCAGCTTTACAGCATTTATTCTTACTACTATACGCCGCAGTTTTCCTTCCGCGGGGAATGCCACAAACCGTGGGAGATCGTCTATGTGCAGTCGGGCAGAGTCATTGTATCGACGCCGGAGTATTCCTGTCCGCTCGAACAGGGCATGATGCTGCTGCATAAGCCGCTCGATTTTCACCGCATCCGCGCCGACAACATTTCCTGTTATGTGAACGTCATCAGCTTTACCGTCTTTGAATGCGAGACGCTCCTTCCCCTTGCCGACAAGCCCATCCTGCTCGACAAGACCGAGCAGGGATACCTTGTCAATATCATCAGCGACGGGACCTCCATCATTGCGGGGAAGAACCATGTTCCCGCGATGAAGAAGTGGGAGACCAAGAAGTTTGCTGCCCATCAGGTCGTCAAAAACCTCCTGGAACTGCTTCTTCTGCGTCTTCTGCGCAAGCAGTCGGACGAGGCGGTCTCCGAAGCGGGAACCGAGACGAGCAAGATGAACTCCGCAGTCCTTTCCGTCATCAATCTCCTGTCGGACAATCTCTGCGAAAAGCTCAGCCTGAAAAAGATCGCCCGGAAAGTGGGATACAGCGTCTCGCGCATCTCCGCCATCTTCAAAGAGGTGACGGGAGAGTCCATCATCAACTATTTTATCCGGATGCGCATCCAGAAGGCACAGGAACTCATCGTTTCCAACCGGATGACCTTTCGCGAGATCAGCGATTATCTCGGCTTTGATACCATCCAATACTTTTGTTCGCGGTTCAAAAAGACGACCGGGTTTACGCCGCTGCAATACAAGAAGCTGGTCGAAAACAGCAATACTTACTGCGATACCAACTTCAATAAGACCGACTGAGCTAAAAACCCTGCTTTACAGTTCCACGATGTCCGTATTTTTCCGTGTTCTCCATGCGCCGTTCGTGAAGTCGGGGATCTCAACGGCGGCGCCCTGCCGCGCAATGGACTGTTCGGACAGCGGCGTGATGACCATCCAGGCAGCTGCATCGTAGATATCGATGGGCATAGCTCTTTCTTCCTGCACGGCACGGAAAAATTCGCGCAGCATGAGGTAATCCATCCCTCCGTGACCGCAGCGCGTCCTTTCCTTGTCCATGTCCTTCCAGATCTCGGGGAGGTATTCCGAGAACTGCTCCGCATTGTTGAGATACTTTTCTACGGAGAGCTGCGGATCGAAGAACTCCTCCAGCCCTTCGTCGTCGAGCAGGACGGCATTGATATCCATGAGGCAGCAGCCTTTTGTCCCGCGGACGGTAAATTCCCGCGAGTAGAAGCGCGGCAGCGTCGTATCCAGTTTTAAGGAGATCGTTGAGCCGTCCTCACAGGTGATGAGCGTATTGATGATGTCGCCCTGGGCAAATTTCTGACCGATGAGCGTGGGATCGGGATTGCGGGGATCGTGGGAAAATTCCCGCAGCCCTGCCGCTTTGGAAGCAACGGAGACCAGGCTCACCATGCGGTTCCCGCGGTTGATCCCGAGCAACCGCGCAATGGGCCCAAGTTCGTGCGTCGGATAGTTTTCGCAGTTGCGCGAAATATAGTTGTTGAGGCGGTAATGGCGGTTGACCCTTCCGCCGAGGACTTCGCTCCTCAGGTCATGGCCGTAGGCGCCGTGACAGTGGACGACTTCGCCCATCATCCCCTTCCGCACAAGCGCGGTGGAGAGCAGCTCGAATTTTCCGTAGCAGCAATTTTCCAGGAACATGAAGGGCGTTCCGGTGCGTTCTTGCGCTTCGACGAGCGCATAGCAGTCCTCCACGGTATAGGCGCCGCCGACTTCGAGCGCCGTGACCTTTCCTGCCTGCATACAGTCGATCGCAACGGGAACGTGCGCCTCCCACGAAGCCGCGATGATGACGGCGTCGATCTTGTCATCTTTCAGCAGTTCGTGATAGTCTCCGCATGTCTTTGGTCGCTTTCCCGCTTTTTTTTCGATCGCCTCGGCGGCTTCCCTTTGCCGATCCTCGTAAAGATCGCAGACCGTGACGATGTTCGCCTCCTCCATGTCTGCGACGATGGACGACAACAGCTTTCCGCGGCATCCCGTTCCGATAAATCCAACATTTATCTGTTTCATCTCATTACCTCCGGTTTTCCTGTTACCAAAATTATATCATCTTGTTTGGATGTGGGTTAGTTATATTTTCCTGCTATGTTATAAAATCTTCCTGTATTTTCTTTGGATAAAACAAGATAGAATAAAAGATTAAAAAACAGCACTTGTTTTTACGAAAGAAATTTTCAAAATAAGAAAAACGGGCAGAGCGCATCATGCTCTGTCCGTTTGTTAAATACGCGCGTGTTCCCTTTCTGCAGGAATACCGCGTATGCGGCAGGTTTTATTTTCTCGATCTCATCCGTTCAGGGGAAGCGGCTTTTTCAGGAGGAGACAAACCGACGGAAGACATCCATCAGTTCGTTGGATACGACGTGTTCGATGCGGCAGGCGTTTTCTTCGGCGACGTGCTCCTCCGCGCCCAACTTGATGAGCGCCTTCGTGAGCACGCGGTGGCGTTCGTAGACGCCCTCCGCCTTCTTTTTTCCCGCTTCCGTGAAGGTGATGTTCCCCGTTGCGGGGTCGATCTCGATATATCCCTTGTCTTTGAGCAGGTTGACCCCGCGCGAGACGCTGGATTTTGCATAGCCGAGCTCCTCCCCCACGTCGACGGCGCGCACGTTGGCGTGCTCCCGGTGCAAAAGCAGGATGGTCTCCAGATACATTTCTTCCGATTCTCTCGTCCGTTTGATCGCCACGGCGCACCTCCTTTTTGTCGATTATACCCCATTTTCTTTCAATTGTAAAGAGGTAGAGGAAAAGTTGTCAAAAAAAGACGGCCTCTTGGGGCCGCCTTTTGTGCCGTTATTTTCTTACTTCTTCATAAGTGTATCCGCCGTTGCCGTCCGAGACGACCAGATAGCTCTTCGTCTCTCTTCCGCTGCCGACGCGGAGGAAGATATACTCTCTTCCGCGGTAGCTCTCCTTTTCAAAGGAGAAGCTTTCGCGGCTGCCGTTCTTTTCGGTGATCATTTCAAGTTCGGTCTCCCCTCTCTCTTCCTCGAAGGAGAAGGAACTTCTTTCCACCACGCGCCCGTTTTCGCGGATGAGATAGCTGTATTCGAGTTCGTGCTCGTCCTTTTCCGAGCTCTCGCTCTGCTCCACCCACACGGAGCGCCCGTCTTCGAGCGTCACACGGAACTGTGTCTCGCTCTCATATTCATTGTGCTCGCGTTCGATCTCGCGCACGCCTTGAACGGGGTATTCCATGCCGTCGATCACGAGAACGCCTTTGAGAGCGTATTCTTCTTCCTCTTCCTTCTCCCACCGATCGTCGTCATCGTCGAAGTCGGGGATGAGCATCTTATTGTAGTGCATCTCGTACTTGGTGCTGCCGTTGAGCCCGCTGTAAGAGATCTTCATCATCTCGTCGTATTCCGCGCGGTCGGAATCTGTGACCTCAACGGAATATCCGTTGCCGTTCAGGAAGCTGTCGACAAGCCCCATGTAGCCGTCGAGTTCGGGGAACGCAGAACCAGTTGTGTCGGGCGCTGCGGGCTCCGTGGGCTGAGGTTCGGGGGTTTCCTGAGGCGCTTCGGGGAGCGTCGTTTCGGGCGTCTGAGGCGTACTTTCGGGCGTCTGAGAGGGGTCGGGTGCTTCGGCTTTCATCGACTGAATGAGCATCCCCGCCGTCGCGGCGCTCACGCCGTAGACGGATTCGCTTGAAGCGGGGGTGTCGCCCGTGCCGCCGAGTGAGATGCCGCCCGTATTGCAGGCGGTCGCCCCGAGTGCAAGGGTGAGTGCAGAAGCTGCTAAAATGAGGGTGATCGTCTTTTTCATTGAAGTGTTCTCCTTAAAAATGATTGGGGGTTTGTTCCGGAAGTTTTTTCCCTTTGCACCTATATAACAAATCGCCCCGCCCCGTTTGTTGGAAAAATAAGAAAAAAACCAAAAAAATTTTTTCCGCCCTTGACGAAGGGCAAAACTCTTGTTAAAATGGAGAAAGAAAAGATTTATTTTGCCGTTTCCCCAACAATCGGGAAGGCTATGATTGTTTATAGTATGGAAGAGAGATGAAAGACGACCATTTAGAGAAAAACGTCGAGGCGCTCAGGCAGGGCAACACGCGGGCGTTCGACCTCATCTACGAGCGTACCAACCGCGCCGCGTATTTTACCATCCTGTATCTCGTGCACGACAAGATGCACGCCGAAGACATCTTGCAGGAGACCTACCTTCGCGCCATGCGTTCGCTTGCGCAGTACCGCGCGGGGACCAACTTCACGGCATGGCTGTGTACGATCGCCCGCTCGCTCGCGCTCAACCACCTCAAAAGAGCCAAGCGCGAAGTTTCCACCGACTTTGAGGCGGACGCCTATAAATACGGCACGCGCGAGGCGGAGATCCCCTATCTCTTCGATCTTGCCGCCCGCATCTTAACGCCCGAGGAGTACGAGATCGTCATGCTCTGTCAGGTGTCGGGTTATAAGCGGCGGGAAGTTTCCACGATGCTGGGCATCCCCATCGGAACGGTGACCTGGCGCAACAACGAAGCGCTCAGAAAGCTAAAAACACACTTAGAGGAGGACAACGCATGAAAGACATCAAAAAAATGCTCAAAGCGCAGGCAAAAGACGTCCTCCCGGACAAAAAGCTCAGAGAGAGCATCAAGCAAGAGCTCGGCTACCGAGCGGCGGAAGAGGCGCCCGTGCTCGCGCGCGCCGACGGCGGGAGCGAACAGACGAAGGAGAAGCGCAAGGTGATGATCCCGCTCGTCGCGATCGCCGTCATCCTGCTCGTGCTTGCCATCGTGCTCCCTCTCGCCCTTCCGGGAAGTGCGCCTACGGTGCTTCCGGGCGGCAATAAGTTTGCAGATATCACGAACGCGGAGTCCTTTTATGCGTACGGCGCAGCTTCCGTGGGTTCCCTTCTCGCTTCCGAAAGCGATGCTTCCCCCGTCCGCGCGATGAAGGACGGGGCTGCGCGGGAAGAGAAGCATATCGAAACGGTCAACCGCTATATGGCGCTCGTCGAGGGGCTTCTGAGCGAAGACGCCATCGAGACGACCGCCGTCGAAGGCAATGAGGAGTATCAATACGGCATGAAGATCGGCTATACCGACCTTTTGGGCAACGCCGCGCACTACACCCTCTACTACAACAAGCACATTTTGAATGCCGATCAGAAGGAGGAGGACGAAAAAGAGGAAGAGTATGCGATCGAAGGCGTGCTTGTTGCCGAAGGCAGGACTTATCCCGTCAGCGGCAATTACGAGACGGAGAGCGAAGAAGACGAAACGGAGGGCGAGCTCTTCTTCCGCGCCTATCTCGATGAGGCGAAAAGTGCGTATATCGAAGTGACGCAGGAGTACGAATCGGAAAACGAGGACGGCGAGCAGGAAGTTGAACGCGAATACGTCTATTCCCGCTATGAAAACGGGAAGCGCGTCGAGCGCACCACCGTCGAATATGAGTCGGAGGAGGGCGAGCTCGAACTCAAACTCACCATCGAGCAGGAAAACGTGCGCGACGAACTCGTCTTCGAGAGCGCGCGCCGCGATGGAGAGACGGTGCTTCTTGCCGAAGGGAAGCTCTCGGGCGAGGACGTCCGCTTTATCGTCTATATCCGCGAGGGCGGCTATCACTACGTCTTTGATGACGGCAGCTCTTCCGACCACGACCGCTACGACGACGATCACGACGATGACGATCGGGACGACGATGACGATGATGACGATGATGACGACCGCCCGTGGCGCACCCGCGGCTCCGCTTCGGTGTGACCAGTTGAGATCCTTTGACAGGATGCTCCGCCATTGCTGAAAGAATTGATATGACAGAGATCAAGGAAAGGCCTCCCGTGCTTGCGCATCGGGAGGTCTTCCTCACAGATAGGGGGACATCTGATTTATCCTTCCTCACACCGTTCGATGGATTTTATAAACGGATTATTTTTCATGATCTCCTGAAGCTGCGCGGAAGAATATTCTTCATCCGTGTTCAGTGTGGCGTGATACAAAGTTTCACCGCCCTTCCGCTCGATGATCAATCGGTTAAATCGATCTGTCTGGAAAAGTTCTTTTACTTTTCCGCATTCCTCCCCTCCGTTGACAAAGCATATTTTTATTTGGAAATACTTCTTTGTACGGAATATGCGGCAGTTGAGATGGAACAGACACTGTACTGCAATAATAATGATGGTCGCTCCCAAAGCGACTATATATAACCCGGCGCCTGCCGCCATTCCCACGCCGGAAGTCGCCCACACGCCTGCTGCAGTAGTCAGCCCGTGTATTTCATGTTTACGGTATATGATGATGCCCGCGCCGAGGAAACCGATGCCGGAAACGATCTGCGCCGCCACACGCGAAGCATCAGCCTCGATACTATCTCCGAAACCGTATTTTGATACCACCATGATCAACGCCGAACCGACACAGACGATCGTGTGCGTCCGTATGCCTGCTTCCTTGAATCTAAGTTTGCGCTCATAACCTATGGCAAAACCCAGTATAACAGAAACAAGAATACTGATGAGATATTTCAATTCTTCAAGCATTTCCTGGTCCCCTTTTATTTTTTCTATCAGAACCGCAGAGTTTGCTTTATTGTATCAAAAAGCCTATGAGCGATCTGCTCCATACCACGATCGCCCGGATGAACGGCAACTCCGACATTTTCAAACTTGCCCCCCGCCTTCATCGTATCGTCGCTTCCAAGGTCATGGATTTGTACGAAACGGTAATTCTTTTCCCCTGCGAGTTTTTTTACGAACGTATCGAAGGCAGCGTGTTCCCAAAACAGATCTGTGCATATAACAGTTTTTCCGCCTGCGGCGAGTTTGCCCGCAAGATATGCGTAACTTTCTTCAAACTGTTCTATTCTGTCAAAAAGGCGCGCGTTCTCGCCCAGCCTTATCACGGCTATATCGGCGGGATATTCTATCGCGCTTTTATACTTTCCGTGAAGAAGCGACATATCGCAGGAACGCTCCCATTCGCTTAAATTCGCGATACAATATCCGCACTTTATCCCGATCCCATTCATCAACGCGACAAGCATGTGAACATAGTCGTTCTGACGGGCCGAAGCCGCCATTCCCCAATCGCCATACCACCCGAGCCCGGGGGCGGGCGCATGCCGCGTTATCGAATTGCCGAGAAATAAAATCCTGAATTCCGCGCCGCTGTCATCACAGATACAAACGCTTTCTTTCTCACTCAGCTGCCCCGTTGCAGGAACGGAATTCAACGAAAAATCATTTGAGACATCCACTTCACATCATCTCCGATACAAGCATATTAAAACTGAGAAATCCCGGATGCATAAACGGCTTGCCGCTGTCAGGATGATAACTTTCAAACAGATCGCCGTACCTTTCAAGTGAATTTTCCATCAGGGCAACCGTACGTCGGGCAACCTCTTTTGAAAGTTCTGTCTTGCCATACTTTTTCAGTCCTTGATAGACGCAGTAATTTGCCACCGTCCAAACGGGGCCGAGCCAGTTTGACGGATTGCCTCTGCTGTTTTGAAGGCAATACATTTTTTCGTTCGACGCAAGCGTTCTTATGCCGTATTTTGCCAGAAAGGAATCGTCTGCCGTCAGGTGGGTGCACATTCTTTCTGCGTGTTCGGCACTGCATATTCCCGCGTACATAGGCAAAAAACAAGCCCATATCCGAATCTTGAGCGGCATGCTTTTCCAATGAGGCGGCATACCCGAATGGAGTTTTACCCCGCCGGCCGAGCAGTTCGTATGATGAAAAGAGATATCCTGCGAATAATAGATCCCATCGCGTTCATCCCACATTTCCTCATTGATTGCGCGTTTTAACTTTTCCGCTTCCGATCCTATTCGGATCGCACGGCTGTCCCCTTTTGCTTTGAGGATCTGCACAAGAGCCAAATATTCAAGATAAATAAAGCAATTCAGGAATATATCGGCGCTGCTGCGCGGCGGGCGGCAAAAGACGGTAGGATTATTGTCTATCCCTATCATGATATCGTTCTGCCAAAAAAACAGCCCCGACTTCCCGTCATATTGGTTCTGCTGATAGTATTCAAGATACCTGATAAGCTTTTCCGCATCAAACCAACCGAAGTCACCTGTAAACATTGCCGCGCCGAGCGTGGCTTGGCACAAAAACGGAGCGTGCTGATTGTGTTTGTGCCCTTTTTTGATTTCATCGGTAAAAAAATCTTGGAATATTCCTTCCTCTGCAAGCATAGAGGGAATGGATCCGTCGTCAGACTGCGAATCGAGAAAATCAAGCACGCTGCCCTTCATATGCAAAACAGCGTCATCGCGTCTTATTCCGTGTTCTTCCATAAAGCGATCGCCAAAACGAGCGAACATAGAGCGCAGCGAACAGGCGACCCAGTAGCTGTCCCAGCCCCAGAGTTCGTTCATATAGCCTTCTCCGGGAACGATGAACGGATGCCTTAATTTGTTGCAGGCGGGTTTGAAGAAATGCTTGGCTTTGCCGAGCAGATAATTTGTTATAAGTTCCGTCTCCATGACCAAGTTCGCTTTTCCTTTTTCAGCCGAGTTTTGAAAATACGACTTCATTCTCACCGCAGACAAGTTCGGCTGCATCCGAGGCCCAGCCCCGTGGAGGGTTTACACGCGCGCTTATGCCGCGGGGAACAGATATTCTGCAATGTGCTGAATTGCCGTTGTGGTCTATTTCGACGCGCAGCGTTCCCTCGGCGAATACGTGTTCGGCGCATACGTTTTTTACCCTTTCTGAAAACATTGGCGCAAACTCCACCCTTCCGGGTCCGTCTATCCGTATGCCGGCAAGATACCTGTACCAGAACGCCGAAATATCGCCCCAAAAATGATGATCGAACGACCAGAAGCCCTGCGGGATCTCTGCGGGGACGTGTGCCATATCTCCTTCAAAATATTCAAATCCTTCCCAGAGCGTGGTCATTCCGTTTTTGAGCAGCGCGGCAAAGGAAGGATACGTTTCGCTGAGCATGATATCCAGAGCTTCGTCCATGCCGATATGCTCCCCGACCACGCGCCAAAAAACTCTGTTGCAAAGCGCACCGAAGTCGATATGTCCGCCCGACTGCTTGATCCTACATTTTAATTTGTAGATTGCGGAAGGAAGCTCTTCCTCCTCGTACATACCGTAATAGATCGCCATTGCGTGTGTTGCAACGGTGTCGTTTGCCCCGAGCGGACCGTCATATTCATGGGGGCGCAGAATTTCTTTGCGGAATGCCTTCTTTATTTTCTTCGACAGTGACGCAGCGTACTGCGCCTCCTGATGCATCCCGACCGCCCCAAAGCACTTTTCTGCCGTATCGGCGATGGATCTGCACATGATCGTATCGGTAACGCAGAGCGGCGTGTGTACGTTGACGGGCAGCCAGTCTTCAAGCCCATAGGCATACAGCCCCGAATCACTGCTCTTTGACTGCATATAGCAGAGATATTTCAGCATATGCGGCGCACAGAGCTTTATCGCTTCGTCGTTGCCCGTGTAGACATATATTCTCCATGGCAATTCAAACAGAACATTGTCCCATGCGGGGCCGGAGCCCCAGTCATATCCCCAGGTATGGGTGGGCACGATGCCTGGAAGGGATCCGTCATCCCGCTGCGCTTTGCAGATATTTTGCAGCCATACAAAGAGGGAATTTGCGCAATCAAAGTTCAGCAGAAGCTGTTCGCACGATAGCGCGGCGTCGCCTGTCCAGCCGTTCTTTTCCCTCTGTGGGCAATCGAGCGGAAAATGTATGAAGTTTGATCTGTCGGACTGAATGACGCATTGCTGCAAACGGTTGATCTGTTCGTTGTCGCAGCGGAATGAACCTGCCGATGCAAAGCCATTGGAAAACAGAATAAACGTTATTTCCAAAGACTGAGCTTGTTCCTGCGTGATGCCTGTGATCTCGGCAAACCGGAAACCACGGAAGGTAAAGCGCGGTTCGAACTCATCGGGCTTTCCCGAAAGAGTTAAGTGATCGTGCTGTACTTTATCCGCCATTTTGTCGGTGAGAGACCAGCAATACAGGTTTCGGTTGGTGATTTTCTTTCCTTCAATCACACAATCGGAAGTGTAAACTTCTATCTGCTGTCCGCACTCCCCCTTGATCTTCAGATGATAAGTGCCGGCGCCGCTGATCCCGAAGTCAAATATGAAACCGCGTTCACCCTGCCACATTTTTACAGGTTTTCTGCGATCATATTCCTTGACAGGCTCTGCAGTGCAAAGCTTCTTTTCGCCTGACGGCTCGCGCGCGGGCGATACCTTTTCCCAGGAAGAGTCGTCAAACCCGGTATCGTTCCAGTTCTTCATGGCAAGACGGGCGTCTATACTCTCGGTGCAATGCCAGTCATTGAAAGTAACTTCACCGCCATGTGTTACAAACACAGAACCATCGAAAAGAAACTTCCCGTCCGCTTCTGCCGCGAAGGCAAAGCAGGGCGCACTGCGCCACGGGTATTTGTCAGCACCCCATACCGGCATTTCGGACGACATGATGCCGTTGCCGAGCGCGATCCCAACAACATTTTCGCCTGCATCAAGATACGGCGTTATGTCATAATGATCATAGTACACGAAATGGTTCGGATTGCTGCGGTAAGGCGCAAGATAGCCTTTGGTGATCCGCTTGCCATTCACAAACAACTCATAAACACCAAGCCCGCAGATCGTGACTTCAAATGATGCGGGAATGGTATCGATATGGAACGAATGTCTGAAAAGCGGCGCGGGGATATGTCTTTGCAAGGTGCATATGCGGCTGTCCCCGCAGAAAAACCGATTTGAAAATATCATGGCAGTGTTCTATATTTTTATCTTTGAGGAGAGCTGAACATCACTTACACTTTTGCAGACGTATATTGTATATTCATCCGATACATGGCGCCACGCGCCGTTTGTATAGTGGCGGAGTGAGTCAACTCCGATCCTCACCGTTACCCTTTTCTTTTCGCTTGCACACAAAGATATCTTTTCAAAGCCTTTAAGTTCTTTTGAGGGATATTCTTTGCAAGCACACCCCGCATAGACCTGAGCTACTTCCTTTCCGTCCCGTCGAGATATGTTCTCGACGGAAAAGGAAACGAGGATCTCGCCGCCCGAAACTGTGATAAACAGGTCGGAGTAAGCAAATTCCGAATAGGAAAGACCGTATCCGAACGGAAACAAGACGGGTTTGTTATATGGATCAAAATAACGATAGCCGATGTTTGCTCCTTCGCTGTATTTTATCACAAAGGAATCGCGATAGCTCTGTTCGGCAGGAATGTCACTCAAATGCAGCGGGAAAGTTTCCGTAAGCCGCCCGCTTGGATTTACGTCTCCTAAAAGCACCTTAGCGATCGCCTTTGCAGAGCACTGACCGCCGAAACCGCCCCACACTACCGCATCTGCTTTATTGATCCAGGCAGTCATATTTATGGGCGCTCCCGCGTAGACGATGACCACCGTCTTTTTCGCGTGAGCCGAAATATCGAGAATGGCCTGTTCTTCCACCTTTGAGAGCGTGATTTTTTCCCTGTCGTAAAATTCAGACTCTACGCCCGGCTCATCGCCAACACATATAATAGTCACGTCGGCCTGCTCTGCCATTTTACAGCATACGGGAATATCCGAACCGCACAGCCTGTTCATCCATGGGCTCATCAATTCAAAGTAGGTCGAGCGGCAATAGCGCACCTTTCCGCCGAGTGCCGTGTAAGCTGCATCAAGCGGTTCAAACCCACTGTTCGGAACGACTTTGCTCGAACCCTCGCCTGCATAATAGGTCTTGCAGGGCGCACCCGTCATCAGAACGTCCGCCTCTTTCTTCAAGGGCAGCACACTGTTGTTTTTGAGGAGGACAATGCCTTCTTCGGCAATTTTTTCTGCAACAGCAATGCGTTCCTCCACACTCTTTTCGGTCCGTCGTTTTGCTCTCTCGCTTTGGCAGCGTTCGGAGAGCCGTACGATCTTTTGCGCGGCATCATCGATGAGCTTTTCGGAGATACTGTGCGTTCGGGCGATCTCGTCCAGTTCCCGTCCGCGTTCCTCGTTGTAGGGGAAGATCATCGTCATGCCTGCCGTGATGCTCTTTGCGGCATCTTTACAGGCCTCCCAGTCGCTCACGATGACGCCGTCAAACCCAAAGTCCTTGCGCAGGATATCAATGAGGTGTTGATTTTCAGACATGCGCACGCCGTTCACGAGGTTGTAGGAGGTCATCACCATGCAGGGATGCGCCTGAACGGCGATCTCAAACGCTTTCAGGTAGATCTCCCTCAGCGTTTCTTCCGAGACTTCGGAGGAAGCGTAATGGCGGCAATATTCAAGGTTATTGGCGCAGTAGTGCTTGACGGTCGCACCGACATGCTTTTCCTGTACGCCTTCCACGTAGGCCTTGGCGAAGACGCCCGAAAGATAGGGATCTTCCGAGAAATATTCAAAATTCCTGCCCGCGACGGGCGTCCGTTTGATATTGATGCCGGGGCCCAGCAGGATATCCACGCCAAGGTCGATGCAGTCGTAAGCAAGGCAGTTCCCCATCTCGCGCGCAAGGGAGAGATCCCAGGTCATAGAGAGCGTCTGGGCACAGGGATACGCTACGGACGGATAACAGCCCTTCCCGCCGCCGTCCGAAAGCTCCATCGCGCGCCTGAGCCCGAGCGGCCCGTCCGCCACGGTAAAGGGAGCAAGTTTGCCGTTCAGGGTCTGGCTGCTCCAATACGTCTCCGCCATCAGGAGCTTTACTTTTTCTTGGTAGGTAAGTTCTTTGCTCTTGTCTTCCATCTCAACCTTCCTTGAGCCACGCCGACATGACGGCATCTTTCTCCAGCCATTTCTTGCCGCAGGATTGATAGTCTGTCAAAAGCAGGTTTCCGTCTTTGGTCTTGAGACTGAGACGCACCAGTTCCCCTTTCTCGGGCGGCAGCAATTCATATTCGGGTTCTTGAGTAAGATGTACGGGCAGGGAGATGTCGGCATCCGTCTTCTTGGCGTCTGCCGCCAGCACGAGCGGTCCGTATGTAAAAGCGATCTTTCCGTTCAGGCGCTCGATCTGAAGTTCCGTCTGCCATTCCACCGAAAGTTTATCACCGTCCTTAAAGAAGCGGTTCACGGTGTAATAACCGTCGCATTCGACGGCTTTCCCCTCTACCGTCATCCGCCTGCACCAGGAGGGGCGGCGGAGCTTGAGTTCAAGGCAGACGGGTTTTTCGCATCGGACCGTGATGACCCCGCGGCCGTTGGCAGGATAGCCGCTTTCAAGCAAGAGGGTATGATCCTTCCCTTCGATGGCTGCGTTGCATAGGAAGTTGACGATATATCCGTCCTTGGTCCTGAGTACGGCGGAGAGCGGCATGAGGGCGAACCCGCAGGCGGCAATAGCGATACAGCAGCCATAATGTCCTCCGCTTGCAAATTCTTTGTAGCCGCCGATGCCGCGCCCCCTTTTATTCATATAGAGCGGGCTGTAGCTGTCGATTGCCATGGCATCTACATACTTCTTGCGCTCAAAGCTGTACTGCTCGTTCCATTCTGTGTTGAGGCTCCCGTAAAGCGCGTTGAAACCGGAACGCTCGATGCGGTCGATGTATTTTTCCTCTCCGCTCAATAGATAGAGGCGGGTCAGAAGACGCATCCAGGTGACGGTGACGCACGTCTCCTGCATGATCGTCTCGCTGTATTCTGTCTGCTTGACGGCCGCATGATCAAAGAGTTCATGGGTGCAGCCCGCGCAGCCGATGATCGTGATCTCACCGCGGAAGACTGCTTCGACGAAACGGCAGACGGCGCGGTAATACTGCTCTTTTCCCGTCGTTTCGTAGTATGCGAGCACCCCTTCAAAGAAGGAGATCATTTCGTAAGCCTTGACGACGGGATACTCATGGGGCAGCTTTTTGTCGTGAAACGCCAGCTCGATGAGATCCCCGTCCCTGCATCCGCCCGTTGAGAGGATATAGGCGGCAAAGTCCAAATAGCGTTTTTCTCCCGTCATCTGGTACATGGCGACGACGGATTCGAGGATAGAGCAGGAATTGACTGCCCCCCACCAGGAGGAGGTCTGCGTCATGGGGATCTGCCCCTCCCCCTCCCCGATCTTTTCGACGAGGTAATCGAGGTGACGTTTCAAGGCTGCGTCGATCTCGATGCAAAGCGTGCGGTCGCGGCAGATCTGACGGTAACTCAAAAGCCCTGTGAGGACGTACTTCCTGCACCAGATATCCCAGCCGCGGAACTCCGCCTCCTGCGGATATGTCGAAAACCGTCCCAGATCGTCCTGTCGGGAAAGCATATCCCTGACGGCTGCCGTCATGACGGAATAGAGTTCTTCGTCACGGTCATAGCGGTAGATCCAGGCTGCACCGCGCAGCATTTTGCCGAAGTATTCTCCCCGCCAGCCTTCGTCGGCGATGTCTTCATGCGTGGAGAAGACTTCCGTGAATTTTTGCCAATACGACCTGCATTTCATCTGCCGTTCAAGGACAAATCTGACTTTTTCATCCACGACTCCCGTGATGCGGATGTCCTTGACGAAGCGTGCAACGGGCATCTTTTCGCGGCGTTCTTTTTTCTTGATGTGATGTTCGGGCGGAACAGCATTCAGGACGGCGCTGCCCGACGCATTGTTTTTTACCTTCATTTTTTCCTTTCCCTTGTTGTCTATAAAACGATATCTTTGAGCATAGAGAGATGCTCGATATCATAAGTCGCTCTATGATGTCTCGCGGCGTCGCCCATGGCGGCGCAGTCCATGTGTGCCGCTTCT
Organism: uncultured Clostridia bacterium; assembly: GCA_944376295.1. Classification (GTDB taxonomy): domain Bacteria; phylum Bacillota; class Clostridia; order Christensenellales; family Borkfalkiaceae; genus Gallimonas. The sequence continues at coordinate 132,055 of CALWCE010000005.1, forward strand.
GCGGCGAGAACGCCTGAAACCGCATCCTCCACCACGAGACAGCACCCGTTTTCAACGCCGAGCATCTGCGCGGCTTTGAGGAATACTTCCGGATCGGGCTTTGTCCTTGTGATGTTCGTCCCGTCGGAGACGGCGTCAAAGAACTTCTCAAGCCCCACTTGCGCGAGGATGAACTTTGTGTTCTTGGAGCTCGATCCCACGGCCAGTTTTTTCCCTCTCTCACGCAGAGTCCGGAGCGTATTTCTCACTTTCTGTCCAACGTCTTCAGGCGTCATCTGTTCGAGAAACTTCCGGTAGACGGCGTTTTTTTCGGCAAGAAAGCTTTCCTTTTCCGCTTCAGATAAATTGACGTGCGCCCGCGAGAGGATGATCTCGAGGCTTTCCTTGCGAGAAACGCCGCGCAGCAGGTCGTTCACCGTCCTGTTGAAGGGTATTTTCCTAAGGTCGCACAGTTGCTTCCATGCCAAATAGTGGTATTCGTCGGTATGTACCAGCACGCCGTCCAGATCGAAGATGACGGCTTTGTATCGTATCTTTTGTGCTTGCATGTTATTTCTCCTTGACCTCTGTTGCGGAAAGCAGATCGGTGAGCGTCCGCCTGCTCGTTCCGTCGGCAAACAGCAGGATGAGCGAAAGCAGCAGCACCCCGGCCGAGATCAGATAGAGTGCATAGACGGGGAAAGCTCCTCCGATGCGGAAGGTGAGGAAGTGAACGCAATTGGTGCCAAACATGAGCAGGACGGCAAAGACGACGTTGATGAAGTATGTGACGCCCGCAAAGACAGGTCGCAGCAGATAACTGTACCATTGCATTTTGAGACCTTCGCGGCCGATGCAGCGTCCGCCCATCAGATGTATCCCTGCCGATTGACCGCGCAGGACGATCGGGAGCACAAGAAAGCAAAGGAGGATGCCCGATGCGTAGGCAAGGCAGAGCTCGGCCGTTCTTACACCGATCATCTCCTCGCGGGAGGAGGCAAAACTTTCCTGAAGCTCGGCATACGGACGGTAATTTTCTGCAAGATCGCTCCGTGCTGCGAGCAAGACTTCGGAAAAAGCGTCTAAAAGAGTGAGGAAAGTCTCTCGTCCGTAGTAGGTGGACCCGTCGATGACGCAGCTGTCTTCGCGGAAGCAGATGAGCCTGTCGAGCGCGGCGGCAGTATTGCGTTCGAGAAGCGGAAAGTCGTCCCCGAAGCAGCTGTCCGCCTCATTTCCGCACGCTTGAAGGAAGAGTTCCTCCGCATAGGCAGCGCCCGCTTCACTCTCGTTGTAATCTGCATATCGTTCGCGGTGAGCGGGCTTGAACTCTGCAAAGTAGTAGAAGACCGACCGTGCAGTATCGCCCATGTCGTTGTAGATGCCTTCCGATAGATAGGCCTTCTGTTCCGAGACCTCTTCGCCCAGCGTTGAGAGGACGAGCGAGTAGATAAACTTCTGCCCTTGGATCTCGAATGCCTCCGCTTTTCCTTGCTCGCCGAAGGTCATGAGCTGTGCTTCCGCAAAATATTCGGCGATCGCCTCGCTTTCGCGGGCAAGTTCATCTGAAAGCTGCTGTGTCTTGGGATCGTACTTTGCATAGAGCAGGTCAACGAGTTTGAAACAGAGCAGGATGACGACGATGAGGATGAGGCTGTCCGTCAAAAACGCCACGATGCGCCGCGAAGGCGAAAAAGGAGGATGAAACGCAAAGTCGCTTTCCTGTAATATTTTCATTTCTTCCTCCTTCTTTTGCTGTCGTCGGTCCTGTTATTCCTTGCCGCCGCCAATGGAGATGCCCTCGATAAAGAATCTCTGGAAGATCACATAGACGATGATGAGCGGCACGAGCGCGATGAGGCAGCTTGCGCATACCTGCCCGGGCTGATTGTAGAACGTCCTCAGTTCGGTGACCACGAGCTGAAGCGTATAATTTTGAGGATCGTCGCTCAAATAGAGCAGCGGCCCCATGTAGTTATTGTAACCGCCCACAAAGGCAAAGATGAACTGAGCGATAAAGGCAGGAATGGCCTGCGGGAAGACGATCTTCAAAAAGATCCTGAAGGGACCCAATCCGTCGATCTTGGCTGCTTCCAGCGTTTCGTTGGGCACGGAAGCCATGTAACTTCTGAGGAAGAAGATGGTCGTGGCTCCGCCGAAGAGACCGGGGATAATGATCGGGAACCAGCTGTGCGTCCAGCCCAGCGTCTCATACCAGAGCAGGGAAGGCACCGTCATGGTCGCCATGGGGATCATCATCGTTGCCAGCTGAAACATGAACAGCACTTCCTTACCCTTAAATCGGATCTTGGAGTAGCAGTAAGCTGCCAAGCCGCTCACAAAGAGCGAAACGGTCGTCGTCAGGAGCGTTGACCAAAGTGTGTTCAAAAAGCCGTGCAGGATGGGTACGCCGATGTCATCCGCGAGGATATTGTCGGTAGAGATGAAAGGCACGAAGGCCTCCCAGGTCACCTCCTGCGGCCACCAAATGAAGGACATGGAGCCCATGAGCTCCTGATAGGGCGTGATGCTCGTTACGAACAGCACATAGAAAGGCAGCATCAGGCAAACGGCATACAAGAGCAGGATGAGAAACACGGCGGCTTTGCCGAGGATTCCCGTCGTGCGCCTTGTCCTGCGTTCTCTGACTTCCTCGTAGGAGGAGACGCGCGGCGAAATACCGTGGACGGTATCCGAAGAACTTATCATACTTTTATAGGCTTTCATACGTTCACCCACCTCTTTCTCAGACGATAGTTGATAAGCGAAAGCGTCAAAATGATGACGAACAGGATCCAGGACGCCACCGAGGCTTCCGGAATGTTGAAGTACAGCGTGCCCTTGTTGTAGATAAACATGACCGTGGTGAGGCCGATGTTGCCAGGCCCTGCCGTGCCCGTCCAGGCATCCGGGAAGAACGAGACGGCAAACAGTCTTGCGATATCGAAGGTCTGCATCCCCGCGATGATGCCCGTCATGAGAAGAAAGAAGGTCGTAGGCGCGATGCTGGGGAACGTGATGCGCCAGAATTTTTTCCAGGCCGAGGCGCCGTCGATCTCGCTCGCCTCGTACAAGGAAGGATTGACTGCATCAAAAGCTGCTTTATACATGACGATGCCATATCCTGACGCCTGCCAGACGATGGTGATGATGATGGCAATGGCATATGCCGCGGCATCCGAACTCCAGTTCACCCTTGCCCCCTCGCCGAACAGTCCGACGAGGAAGGTATTGATGATGCCGTAGTTGGGGTCGAACATCGTCATCCACATATACGCCGTGGCAACGCTGCTGCAGATATAGGGAATGAAGTAGAGGATCTGAAAGATCTTTCTGCCCCTCGGTTTCTTGGAGAGCAAAAAGGAGATGAACAGTGCGACCGTGAGGCTGATAAATTGACTGGAGGCCAGCATCACGGTGACGAGCAGCGACTTGTACAGATCTTGATCCGAAAAGACGATCTTGAACGTCTCGAACTCGTTCCATGTCATGGTAGAGAGATCGTAGTACTCCATCGTCGTGAACATGGAGATGAACGAAATGGCGAGAGGTACAAGACTGAAGAGGATAAACCCGATGAGAGGGAGGCTCACGCACACATAGGCAAAGGCCTTTTCGCCCGAAAACTTTTTCTTTCGGTGCAAGTCGAGCGTCAGACGCCCCGCTGCGATCCGTTCCATGGTGCACCCCCTTACTCTTTTCCGTGCAGCTTGAACTTATAGCCCGCAAGGATGCTGTCCGTGCCTGCCTGCTGATGATCGAAAAATTCGTCGAGCGTCGTGACGCCGTTCCTCACGTCCGTGTTGAGTTCGAGCGACCAATCGGAGATCCATTCGCCGTTCTCGAAGTATGACCAGTCACCGATCTCGCAGTTCTCCGTCATAATGGCGATAGCGCGGTAGTTGTCGCACTTCTTGTTCTCCTTGTCATAAAATGCAGGGCTGTTCACGAAGGAGCTTACGGAGGGAGCGCCCGCGTCGTTGGCGACAAAGTAGCTCTGTCCCTCTTCGGAAGTGAGGAATTGCAGGAACTTCCATGCAGCATCCTTGTGAGAGGAGTTGGCGGGGATCGCCCAGCCGAAGTTTTGAGAAGAGCCGGAGAGCTTGCCGACGATCTTAGTCCCCTCTACCGTCTTGATCTCGCCCGTGAAGATCACGCCGTCGTATTCTTTGCCGATGACTTTCAGCGTACCGTCGCCTGCGGGGTCCTCTCCTTCAAATTCGCGGTAAGTGTACATGGGGGCGATATCCCATGCCGTCTTGCCGACAAGTGCGTTGTAGATGGGATCCATCTCGGTGGTGCCGTCCACGAGCATGGCAACTTCGCCCGAGGTGAAATAGTTGACCTTGGAGCTGTTATTGAGCGTTGCGGGCGAGGGAGAGATCTCATAACCATACACTTCGTCGTCCACTTTCTTGTCTGCTTCCTGCGACCAGGCGCAGAACTCGCGGAACTGCTCGTATTGGGAGGGAAGTTCGTAAAGATGAGCGCTGATGTCCGCAGAGCTGTTTTCCAATACATAGTTACGGTCGCGGTAAGTGAGGATATCCCCTGCCGCATAAGCCGTTCCGTTGACGGTGACGGCGGAAGTCACAAGGTAGTTGGGCTGCTTGTCGCCGAGGGTGAACTTATATTGCCCGGATGCCTCGTCCCACTTGACGCAGTCGCCGCCGACGGCCCAGCCGTGGGAGAACCACCACTCGTTGAGGATGCCGTAGCGCGAAGGCGAGGCGGCATTATACTCGGTGGAAAAATATTTGCTCAGCGTGTTGACTTCCAGAAAGCTCATGGGGATAAGATCGTTGAATACTTTGACGACCGTCTCGCCCTGCAGGTTTTCCGATGTCTTCAGGCCTTCCGCAGGCGCTGCTTCGACGGTATATTCCGCATAGCCGCGTGCGGCATAATCCGTGCCGTTTGCCGCATTGTAGGCATCGAGTTCTTCCTCGGTGACAGAGATGATGTTGATGTTGTTATTGAGGAAGTAGTCCTCGTTATAGTAGATCACGCTGGCGTTGCTCACGAGAGGCAGCGCATAGAGATCCTCCCCCGCTCCCGCCTCGCGCGTTTCCGCGTTGAAGCGGAATCTGTCGATATTGTTGGCGGAGTAGTTGTCTTCGCTGAAATATGCTTCTCCCGCCTCATTGCGGGTATAGGTGGTCTCGTCGTCGATGTAGTCCTGCAGGTTGGTATAGAACCCCTGCGCGATGTTGTTGAACACATATCTGTCGCTCACACCGATGATATCCACCGTGCCCCGCGCAGAGCCGCAGTAGGAGATATGGTTGGCAGAGGAGTCCGTCTTGGGAGAGTACTTGACGAAGACCCCGTCGATCTTGCCCTGCCCTTCGTTGTAGGCATCCACGAGCTGTTTATAGCTTTCGGAGGTATATTGGTCGGTGATGCCCCAGAAGGTGATGCGCTCCTGGTCGCCATCGGGCGTATCGCCGTTCCCGCCGCAGCCGGCAAGGCAGGTAAAGGCAAGCAGAGAAGAGAGTACTACAGCAGCTTTTTTTACTTTGGTCGTCATGATTTTCACCTCGTTATTTTAAGATCGTCGTTGACGTGTTGGCGTCGAACAGATAGAGTTTTCTTTCGTTCATGCCGACGAAGATGCGGTCGCCGACGCAGACGTTGGGGCGGTAGTTGAGTTTCAGCGTCACATTGACGCCTTCGAGGGAGGTATAAATGTTGGTCTCGCTGCCCAAAAGCTCGACGCCTAAGACGGTGCAGCAGAACCCCTTCCCTTCTTCGGTCAGAAGCAGGTCTTCGCAGCGCACTCCCAGGATGACGGGATGCTCTTCTCCGTCGAGATAGCGCTCCTCCACGGGCCTGACGCTTGCTTTAGGGAATGCCATCCTGCTGCCGTCGCTGAAAGTAAAGCCGATATCCTCTCCTGCGGCTCGCAGGCCGACGCGGAACATATTCATCTGCGGCGTGCCGATAAAGCCTGCCACAAACGTATTCACGGGGCGGTCGAAGAGGTTGACGGGCGTGTCGATCTGCTGCACTTCTCCGTCCTTCATGACGACGATGCGCGTGCCCATCGTCATGGCTTCGATCTGGTCGTGCGTAACATAGATGAATGTGGTATTCAGCTGACGGTGCAGCTTGACGATCTCCGAGCGCATGGAAGTACGCAGTTTCGCATCGAGGTTGGAGAGCGGCTCATCGAGGAGGAACACCTTAGGTTCGCGCACGATGGCACGTCCCAGCGCGATCCTCTGCCGCTGACCGCCCGACATCTCTCTCGGCTTGCGCTTCAAGAGCTTTTTGATGTCGAGGATCTCTGCTGCGCGCATCACCCGCTCGTCGATCTCCGCCTTAGTATAACGGCGGTCGCGGAAGAGGGGCTGCGGCTCTTTTTGATAGAGTTCGGCGGCTTCTCGGTCGCGGGCGATGTTTTGTTCGATAGATCGTTTTCTCTGCGCGAGGATATCAAGTTCATCCCGGTAGCTGCGCATGGTATCGGCAATGCCCTCTGCGCGCAGCTTCTGTTCCTCCGTGCCGTTCTTTGGCAGGGCGGCGAGTTCCCCGCTCAGCCGTTTGAGCTCCTCCTCGTCTCTTCTGCGGATAACGTCGTCGCTTTCCTTAAGTTTTTCGTAATAGGCGAGCGATTTTGTGAGTTGTGCGGCTTTCTTTGTATCGATGCGTTTGATCTGATAGCATGCAATGCTATGCTTTCGGGCAGCGATCCCCTCCCTTTTTTGAGAGATGATCTCCCTGTCTGCAGAGATGGCAGCCGTGAGCTTCGTCATACGCGCCTCATTTGCAGTGGTCGCCTCGCGGAGGGCGGAGGCGCGCGCCTCCCACTTGAGCACCGTATTGCGCACGGATGCGTTGTACATGCCTTTGTTTTTGAGCCGCGTGATCTTCTCGCTCAGCTTTTGCAGCGTATTGGCATAGAGCACGTTCTTTTCGTCGAGGGCCTCAAGCTGTTTCTCGCGGGCGGCGTTGCCTTTGCTGAGGGCGGCGATCTCCTTCTCGGCGGCCGAGATCGCGGAAAGCGCTTCCTTCACCTCCCGGCGGTCTTCATAGACCGGTTCTTTGACGTGCTGCAGCGTCAGCCCGAAGGAGATGTTCTGATAGGCCGTCATGTGCGGGTAGAGCGCATAGTTCTGGAAGACCATGGCGATATTCCTGTCCTTGGCGGGAACGTCGTTGACGTACGTCCCGTCGATGTACAGATCGCCGCTTGAAATATCCTCGAGGCCCGCGATCATACGCAGCGTCGTCGACTTCCCGCAGCCCGAAGGCCCGACGAAGACGATGAATTCGCCGTCTTTGATATCCATCGAGAAGTTTTTGACGGCGAGCACTCCCCCGTGTCCCTTATCTCTGCTGTCATAGACCTTGCAGATGTTCTTTAATCTTACGTCTGCCACTTTTTTCTTTCCTCCTCTCTTATTCCGCATTGCTTCCCGCAAAGAGCTCGACAAGCTCCTCATCGGACAATGTTTCATCAAATGTTTTAAGTCCGCTTGATGAGATAGAGCCGTCAGAAAAATCCTTAACTGTAACATCATCTCCCTTCCCGGCATACTCTCTGTAACCGATCTTTCCGTCTACAAGGAATGCAAGAAGCTCACTGTCGCTCATGGTAGCATCATATTCGCCATAGACGGTCATATCGTGGACTCCGTATTCACCCACACCTTTGCCTTCAGAATTGTGTACGAGCAGATCAATGGTACTGAATGAGACCATCGTTGCGTCATCATCCGTATAGGAAGCGACGTATTCAAAGTGATCGCCGTTTTGTGCATAAAGGCGGTGTTCTGCTCCGTTCTTTACGACAATGACCTTAAAGGTTCCTTCTGCAACGGACTGAATTTGTTCATTGCTGAGACGGTAGTTGTTGCGTTGTGTGCCGCGCAGGTCATAGCCGATATCAAGATACCAGTTTCCGCTTGTCTTTCCGATGACAACGTCTGCTACGGTGAACGCTCCGCCGCCTTGTGCATTTTTTAAATATATTCTGAAGCCAAACCTGACATTGTCCGGTATAGAATTAATCTGTGGCGCATAGAAGTTTGCATCAAAGACAGCAGGGGCAAGGAAAGTCCCTCCGTTATCGTTATTGTTATATAATTGTCCTGCGGTATTTGAGATCTTCGTATCATTAAAGTTCTTCGAGAAATTATCTTTGCCCTCATACACCACGGCGGTCTGCGTCGTCGTCACTTCGATGTTGACGGAAGTCGCATTTTCGGGCAGTGTGTACGAATATTTGCCGCCTGAAGCTGTAATCTCTTCGCCGTTCACCTTCACGCTCTCTACTTCGTAGAATTTCTCCGTCGTCAAGGTAAACTCCAACGTTTCGCCAGCCATATAGTTGTTCTTAACGCCCGTGATCTTTACCCCTTCGCCCGCCGAAACAGAAGCTCTGTAACCGATCTTTCCGTCTACAAGGAATGCAAGAAGCTCACTGTCGCTCATGGTAGCATCATATTCGCCATAG